>UQKB01000014.1 GCA_900541565.1 uncultured Oscillospiraceae bacterium
CCAGCTGCTTATGCTGCCGCGCCTTGTGAAAATTCAGCCCAGACAGGCAATGGGTCAATTATAACAAAATAAATACCAAACATAACAAATGTATATACATCTATTACAGGAAATGCTATATTAAAAGAAGAAACAAAAAGGGGGTGCATGGCCGATGTGGAGGGAAAGGTACAGGGTGCATTACTAAATAAAACAAGAAAGGAAGAGGAACATGTTTAATAGTTTAAAAAGACGCGTATCAATTTTTTTGGCAGCGTTATTTGTTGCGTTTAGTATTTTATTTTGTTTTTCGGCGGTAGGTTTAGAAAGTGAAGATTGTTATCTAGCGGAACAACAGAATACAATTTTCGATTTGCAATTATCTGCATCTGAACAAAATGAACAGATTAATCAATATATATCTACAGATTTGTTATATGCACAAAACAAAGGCAATAAAAAGTATCCAGATTACTATGGCGGCACATACATTGATCATGATAATCAGCTTGTGGTAATGCTGACAGAAAACAATCGTTCATTAAAAAACGCGTTAAAAAGCGTGACAAACAATGAGAATTTGAAAATTGACATTGTACAGTATTCTTATGAAGAGCTTACAAACTTAATGAATATTATTTCAAATGCAATGGAAACACGCGTTGGACGAAAAGAAAACCATCAACAGTTTGAAGTTTGCGATAATATTGTTAGTTATAGTTTGATGGATAATAAAAACCGAATTGTTGTGCAAATGAAGAATATAGATGAATATAAAATACAGGAATTTAAAATGAAGATAACAGATAGTAATGCCATTTTATTTGAAAATATACAAGAAGACATAGAATTTAAAGCATCAACAAATCCGGGAGCAGAAATTAAAACTACATTTTCAACTTTTTCCACTGCGTTTAGGGTTAAGCGGTATACTACAGCTGGCGAGGAAACGGGGTTTATTACTTGTGCGCATGGAAAAAATAATGCAGTTGAAAAACCAATTTTTAACAAATCGTCTGAACTTTTAGGGACAGTTAAATTAAGAAGGTTTGGAGGTAAATATGATCTTTCTTATGTAAAGTTATCTCCAAATTCATCTGCTAGTAATATAATTTATAACACAAATTATACGATAACTGGTAGCAATGATTTTATTGCTACCCCAATTACAGGAAAATTTGTAGTTCTGTATGGATCTGTTTCAGGGGCAAGCGCTGGATATATAACATCCACAAATGTGGGCTACAAAATAGACGGGATATCATTTTCAGGAATGGTTTCAGCTGATCTTGCAAGTCAAAATGGTGATAGCGGAGGCGTTATAGTAAGCGATAAAAACGGGTATACATATAAGACAATGGGAGTACGCAGCGCAGGGCTGGATTCAGGGTCCGCTTCTTACTTTAGCAGCGCAAAATCCGCTGTAAACCTTTGGTATTTAACCCGTTATTAAGGGAGGGTGTTTACATTGAAACAAAAAATAGTCTTTTTTCTGCTTGCCATATTGTGTTTTTTTCTGTTTTCCTGTACGGAAAAGGATGACGGAAACACAACCGCTACCAAAGAAGATCAAACCCTAAACAGTGAAACCGTTTATGCGACAAGCCAGGCAGAAAGTACGACCGTTGTACAGGGCGTAACACTACAAACAAAAGAGGATACGTATAGAACAGATACGGAAACAATCGCGATGGTTTTTAAAAATTCTTCTGACAAAGAATATATATTCCCGGAAAATTTTAGGCTGCAAATTTTGCGGGATAATCGTTGGCAGGAAGTTGCTTTTGATGAAAACACGGTGTTTGCCAAGGTCTCTAATCGCTTGCCGCCCAATACGGAAGTAGAAAAATTGTATTATATTGCAGAGAAAACCGGGGATCTTATGGCTGGTAAATACAGAATTGTGGTTACGATTTCTGATGCTGAACATACAAATAAGGAATACAGCTTAACGGCCGAGTTTCAACTGGTATAGACAAAGAATTTTCTATCTTTTATTTTTTTAAGTTTATATTATAAAGAAAGCAGGGAGCAAAAGCTCCCTGCCCTTTTTGTGTGATGTAGTCTTTTGCAAAAAGCAAAATGTCTTTAAAGCATTTACAGCCGCCACTGCTTTATTATAAAACAAGCTTTTTGATTTGATAGACATCCCCGTCCATAATGCGGTGTGTGCAAAGCAATGGGCCGGTGACCTCCGGCGAAAGGTTTGAGTGGATATACAGGCTGTCAAGCCCTGCGTCATGGGCACCTTTTATATCTGTTGTACAGTCGTTGCCGATCATAATACTCTCGGCCGGGTTCAGGCCGTAACGTTCCAATAAAATGTGGTAAAAAGCCTTGTCCGGTTTTTTGGTGTATTCGTTGGAGGAAATAACAATCCCGTCAAACCGGTCTGCAATCTTTAAAAGCGTAAGCTCCGGCATGGTAAAGCAGTGCTGTGCGTTTGTAAGCAAATACTTTTTTTTGCCGGCATTGTCCAGTGCATCGAGCAGATCCAAAACGCCGTCGTACAAGCGGACATAGCTGGTAGATATGGCCCGGAAAAATTGCGCGGTATAATCAACAAGCTGTCGGTCGGCTACAACGCCACGGCTTTTGTAGAGCGAGGAGAACACGTTTTCCAGCCGCACCTCTATATGGATATATTGCGGATGCGCCGCCTTTGCTGCCTCCTTTTCTGCCTGTACCCCCTTTTGATAAGCGTCTTTTAAGGTCTGCGGGGTGTAATACGCGCCGTAAAACCCGTATAGCGTACACAGCTTTTCCCACAAATACCCGTTTTCCTCATCTGTATGAATGTCAACCAGTGTGCCGTACAGATCAAACAAATAATTTTTATACATAAAACACGATTCCTTTCTTTTTTACCCCTTGAGAGAAGCATCTATAGGATTAACTATAGCAAAAAAGAAAATAAAGGGCAACTGCTGACAAAAAAATCTTTTTATGGTACTATAGTAACAGTATTTTGGACAACCACAAGGGAGTGAACGGTATGACCGATCGCCAAAGAGCCAAGCTTGCGGTCGAGGCACTGAAAAAAGAGTACCCCGATGCGATCTGTTCGCTTGTGTATACAGACCCGCTGCAGCTGCTGATTGCTACCCGTCTGGCGGCGCAATGCACGGATTTGCGGGTCAATATGGTAACGCCGGCCTTGTTTGACAGGTTTAAAACAGTTGACGATTTTGCGCAGGCCGATATAACCGAAGTTGAGGAATATATAAAAAGCTGCGGATTGTATAAGACCAAGGCAAAGGATATTGTAAATATGTGTATAATGCTGCGCGACCGTTTTGGAGGAAAGGTGCCGGACACAATTGAACAGCTTACAGCGCTGCCGGGCGTAGGAAGAAAAACGGCGAACCTGATGATAGGGGATATTTTTAAAAAACCAGCTGTTGTAGTGGACACGCATTGCATTCGTATTACAGGGCGGCTTGGCTTTCATACGATAAAGGATGCGGCAAAGATCGAAAAGATATTGCGGGATATTTTGCCGCCGGAGGAATCTAACGATTTCTGCCACCGCCTTGTGCTGCATGGAAGGGCAGTTTGCGACGCCAGAAAGCCGAAATGCGACATTTGCTGCATGAGGGAGTTTTGTAAAACGGCGCGCGGTGAAAAGTAAGCTTACCTGCAAAGGGTAAAAAAGGAGGAAGCGCATGTCTTTTCCAAAGGATAAAATCAGGAATTTCAGCATTATTGCGCATATAGACCACGGAAAGAGCACACTGGCGGACCGGATTCTGGAGCAAACTCAGTCGGTTGCGATGCGGGACATGGAGGACCAGCTGCTTGACAATATGGAGCTTGAACGCGAGCGCGGCATTACCATTAAGGCGCACGCCGTTACACTGTTATATAAAGCGGACGACGGTGAAGAGTATATGTTTAACCTGATCGATACGCCGGGCCACGTGGATTTTAATTATGAGGTATCGCGTTCCCTTGCCGCTTGCGAAGGTGCGGTGCTGGTTGTGGACGCATCGCAGGGGATTGAAGCACAAACGCTTGCGAATACCTATCTTGCTGTAGACAGCGGGCTGGAGATTGTACCGGTTATTAATAAAATTGATCTTCCCAGCGCCGACCCGCAGCGGGTGATTACAGAGATAGAAGATGTAATTGGCATTCCCGCCCAGGATGCACCGCAGGTATCTGCCAAGGAGGGGACAAATATCCGCGCCGTGCTGGAGCAGGTGGTAAAGAACGTGCCGCCCCCGCAGGGGGATGCAGATGCGCCATTGAAGGCGTTGATTTTTGATTCGTATTACGACAGCTACAAGGGCGTTATTATTTATATCAGAGTTATGGACGGGACGGTCAAGCCCGGCGATGCGATCAAGCTGATGGCAACGGGCTCTGTATTCACTGTGGTGGAGTGCGGCTTTTTGCGTGCTACAAGCTTAGAGCCAAGGCAGGAGTTGACTGCCGGAGAGGTTGGTTATATTGCCGCCTCTATTAAGTCGGTGCGTGACGCGCAGGTGGGCGATACCGTAACGCTTGAAAGCAATCCGGCGGACGCGCCGCTGCCTGGGTACAGGGAGGTGCAGTCCATGGTCTTCTGTGGGATCTATCCGGCGGACGGCGCGCGCTACGGTGATTTGCGCGATGCTTTGGAAAAGCTGCGTTTAAACGACGCATCGCTTTCGTTTGAGCCGGAAACATCGGTCGCTTTGGGGTTTGGTTTCCGCTGCGGCTTTCTTGGTCTTTTGCACATGGAGATTATACAGGAGCGCCTGGAGCGTGAATATAGCCTGGATCTGATTACAACGGCGCCGAGCGTTATTTACCGTATTACAAAAACAGATGGAACGGTAGAAATGATAGACAATCCCACCAATTATCCGGATCCTTCGGTCATCTTAAAGGCGGAAGAGCCGATGACCAACGCGCATATTTATGCGCCCAGCGAATATGTAGGCAATATTATGGAGCTTTGCCAGGACAGGCGTGGGATTTTTAAAGACATGACCTATATAGATGCGGACAGGGTGGATATCCATTATGCGCTGCCGCTGGCAGAGATTATTTATGATTTTTTTGATACATTGAAGTCGCGTACAAGGGGCTATGCCTCTTTTGATTATGAGCTTGACGGCTATGTGGAATCAAAGCTTGTGAAGCTGGATATTATGCTCAACGGAGAAGTAGTAGACGCGCTGTCGTTTATTATCCACGCGGACAAGGCATACGGCAGAGCCAGAAAGATGGCAGAGAAGCTCAAAGAAAAAATTCCAAGACAGCTTTTTGAAGTTCCCATACAGGCATGTATAGGCGGAAAAATTATTGCAAGGGAAACGGTCAAGGCCATGCGCAAGGACGTGCTTGCAAAATGCTATGGCGGCGACATTACCAGAAAGAAAAAGCTGCTGGAAAAACAGAAGGAAGGCAAAAAACGGATGCGGCAGCTGGGCAGCGTAGAGGTTCCACAGGACGCATTTATGGCGGTTTTAAAATTGGATACGGATTAAGCGCTTTTATAAAGAGGCTTACTGCCCGGTGCAAACAAAAAGGCCGCCGCGTACAAAAATGTACGCGGCGGCCTTTTCCGAATCAAGCAGATAGAAATAATAATAAGCCCCGGCCTTACCAAAATGTGTTTGGCAGGGCCGGGGATTCAATAAGGCGGGTTATACCTGTTTTGTATCAATCGTGGCCGTTACGGGGTCGGCCTGCATTTTTTTGCGTTTCTTTTTATAGACCTGTTCCATAGCGATAATCAGGATAAAGAGCGCAAGCGCAGCGACACCCAGCAAAACGCCGGGAATAAAGCCGTTGGGAGAATATTTAAAGGTAACCTGATGTTCTCCCTGCGAAAGAGGAACTGCACACATGGCGTTTGCAATCGGTATGATTTCCGTTTCTACGCCGTCTACATACGCGGTCCATCCTTCTTCATAAGGGATAGAGGTGTACATCAGACCATCCTTTTTAGCGGTAATTGTACCGTCTACCTGTGTGGAGGTCAGGTTTGTAATTTCCAGCTTTTCGTCGTTGAGCAATTCATAGCCTCTGTCAAAGACATCCTGATTTAGTACACAAACATAAATATCCGCATTGCCGGAATACCCCGTTGTGGTGTTTGAAAAGAACGACACAATGTCGCCCTTGTTATACTTTCCGGCAGAGAAAATATATGGACGCTTGATATTATACCAGTGCTGGCTGCCGTTTTGGTCGTTGCTGACCAGGATATTTTCCGTGTTGTCAATTTTTGCATACACGTACAGCACGCCATCTTCCGGCATTTCATAATTCCATTTCAAAGAGCTGCTCTGTGCGGTGTCCTGCGGGCGGTAATTGTATTGCCCATAAACGCCCTCCTGGTCGTAATATACGTTGAGGTTAGAGTGGCCCACGTTTAACACGCTTACCGGGGTAAAGAGCGCATCGGTAATGCCCGTGGCTTTTTCAAACAGCTCCTGCTGCGCTGCGAAAGGATCGGCTTTATTGGGCAGGAAGGTCTGCAGGTTTTTTTCCGTCATAAAGCCAAGGGAAAGATAACGGTTGTTTTTATAGGTTTTCATGCCGTCTGTGTCAAACGTCTGTGACCAGTTGACCGTGTCTGCCAGATAGCCGTTTTTGGCGATCAGGTATTTTAAATCTACAAACGCGTTGGTCAAAGGGGAGGTTTCTGCGTAATAATAACGGTTGCCGGCGTCCCAGCCAAGCAGGCCGATCCCTTCAAGAAAGTTTGTAACGTTTACGTTAGCAGTGGAAGCAAACTGGGAAACCCCGGTGTAGCCGTACAGCGGGGGGTCGTTCAGCGTATAGAACGCGGAAAATTCTACCCTGTAAAATGCTTCGTCGTCTGTTTCTTCCAGCGTGTCCAGTGCAGATTGGACCTTATCAAACTGGTCCGGGTAGTTGGTATGGTCTGTTACGCGCACCTCGTTTACGCCAATCATTACGTTAAAGCACATCTCTACCAAAATGACGCCGCAGATAATACCGGTAACGGCTTTTTTGTTAAAGAGCTTGCGTTCATACAGGAACAGAACAAACAAGAAGATTACGGCAAGCACAATACTGCCATACACAGCGGTATCGTCCTGCTGGCCAATAGCGGCACACACAATGACAAATGTGGCGGCGATTGCCATGCCGCAAATATCTACCAGCGTGATATCCTCGAGCAGTGTAAAGGCCCGGTACGCCATGACAACCAGAATAAACGAGATTAAAAAAGAAAACCGGTAAGGGATCATATTGGTAGAATGGAACCCATGCCAGATAAAATTGAGCACGTTGACGTTGCAGCTGATCAAAAGAAATGCCAGCACGGAAACGTGTAGAATTTTTTCGCGCAGTGAAATTTTCTTTGACAGCAAAAACACAACTGCGAGCATAATGCATAAAAAGCCGCAGTAAATATTTGGAAGCCCCTCTTTTACATTGGGGGGGACAAAAGCGGCAAAGTTGCCGAAAAGATCTACAAACGAATTTTCAAATTTCCATGGGGAAGGGAACGTGTTTTCCGCGCTGTAGGTCAGTTGCAGGTTCAAATAAGCCGGAAGCGTGACAAAAGCGGTCAGCGACAGGCTGATCGCCGTAAAGCCTGCAATGCTTAAAAGCTTTTTGAAAAAGGCCTTTAACGATAGCTTGCTGCAAATGCATACCCCAAAAAACACGATGGCGGTAAATATGCAGATGAAGAAGCCCATATAATAGTTGGTCAAAACAGCCAGTGCCAGGGATATTACGTATAATTTATATTTGCCTTCCCGTACCAGCGCCACTGTGCCAAGGACGACCAGCGGGAGCAGGGCAAAAGAATCAAACCAGATAATATTCCAGTAGTAGCCCATGGTGTATGCGCACAGCGCATACAAAACAGAAAAAAACGGCAGCGTAATATCGTTGCGCTTAAAAATAGATTTCAGGAAAATGGCACAAAACAGTCCGGAGCACCCAATACGGATCAGTAAAAATACAGTGAGTGCTTCACGAAGGAAGGCCTGTGGGATAAACAATGTAAAAAAGTTCAGAGGGCTTGCCAGATAATATGCCGACAATGCGACAAAATTGGACCCCATGCCTGTATCCCAGGAATAGAGCAGGGAAGAGCCTTCCTGCAGCTTTGCCTGAAAGTCGGACAAAAACGGGTAATATTGCTGCCACAGGTCCGTTACCAAAATTTGTTTATCGCCAAACGGGTAAACGCCGTTTACGGCATAGGCTGTTCCCAGCAGCAAAAACGGCAGGAAAAACGATAATACAAGATACAGCTTGGTATTAGACGGGTTGCCTGCGGATTGAAGGGTCGTGGGTGCTGTGTTTGGCAGTTTTTTGACGGCCGGCCTTTTTTTCTTTTTCTTGCTCATGGTCTTTGTTTTATCCTCCTGATGCAATTATAAACACACATCATTTTACCATTAATTTTCTGTTGGGTAAACCGTTTACAGAAAAAAACCTGCTTTTTGCAGGTTTTATTTATAAATAATGGTTTTTCATCGCATAGCCCTTTTTTTTTCTTATGGGGTTTGTTATAATCTTATTACATATGTAACAGCATCGAAATTTTTTATACGTGCAAAGGAAATGGTGGTAGCATGAAAACGGTTGATATAGTTGTTCCCTGCTATAATGAGGAAGAAGGGCTTGAGGTTTTCCTGTCGGAAACTTCAAAGGTCGTGGACGGGATTTTTGGATATGCTTTTACGTTTATTTTGGTGGATGACGGAAGCCGCGACGGAACCTTTTCAAAAATGAAGCTGCTTGCAGAACAAAGGCCAAATGTAAAATATCTTTCTTTTTCACGCAATTTTGGGAAAGAAGCGGCCATGTATGCCGGACTGAAATATGCAAGCGGGGATTATGTGATTGTAATGGACGCAGATTTACAACACCCGCCTAAAATGATCCCGGACATGATTCAGGGTATGGAAGAGGGGTATGACTGCTGTGCAGCCAGAAGGACCTCCCGGGAAGGGGAGTCAAAAATCAGAAGCTTTTTTTCCAAAAATTTTTATAGGTTCAGCAATAAGATAACCGACGTAAAAATGCCATACGGCGCGGTGGACTTTCGCATTATGTCCAGGCGAATGGTCGATGCGGTGCTAAAGCTTTCAGAGGTGCAGCGGTTTTCCAAGGGGATTTTCAGCTGGGTCGGCTATGAGACAAAATGGCTGCCTTATGAAAATATAGAGCGGGCGATCGGAAAAACAAAATGGAGCTTTTGGGGTCTGTTTAAATACGCCATTGACGGGATCACCGCGTTTTCTGTTGCGCCTCTGCGGATTATTGCAGGCATGGGCATATTGATCTCTTTAATTGCGTTGATCTATATTATTATAACGCTCATTAAAACGCTTGTAACGGGGATAGACGTTCCGGGCTATGCAACAAGTATTTGCATTACGCTGTTTATGGGCGGGATCATTGAATTTTCTGTCGGTATTTTGGGAGAATATATCGGGCGTATTTATATGGAAAGCAAGAAGCGGCCGATCTTCCTGCTGAAAAGCACCAATATAGAAAAAAAAGAAAACGACAGCACTGAGGAATAACAGGAGAAAACAGGAATTATGCAGTTTTTGAAAACGTTTTTTGACAAA
The DNA here is from genome assembly GCA_900541565.1 of uncultured Oscillospiraceae bacterium. Taxonomy (GTDB): domain Bacteria; phylum Bacillota; class Clostridia; order Oscillospirales; family Acutalibacteraceae; genus Scatavimonas; species Scatavimonas merdipullorum. Next base: position 9,543 of record UQKB01000014.1, read on the forward strand.
AAGTTTTTAAAATTTGTTCTGGTCGGGATAATTAATACCCTGGTAGGATATGGAATCATGCTCGGCTACTATAATATAGCAACGTCGCTTGGCTGGTTTGACAGCAATACCAACTATTGGGTGGGATCTGCTGCAAATTATGTGCTTACCAGCATTTTAAGCTACTTTTTAAACAAATATTTTACGTTCCAGAACAAAGAAAGCAACAAAAAAACCGTGATACGGTTTGTTATCAATATTGCCGTATGCTATCTGCTGGCATACGGGATTGCAAAGCCCCTGGTCGACTGGATTGCGCAAAACTGGCTGGCCGGCGCTGTAACGGCTGTAGCGCAATGGCTTGGGACGATGTCGTTTTTTGCAGAAAAAACAGCGGCGCAGCTGGTTAAAATGGTAACCGACAATATTTCCATGCTGGCGGGCTCTGTTTTCTTTGTGATGTTTAATTATGTGGGGCAGCGGTTTTTTGCGTTTAAGACAAAAGAAGACGGCAGGGAGAAGCCGGAACAACAACCGGAGCAACAACAGAAAAAGCAGTAAACAGAAAAGGAAAAGAACCCGGCCGATAAAGGGCGGTGTTCATAAGACAGTAACAGACACCGCAGCTCTGCGGTGTCTGTTACTGTAGATTATCCCGTTATGTGGTAATATGGAACCGAACAGACCTGCAAATCGGAAGTTTATGAGGAGAGTAAAGGAAAATGAATAATTTTGACTATATCACATTGAGAGAAAGAGCTGAATTAAAAAGCTGTGCGGCGGAATGGTTCCATTGTAAATGGGGCGTTCCAACGGAAGCCTATCTGGAATGTATGGAGGCTTATCTGAAAAAAGAAACGGAGTACGGTTGGTATCTCTGCATGAACGGTGACAAAATTGTCGGCGGTATGGGCGTAATCGAAAATGACTTCCATGACAGGAAAGACCTTACCCCGAATGTCTGCGCAGTCTATACAGAAAAAGACTATCGCTGCAAAGGAATCGCAGGTCATCTGCTGAATATGGTCGTAGAGGATATGAAATCCAAAGGCATTACTCCTGTTTATTTGGTAACGGATCATACCGGATTCTATGAACGATACGGCTGGGAGTTTTTGTGCATGGTACAGGGCGATGGCGAACCCAATATGACCAGAATGTATATCCACCGATAAATTCCATTTTTTCAGGCAGCTGCTAAGGGCGCACTTCTATACGGGGTAACCCCGCATGTGCGCTCTGCAAGACTGAACACCCCGGACACCTGCGTTGAACGGTCCGGGGCGCTTTGCGTCGCTGCGTTCCGGACAAGGGACTGCATCCCTCACGCCGCTTGGCGGCTATCCTCTTAACGCAAAAGGCGTGACCACGAGAGTCACGCCTTTTGCATATTTTACTGTCTTACGAGCGCCCCGCTAAAAGCCGGGTTCTTTTTGACAGGTATCGTATTTTGCGATCAAAGCAAGCCTGTAAGGTCGTCGGGGTCGGTATCTTCTATGTCTTCCGGGTTTTCAGCAGGAAAGCGGTCGATGCTGTGCGCAATGTATTTTTGTACAAGCAGCACGTCAGCTGTGGTAATGCTGCCATCTCCGTTGACGTCGCCATACTGCTCCTGCGCAGCAGAAAACTGCTCGACGCGCGCAATCCTTTTTTGCAGAGAAAGCGTGTCGGAGACCGTTACCGCGCCGTTGCCGTCTACATCGCCATACATGGTGGGGACAGGTCTTTCCTGCATGGAAAGAATGGAAAGCAGCAGGGAGGAAAATGCAAGGTCGATGTCTTCCGGGGTGGCAAGGTCGTCGTTATATACACCCTGTGCCTGCGCGTAGGCTTCTGAAAAAAATGTATAGGAGTCTGTGGTGTAGCGGGTGGGGTCCATATAAACTTCTGCCTTTTTCAAGAGCGTCCCTAGATCCTCTTTTGTTACCGTGATTTCTCCTGCTGTATTTGATACTTCCGTAATGTTTGCAAGCAGGGCAAAAAAATCTTCTTCTGTGACCGTTTCCTGCGCAAGAACGGTATCGCACAATGCAAGGACCGTATGCATTGCCTCCAGCGCGCTGTCTGAAAGTGTATAGGATATAAGATCCAGCATATTGATATACTGCGCTTTAACCTGTGCGGTCATGGAGCGGTATACAGGGGATTCCATAGCGGCGATCAACTGGCCGCAAGCAAGCAACTGATCGTCCTCTGTAGCAGATGCATCTTGCGCCACCTCTTTTGCGTCGGCAAGCGTTTGTGTAAGCGTTTGCCGCTCTGCATCTGTCAGGACATAGGTATCTGTTGTAAGAATGGTGTCTGCCTGTGCGATCAGTTCAGAAAGAATTTCTGCTGGTTCTGACTGCCCGGTTGAATCTTCTGCGGCTGATACAGAAAAAGGAAAGCAGCAGGCAGTCAGCAGCAAGAGCACCGTAAGCAAAATACTTAAAGGCTTTTTGTACTTGTGCATATTTATGTTCCTCCAAATAAAATGATGTCGGGCGCTGAAAGCGGCCCACATAACTATAGCGCATGTCCGACAGATTTACAAATGAAAAATTCGTAACCATTTATGCCGCCGGGGACGGATCTGGCCGAAAGCGCATAAAGAAGGAAGAAAAAATGCTTTAATACCGCCTTTCAGGGTTGTCTGTCTTGCCGCATATATAGGGGATGCTTACGTCATAAAATAAAGAAAGCTGTAACAGGACGACAAAAGTCGGTTCTTTTTTTCCGCTTTCATATTTTTTGTATTTACGCAGGTTAATACGCAGATAAGACGTAAGACCTTCCTGTGAAAGGCCTGCCTTTTCGCGCAGCTCCTTCATCCTTGGGTACATAAAAACAACTCCTTTTCATTTTTTGGACAATCTGCAACAAAAAACAATTATGTATTATTTTATAAAAAATAGCTGTATTTGTCTATAGAAATACTGCATATAATTATAATGAATATTTTTAGCATAATAGAAAATTAATATAAAGTTAAAAAAGTTATAGATCAAAACACAACAAAAATCGACAAAATAAAACAAAAGATTGAAAAGACTGTCCAAAAAAGAAAACGGGCAAAAAGACAGCGTGTACAAAGCTTGTGTAAAAAAATAGACCGCAGGGGCAGCGCCATAACGCTAACCTCTGCGGTCCTGCTGTTTAAACGACGATAAACGGAAAAATTATTCCGCGCTGTCTAACTCTGCAAGCCTCTTTAAATGCTGGTATTTCTTTGCAGCGCCTTCTTCGGCTTGCGCAAAGAGCTTTTCGGCTCTTTCGGGGAAAGCGCGTGTAAGAGAATTGTAACGGACTTCGCCCATGATAAAGTCGCGATAGCTTGCCGTAGGTGCCTTGCTGTCAAGCATAAAGGGGTTTTTACCCTGGTCTGCAAGCCGCGGGTCAAAGCGGAAGCAGTTCCAGTAGCCTGCGGCCACCGCCTTTTTCTCTTCCGCCTGAGCAATGCTCATACCGCCCTTGATGCCGTGGTTGATGCACGGTGCATAAGCAATGATAATGGACGGGCCGTTGTAGCTTTCTGCTTCTACAAACGCCTTAATGCACTGGTTATAGTCTGCACCCATTGCAACCTGCGCTACGTATACATAACCATAGCTCATGGCAATTGCGGCAAGGTCCTTTTTCTTTGTGCCCTTACCGGTTGCGGCAAACTGTGCAACGGAGCCTACAGGCGTTGCCTTGGATGCCTGACCGCCGGTGTTGGAGTAAACCTCTGTGTCAAATACCAGAATGTTTACATTTTCGCCCGAAGCGATCACGTGGTCAAGACCGCCAAAGCCAATATCATACGCCCAGCCGTCACCGCCGAGAATCCAGATGGATTTCTTTGCAAGGCAGTCTTTGTCCGCAAGGGCCTTCTTTGCCAGCTGGCCTGCTTCGCAGGAGCAGGTAGCAAGGTCTTCCAACTTTTGGATCAGTGCATCCGCAGCCGCTCTGTTGGCGCCGCTGTCGGCTGTGGTATCCAGATAATTTTTGCAGGCTTCCTGCACGTCTGCTTTATCTGTAAGTTCCGCTATTTTTTCTATATATTCTGCAAGCCTTGCGCGGATTGCATTCTGGCCAAGGGCCATGCCAAAGCCAAATTCTGCGTTATCTTCAAACAGAGAGTTTGCCCACGCCGGGCCGTAGCCCTTCTTGTTGACGGTGTACGGCGTTGCCGGTGCGCTGCCGCCCCAGATGGACGAACAGCCGGTCGCATTTGCAATAAACATTCTGTCGCCAAACAGCTGTGTTGCAAGCTTTGCATAGGGTGTTTCGCCGCAGCCGGCGCATGCGCCGGAAAATTCGAGCAATGGCTGCTTGAACTGGCTGCCCTTGACGGTTGTTTCTTTAAACTTTTCTGTTACAGCCGGCTTGGGATCCAGTGCAAAGCCATAATCAAAGACCTTCTGGCCGGCGCGCTGTGTGTCAATGGGCTTCATGATAAGCGCCTTTTGTCCCTTCTTGCCCGGACATACCTGTGCGCATGACCCACAGCCGGTGCAGTCAAGCGTAGAAACCGTCATGGTAAACGTATAATCGGGCATACCCGTCATGGGGACGCTCTTGGTGCCTTCCGGTGCGTTTTTCAGTTCGTCGGCCGTCATAACGGCGGGACGAATAACAGCGTGCGGGCATACGTAAGAGCAGAAGTTACACTGGATGCAGTTTTCGGGCTGCCATTCGGGAACGTCTACTGCAATGCCTCTTTTTTCATAAGCGGAGGAGCCCTGCGGAGCCGTACCGTCGATATGCTTGGAAAACGCAGATACAGGCAGCTGGTTGCCTTTGTACGCGTTGACGGGGTTGAGGATGGTGTTTACATAATCGACAACCTCTTCCCTTCCCTGGGTAACAACATGCGCCTGCATATCGTCCGGGCAGTCTGCCCAGGAGGCCGGGACGTCAACCTGTTTAACGTCTGTCATACCGCGCTCAATGGCTTTATGGTTCATGTCGACAATTGCCTGTCCCTTTTTGCTGTAGGACTTTGTGGCCGCATCCTTCATAAACTGGACGGCGTCCTCTGCGGGGATAACGTTTGCAATCTTAAAGAAAGCAGACTGCAAGATAGTGTTGATCCTTCCGCCCAGGCCAATTTCCTTACCGATAGCGATACCGTCGATCGTATAGAAATGAATCTTTTTCTGGGCGATCAGCCTTTTCATTTTTCCGGGCAGGCGGCGGTCAAGCTCATCTACATCCCAGGCGCAGTTGAGCAGGAAGCTGCCGCCCTCTTTGAGGTCATCCACCATATCGTACTTGTCCACATAAGAGGGGTTATGGCAGGCGACAAAGTCGGCCTTGCTGATGTAATAAGTGGACTTGATTGGCTGGCTGCCGAAACGCAGGTGCGATACAGTCAGGCCGCCGGATTTTTTAGAGTCGTATGCAAAATAACCCTGCGCGTACATATCTGTATGGTCGCCGATAATTTTAATGGAGTTTTTATTGGCACCGACGGTTCCGTCTGCGCCAAGGCCCCAAAACTTACAGGATTTGGTGCAGGCGGGCGTTGTGTCTGGGTTTTCCACTACGTCGAGGGAAAGGTTTGTAACGTCGTCCACAATACCGATGGTAAAGCGCTTTTTCGGGGTCGCGCTTTCCATATTGCGGTAAACCGCAACAATATCGCCGGGGGTCGTATCTTTTGAACCGAGCCCATAACGGCCGGTGTATACGGAAACATTTGCAAAGGCAGAGCCGTTGATTGCCGCCAGAACATCCAGATACAGCGGCTCGCCAATAGAGCCGGGCTCCTTTGTTCTGTCCAAAACAGAGATTGCCTTTACAGTTTTGGGAAGCTCACGCAGCATATAATCTGCGACAAAAGGCCTGTACAGTCTTACCTTTAAAAGGCCGACCTTGTCACCCGCGGCGTTGAGGTAATCGACCACCTCTTCCGCGCAGTCGCAAACCGAGCCCATTGCGACAATGATTCTTTCTGCGTCGGGCGCGCCGTAATAGTTAAACGGCTTGTAGTCCGTACCGCATTTTTCATTGACCTTGTTCATATATTCCACAACAACCTCAGGGATTGCGTCGTAATAAACATTGCAGGCTTCACGGGCCTGGAAGAAAATGTCGTCGTTTTGCGCTGTGCCGCGGATCACAGGATGTTCCGGGTTCAGGCTGCGGCGACGGAAGGCATCGACTGCATCCCAGTCGAGCATTTCGCCCAGATCTTCGTAATCCCAGGTTTCAATTTTCTGTATTTCATGGGATGTGCGGAAGCCGTCGAAAAAGTGGAGAAACGGAACCCTGCCCTTGATAGCGGAAAGATGTGCTACGGCTGCAAGGTCCATGACCTCCTGCGGGCTGTTGGAGCAGAGCATGGCATACCCGGTCTGGCGGCAGGCGTAAATATCGGAATGATCGCCAAAGATAGACAAAGCATGGCTTGTCAGCGCGCGGGCAGATACGTGGATAACGCTCGGCAAAAGCTCGCCGGCCATTTTGTACATGTTGGGGATCATCAGCAAAAGACCCTGGGAAGCGGTATATGTGGTTGTCAGCGCACCGGCTGCAAGCGAACCGTGTACGGCACCGGCAGCGCCGCCTTCAGATTGCATTTCGGTAACCTTGACTTCCCTGCCGAAAAGGTTTTTGCGCCCTGCAGCAGAATATTTGTCTGTTTCATCAGCCATGACCGATGAAGGGGTAATCGGATAGATCGCCGCGACATCGGTAAACGCATAAGATGTATGCGCCGCCGCAGTGTTGCCATCCATGGTTTTCATTTTTCTGGACATTGGACTGTTCCTCCTTAAAATACTTGGGCAATACAGCGCAAGTATCGTATGAATAGTTTGGACGGCACATACGCTAATGTGCCACCTTGAATTCTATCACGTTTAAAGACGTGTGTAAAGTGGGAAAGCATGAAAATTTTTATACGCAAATTTTTAATTTAATATTATTATAGGTTTTTTTAAAAACAAAATTAAAAATAAGAAAATTTTATTTATAAAATTTCCTGCCAAATTTATGATGACAATACAAGCCGTATACAATAAAGGTACACCCCCAAATTTAAAATTTGACGATCAGAAAGCAAAAGCCTCTGTACGGCGGAACTTTATTTGACAAACAGGCGGTAAAATCGTAGAATATGCTTAAATAAAAGCGCATGAAAAGTGAAAGGGGACAAAAACCAATGCCTGACGACGCGGGTGGGAGTACCAACGTAAAAAAACAAAATAAGATTTTAAAGCTTTTTGGGCATAATATGCTGGAAAAGGTTACCCAACAGGATATTATGCTGATGCTCCTTGCCGTTAAGGAAAAGGGCGTGATTGAGGCCAGTACCTACAGCATGATCAAAAATATTTTTGAGTTTGACGACCTTACGGCGGCCGAAGTGATGACGCACAGGACCGATATGACGGCCATTGAGGACAGTGACCCCCTGCAGGATGCGGTGGATGTTTTTATAGAAACGGGTTATTCCAGAATACCGGTTTATCATGAGGATATTGACAATATTGTGGGACTTTTGTATGCAAAAGACCTGCTGCGGTATGTATGCGGCGACATACCGGAGGGGCTTAAGCTTACAGATATAAAAAGGGAAGCCTTTTATGTGCCCAAAACCAAAAACTGCAGCGAACTGTTTGCGGAAATGACGGCCAACAAGGTGCAGCTTGCCGTTGTGGTGGACGAATACGGCGGGACGGAAGGGCTGATTACCATGGAGGACCTGATTGAATCTATTGTGGGAAATATACAGGATGAATACGACAACGAAGAGGAAGAGATCAAACGTTTAAGCGATAATATATTTACAGTTGACGGTGCCGCAGCGATTGACGATGTAAGCGAGCTGATTGGCGTGAAGCTGCCGGATGATGAATGTGAAACGATCGCCGGACTGATGCTGGAGCAGTTGGGGGAAATCCCGAGGGACAATGACCGTCCCTCTGTGTTGATTGACGGCGTACGGCTTACCGCCGTGCAGATTGAAGACAGGCGGATTGCAAGAGTTTTAATTGAAAAGCCGCAAAACGGCGGCGCAAAGGAGGAGCAAAAATGAAAAGCGAAACAAACGTGTGCAAAAAATGCAGCTTTGAAAATGAAAGCGCGGCGCGTTTTTGCCAGGGCTGCGGTGCCATGTTGCCGAAAAAGCGCTCTGCAAAGGAATTTTTAGACAGTCTTGACCTGAAGGATGTTGCGGGTATAGGTACAAGAGGATTGTCTATAGCGCCGATGGCGGGAAGGGTGATAGAGGACCAGGGCAAAGAGGTCGCGCAGCCGGGAGTGCGGCAGGCGGACAAGGCAAGGGTTGTGCCGCTGCCTGACGGAAAATGGTTTTGCCCGGACTGCGGCGAACTGAACAAAGTGGAAAGCCGCAGCTGCCAGAGCTGCGGCAGGTATAAATAAATGCGGCGCCGTTTTTAAAGGCGCTGAAACAAAGCGAAGAGCAGGGGAGAGAAACCCTGCTCTTTGTCGCAATCTGTATAAATTTGGGTGATATTTATGTATGATGCAGGCCTGATTTTAGAAGGCGGCGGGATGCGCGGCGTATATACGACGGGCGTGCTGGATTTTTTTATGGAGAAGGACCTTTGGTTTAAAGAATGTTACGCGGTGTCTGCAGGCGCGGGCCATGCCTGCAGTTATCTGGCACGTCAAAAGGGCCGGGCCTTGTCGGTAAATATAGATTATCTCAACGACAAGCGGTACGCGGGGATTTACAGCTTTTTAAAGACGGGAGATTTGTTTGGCATGGACTTTATTTATGACGAAATCCCCCAAAAACTGTACCCGATTGACTATCAGGCGTTCCGGCGGAACCCTTCTGTGTTGTACGCCGTTGTGACAAACTGTAAAACGGGACAGGCGGAATATATTCCCATAAAGGATCTTGCAAAGGATATGATTTATGTGCGTGCGTCCGGCTCGCTGCCCATGCTCTCTCACATTGTGAAAGTAGATGGGAAAGAATATCTGGACGGCGGCGTGGCGGATTCTATCCCAATCAAAAGATCTGTGGAAAACGGCAACTGTAAAAATGTGTTGGTTTTGACCCAGTGTAAAACGTACCGTAAGGGAAAAAGCAGGCATTTGGGGCTGATCCGGTATAAATACAGAGCGTATCCAAAGCTGGTTGCGCAGATAGAAAGCCGGCATGAGCGTTATAATGAAACACTTGCGTATATTGACCGGCTGGAGGAAAGCGGCCAGGCAATTGTGATACGCCCACAAAAGCCGGTAGAAGTGGCAAGGACGGAAAAGAACAAGGAAAAGCTTTTACAGCTGTACCGCGACGGCTACCGTGACGCACAGCAGCTGTATGGAAAAATAGTGGATTTTTTATGCAGACAATAAAAAGCGGAAGGCGGCCTTGGGAAAGAGGTTCCCAGGGCTGCGTGATCTATGCCTACAGATCAAACGCTGCGATTTCCGCAAGCGCGCCGGGATTTTTTAGCAGAATGCTGCGGTATGCGGTCTTCACCAGGCCGCGCCGGGCAAAGGCGTTTAAAATTTTGCTGACCGTTACGCGCGAAACGCCCACAATATTGCCGATTTCCTCGTGCGTCATATTGACTGTGGGCTCTTTGCCGGGAGCGCTGCTTTGGGCCTGCAGCAAAAGACGTGCAATGCGGCAGTCTGCCTGCAAAAACATAATGCTGGTTACCTGTGAGGAAAGCATACGTATAGAGCGCGCCTGTAAATTTAAAAGTTGCAGAGCAAGATCCGGCTCTTGCCGGAACTTGTTTAAAAGGCGCGGCCTTGTGACGGCAACCAGCAAACTGCTTTGCAGCGCCTTGGCGGAGGAAACCCTTGGCATCCCGTCAAAAAAAGCAGCTTCGCCCAGGATTGCGCCGGGGCCGATTACCGTTAGCGTTTTTTCCATGCCGTCGGGGGAGCTGAAAAAAATACGGACCTGCCCTTGTTTTAAATAATAAAAACAGTCTGCGGCTTCCCCCTGGGTATAGACCATTTGATTTTTGTGAAAAGTTCTTGCCATATTGATGTTTTCAAAATGACATCGTATTTCCGGCGGAAGGTTTGCATAGTTGTCCCCGTAATAGGCCATTGTGCGTTCCATAGGATCACATCCCAGCAAAAATTTTCTATAAATTAATTGTAGCATAGTTTACATTCTTTTGACAACAGCTGTGCGATAATAAACTTATATTACCAGATTGAACAGGAGGGCTATTTTATGGGAATGACAATGTCGCAGAAGATTCTGGCGGCGCACGCGGGCCTTGACAGCGTGCAGGCCGGACAGTTGATTGAAGCAAGGCTGGATATGGTTTTGGGCAACGATGTTACCTCCCCGGTGGCGATTAATGTTTTTGAGGAATGTAAGGCAGACACTGTTTTTGACAATACAAAAATTGCAATGGTTATGGACCACTTTACGCCGAATAAGGACATTAAAGCGGCCGGGCAATGTTTGCAGGTACGACGGTTTGCAGATAAATATGCCATTGAAAATTATTTTGACGTAGGACAGATGGGGATTGAGCATGCGCTTCTTCCGGAAAAAGGGCTTGTGGGGCCGGGCAGCCTCTGCATTGGCGCAGACTCGCACACTTGCACATATGGCGCGCTCGGTGCGTTTTCCACAGGGGTGGGTTCTACAGACATGGCGGCGGGGATGATCAGCGGCAAGGCCTGGTTTAAGGTGCCGGCAGCACTGAAATTTAACCTGACGGGCAGGCCTGCAAAATTTGTAAGTGGAAAAGACGTGATTCTGCATATTATTGGGAAGATCGGTGTGGATGGCGCCTTGTATAAATCCATGGAGTTTTGTGGGGATGGATTACAGTATTTGAATATAGACGACCGCCTTTGTATTGCAAATATGGCGATCGAAGCAGGCGCGAAAAACGGAATTTTCCCGGTGGATGATATTACAAGAGCGTACACGCAGGGGAGGTTCCGGGGTGTGCCTGTGGAATATACGGCGGATGAAGACGCGGAATACGAAGCGGTTTACAATATTGACCTTTCTGCCCTGCGCCCCACGGTTGCGTTTCCACATCTTCCGGAAAATACAAGAACCATAGATCAGGTTGGGGAAGGGGAGGTTCCGATCGACCAGGTTGTGATCGGTTCCTGTACAAACGGCAGGATGACCGATCTGCGCGCGGCGGCTGAGATCTTGAAGGGCAAAAAGGTTTACAAGGGTGTGCGTTGTATTATCTTCCCCGGAACCCAGCAGATTTGGCTGGACGCCATGCATGAGGGATTGTTTGATATTTTTATAAAAGCAGGCGCTGTAGTTTCTACGCCCACATGCGGCCCCTGCCTGGGCGGGCATATGGGGATTCTGGCCAAGGGGGAGCGCGCAGTGTCCACAACAAACCGCAATTTTGTCGGCAGGATGGGGCATGTAGAATCTGAGGTATATCTGGCAAGCCCCGCGGTTGCGGCGGCAAGCGCCGTGACAGGTTATATTACGGACCCTGAAAAGGTCTGTGCGGAGCAATAAGAAAGAATGGAGGCGCAATATATATGAACGCACACGGCATCGTCCATAAATATGGAGACAATGTAGACACAGACGTAATTATTCCGGCAAGGTATCTGAATACGGCTTCCCATCAAGAGCTTGCAGCGCATTGCATGGAGGATATTGACAAGGGTTTTGTAAAAAAGGTAAAAAAGGGCGATATTATGGTCGCAGAAAAAAATTTTGGCTGCGGCTCTTCCAGGGAGCATGCGCCCATTGCCATTAAGGCTTCCGGTATTTCCTGTGTGATCGCTTCCACATTTGCAAGGATTTTTTACAGGAACGCTATCAATATCGGCCTGCCAATTTTGGAATGCGAACAGGCGGCAAAGGATATAAAAAACGGGGATGAGATAAGCGTTGACTTTGATACGGGCGTGATTACAAATAAAACAACGGGCAAAAGCTACCAGGCGCAACCGTTCCCGCCGTTTATTCAAAATATTATTGCAAAAGGCGGCCTTTTGAACGCAATCAAATAATTTAAAAATAACGGTAAATAATACAAGCGTCGTTCCTTTTGCGGGGGCGGCGCTTCCGTTTGTTTTTGCAAAGATGAAAAGCACAATATATAGAAAAAATAAAAAAAAAGAACCCCATATATTGGTATAAAAAATTTTTTTGGGAAAATATTACAATATTGTTAAATGAGATTACAGAAAAAAGTGTTGCAAATGAAAAACACAGATGTTAATATAACTTATGAGAAAAGAATATGATCTGAAATTTTGTCGAAAATAAACAAAGAATTGCTTTAAAATTGCTTATTAAGCCGAAGGCTCGGCTTTTTAGGGATAAAAACCAAAAAATAAAGGGTAAAGGAGAAATTACAATGCGCAAGATTTCAAAAATTATGGCACTGCTAATGGTTCTTTGCATGGCAGTCGGCATTTTTGCCGGATGTAACGCAGGCGATGGCTCGTCCCAGACATCGTCGGGAGGAGGTACTACAGACACATCGGGAGTAGACGAAATTTATTTTTTAAACTTTAAACCGGAGATTGCCGACAAATATGAGGCAATTGCTGCGCAATATGAAGAAGAAACGGGCGTTAAGGTAAAGATTACGACAGCGGCGTCGGGCGAATATGAAAAAACCCTGATGTCTGAGATTGCAAAATCTGACCCGCCCACCATTTTCCAAATTAACGGACCGGTTGGCTATCAGAATTGGAAAGACTACTGCGCAGATTTGAAGGATTCAGAGCTGTATAACATGCTCACAGATGAAAACAAACCTTTGGCAGTTTCCAACGAGGATGGTATTTACGGTATTCCATACGCGCTGGAGGGCTATGGCATTATCTACAATAACGCGATTATGGAAGCGTATTTTGCTTCTGAAAACAAAGGCACCAATTTCACATCTGTGGAAGAAATTACAAACTTTGCCGCATTAAGCGAAATTGTAGAGGATATGACAAAGCTTAAGGACGAGCTTGGTATTGACGGCGTATTTGCTTCTACCTCTATGGCCGAGGGCAACCAGTGGAGATGGCAGACGCACCTTGCAAACCTGCCGCTTTACTATGAGTTTAAAGAAGATACCAACTATGACAACGTAATTCTTGCCGGCCTTAACGCAAATGAAATTACGTTTAAGTACAATAAGGAATTCCAAAATATTTTTGATCTGTATATTAACAATTCTACAACCGACAAGGGCCTGCTTTCTTCCAAAACGGTTGACGACGCTATGGCAGAATTTGCCTTGGGCAAATGCGCAATGGTACAAAACGGAAACTGGGGATGGGCACAGGTCAACGGAACAGACGGCAATGTGACAAAGGCGGAAGACATTAAGTTCCTGCCCATCTATACAGGCATGCAGGGCGAAGAAACACAGGGCATCTGCATCGGTACAGAAAACTACTTTGCAATTAACAGCCAGGTTGACCAGGCAAAGCAGCAGGCTTCGATCGACTTTTTAGTATGGCTCTTCTCAAGCGAAGAGGGTAAAAAGGCCGTTACAAACGATCTGGGCTTCATCACACCGTTTAACACCTTTGAAGAGGACGAACAGCCCACAGACCCGCTTGCACAGGAAGTTTTAAGATGGAAAGCGAAGGAAAGCGGCGAAATTGTAAACCCGGAATGGCTCTTTACGGCATTCCCCAGCGAAGAATTCAAGAATTTGTTTGGCGCTGCGCTGCTTGAGTATGTGCAGGATCAGAAGACCTGGGACGAGGTAACGCAGACGGTTATCGACGCTTGGGCATCTGAAAAAGCGGCGACCGCATAAAAACGTTTTGGCGGCGCAGAATGTTATTGTGTAAGCGTTAAATCCGAAAAATCCAGTTAAACAAAATTTGCACCCCGTACCCTCGGGTACGGGGTGTGATTGAGTAAATGGCTTTTCTTAATCATAAAATCAAAGGAGGGATCGTATGCAAAAAGCGATGAAAAAATGGTTTCCCGTTTTGGTATTGCCTACTTTGGCTGCTTTTCTGATCGCATTTATTATCCCGTTTATCATGGGGATATATCTGTCATTTACAAAGTTCAGCACAGTAAAAAATGCACAATGGGTGGGTATTGAAAACTATATAAAAGCTTTTTCAAACGCTGATTTCATCAATGCGCTTTGGTTTACGGTTAAATTTACCGTAGTATCGGTCATAACCATAAATATATTGGCTTTCCTTTTGGCTTTATTATTAACAAAGGCTATAAAGGGGACAAATCTTTTCAGAACGACCTTTTTTATGCCAAACCTGATTGGCGGTATTGTTCTGGGATATATCTGGCTTATGATCATCAACGGCGTGCTGTATTATTCAAATGCGACGATCACAACGGACCCGGCCTATGGCTTTTGGGGGATTGTTATCTTAATGAACTGGCAGCTTGTGGGATATATGATGATTATTTATATAGCCGGCATACAAAACGTTTCGCCCGAGCTGATGGAAGCGGCCGATATAGACGGCGCGAACAGCTGGCAGAAGCTTTGGAAGATTACCGTTCCGCAGGTTATGCCGTCTATTACCATCTGCGTGTTCCTTACGCTGACAAACTCGTTTAAGCTGTTTGACCAGAACTACGCACTTACGGCAGGTGCGCCCGGAAAGCAGACGCAAATGCTGGCGCTGGATATTTACAATACGTTTTACGGACGCGTAGGATGGCAGGGCGTGGGACAAGCCAAAGCAGTTATCTTCTTTGTGATTGTTGCGGTCATTGCTTTGACGCAGCTTTACCTGACAAGACGTAAGGAGGTTGAAAGCTGATGGCGGAACAGATGATTACCACTGCACAAATTGAAAAGAAGAAAAAGAAAGGGAACAACCAAAAAATCAAGGCCAAAATGCGTGGCAGGGACTGGGTGAAATTTGCCATTTTGGTAGTTGTAGCCATTGCCGTTTTGGCGCCGATTTTTCTGGTTGTAATGAATTCTTTCAAGGGGAAACTTTATTTAAGCGCAGAGCCGTTTGCCTTTCCGAACGCAGAATCGTTTGTGGGGCTTGACAATTATATAAACGGCGTTGAAAAAATAGGGTTTTTCCAGGCATTTGGTGTGTCCTTGTTTATTACCATTTGCTCTGTAGCGGTCATTATCCTCTGCACCTCTATGTGCGCATGGTTTATTGTAAGAATAAAAGCCTGGTATACAAAAGTATTGTACCTTTTGTGTGCGTTTTCGATGATTGTGCCGTTCCAGATGGTGATGTACCCCATGTCGCAGGTTGCAAATATGCTGGGGATCGACAACATGTTTGGGATTGTGATACTTTACCTGGGCTTTGGCGCGGGACTTTCTGTTTTTATGTTTACAGGCTTTATCAAAAGCGTCCCGCTTGAAATAGAGGAAGCGGCGATGATCGACGGGTGCGGGTCGATGCGTACGTTCTTTTTGATTGTATTTCCCATATTGCGGCCAACAGCCATTACGGTGGCGATCTTAAATGCCATGTGGATTTGGAACGACTATTTGCTCCCGACGCTTGTGCTGCCCAAGGAACAGCAGACGATCCCGATGGCGATCCAGTTTTTGCGCGGCGGATACGGGGCGATCGACATGGCGGCCATGATGGCAATGCTTGTGCTTGCAATTATCCCGATCATTGTGTTCTACCTTGCGTGTCAGAAATATATTATTAAGGGCGTTGTCGCCGGCGCGGTCAAGGGATAAAGGACAAA
Source organism: uncultured Oscillospiraceae bacterium (assembly GCA_900541565.1). Classification (GTDB taxonomy): domain Bacteria; phylum Bacillota; class Clostridia; order Oscillospirales; family Acutalibacteraceae; genus Scatavimonas; species Scatavimonas merdipullorum. The sequence goes on from UQKB01000014.1 coordinate 25,102, forward strand.
AGAAAAAACTTGCATTTTTTTACAGAGCGTGGTAAACTAATAAAAGTTGAATAGAAGATAAGAGTAAGGAGTGGGAAAAAGCCCGCTCCTTTCTTTTGAGTATGCAGAAAACCCTCTTTAAAAACAGGGGTTGGCAGAGCAACGAAAAGGGGTATGTTATTTGGCAAAGAAAAAAAGCACAAATACGGTAGAAGCCGTTTGGCTGCTTGCACAGCCGGTTGTTACCGCCATGGGGCTGCAGCTTTGGGATGTGCGCTTTGTGAAAGAGGGCGCACAATGGTATTTGCGTATTTTTATTGATAAAGAAGGCGGCGTGTGCATAGAAGACTGCGAAGCGGTCAGCCGTGCGCTGGACCAGCCTTTGGATGAGGCCGACCTGATTGAACAAAGCTATTGCCTGGAGGTCTGCTCCCCCGGCCTGGAGCGTGAGCTGATACGGGAAGAGCATTTTGAAAGGTTTATAGGGGCGGACATTCTGGTTAATATGATACGCCCGATAGAACCGCTTGGCAAAGAATTTGGAGGAATCCTCAAGGCTGCCGACAGGCATACGTTTACCGTGTCGGACGGTGAAGAAAATGAAATGACCATACACAAAAAAGATGCGGCGTGGGTAAAGCTTGACGATTTTGCCATGTAAATAACAGAACATCGTACAGAATTGCACCAGCAGAAAAATACAATTGCACAAATATACAGAATATAAGGAAAGGTTGATTTGGAAAATGGATAACCGCGAACTTTTTGACGCACTGGCACTTTTAGAAAAAGAAAGGGGAATCCCGGCTGATTATATGCTTTCCCAAATACAAAAGGCCATTGTGATTGCATGCAAGAACACATACGGCGGCAACGAAGATGTCAATATTATAATGGATAAGGACTCTGGAAAGTTTGAAGTATATCTTTTGAAAACGGTTGTGGAAGAAATAGAAGATCCGAACCGTGAAATTACGCTTGAGCAGGCAAGAAAGATAAACCCTTCCGCCCAGCTTGAAGAAAAGGTGGGGATTGAGCTGGACCCCAAGCAGTTTGGAAGAATTGCCGTGCAGACCTCCAGAAGTATTATTCGTCAGGGCATACGCGACGGGGAAAAAGGGCAGATGCTGCTTGAATTCCAAAGCCGCAACCAGGAAATTGTTACGGCTACGGTGGAGCGGATTGATCCAAAAAGCGGCGCCGTTACCCTGAAAATAGGCAAGGCAGAGGCCGTGCTGCCTAAGAGCGAGCAGGTAAACGGCGAAGAATTCAGGGAAGGCGAACATATTAAGGTGTACATTGTTGACGTGCGCGACGGGGAGAAGGGCCCGCGGGCGATTTTGTCGCGGACACACCCCGACTTTGTAAAGCGGCTGTTTGAAACGGAAGTGCCGGAAATATTTGACGGTACGGTAGAAATCAAGTCTGTTTCCAGGGAAGCCGGTTCCAGAACAAAAATGGCTGTTTCAAGCCGTGACAGCGACGTTGACCCGGTGGGCGCCTGTATTGGTACCCGAGGAACAAGAGTGGCCGCGATTGTTGGGGAGCTTGGCGGAGAAAAGATAGACATTATAGAATACGACGAAAACCCGGAAAAATTTATTGCAGCGGCTTTATCCCCGGCAAACGTGATCAGCGTGGTTCCCGCCGCCGATGGCGCAAAGTCCTGCAAGGTTACGGTGCCGGACGGGCAGCTTTCCTTGGCCATTGGCAATAAGGGACAGAATGTGCGCCTTGCAGCCAAGCTGACAGGATGGAAGATTGATATTCGCCCGGAAAGCGGGTTTTATGGAGAAGAAGAGGAGGAAGAACAGCCAGCCCCCGTGCCGGAGCAGGAAGCATCCACGCAGGCAGATGCGGAAAAAGAATCGACAGAAGAGGCAGTGTGATTTTGCCGGAATATGCATAGAAGGGTGCAGGAAGGCGGTGAGGCTTATGCGTCAAAAGAAGATCCCGTTGCGCAAGTGTACGGGCTGCGGAGAAATGAAGCCAAAAAAAGAGCTGATACGGGTAGTCAGGGCGCCCGACGAAAAAGACGAAAACGGGCAGATTGTGAAAAAAGGGGAAGTCAGCCTGGACCTTACCGGGAAAAAGCCTGGACGGGGTGCGTATGTATGCGGGAAAGCGGAATGCTTAAAGCTTGCAAGAAAGGCAAAGCGCTTTGAAAGGGCTTTTTCCTGCCAGATACCGGAGCAGGTTTACGACAAAATGGAGGAGGAACTCAGCCGTATATGAATCACGCCTTTTTATCACTATTGGGACTCTGCCGGCGCGCCGGCAAACTGACAATTGGATGCGAGGCTGTTAAGGGGTCTGTTTTAAAAGGAGAAGCTAGGCTTGTCATTTTAGCAGAGGATATATCAAAGCATACGCAGCAGGACGTTTTGTTCCATGCAAAGCAGGCGGGCACGCCGTTTGTGCAGGCGGGCTGCGGAAAAGATGCGCTTGGCGCCGCTTTGGGAAAATACGCGTCGGTCATAGCGGTGAATGACGCAGGGTTTGCAAAAAAACTCAAGCAGCTTGCGCCGCAACAGCAAAACGAACGGGGAGGCATGTAATTTATGTTGATAAAATACAGAGTACACGAGGTTGCCAAGGATCTGAATGTTCCCAGCAAAGAGGTAATCAGCCTGCTGAAAAAACATTTCGGAGACACAAAAAAACATATGACAGCGCTGACAGAAGAAGAGCTGGATGTTGTTTTTGATTTTTACACACAGCAAAATGCAATTGAAAACTTTGATTCGTATTTTGCTGTTCGCGACCAGGCAATTGAAAAGCATAACGAAGAAAAAGAGCAAAAAAAGCAGCGGGAGCAGACAAGAGAAAGGGCAAAGGAAGAACAAAGGGGCGTAAAGCCACAGCCAGACAAAAAGGCGGCCGGCCAGCAAAAGCAGCAGAAGGCCGTACAGAAAAGCCAAAATACAAATCACGACACGCCCATGAAGGGCAAGCGCGATAAAAAGATTATAGACACGCGCGCGGCCGTTGTAGACGTGGAGCGCTATAATGAAAAATACGACCGATTGGCGTCTGAAAAAATTAAGACGGAAAACACGGTCAGAAAGCAAAAGATCACACAGCGCTCACAGCAGCGCGGAAAGCCCAGGAATTCCAGAAAAGAAACAGAGGCCGAGCGCTTGAAGAGGATTGCCGCTGAGCGCAAGAGCAAGCCGATCACCGTTACCATTCCCGACGAAATTACCGTAAGCGAGCTTGCGCTGCGTTTAAAGGCAACGGCGGCGGAAGTAATTAAAAAGCTGTTTATGATGGGTACAATGGTAACGGTAAACGACGTGATCGATTTTGACACGGCAAGCCTTGCCGCGATGGAGTTCCATGCAAAGGTGGAAAAAGAGGTTGTTGTTACCATTGAAGAGCGTATTATTGACGACAGCGAAGACGACGACGAAAACCTTGTTCCCAGAGCGCCGGTCGTTGTGGTAATGGGGCATGTTGACCACGGTAAAACCTCGCTGCTTGATACAATCCGCCATACCAACGTAACGCAAAGCGAAGCCGGCGGTATTACGCAGCATATTGGCGCTTACAGGGTAAAGATCAACGACAGGGATATCACGTTTTTAGACACGCCGGGGCACGAGGCGTTTACAACCATGCGCGCAAGAGGTGCGCAGGTTACCGATATAGCGATCCTTGTGGTAGCGGCGGACGACGGGATTATGCCACAGACGATTGAGGCGATCAACCATGCAAAGGCAGCGGGCGTTTCTGTGATTGTTGCAATTAATAAAATAGACAAGGAAGGCGCCAATCCAGAGCTTGTAAAGCAACAGCTTACAGAATATGAGCTTGTTCCGGAGGAATGGGGCGGCGATACCCCGTGCATCCCGGTTTCTGCCAAGACAAAGCAGGGTATTGAAGATCTGCTGGAAATGGTGATCCTTGTTGCAGACATGAAAGAGCTTAAAGCAAACCCGGACCGCGCCGCAAAGGGAACGGTTATAGAAGCGCGCCTGGATAAAGGCAGGGGAACGGTTGCAACCGTACTTGTACAAAACGGCACGCTGCATGTGGGTGATACAATTGTTGCGGGCACGGCGGTGGGCCGTGTGCGCGCAATGACAAACGACAAAGGGGAAAAGGTGGAAAGCGCCGGCCCCTCTTATCCGGTGGAGATTACCGGGCTGGACGATGTACCGTCCGGCGGTGATATATTTAACGCCGTGTCTGACGAGCGTTTGGCACGGGAGCTTGTAGAGCAGCGCAAAGCAAAGCAAAAAGAAGAACAGTTCAGCCGCCAGACCAGGGTTACGCTTGACAACCTGTTTGATCAGATGCAGCTGGGCGACGTTAAGGAATTAAAGCTGATTGTTAAGGCGGACGTGCAGGGCTCTGTAGAGGCTGTGCGGCAGTCTTTGGAAAAGCTTTCAAACGATGAGGTAAGGGTGCATGTGATTCATGGCGGCGTCGGCGCGATCAGCGAATCTGACGTTATGCTTGCCAATGCCTCCAATGCGATTATTGTAGGGTTTAATGTAAGGCCCGACCCGGTAGCGGCCGAAAACGCGGAAACGGAAGGCGTAGACATGCGCCTTTACAGGGTGATTTACGACTGCATTGAGGAAATAGAGGCAGCCATGAAGGGCCTGCTTGCACCGAAAACGCGCGAGGTGCAGCTTGGCCGCGCGGAATGCCGCAATGTGATCAAGGTCAAAAATGTGGGCTTTATTGCGGGCAGCTATGTGCTTTCCGGCAAGGTGGCGCGCAATGCAAACGTGCGCGTGGTGCGCGACGGCGTAGTGATTGCCGAAGACAGGGTGGTTTCCCTGCAGCGGTTTAAGGATGCTGTGAAGGAGGTTGCCGCAGGTTATGAATGCGGGATTGGCCTGGAGCACTTTAATGACCTCAAGGAAGGGGATATTTTTGAAGTGTATGTTATTGAGGAGTACACGGAATAATAACAGTTGGAACAGGCAAAAGGGATGATTGAAATGAGCGGACATAGAATTGACCGCACGGCGGAGGATATTAAGCGTGAGCTTACAGCCATTTTGCGCGAGTTGAAGGACCCGCGGGTAAGCGGCGCTATGATCAGCGTTGTGCGTGTAGAGGTTACAAACGATTTGTCGTTTTGTAAGGTATACATCAGCGCAATGGAAGGTGCCGATGCGGCCAGGGAGGCTGTCAGGGGGCTGAAGTCGGCAAGCGGCTATATCCGCCGCGCGCTGGGCCTTCGGTTAAGGCTCAGGCATGTGCCGACGCTGCTGTTCAGCGCGACGGACTCGATTGCGTACAGCGCGAATATTTCCAAAATACTCAACGATCTTGATAAAAAGGATGGGCAGGATGATCACACTGGATAAGGCGGCGGCCTTACTCAAACAAATGGACGCGGTTATAATCTTAACGCACCAGTACCCGGATGGCGACACACTGGGCAGCGGTTTTGCGCTTTGCAGACTGCTGCGTGCCATGGGGAAAAAGGCCAATGTGCTGGTTTGCGGGGCCCTCCCTGTAAAATTTGCCTATATGGCAAAGGGGCTTTCCTACCAGCCGTTTGAGGGCGGCCATGTGGTTAGTGTAGACGTTGCCGACGAAGCGCTGCTGGGGGAAAACAGGGCGCTGTTTTCCGGGCGTGTGGAGCTGTGTATTGACCACCATGCCTCCAACAAAGCTTTTGCAAAGTATATTTATGTGGACAGTACGGCGGCGGCAACGGCGGAAATTATTTACCAGCTGGCCCAGCTGTTGGGTGTAGAGATTGACCGGCAAACGGCGGACTGCATTTTTACAGGGATTGCGACCGACACCGGCTGCTTTCGTTATGCTAACACTACGCCCAGAACACACCATATAGCCGCACAGATGATGGAGCGTGGCGCCCATGCGGCGGATATTAACCGCGTTATGTTTGATACAAAATCCAGACAGCGCATACAAATAGAAAAAAGCGTGCTGGAAACAATGGAGTTTTATGCCCAGGGCCGGTGTGCGGTTATTTGCATTACAAACCAGATGATGGCAGACAGCGGCGTGACAGAAGATGAAATAGAAGGGCTTTCCTCCTTGCCCAGACAGGTGGAGGGCGTGTGTATTGGGATTACGGTTAAGCAAAAAGAGGACAGCGGCTATAAAATATCGGTACGTACAACCCAGGGCTACGACGCCGGTGCGCTTTGCGCACAGTTTGGCGGCGGCGGCCACCAGGCAGCCGCCGGTTGTTCGATGACAGGCACGCTTGCACAGGTCAAAGAGCAGATGGTACAGGCTGCCTGCAAAATGCTGGAAGGCCGTGGACCGGAACAGCCCATGGAATAAATACTGCCGGGAGCGCTTTATGCAGCTCCCGGCTTTTTCTGGTTCTATATCTTTCTTTTAAAAAATCTGTTTATTTCTTGTGGAGAAATAAACCAAAGCTTTTTAGAAGAAATATCTATAAACGTACAACCCCGGCAGGTAAAATAAACGCTTGATAAAGCACAAACACAAAAAGGGAAAACCTAACGGTTTTCCCTTTAAAAGCTGTGTGTTTTTATTCAAACGGATGCCCGCATTCTGGGCAAAACTTTGGTATGCCATCCTTTGGCTCATAGCCGCATTTGCTGCATTTTACTGGCTGCACCGGCTTTGGCTTGCCGCATTCACTGCAAAATTTTCCGGTATTTTTTGCCCCGCAGGCGCATATCCAGCCGTTCTCTTCCGTTTTTGGCTTGCCGCATTCGCTGCAAAATTTACCGGTGTTTTTTGCCCCGCAGGAACAGGTCCACTGTGGTTGTGCGCCCGCATTTGCCTGCTGTTGCTGCTGGGCCTGCGCCTGCTGATAACCGCCCATAATGTTACCGCCTGCGTTCATGGCCATGCCCATACCCAAAAAGCCCGCCATAGCTCCGTTCTGGTTTTCCCCGGCGGAGGCGATCCCTTCGCCGATCTTCCCGGCCATATAGCCTGCCTGAATATTCTGGTCAGACAGCATGGCGCCTTCGTTACGCAGGTTGATCAGCCTTTGTGATTCTTCATCATAAGAAATACTTGCAATGCCGACCGCTTCCACAACAAAGCCGCGCGCCTGGTTCCACTCGTCGTCCAAAATGGTGCGCATATGGCGGCTTAAAAGCGTCCCTTTTGAGGTTACAAACGAAATCCGTTCCCCGTCGGCAGAAAGCTGGTTGATCGCCGCCTGGAAGGCCTCCAGAAATTCCGTCAGGTACTGGCTGTTGATCTGTGAAATATCCACGCTTGTGTTGGAGGTTACGGCAGCCCTTGGGATGGCTTCCGCGTAAAATTTAAACGGGTCGGTAATGCGGATGGAATACGTGCCGTGCGCCCGCAGATGCAGCTCCGCATTATAGAAGTTGTCAAAATAATTGACCGGGTTGGGCGTGCCAAATTTTATGCCCTTAATCTCCTGCGTGTTGATATAAAACACCTTTTGCGCAGTAGGCGTAATACCGCCATATTTTATGCGGTTGAACGATTCTTTCAGCGTGTCTTTAAACTGGCCGTTAAACATAGAAGGCAGTGCAGAGTTTTCCACTTTATAATAGCCCGGCTCAGCGGTATAGTCGACCACCTTGCCGCCGTCGAGTAAAATCATAATCTGATCGTCATACACATGGATAATAGATCCGTTTGAGACGGTGTTGTCGGTTCCCTTTGTATTGCTGGTCCTGCGGCTGTCTTTATGCACCTTTACGCCCGGGGCAAAAACCGTTGTGTCCTGCATGTCGGACGGCTCGTATACCTCTAGCCACTGATCGGCAAGCGCGCCGCCTATAGCGCCGGTTACCGCTTTAATAATTCCCATATTGCGTCAACTCCTTTGTAATCAATAAGGCCATAGTCTATAGCCGTATAAAGGGCCTGCTATAGCACCATTATAGCCTGTCGCATAAAAAAACACAAGAAAAATGCGCGCCGTATTTTTTACAGCGCGCATTTTTTATGCCAAAGGAAGGTCTTCCTTTTGTTCTACAACGGCAATGCCAAGTTCGTCAAGCTGCTGCCGATCTACGCTGCTTGGGGCGTTTGTCATCAATTCGCTTGCGTTTTGCACTTTTGGAAATGCAATTACGTCGCGCAGGGTAGAAGCGCCAAGCATCTGCATAACCAGCCGGTCCAGGCCGATCCCCATGCCGCCGTGCGGCGGCGCGCCGTATTTAAACGCGTCGGTCAAAAAGCCAAACTTTTTGTAAGCTTCCTCCTCGCTGAGGCCCAGCATGCGGAACATCCGCTTTTGCAGCTCAGGATTTGTAATCCGTATGGAACCGGAGGAAAGCTCCGCGCCGTTTAACACCATATCGTACGCCTTGGCATAGACCTTGCTTTTATCCCGTTCCAGATCGTCCAGGCATTCGTCTGTAGGAGAGGTAAACGGGTGATGCATGGCAACCCACTGGCCGGTTTCCTCGTCCTTTTCAAAAAATGGGAATTCCACCACCCACAAAAACGCAAAGCCCTGCCTTGGAAGGTTTAATTTCTGTGCGGCTTCGCAGCGCACGGCGCCAAGCGTGGTGAGCACGTGATGGTTGTTGGCGTCGGCAATGATCATAACCACGTCACCCGTCTGCGCGCCGGCGCGATCCAGAATTGCCTGCATCTGCGCTTCTGTCATAAACTTTCCAAAACTGCTTGAAATACCATTGCCTGTAAGGCGGATCCACGCAAGCCCCTTGGCTCCGATCCCGCGCACAAATTCTGTAAGCTTGTCCAGCTCTTTTCTGGAATAGGTCTTTACGGCGTTTTTCGCGGTAATCCCGCGCACGCTGCCGCCGCTGTCTATGGCGTTTTTAAAGACGGCAAAGCCGCAGTCTTTTACAATATCGGTCAGGTCAAACAGTTCCATGCCAAAGCGTATGTCCGGCTTGTCTGAACCAAAGCGTTCAAGCACCTGGTTGTATGTGTACCGTGGAAATGGCGTTGGAACGTCGACCCCCAATGCGTCTTTAAACACTCTTTTTATATAGTCTTCGCCAATTTGCAAAACGTCTTCCATATCTACAAAGGACATTTCCAGGTCAATCTGTGTGAATTCCGGCTGGCGGTCGGCGCGCAGGTCTTCGTCGCGGAAGCAACGGGCAATCTGCATATACCGGTCAAAGCCCGCGACCATGCACAACTGCTTATAAATCTGCGGGGATTGCGGCAGTGCGTAAAACTGTCCCTTGTGAATTCTGGAGGGAACCAAAAAGTCTCTGGCGCCTTCCGGCGTGGATTTCACAAGCATGGGTGTCTCAAGCTCTACAAAGCCCTGCTCGTCAAAATAATCCCTTGTAATTTTGGCAACCCTGTGGCGAAAAAGAAGGTTGCGTTGTAAATCGGGACGGCGCAGATCCAGGTAACGGTAGGTAAGACGCGTAGCTTCGCCGGTGCTGCTGTTTTCCACAATTTCAAACGGGGGTGTTTCGCTTTCTCCCAAAATACGCAGCTGCTCAACCTTAATTTCAACCTCCCCTGTGGGGAGTTCCGGATTTTTTGCGCTGCGCTCGCATACGGTCCCAACGGCGCCAAGCACAAATTCACTGCGCGCCGATATGGCTTTTTCAAACACCGTAGGGTCTGTCCTGTCGTCAAACGCAAGCTGTATAATGCCTGTGCGGTCGCGCAGGTCTATAAAAAGAAGCTGTCCCAGGTCGCGCCTGCGCTGTACCCATCCAAAAACGGTAACCTGTCTGCCCACATCCTGCATACGCAGCGTGCCGCAATAATCTGTCCTGTGCATGCCTGTCATAAACTCTGCCATATAATCGTTCCTTTGCTTGTGTAAATTCCTGTTTTCCGTTCGCCGTTTTACAATGGCCTGTCAGGTTTGCAGCTGTTCCATAAGCGCTTTGCTGTCTGCATCCAGATAAACGGCGAAAAACTTTTCAAAAAATGTGTCGTCCAGCGGAACCTGCGTCTGCTGGCCAGTTTGCATATTTTTTAAAACGGCGCAGTTTTGCGCCATTTCGTTGTCGCCCAAAACCATACTGAATTTCGCGCCGATTTTATCTGCGTATTTCATCTGTGCGCGCAGGCTTCTCCCGACAATATCGCCCTCAGCGATCAAAGAGGAGCGGCGCACCTGCTCAATCAGGGAAAACGCCTTCATTTGGGCGGCTTCACCCAGCGTGGCAATATAAAGGTCGCAAACGGGGGCCGGAGGAATCTCTATGCCCAGCGCTTCCATCAGGCTGAGCAACCGCTCCATACCCAGTGCAAAGCCCAAAGAGGGAAGGTGCTGGCCGCCAAGCTGTTCGATCAACCCGTCGTAGCGTCCCCCTCCGCAAACGGTACCCTGCGCGCCAAGCGCGTCCGTCACAAATTCAAAAACAGTCCTTGTATAGTAATCAAGCCCGCGCACGATTCTGGGGTTTACCGTATAGGCAACCCCCGCGCCGTCAAGGTATTTTTGCACGCTTTCAAAATGGCTGCGGCAGTCGTCGCAGATATAATCCAGCACAACCGGCGCACCCTGTGCAATTTTGGAACAGACCGGGCTTTTGCAGTCCAATATGCGCATGGGGTTGTGTGAAAGCCTGGAAAGACAGGTTTCGCAAAGCTGGTCTTTATACTGCGAAAAATACTCCGTCAGCGCGGCGTAATAGTTCGGTCGGCATTCGGGGCAGCCTATGGAGTTTAGCTCCAGCTGCAGGTTTGTAACATGCAGGCGGTCAAAAATAGACTGCGCAGCGGTAATCAGCTCCGCGTCCGCGGTTGGGGCCGCGGTGCCGTACACCTCCAGGCCAAACTGGTGGAATTCACGGTAGCGGTTTGCCTGCTTTTTTTCATAGCGGTAGCAGGAAACAAAGTAGCTGGCCTTTACAGGAAGCCCGTCGTTATAAAGCGCGTGCTCCAAAAAGGCTCTTGCCGCACCCGCGGTGCCTTCGGGGCGCAGGGTAACGGAATCGCCGCCTTTTGTTTCAAAGGTATACATTTCTTTTTGTACAACGTCTGTGGTGTCGCCCACCCCGCGCTGAAAAAGCTCTGTATGCTCAAAAACAGGCGTGCGGATTTCCTTAAAGCCGTAGGAAAGCGCTTCCTTACGCATGACATCTTCCATAAACTGCCATTTATAGCTGTCCCGGGGCAAAACGTCCTCGGTTCCATATACTTTCTTTGTAATCAATGCCATATACCAAACCCCTCTGCTTTTGTAAGCAGGTACGGTCAAAACCTGCCTTTATAGATTTTTACGGGGGCAAAGCGCACGCTTTGCCCCCACGTTTTTTGACAATCCAATTGAACGCCGGCTGTTAAAGCTTTACAATATTCCTCCAGTCCAGATCGCCGCGCTCCAGGCCGTGGATCAAAACCTCGGCCGTTGCAATATTGGTCGCAACAGGGATGTTGTGCATGTCGCACAGGCGCAGCAAATTGATGTCGTTGGGTTCATGCGGCTTTGGGTTGAGCGGGTCGCGGAAGAATAAAAGCATGTCAACCTCGTTGCAGGCAATGCGCGCCGCAATCTGCTGGTCGCCGCCCTGGGAGCCGCTTAAGAATTTTTGGATCTCAAGGCCGGTAGATTCAGAAACCATCTTGCCTGTCGTACCCGTCGCACATAAGCTGTGCCGGCTTAAAATGCCGCAGTATGCAATGCAGAACTGTACCATCAACTCTTTTTTTTCATCGTGCGCGATTAATGCGATATTCATACACAAGCCCTCCTAATTAATATTAGATATTCCATAACAAAAAACAGACACCTGCTATTTTTACTGGCTTTCAATATACGGCAAGCGGCCGGGCTTCGCCGTCTATGCGTGCAGCCAGGTTGTCCACAGCCTTAAGCGCCGTGCATCTGCCGGTATAAGACAACCCCTTCTGTATAGCGTATACGACCTGGCGGTTTTCTGTTACAATGCCAATCAACTGAATGCCCGTCTGATCAATAACGGCATCCAGATCTTCATAAACGCCCAGTTCTTTAAACCCCGTCCTGGAAAAGCGGTTGATGACCAGACGCACATTTTGCTTGCCCAGCTCTGACAGGCGCTTTTTTACGTTGGCGCAGCCGCGTACACTTGTAGGCTCGGCATTGGCAACCACCAGACAAAGCTGTGCGGGTGCAACGGCTGTTTCAAAGCCTTTTCCAACGCCGGCGGGGGAATCTATAATAATATAATCATATGCGTTTTCCAGCCTGCTTACAAACTGGGTAAAGACGCTGCCGCTGAGTTCGTCCTGCGCGTTTTGCGGCGCGGGAATCAGGAACAAACCGTCTGAATAAGGGCACGGGTAAATGATATGCTCCGGCTGGCAGTTGCCGCTGATTGCGTCTGCAATGTCAAAAACCAAGCTTTTGCTTATCCCCAGCATGATATCAAGCCCGCGCATGCCGCTGTCACAGTCGATCAAAAGCACCTTTTTGTTCCGCTTTACAAGAGCGTTGCCAAGGCTTACGGCAATTGTGGATTTGCCGGTTCCGCCTTTTCCCGATGTTACAACCAAAATTTTACTCATAGTGTGACCTTTCTTCCAGACAGCGAAAAGAGCTTTTCATGTAAAAACTCTGTCCAATGTTTATATTACCATAAATTTACCAAAAGGTCAAAGTGTTTTAAGACCATGTTTTAGCCAAATTTTTGTCACAATTCATAGTAATAATCACCTAAAATCTGATTTCTTTTCATAAAATTGTATAATTCAAACAGTTATTCACTTGCATGCAAGGATACATTTTATAGACAATTATAAAGTTGTATGCAAAGCAAGCAAAATAAAATTATACCTTTCCGGTCGAACCAAACCCTCCGCTGCCGCGCTGTGTCTGATCCAAACGGGCAACCTGCTCTATAACCGGGATGCAAACGGGTAAAATTACCATTTGTGCAATCCGTTCCTGCGGAACGATGGTATAAGGCGCATTCCCAACGTTGCAAAGACCTACGCAGATTTCTCCGCGGTAGTCGCTGTCAATTACGCCAACACCGTTTGACAGGCAAATGCCGTGCTTTACGCCAAGGCCGCTTCTTGCAAACAGAAAGGCGCCAAGGCCGCTGTGCGGCAAAGCCATGGCAATGCCGGTTGGGATGGTCACAAGTTCCTGCGGACAAAGTGTGACAGGCTGTTCTATACAGGCGTATAAATCCAGGCCTGCCGCGCCCGGCGTTGCCCTTTTGGGCAAAACGGCGCTTTCTTTCAGCTTTAAAAATTGAACGGTTTCTTTCATAATAGACCTCTTTATAATAAAATGATTACGGTTTATTGGACACCTCTGAAATAAAGTCCGCGTGTAATGGCTCTATCAAGGCGTTTTTTCTTTTGAAAGGCGTAAAAACTTTCCTCTTTTTCCACATGGTTTTCAACAGAAAACCGCAAAACGACAAAGTCTATGCCGGAAAAACGGTCCAGACAGTCAAACAGATACAGCGGAACGCTGTTTAGGATTTCTGTACACGTATGCGCGCATTGTATTGGGAACCGTTGCTTTTTTCTGTCTGTCAAACAGCTTGTTTTGCCGCATGCTTTACAGGAAATACGCGCGTTTTTCTGCGGGCAGTTGCGCGTAAGCATAAGGGGAAGGAGCCCGTAGGCCAGTATGCCGCGTTTGATTTTGCCGCCCAACGCGCCAATCTGCCCGGCGGTCAGTTCAAACGAAAGCTCCGTGTCGCAAAGGCCTGCCTCCTGTGCCCAGTCAAGAGCCTGTGTGTTCATAAGATTCAGCCCAAATCCGCCGTGCAAGGCAAACCCCTGCTGGGCCGCTAAATGCATTGCTCCCACGTTATTTACCAGCGCATGCGTAATGCCGCAGTCGCGGGCAAGCTTTAGCTGTTTTTCGACCTGCGCTTCGCTTCCAAACATCCCGCGTGGGATTTCCACCGCAATGGGAAAGCCGTTTTCAATCAGGCGGCGCAACTGGTCGGGCGGGGAAAATAACGGTACGTAAATCCACTGGCACGCCCGAAAACAATCTGGTATATCCGTATCTGCAAAGCGCGCGCGAACTGCGGGGGCAGCAGAAGCAGTATGCGGCGCTTGTGTTTTGTACTGCACACAAGCGCAGGGCACGGCCGTGCGCTTTGCCCTTTCCTGCAAAAGCTTGTCAAGCGCCAGCCTGCGCATGCGGTTTAGCGCAGCCGCAGGCATAGACAGCCCCTGTCCGATCTTACAGGATACCTCCGCACAGAAAAAAGGCGTACCGCCGGTTTTCTTAAGCTGCGCCGTGCATATATCCGGGCGCAAAGGCAAACGGCGCGCCTGTTGCGGGGCTTCCCCTTTTACAACAGCGGTGTGCCCTGCATGGTCAGATACGGTAAGAAGTGCTTCCTTATCCGGCTGGATAGACAGCTGGAAACAGACAGGTATTTTTTGTACCTCGTCCTTATATTGTGCGCGAATATCGGACAAAAGCTTTTCTGTGGCCGCCGTTACGTCGCTTTTAGAACGTATGCCAAACATGGCCGGTGTGCGCTGCCCTGTATAATATCCATCGGTAAAGCCCGAGCGGGAAAATACATTTTGCAGGCGCTTGCGCTCTTCCGGCGTTGTTTTGCCGCAGCGCAAAGCATTTTGCGCTGCGCTGACCGCGCTGTATACATATTCCGGGCGCTTCATGCGCCCTTCGATTTTAAAGCTGCATACGCCCAGCCGGGCAAGCGCGCGCAGGTGCGAAAGAAGGGAAAGATCCTTCAAACTCAAGTCGTGGCCCGTACCGCCCTTTACATAAAAAGGCAGTCGACAGGGCTGGGCGCAGCGGCCGCGGTTTCCGCTTCTGCCGCCAAGCATGGCGCTTAAATAGCATTGGCCGGAAACGCTCATGCATAAAGCGCCGTGTATGAAAACTTCCAGCTCAATCGGGCAGCTTTTTGCAATTTGTTCAATCTCCTGCGCAGACAGCTCCCTTGCAAGGACCACGCGCTTAAATCCCATTTCATACAGCAGCTTTGCCCCGCCAGGGGTATGGACAGACATCTGTGTAGAAGCGTGTAGCGGCATAGAAGGGCAAATTTTCCTTATCATCCGCACAAGGCCCATGTCCTGCACGATCAGCGCGTCGACCGGCAGCACACAGGCCTGTTGGATCGTCTGTATGGCGCAGGGGAAATCGCTGTCGGTCAACAGCGTATTGACCGTAAGGTATACCCTGACGCCATGGGCATGGCAGTAAAAGACAATATCTGAAAGCTCCTGAAAAGAGAAGTTTTGGGCAAAGGCCCGCGCACTCAGGCTTTTTGCGCCAAGGTAAACGGCGTCGGCGCCTGCGCGCACAGCTGCAACGGCAGCCTCAAAAGAGCCGGCCGGAGCCAGTACCTCCGGGCTTGTATGGAGCACATCCATCATCTGTTGTCAAAAAAGCTGAGCATTTCATCCTCTGTGGCGGGGTCTGAAAACTCCTCCCTGCGGTACTGCTCGCTGATTTTATCGTTTTCCTGATAATTGATCTTTGGCGGGTTTTGGCCGGCACGCTGTGCCGGTGTTTCTTTTGGAGCGGCCTGGGTGCCTGTGTTTTTTTGATAAGAAGGCTTTTCATGCCCCTGTGCGGGATGCTGCGGCCGCTGCTTTGTCTGCTGCAGCTGCGCCTTAAGCGATTCAATGCGGGCGTGCAGACCTTTCTTTTCTTCCTTTAGCTGTTCGTTTTCCACAGAAAAGCTTTGCAGGTCGTCCTTTGCCTTTTGGGCGGCGGCTTCGAGCGCATCGTTTTTTCTTAGCAGTTCAGCCGTTATTTTTTTCTGCTTTTCCAGTTCGTCGCAATAATTCAGCGCAGCCAGAACCGTTGCCATAGAGGTTGAAAGATTGGCGCTTTCGTTTGCAAGCGACTGAATTCTTTTGTCCACCATTTTGCTGATTTTAACAATATATTCTTTATCTTCTTCCGCACTGATCAAAAATTCAGAGCCGTTGATCTTAAATTTAATCTTATTTTTTTCACCCATTGTTTCCACCCTTTCTTGTCTGTTGCACGCAGTCTGCAAATCGGTAAGACCTGCATATACAGTGTTATTATAATATATATATACGGAAGTTTAAAGGGATTTTGTTAAATTTTTATATGAATTTATATTTTCTGCTTTAAAGGTAAGGTTAAAATGCGGAAGAGAAAAACGCTTTTGTCAGGCTGTGGAAAGTTGCTGCAAAAAGCCACATTTTTATTGAAAAGATGCGTTTTTTATAGTATAATAAATAAATCGTCCGGCTAAAAACGGAAGAAAAGCCGGCGGCATGTTGTGATTTCCATATTTTCTGAAAAAGTTTCAGGGGGAAGAGGTATTTATGATAAACTACAATTTTACGGCGGAGCAAATGCGGGAAAAGATAGAATCCAAGCTTTCCCACAATTTTGGCGTGACGCCCGGTGAGGCTACAGACGAACACTTTTACAAAGCGGTCGCTCTGGTCGTGCGCGATCTGCTCAGCCGTGGATATGCAGATTTTGCAAAGCGGTCTGTGGAACAGGGAAAAAAGAAGGTTTATTATCTGTGTATGGAATTTCTGATGGGGCGTTCCCTGAAAAACAACCTGTATAACTTAAATTTGGAGCAGGCAGTTGCCGGTGCGCTTTCGAAATTTGGCATAAAACTGGAAAATGTATATGAGCAGGAACCTGACGCCGGGCTTGGAAACGGCGGTCTGGGCAGGCTGGCGGCCTGCTTTTTGGATGGGCTTGCCACACAGGCATACCCCTCCATGGGGTATTCGCTGCGGTATGAGTACGGGATTTTCAGCCAAAAGCTGATAGACGGCTGGCAGACAGAGCTGCCCGATTTCTGGCTGCCGGGCGGTTCTGTATGGCTGCATTCCCAGCCGGAAAAGGCAGTAAAGGTGTATTTTAACGGAAAGATATCTGAAAGCTGGCGCGACGGCTATCATAACGTGGAGCTTACAGGCGCAAACAGCGTGCTGGCCATCCCGCACGACATGTATGTTTCCGGCAAAGACGGCAAGGGGATCAGCCGCCTGCGCCTGTGGTCGGCAAAGTCTGAGGACTTTGATATGCAGCTGTTTAACGACGGCGAATATATCCGGGCAATGGAGCAAAACGCCATGGCGGAAACAATCACCAAGGTTCTTTATCCCGGCGACAATCACACAGAGGGAAAAAGCCTGCGCTTAAACCAGCAGTATTTCCTTGTATCTGCAACGATACAGGACATTATCAGGCGGCATTTGCGTGACAACGGCTCGCTGGACAATTTACCTGACCTGGTTTCTATCCATCTTAACGATACACATCCCGTGCTGGCGATCCCTGAGCTTATGCGCATTATGCTTGACGAATGCGGCTATAGCTGGGACAAGGCGTGGGATATTGTAACGCGCACGGTGGCATATACAAACCATACGGTCATGCGCGAAGCGCTGGAATGCTGGAGCGAAGATATGTTCCGCCAGAAGCTGCCCAGAATTTACCAGATTATAGACGAGCTGAATAAGCGTTTTTGTGCGCAGCTGCATAATATGGGTGTTGACGGCTACAAGGTGGGCAGGATGGCCATTTTAAACGACGGCATTGTGCGTATGGCAAATTTGGCCGTTATGGCGAGCTTCAGCGTCAATGGTGTGTCTGCACTGCACAGCAATATTTTAAAAGAACATGTTTTTCATGATTTTTACACGGTCATGCCGCAGAAATTTACAAACGTTACAAACGGCATTGCACACCGCCGTTGGCTGAACCAGTCAAACCCAGGCCTTGCAAAGCTGGTTACAGAGCTTATAGGGGACGCATATGTAAACGACGCGCAGCAGCTTGAAAAGCTTATGGCTTATAAAGACGATGCAGGCGTGCTGGAACAGCTGGGAAAAATCAAGCGTGAAAATAAAATAAAAATGGCAAAATATATAAAGGACAATAATGGCATTACCGTCAATCCGGATTCTATTTTTGATGTGCAGGTCAAGCGCTTGCATGAATATAAGCGGCAGCTGCTCAACGCACTGCATATTCTTTCCACCTACCAGTGGCTCCGTGAAAACCCAAATGCAGATTTTGTTCCCAAAGCCTATATTTTTGGTGCGAAAGCCGCACCGGGCTATTATTTTGCAAAGCAAATTATCCAGTTCATTGTTGCACTGGGAAATAAAATCAACAGCGACCCTGCGGTCAATCAAAAGCTGTCTGTCGTATATTTGGAGGATTACAGAGTAACGGTAGCCGAAAAGCTTATGCCCGCGGCGGAGATCAGCGAGCAGATCTCCCTTGCTGGGACGGAAGCCTCCGGTACGGGCAATATGAAGTTTATGATTAACGGCGCCCTTACAGTCGGCACGCTTGACGGCGCCAATGTCGAAATTCACGACGCGGTGGGTAGGGAAAACATGTTCCTGTTCGGCATGACAACGCCGGAGGTCGAAAACATGAAAAAGGCCGGCTACCACCCCTCCGTTTATTACCATAACAATTATGAAATTAAAAAAGCGGTGGACGAAATCAACACCACGCGATTTACCTCGGTTTTTAATTCTTTAATTAATACAGACCCGTATATGGTGCTGGCAGATTTTGCGGATTATTCCATGGCGCAGAAAAAAGCGTCGCAGGTATATAAAGATGCGCAAAAATGGAACAGCATGTCGCTTATCAATATTGCAAAATCGGGTATTTTTGCCGCAGACAGAGCAATCCGCGATTATGCCTGCAATATTTGGAATTTATCGCCTACAGAGGACTAAGGAAAAACACAGTGCATCCGCCCGTATTGCCGGGCTTGCAGTTTAAGATACCGAAAGGGTTGAGCAGATGAACGTTCCATACGATTCAAGAAACAGCTTTTACCGCAGCCCCATGGGCGCGGTGGAAGAAAATACTCGCATCCATTTTAAGATTATCCTTCCGCGCAGTTTAGGCTGCTCAAAGGCAGAGTTGAACATTAAGCATGACTTTGACGGGGACTGGACCTACTGCAATATGTTCTGGTGCGGGATCTACAGCGAGGGCTTTGAAGTGTGGGAATGCCACTACACGACGGAAAAAATTGGCCTTTACTGGCATGGATTCCGACTGCAAACCAACGAGGGGGAGCGGTATATCAACCCCGCGGGGCCGGAAAAGAAAAGCGAAATCTGCCGCAGCACCGGGGCCTCCTGGCAGATTACCTGCTATAAAAAGGGCTTTCAGACGCCCAAATGGCCCGTTGGCGGCGTTATGTACCAGATCTTTCCCGACAGGTTTTATTATTCGGGCAATAAAAAAGAAAACATTCCGCAGGACAGGACAATCCATGAAAACTGGCAGGAAGGGCCGCAGTGGTGGCCAAACGCACAGGGGGAAATTACAAACTCGGACTTTTTTATGGGCGATTTGCAGGGGATCACGCAGAAGCTCGATTATTTAGAGGATCTGGGCGTTACCTGTATTTATTTAAACCCCATATTTGAAGCGTATTCCAATCACAGGTACGACACGGCCGACTACAGCAAGATTGACCCATTGCTCGGTACGGAGGAAGACTTTCAAACGCTTTGCAGCGAAGCGAAAAAGCGCGGCATCCATATCATCAACGACGGCGTGTTCAGCCATACCGGCAGTGACAGCGTCTATTTTAACCGTAAGGGGAGGTATGACAGCGTAGGGGCATATAACAGCCAGGAATCACCCTATTACAGCTGGTACCATTTCAGCCAGTGGCCAAACCAGTACAATTCCTGGTGGGGCTTTTACACGCTGCCGGAGGTAAACGAAACCGACCCACAGTTTAACGAGTATATCAACGGCGAAAACGGGATTGTAAGAAAATGGATGAAAAACGGCAACAGCGGGTGGCGTCTGGACGTGGCCGACGAGCTGCCGGATGCGTTTTTGGAAAACCTGCGCCGTGCGGTAAAGGAAGAAAACCCGGAAGGCCTTGTGCTCGGCGAGGTGTGGGAGGACGCATCCAATAAGGAAAGCTATGGCCATAGAAGGGCGTTTTTGCTTGGAAACCAGCTTGACAGCGTGATGAATTACCCATTTAGGGCGGCAATCCTTGACTTTCTGCGCGGAGCCGACGGCAGAGATATGATGGAACGCATTTTATGTATTGTGGAAAACTATCCCAAGCCGGTGCTTAACGTTTTGATGAACCTTTTGGGCACGCACGACACGGAACGTGCGCTGACCGTGCTGGCGGGCGAACCGCTCAACGGTAGGGACAGACAATGGCAGGCAAATACAAAGCTGACGCAGCAGCAATATGAACGCGGGATCAAACTTATGAAGGTAGCGGCAGGCATGCTGTATACCCTCCCGGGCATTCCTTGCATCTATTATGGCGACGAGGCCGGCATGCAAGGCTATCGGGACCCATTTAACCGCGCATGCTTCCCATGGGGAAATGAAAACCAGGAGCTTTTGAGCTGGTATAAGCAGCTTGGAAAGCTCAGAAAAGCATGTTCTGCACTCAAAGAAGGGGATATTGTCAACGCATTTTCAAGCGGCAGGCATATATCGTATGTGCGTCATGATAACCAAACGGCGCTGTTTTGTGCGTTTAACGCGGGCTTTCAGGATATAACGATCGACATCCCACCGGGATATGCCCATGGCAGAACACTTTTGGGAACGCAGATTATTGACGGAAAACTTTGGATCCCCGCGCTTTCCTGCGCGTTTTTGGAAATATAAAGCATGGCATTGCAGCAAAATCCGGCTGCAATGCCATAAGCGTTTTATGGGAAGGAAGGATTGCCGATGACGGAAAGCAGACAGAAAAGGATGGCCGTGATCAATGATTTTTCAGGCTTTGGGAGATGCTCCATAACGGTTTCTCTGCCAATTGTTTCGGCAATGGGCATACAGTGCTGCGCCATGCCGACGGCGGTTTTTTCGAACCACACAGGATATGCAGACTATTTTTTTGACGATTATACAGATAAAATGGAGCTGTATTTTTCCAAATGGAAAAAGCTGGGGCTTACTTTTGATGGAATCTACACAGGCTTTTTAGGGTCAGAAAAGCAAATGGGGATTGTGGAACGCTTTTTTTCGCAGTTTTGCACAGAACAGACCAAAATTATTATGGACCCCATTATGGGTGACAACGGAAAGCTGTATTCTACCTATACCCGGCAAATGTGCCGGAACATGAAAAGCCTGATCGGATATGCCGACATTATTACTCCCAATTTAACAGAAGCCTGCTTTCTGACGGACACGCCGTTTGAAAAAGGCATTTACAGCAGGGAAAAGCTGACAGAAATGGCAAAGCAGCTGTGCAGAACAGGCGCAAAAAAGGTTGTCATCACAGGGATATCCCGCGGGGAAGAGCTGACCAACTTTTTGTATGAAAAAGACCACGACGCCGTCAGCTTTTGCACGGTAAGCGGCCTGAAGGTCGGAAAGGAGCGCGCCGGGACGGGCGATGTATTTTCTTCGATTATTGCGGCAGACGCTGTAAACGGCGTGGAATTTCGGGAATCTGTCATCAAAGCGGGACGGTTTATTGCAAAGGCAACCTTGCTTTCAGAAAGGCTTGCGGTCCCGCCGCAGGACGGGATCTGCTTTGAACCGTTTTTAAAGGAATTATAAAGGTAAAAGAGGGGTTAGCATGGGTAACCGTAGTACGGCAGTAAAGACCTTAAATACACAAAGAAACTGTTCGATCGATTTTTTCCGGCTTGTGTGCGCGGTGATGGTAGTATCGATCCACACACATCCGTTGTCCGGTATAAACGATTCGCTGACCTTTTTTATAAACAACGTTTTTCCCAGAATTGCGGTACCGTTTTTCTTTTGTACGTCGGGCTATTATTACATACGCGCGCTTAAGGCAGGAAAGCCCGTGTTTAAAAAAACGTTTTTGCGCCTGTTGACCGTTTATTCGGTGTGGAGCGCCGTTTATTTTTTAATGAATTTGGCGCTTGTCCTGAAAAGTAACGGATCGCTTTTAGACTGGGCGATTACCTGTATAAAAAACTATCTTATATTTGGGTCTTGGTATCAGCTTTGGTTTTTTCCGGCGTTGTTTTTCTGCTTATTTGTTGTGACGCTTTTTTATAAGATCAAACAGCTCCGGCTGCTTTTTATTCTTTCTCTGGCTTTCTATGCGCTGGGGTGCCTGGGCTGCTCGTATTATGCCATTGGAGAACAGATCCCCGTTGTGCAATGGGTGATTGATTTGCCACAGTTCGAAATAATCCGGCGCGTTGTACTGATGGGCTTGCCATTTTATATGCTGGGGTATGTGCTCGATGCAGCTTGCAAAAAAATAAAGGGAAAACGGATTACAATGGGACTGGTTGCTGGTGTTGCACTGTTTTTAGCGGAAATTGCGCTGGTAACCGTTTTTGGCTTGCAAAAAAACGTGATCATCACATTTGGGTTATATGCACTTTTGCTGTTTGTCATGCTGTTTTTGTTACAGCATCCGCTTACAGGCAGGGATAAGGCGGCACACTATGCAAGAGGGATTGCAAACTTTATGTTTTATTCCCACCCGCTGGTTCTATCGGCAATTTCCTTTTTATCGGAAGCACTGCTTCCCGGGTGGACGGTTTCTGCAACGCTGCTGTTTCTTTTAACCGTGCTGTTAACGTCATTGGCAGGGTTTTTCCTTGTAAAACTGGATAACGCCGTTTTAAACAAATGGATGTTTTAAATGAAAAGGGGGACGTAGCTGTCCCCCTTTTTTCTGTATAAGGAAAACCCCGCCATAGTGGCGGGGTTGGAAAGAGCTTAA
>UQKB01000015.1 GCA_900541565.1 uncultured Oscillospiraceae bacterium
TCGGCTGCTCTGAGGGTTCTGTCGGCTGTGTGGGCGGGTTCGTCGGCTGTGTCGGCGGGTCCGTCGGCTGTGTGGGGGGATCCGTCGGCTGTGTCGGCGGGTCTGTTGGTTTTTCTTCAACAGGGAACCTGTCTATTTCTTTTGCCACATACCGCTGTACCAGCAAAACATCTGCTACGGCAACCTTGCCGTCCCCATTTACATCACCCGCAACAAAAGCGTCGCCGGTCAGGACAAGCATAGATGCAATGTGTTTTTGCATTTCCAGTGCATCTCTGGTTGAAACGATTCCATCTCCGTTTACATCACCATACTTAAGCACGGTGATGCTATCTGCTGCCGCGCTGTCGTCTGTTTCCACTGCAAACGCGCCTAAACACGTCATGCTTAACAAAATGGAAAATACGACAAGCAGCGCCACGCATTTTCTTGCTTGCTCTTTCATTTGTTCCATCCTTTCATTTCAAAAAGTCCTAAGCCCTGCGGCAGTCTGGCAAATGTATTGCGGTTTTACAGCCATACTTTTCCACAGATATATACCATTTGCCGCCGTTCGGAGCAAGATGCTCCAAATTGCTATAATTATACTGTTTTTTCCTATGAATTGCAAACCAATTTTGTAGAATTATTGCTATTTTTCCATTTAAAAGCATACAAAGTTTTTTCCCTTTTTTTATGGATTATGCCAATAAATAGAAAGCAAAATAGCATGTACCAAACTTTAATGTAAACCATTACTATTTCTTTTACTACAAATAAACCTTTGTATTTTTAATTTTAAAACGCCCAAATAAACGCCCGCAAAACTGGTTTCTATGCGCTTTTTGCTTGACATCCCCTCTTTTTAACATTAATATATTATAGAGTATAAAACCGTTATATTTTCGTAAGGAAAGGATTAACACGATGGACAACAGCAAAAAAACCATGGATAAAATTGTAGCGCTGTGTAAAAACAGAGGCTTTGTGTACGCCGGGTCGGAAATTTACGGCGGACTTTCAAACGCATGGGATTACGGCCCTTTGGGCGTTGCGTTTAAAAATAACGTTAAAAATGCATGGCTCAAGAAATTTGTACAGGAAAGCCGTTACAATGTGGGGCTTGACAGTGCGATTTTAATGAACCCGCAGGTATGGGTGGCGTCCGGCCATGTGGGGGGATTTTCCGACCCTTTAATGGATTGTAAGGATTGTAAAACACGCCACCGTGCAGACAAGCTGATTGAAGATTCTGGAGCAGATGCCAATAACATGACGTTTGAGGAAATGGCCGCCTATATTCGCGACCATGCGATTGCCTGTCCGGAATGCGGCGGCAAAAATTTTACAGACATCCGCAAATTTAACCTGATGTTTAAAACCTTTCAGGGCGTAACGGAAGACTCTAAAAACGAGCTTTATCTTCGGCCTGAAACCGCACAAGGTATATTTGTTAACTTTGCAAATATCCAACGAACAACCAGAAGGAAGCTTCCTTTTGGCGTAGCGCAGGTAGGAAAGTCCTTCCGCAATGAAATTACCCCGGGGAATTTTATTTTCCGCATTCGCGAATTTGAACAAATGGAATTGGAATTTTTCTGTAAGCCGGGAACCGACCTGGATTGGTTTTATTACTGGAAGGATTTTTGCAAAAACTGGCTGTTGTCGCTTGGCTTAAAAGAAGAAAACCTTCGCCTGCGCGACCATGCAAAGGAAGAGCTGGCCTTTTATTCCAAAGCTACAACGGATATTGAATTTCTCTTCCCGTTCGGGTGGGGTGAGCTCTGGGGTATTGCCGACCGGACCGATTATGACCTGACACAGCACCAAAACCATTCCGGCAAAAGTCTGGAGTATTTTGACCCGGAAGACAATACACGTTATGTACCGTATGTGATTGAACCTTCCCTGGGCGCGGACCGGGTTGCACTTGCATTTTTGTGCGACGCGTACGACGAAGAGGTCATAGACGAAAAAGACACGCGCATCGTCATGCGCCTGCACCCCGCTCTGGCGCCTTATAAAGCGGCCGTTTTACCGCTTTCCAAAAAGCTTTCTGAAAAAGCGGACGCTGTATATACCATGCTTTCCGAGCATTTTATGGTCGAATTTGACGACGCCGGCTCGATTGGTAAGCGTTATCGCCGTCAGGATGAAATTGGTACGCCGTATTGTATTACTTACGATTTTGACAGCATAGAAGACGGATGTGTGACCGTCCGTGAGCGTGACACCATGAAGCAGGACAGGATTTCTATTGACAGCCTATGCGAGTATATTCGTACGAAAACTTATTTTTAATTAAATGTTTTTTACTACGAACTGCAACAAACCCAAAGGGGATCGGATTAAAAATCCGATCCCCTTTGGGTTTTCTGTTTTTAGCTCATGTTGCAGGTCACAATGTAGCCGTCTATATTGTTGCCTGATATTTCATAGTCCCGATCTGACGGGATAGGTACTTCCGTTTTTCCGCTTTCATCCGCTTCTACAAAATAAACCATATGGTTTTCAAGCGAAAGGTCTTTGATCATCAACGGCTCGTCCACCGTATAGGAACGCAACAGGTCAATATACTCTTCCAGGCACAGATTGTTTTGCGTCATATAAGCCGCATGGATCTGCCCGACATAGCGGAAATGCCAAGGCTCGTTTGAAATCCCCGTTATATCCTTTTTGCTATCGTTGTAGCGCACAACAAACCCATAACGCGCGCAATTTTCCGCAATCCAGGCGTATTTTTCTTCGCCTGTAAATTCTTCTATAATTCCGTCGTCTGTCAATAGGGAAAGGTCAAACGCATAGCCTGTCTGATGCTCGCTAAAGCCCGGTTTTGAAACCCAGCTTGCCCCTTCCTCCCCCTGTGCGGCAATTGTATTATCATAAATTTCCTGTTGTGTCTCCTTACTGCGGTAGCCGCTGTTGATCATCACGTCATTGTCGCCCGCTACCTTGTAAAAATCCTCAAACATGGCATTGACATTTTCCACAACTGCGCCGCCGTTGATCTGCGCATTGTAGTCCGTTATCTGATAGGTTCCGTTTGATTCTTCCATCAGGTTCACAAGGTTTATGCCGTCAACTTCGCTTTGATAATTGTTGTTCACCAGAATCAGCGGCCCCCTGTACATGCTGTTTTGGTCAATCTCCACAGTAGTATACGCTTTTGACTCTTCAGAATATTGGGGCACCGTCACATTTCTCTGGACGGTCTGCGTCTGCCTGGCCGCAATCTGGGGGCCTGCATTGACAGCAAACAAAACCATAATCATCAATGCCGCCGCATACACCAAAATACCTACTGCAATCAGCACGTCACTTTGGTCCACATTTTTTTTAAATTTTTGAAAGGCGCTTTTTCTGGAAGCCATACAAAAAATTCTCCTTTATTTTTCTTCAAGCTGAGAAGTACAGTGCGGGCAGCGGCTTGCCTTTATGTCAATTTCGCTGCAGCAAAATGGGCAAACCTTTGTCGTTGGGGCTTTTTCTTCTTCCTGCTTTTTCAGGTATTTTCCAAGATCCATAAGCTTATTTATTCCCTTGATCAGCAGGAATATAACAAACGCCGTGATCAAAAATGTAATGACCGCCGTAATAAATGCGCCGTAACGGATATCCACGCCGTTGAGCGTAAAAACCAGATCCTTAAAATCCAAGTTGACAAATATCCCGATAAACGGCGATAAAACGTCGTCTACCAGGGAACTGATGATTGCTTGGAACGCAGCGCCTACAATCACGGCAACCGCCAGATCCATTACATTTCCCCGCATAATAAAATCTTTAAATTCCGAAAAAAACTTTTTCATCTGTATGTTCCACCTTCCCTCAATTGTGTTCCCCTTTATTGCTTACAAGCAAATCTTATGAAAAGCCTTTTTCCCCTTTTTTATTACAACAAAACCCTTCTCCTCAAATTGGGCCGCTGTAACACAGGCACCCGGCTCTGTTATTTTTTGATCCTCTACCATCACGCCGCCCTGTAAAATCAACCTGCGCGCCTCACTTTTAGACGGTGCAAGCTTTGTTTTCAGCAATAAATCGACTACTGTAATCTGGCCGTCTGTAAAATCGCTCTGCGTTAGCGTGGTGGAGGGCATATCCTGGGCGCTTTTGCCCGCTTCGAACAACGCCTTTGCTGCATCTTGTGCTTTTTGCGCTTCTTCCTGCCCATGGATCAGCTTTGTTACCTCAAAGGCAAGCACCTCTTTGGCACGGTTTATTTCGCTGCCCTGCAGCTTTGCAAGTGTGTCGATCTCTTCAAGCGGAAGGAAGGTCAGTATTTTCAGGCAACGTTCTACATCTGCGTCCGCTATATTCCGCCAGTACTGATAAAACGCATATGGGCTGGTTTTTTCCGGGTCCAGCCATACTGCGCCGGCTTCTGTTTTTCCCATCTTTTTGCCTTCGCTTGTCGTAAGCAGCGTAAACGTCATGCCAAATGATTCTGCCGTTTTAGGGATTGGTTTCCCGGTTTGTTCCGCTTCTTTTGCGGCAATTCGTCTAATTAATTCCACGCCGCCTATGATATTGCTCCACTGGTCGTCACCGCCAAGTTCAAGCTGACACCCGTATTTCTGGTTCAATACATAAAAGTCGTAGCTTTGCATCAACATATAATTTAGTTCAAAAAATGTAAGCCCGCCACGCGCAAGCCTTTGCTTGTAGCATTCTGCCGCAAGCATTTTGTTGACGGAAAAATGCACGCCAATTTCGCGGATAAATGCAATATAATTTAAATCGAGCAGCCAGTCGGCGTTGTTAACCATAATGGCTTTTCCTTCTGAAAAATCGATCAGTCTCGACATCTGTTTTTGAAAACAACGGATGTTGTGGTCAATCTTTTCCTTTGTAAGCATTTTACGCATATCGCTTTTTCCGCTGGGATCGCCAACCATGCCGGTGCCTCCGCCAAACAGCGCAATGGGAACATGTCCCGCCCTTTGCATATGCGCCATTACCATAATCTGTACAAAATGGCCCACATGCAGGCTGTCCGCTGTAGGATCAAAGCCAATATAAAACACCGTTTTATGGTTGTTGAGCAGGTCTCTGACCTGCTGCTCGTTTGTTGTCTGGGCAATCATGCCCCTTGCCTTGAGTTCGTCAAATACGCCCATTTGTATTCCTCCTGTTTTTACCTTTCGGCAGAAAATAATGAAAACCAGCAGGAGGCGGCGTTTTTTGCAAGCTTATATGAAAAAAACCGTCCCCTGCCGTACAGAGGACGGAAAGCTCCGTGGTACCACCTCAATTTACTGCCGCTTCACAACGGCAGCCTCACGGGTACAAATGCTTATATACCCTCACGCTGTAACGGGCGCACCCGGTCCGGCCTACTTGGGCAAAACGCCGGTTCAGCTGACGGCTCAAAGATGTATTTCGCCCCAAAAACGCAGCCGCTTACACCAGCCGCAGCCTCTCTGCACCGTTTTTTGGAGGTACTTCTTCTTCTCACTGCCTGTACGTCCAGTATATAAAAGCCAGCGGGGTTTGTCAAGGGAAAAACGCCTGTGGGATATTTTTTGTCTGTTTAACGCTGAATTTGTAGCTTTCCATCGTCATCAATCAGCAGTATGTCGCCTTTTTTTGCTTCGTGCGGCAGTTCCTCCAGCGCAATTGCAAAAAGCTTTTTTTCTCTGTCTGTACAATAAGCATATTGTGTATCAAAATGGTCAATTTTTAATGTGGTCATTCTATTCTCTCCTTTTTTACTGCTATGCGGCGGTAAGCGGTGTTACGGTGCTGCCATCGCTGTAAAAAACAACCGTACCGTACACGTCAGTTCGGTATACCTGTATATTTTGTTTTTCCATACGCCTGATCACCGTGCGCTTTGGAAGCCCATAGCTGTTATCCCCTACGCTGATGACCGCATACTGTGGCGAAACGGCTTGTAAAAATGCTTTTGTGCTGGAGCTTTTGCTGCCGTGATGCCCCACCTTCAGGACATCCGCATGTACATCTGCGCCGCTTTCCAAAATATCCTGCTCAGACTGTTTTTCTGCATCTCCCGTAAATAAAAAGCTGTTGCTTTTATAGGTCAGCTTTACTACAAGCGAATTATTGTTGGAGCTGCTGTATGCTTTAAGCGGTGCAAGCACCGTAAGCTGCATCTGTCCAAGCTGCAGGCTTTCCCCAGGCTTTGGGTTTTGCACCGTAATGCCCTGCCCGTCAATTGCATGCAGCATATCGGTATAATAGTCTGCCTGTGGTACAAGGTCTTCCTCTATATCGGGCATCCAAAACCGCAACACCTGCAGCCGCTGTAAAACCGACGGCATATCGCCTATATGGTCCTTATCCGGATGCGACGCAATGACAAGATCCAGCTTCTTTACACCGCACTGCCTTAAATAATAGGCTACTGTTTCCTGCATGGAGGGATTGCCCGCGTCGATCAGCACATGGTAGCCGTCGCAGGTAATATAAGCGCTGTCTGCGCAGCCCACGTCCAGGAAATGGACATACAGCCCGTCTTCCTCCATAACGGGTACGGGCGAAAAAATGGAAAAGACATCGTCCCATGTGGGTATACCCAGCGGTGCGCCAAAGGAAATAAGCAGTGTGGCCGCCAGAACAAGCGATAGCAATACAATTTTTCCTGTCTTTTTCTTCATAACACAGTCCTTTTTATCTGTCGCCGGGCTTTTTTAATTTTATAAAGCCTGTTTTAAGCTTTATGATTTAAAACCGGCACCCAATCTTAAGCGCGGCGCTTTTTCTTTTTTCCCTTCAATCCCTTTCGGCTGCCATGCGCTGTCCGCTGTTTTTGCATAAGCCGCGCGCGGTAAGCGGGCGTAGGCGGTACCAGGCACTTTTTATCTGTACCGATCAAATCCTCCCTGCCGGCCAGAAGCAGCGCTTCTATGACAAGCTCCCTGTTTTTAGGCTGAAAATACTGCAGCAGTGCGCGCTGCATAGCTTTTTCATGCGCCGTTTTGGGCACATATACCTGCTGCAGGGTATATGGATCCATCCCGGTGTAAAACATACAGGTGGAAACCGTGCCGGGTGTTGGGTAAAAATCCTGCACCTGTTCCGGACGGATATGCTCGCGCTTTAAAAAAAGTGCAAGCTCCACCGCGTCTTTCATCGTTGCCCCCGGATGCGAGGACATCAAATAGGGTACCAGATATTGCTCTTTTCCCAGCTGCCTTGTAAGCTTATAAAATTCATCTGCAAAGCGCTTGTAAGTTTCAATATGCGGCTTTCCCATTTTATCAAGCACTGCGTTTGAGCAGTGCTCCGGCGCTACCTTCAACTGGCCGCTGATATGGTGCTGCACCAGTTCTTTAAAAAATTGACGATCCGGGTCTGCCATTATATAGTCAAACCGGATACCCGAACGGATAAACACCTTTTTTACCCCGGGTATGTTCCGCAGCTTGCGCAGCAAATCCAAATATTCTGCGTGCGACACCTGCAGCTGGCTGCATGGGTGCGGCGCCAGGCATTTTTTATTTTTACAAAGCCCCGCCTTTTCCTGTATTTTACACGACGGCAGACGGAAATTGGCCGTAGGGCCGCCCACGTCGTGAATATATCCCTTAAAGCGCGGATGTTTTGTCAGCCTTACCGCCTCATCCAGAACGGACTGTTCGCTTCTGGCGGTAACGGCCCGCCCCTGGTGGAACGCAAGCGCACAAAAATTACATGCGCCAAAGCAACCGCGGTTGTGGGTGATAGAAAATTCCACTTCTGCAATACCGGGTACGCCGCCTTCTTTTTCATACATGGGATGGTACGTACGCATATACGGCAAAGCGTATACCATATCCAGCTCTTGTGTGGTAAGCGGAGGCATCGGTGGGTTCTGCACCAATATCCTGTTTCCATGGCGTTGTATGACCACACGGCCTCGCACCGCATCTTGCTCCTCCATCTGCTTTCTGCATGCAATGGCATAATCGCGCTTATCCTGCCTTACGCGCTCAAACGAAGGGCACTCGCAGACAGAAGTCGGCACATACTCCTTTGTCGGAACAGCATAACAAACACCCCGGATATCGTACAGCGCTGCAATCGGCAGGCCTTCTTTCAAGCGCTGTGCGATTGCAAGCGTCTGGTTTTCCCCCATACCGTAGGTCAACAGATCCGCGCCACTGTCGATCAGGATTGAGGGACGCACGCAGTCGTCCCAATAATCATAATGCGCAAAACGGCGCAGGGAAGCCTCCAGCCCGCCTATGATGACAGGGCAATCCGGGTAAAGCTGCTTAAGCCTGCGCGTATAGACAAGCACCGCACGGTCAGGGCGTTTTCCTGTTTTGCCCCCCGCTGAATAGACGTCGTGACTGCGCCGCTTTTTTGCCACCGTATAATGGGACACCATGCTGTCTATATTCCCCGACGTTACCAAAAAACCGAGTTTTGGTCTGCCAAAGCGTGTAAGATCTTTTGTCCCGTTTATGTCTGGCTGTGGCAAAATGGCCACCGTATAACCGTGATGCTCCAAAAGGCGCGATAAAATGCTGACGCCAAAGCTCGGATGGTCCACATATGCATCGCCTGTTACAAAGACAAAATCAGGCGTCTCTATGCCCTTTTGTATCAGCTCTTGCCGGGTTACAGGTAAAAAAGCCATAACGCCCCTCTTTCCTTTTCATCCATTTATGGAACAAAGGGCGGGATGTTTTGTCCCGCCCTTTTCCTCTTTCTGTTTGTCCCCTTACCTTGCCTCTGCTGCAATAAAGGCTGTAGAAAGTGGGCTATGCCATCAATATTGCAGGCTTTTAATCCTTTTTACGGCCTCCAGCGTACTTTCCCTGTCGCCAAAAGCGGTCAGACGGAAAAACCCTTCGCCGTTTTTTCCAAAGCCCGCGCCCGGCGTGCCGACAACATTGGCCTTTTCAAGCAAATAATCGAAAAAGTCCCAGGAACGCATCTGATTTGGGCACTTCAGCCAGATATACGGGGAGTTCTTTCCCCCTGTATAGACAATTCCCAGCTCATCAAGCGCATCCGCAATAATACGGGCATTTTCCTGATAATAGGCAATGTTCTCTTTGATCTGTTTTTGTCCCTCTTCCGAAAACACCGCGGCAGCTGCGCACTGGACAGGCCAGGAAACACCGTTGAACTTCGTTGCCTGCCGACGGTACCAAAGCTGGTGCAGGCTCTTCCCGCAGCGCGTAAGCTCCTTGGGAATTACCGTATATCCGCAGCGTGTTCCGGTAAAACCAGCTGTTTTGGAAAGTGAGCAAAATTCAATGGCGCAGTTTCTTGCACCCTCTATTGCAAAAATGCTTCTGGGTACATCCTGTGTGATGAAGGCTTCATACGCAGCGTCATATAATATAACAGCGTCGTTTGCAAGCGCATAATCCACCCATGTTTTCAGTTGTTCTTTTGTATAAACCGAGCCTGTCGGGTTGTTTGGCGAACAAAGGTAAATGATATCTGCCTTTACATTTTTGTCGGGCATCGCTGCAAACCCGTTTTCCCAGGTAGAATCGGCATACAAAATCTTCCTGCCGGCCATCAGGTTAGAATCCACATACACAGGGTACACAGGGTCTGTGACCAGCACGGTGTTGTCCGTATCAAAAATATCGCCAATATTTCCACAGTCGCTCTTTGCGCCGTCGCTTATAAAAATTTCATCTGCGCCGATTTCTACTCCATAGCTCTTATAATAACCGGCGACTGCTTCCCGCAAAAAAGCATAGCCCTCGTAATCGGGATATCCCTTAAACGTTTCCTTGTGGGCAAGGTCTTCCGCCCCTTTTTTCATCGCCTGAACCACAACGGGCGCAAGCGGAAGTGTTACATCGCCTATTCCCAGGCGAATCAGTTTTTTATCCGGATTGGCCGCTGCAAATGCTTCGACCCTTTTTGCAATTTCCGCAAAAAGATAGCTGGGAACCATACGGTCAAAATTTTGGTTTATTTTCATACGCTTTTTCCTTTCCAGACGCGTGTTTTACGCATTATTTTTCTGTTATTTTTTTATGCTCTAAAGATGCCTTGACAAAATCACGGAAGAGCGGGTGCGCCGCCTGCGGACGGCTTTTAAATTCGGGGTGGTATTGCACGCCCACATAAAAGCGGTTGGCAGGAATTTCCACCGCCTCTACCAGCATCCCATTTGGGGAAGTACCGGTAACAATCATACCGTTTTTCTCATACTCTTCCCTGTATTCGTTATTAAATTCATAACGGTGTCGGTGCCGTTCGGCAATTTCGCTTTTCCCATATGCGCGTGCCATATTGGTTTTCTCTTTGATCTTACAGGGATACGCGCCCAGACGCATGGTACCGCCTTTGGAAACAACCCCCAGCTGGTCGGGCATAAGGTCAATCACCCGGTTTTCCGAATGGGGGGCAAATTCCCCGGAGTTTGCATCCTCCAGCCCCAGCACGTTTCTGGCAAATTCAATGACGGCCGTCTGCATGCCAAGGCAAATACCAAGATACGGCACGTTATTTTCCCTTGCGTACCTTGCAGCCGTGATCTTTCCCTCAATCCCTCTGTCGCCAAAGCCCCCAGGAACCAATATCCCGTGGCAGCCGCCTAAAAGTTCTTCTACAGTATATTCTGTTACAAGCTCCGCGTCCACCCATTCAATATGTACGTGTGCAGCGTTTTCATAACCTGCGTGGTGTAACGCCTCTGCAACAGAAAGGTAGGCGTCGTGCAGCTGC
Organism: uncultured Oscillospiraceae bacterium; assembly: GCA_900541565.1. Lineage (GTDB taxonomy): Bacteria > Bacillota > Clostridia > Oscillospirales > Acutalibacteraceae > Scatavimonas > Scatavimonas merdipullorum. Next base: position 10,627 of record UQKB01000015.1, read on the forward strand.
ACATACTTACCTACAAGCGCAATCCTTACGTCCTTGTTTCTGGATTCTATGCGCTTGAGCATTTCCAGCCATTCGCGCATATCGCCTTCCTTACATTCCAGGTGCAGCTCCCTGCACACAATGTCGGAAAAATGGTTTTTTTCCAGCATCAGGGGCGCCTGGTACAGCACGGGAAGCGTAATATTTTCAATAACGCAGTCCGGCTTTACATTACAGAACAACGCAATTTTTTTGAAAATGCCTTGATCAATCGGTTCGTCGCAGCGCAGTACGATAATATCCGGATTGATTCCAAGCGAACGCAGTTCTTTTACACTGTGCTGCGTGGGTTTGGACTTATGCTCGCCTGAGCTTTTCAAGTATGGCACAAGCGTAACGTGTATAAAAATGCAATTGTCCGGCCCTACCTCCAACGATACCTGGCGGATCGCCTCTAAAAACGGCTGGCTTTCAATATCGCCGACCGTGCCGCCAATCTCTGTAATAACCACGTCTGCATTTGATTTTTTCCCCACATTATAAATAAAGTTTTTAATTTCATTGGTAATATGCGGGATCACCTGCACCGTCTGCCCCAGATATTCGCCTTTTCTTTCCTTATCTAAAACGTTAGAATACACTTTTCCCGTTGTAAGATTGGAAAATTTATTGAGGTTTTCGTCGATAAACCGCTCATAATGCCCCAGGTCCAGGTCTGTTTCTGCGCCGTCTTCCGTAACATAGACCTCTCCATGCTGGTAAGGGCTCATGGTACCCGGGTCTACGTTAATATATGGATCCAGCTTTTGCGCTGCAATTTTTAATCCCTTTGCCTTCAACAGCCTGCCCAGAGAAGCCGCTGTAATGCCTTTGCCCAGGCCAGAGACAACGCCGCCCGTTACAAAAATATACTTCGCCATTCTTTTTCGTCCTTTCCCTTAACAAAAACGCCAAGGGGCAACCTGTATTGTCGCCCCTGCGCCTCCCCTTTTTATTTACACAGCCGGGCTTTACCGCCCGATTGTTTTATCTGTTTATAAAACAATCGTACCTTCAAAAATGCGCTCTGCCTCGCCTGTCATATAGACTGTTTCATCTGTATAGCGGATCACCAAGTCCCCGCCTTTGAGCTTAATGGTAATGTCTTCATCTTTGGGGCAGAAGCCATTTTCCACAGCCGCCACAGCCGCCGCGCACGCGCCAGTGCCGCAGGCCCATGTTTCGCCGCTTCCGCGTTCCCATACACGCATACGGATGGTATGGCGATCAAGCACTTTTACAAATTCCGTGTTGACACGCTCCGGGAAAAGTGGGTCAAATTCAAATTGTGGGCCAATGCTTTCAATATCCAGCGAATCCACGTTGTTTACAAAAACCACGCAATGCGGATTGCCCATGGACACACAGGTGATGTGATAATCGTTGCCGCCGATCGTCACAGGCTCGTTGATTACCGCCTTCTGATCCATGGCAACGGGGATCCTTTTCGGATCAAGCTCCGCTTTCCCCATGTCCACACGAAGCCGCTTGACCTCTCCGTCCTGTTTATAGACCTTTAGCGTTTTGATCCCGCTTAACGTTTCAATCGTTACGGTGTCTTTGTTCTGATCGACCATATCGTGGTCGTACAAATATTTTCCAATGCATCGCACGCCGTTGCCGCACATTTTCCCTTCAGAGCCGTCCAGATTGAACATACGCATTTTTGCGTCGGCAACCTCTGACGGACAAATCAAAATCACGCCGTCGCCGCCTATACCGTAACGCCGGTCGGAAAGCCGAACGCTTAAGCCCTCCGGATTGTTAATCTTTTGACGGAAGCAATTAAAATAAATATAGTCGTTGCCGCAGCCATGCATTTTTGTAAATTCGTATTGCATCTTTTCACTCCTCATATGATTGATGTCCACCAATTCTGTATTGTGCGGTGTATACCGGCTCTTCAAACAGCCGGCAAGCGCGTTGGCGGTATCAATGGAAGTAAGGCATGGGATGTTGCGCTCTACAGTTTTACGACGGATCTTTACGCTGTCGCGCGTTGGGATACGCCCCTTGGAGGAGGTAGAAATTACATAGCTGATCTTCCCACTTTCGATCAATGTGAGGGTATTGTCTTTGGACTCATGAATTTTATTGACCACTACGGCTTCTATGCCGTATTCTTTTAAAACCTCAGCCGTACCCTTTGTGGCATAAATGTCAAAGCCCAGCTCCGCATATTTTTTGGCGGTATCGCCAATTTCTCCCTTATCGCTGTTGCGTACCGTAATCAGCACGCCGCCGGATTTGGTCATCTTATAGCCGGCACCGATCAGGCCCTTGTACAGTGCTTCCTCCAACGTTCCGGCAATACCAAGCACTTCCCCTGTGGATTTCATTTCAGGCCCCAAATGGTTGTCCACATTAATAAGCTTTTCAAAAGAAAATACCGGAACCTTCACAGCAACATAAGGCGATTTTTTATAAAGCCCTGTGCCATAACCCATATCTTTAAGCTTTTCGCCCAGCATGGCCCTTGTTGCAAGATCTACCATTGGAACGCCCGTTACCTTGCTAATATAGGGGATTGTCCTGGAAGAACGCGGGTTGACCTCAATGACATACAGGTCGTTTTTATAAATTAAATACTGAATATTCACAAGGCCTTTGGTTTCCAGGGAAAGCGCCAAATCCCTGGAGGAATGTACAATTTTCTCCGTCATTTCATCGTTGATGTTCCATGCCGGATATACAGCGATCGAATCGCCGGAGTGCACGCCCGCACGTTCCACATGCTCCATAATCCCGGGGATCAGAATCTCTTCCCCGTCGCATATGGCGTCGACTTCAATTTCCGTCCCCATCAGGTACTTGTCAATCAAAATAGGGTTTTCAATATTTTGGGAAAGAATGATCGACATATATTCGACAATGTCGTCTTCATTAAAGGCGATAATCATATTCTGTCCGCCCAGCACATAAGAAGGCCGCATCAGCACAGGATAGCCAATTTTTTCGGCCACGTCAAGCGCTTCTTCTGTCGTCATGACGGTCACGCCCTGCGGCCGTTTAATGTTATGCCTTTCCAGCAGCTCGTCAAAACGCTCCCTGTCCTCCGCCATATCAATGCTGTCGGCAGAAGTTCCCAAAATATTTACGCCCTGCTTGCTTAAAAACTTTGTCAGCTTGATCGCCGTCTGTCCGCCGAACGCCACAACCACGCCGTAGGGTTTTTCTGTATGGATGATCCCCATGACGTCTTCGTTTGTCAGCGGTTCAAAATACAGCCTGTCGGCCGTGTCAAAATCGGTGGAAACGGTTTCGGGGTTGTTGTTGACGATCACCACCTCATAGCCTGCTTTTTTCAGCGCCCATACACAATGGACAGAAGCATAGTCAAATTCTATCCCCTGGCCAATCCGGATTGGGCCGGAGCCAAACACGATAATCGTCTTTTTCCCCGTATATCTTTCATCTATAAATTCACGCGCTTCGTTTTCACTGTCAAAAGTAGAATAAAAATACGGTGTTTCCGCCGCAAATTCAGCCGCGCAGGTGTCCACCATCTTATATACAGGCAGCATGGGACTTTCAATTTCACAGCCGCTTAAACGGCTGATGACCTTATCCAAAAAGCCCATGTGCTTTGCCTTACAATACAGCTTCTGCGTAAGCGGGCCCTTTTGCAGTGCCTCTTCCATTGCCGTCAATTTAGAAAGCTTATGCAAAAACCATTCGTCCACCATGGTAACAGCATGGATTTCCTCCACTGTTATGCCTTTTTTCAACGCCTGGTAAATGCAGAAGAGCCGTTCGTCGTCACAGACCTTCAGCCTGTTTCTGAGCATATCCACAGACATATTGGCAAATTTTTCGCTGTTGAGCGTATCCAGCGAAATTTCAGCGCCGCGCACCGCCTTCATGATGGCCTGTTCAAACGTAGGCGCAATAGCCATAACCTCGCCGGTTGCCTTCATCTGTGTGCCAAGCTGGCGCTTTGCATATACAAATTTGTCAAACGGCCATTTGGGCAGCTTGACGACTACATAATCGAGCGCAGGCTCAAAGCATGCATAGGTTGAACCCGTTACGGCATTCTTAATTTCGCTGAGCGTATAACCAATGGCAATTTTTGCCGCCACTTTGGCAATTGGGTAGCCGGTCGCCTTGGAGGCAAGCGCCGATGAGCGCGAAACCCTGGGATTTACTTCGATCACCGCATAATCAAACGTTTCCGGGTTCAATGCAAATTGACAATTGCAGCCGCCCTCTACGCCAAGTGCGGAAATAATATCCAAAGATGCGCTTCTGAGCATCTGGTACTCTTTGTCGGCCAGAGTGACCGCCGGCGCAATTACAATGCTGTCGCCCGTATGTACGCCTACCGGGTCAAAGTTTTCCATGGAACAGACCGTAATAACATTGCCCGCCGCGTCGCGCATGACTTCAAATTCAATTTCTTTCCAGCCTGCAATACATTTTTCCACAAGCACCTGTGTAATAGGCGAAAGCTCCAGGCCGTTTGCCGTAATTTCGCGCAGCTCTTCTTCGTTTTCCACGATTCCGCCGCCTGTACCGCCCAAAGTAAACGCCGGACGGATAATCAAAGGATACCCTATTTCCTGGGCGAAGCGCACGGCGCTTTCTACGTCGTTTACAACACGGGAAGGTATGACCGGCTGGCCGATCTCCTCCATCGTATCTTTAAACATCTGCCTGTCCTCTGCCTTGTCAATTGTAACAGGGTCGGCGCCCAAAAGCTTGACATGGTTCTTTTCCAAAAAACCCTCTTTTGCAAGCTGCATTGAAAGCGTCAGCCCCGTTTGCCCTCCCAAAGTGGAAAGCAGGCTGTCTGGCTTTTCTTTTTCAATAATCCGCTTGACGGTTTCCAGCGTAAGAGGCTCTATATATATTTTATCGGCCATGGCGTTGTCCGTCATAATGGTAGCAGGGTTGGAATTGATCAAAATAACCTCCAGCCCTTCCTCCTTAAGCGCTCTGCAGGCCTGCGTGCCTGCATAGTCAAATTCTGCGGCCTGTCCAATCACAATCGGCCCAGATCCGATCACCATGACTCTTTTTATATCTTGATTCAACGGCATATTCTATTCATCCTTTCCAAAATCAGGGGTCGCGTTGTGCGGCACTGTAAACCGGCCCTATACTATTGCCTGTTTTTTTCGTCCATCATAGAGAGAAACCTATCAAACAGAAATCCCGTATCAAGCGGGCCGCCGCAGGCTTCCGGATGGAATTGCACAGAAAATGCAGGCATGTCCAGATATTCTACGCCCTCACACGTGCCATCATTTGCATTTTTATAGCTTTCCCTTGCGTTTGTGGGCAGGCTTTCCCCCACAACCGCATACCCGTGGTTCTGGCTGGTAATATATACCCGGCCTGTCTGCGTATCTGTCGCGGGCTGGTTGGCGCCGCGGTGGCCGTATTTCAGCTTTTTTGTTTTAGCTCCCTGCGACAGCGCAAGAAGCTGGTGCCCCAGGCAAATGCCAAAGGTTGGGATTTTCTCTTCACATAAAATTCTGAGTTGTTCGATCACGGCAACGTTGTCCGCAGGGTTTCCAGGGCCGTTTGAAAGCATAATTCCGTCGGGATGCAAGTCCTTGATCTGCTGCGCCGTGGTGTAAGAGGGCACAACGGTAACATTGCAGCCCCTTTTTACAAGCTCTCGCCGGATATTATCCTTTGCGCCAAAATCCCACAACACGACGTTATACCGCGGCTCCTGCGCACAAAAACGTTCCTGCCCGTTTTTCGTCACAGAGCGGACCGCATCGGTGACCCTGTAGGATGCAATCTCTTTTAAATCCTGCTCCTTATTTGCAAGCGAATACACCAGCTTGCAGTTCATAACGCCATATTCGCGCACAATCCTTGTAAGCGCTCTGGTATCCAGGTCGTACATACCCGGAATCCCGCACGCTTTTAAAAAGGTGTCAAGAGTACCCTCGCAACGAAAGTTAGAAGGTTCTTGACACCTATTCCTTACAACATATGCCCGAAGCGCCGGCTGTGCGCTTTCAAAATCGGAGGGAATAACCCCGTAATTTCCAATTAAAGGGAATGTCTGCATAACCACCTGCCCATAATAACTGGGGTCGGTGAGTGTTTCCAGGTAGCCGGTCATTGCCGTTGTAAAGACAAGCTCCCCTGTTACTTCTTTTTCAGCGCCAAAGCTTTTTCCTTCAAATACCTTGCCGTTTTCCAAAATTAAGTATGCCGTTTTGCTCATAATTTTCTATCCATCCCTTTCCTGGTACTACTTCGGACGCCGGCGGCTGTCCTTATAATAACCATTTCGGCTTATAAAACGGCTGTACGTACATGCCGCTTTTGTATAAACACCTGAACGCCGCTTAATTTTCATATGTGTTGAGCACCTGCTCCGCCACTCTAATCTTGCTCTGGCGCATATCCATCGCCTGTTTTTCAAGATACCTGTGTGCCTGCGATTCGCTCATGGAAAGGCACTGCATCAAAACACATTTTGCCCTGTGAATAATCTTGATTTCCTCAACCTTGTTTTTGAGCTCCATATTTTCCCGCTCAAGCCTTGTCAGTCTGCGTTTAGAAACCTCCCACATTTTTATGGCCTGACAGAAATAACTGCGGCTGATTGGCTTTGGTATAATAAAAATGCCGTGGTTCTCAATTTTTTCTCTGCACGCCTCGATCGCATCTTCGCGGATTAAAAGCAAAACGCCTGCACGCGTGTTGTCCGCCATATAAAAAGAAAGCTCTATCCCCGTTCCGTCCATAACCGGGGTGTTGATAATCACCAAATCAAACGGGTGGCTTTCGGCAAGGCATTCTGCCTTTTGCACAGAAAAAGCCGCTTCTACCTCCCTGTAGCCTTTTTCCTGTAACAGGCCGGACAAAGGCGCTATGCTCTGCTGAGATTTGGATACAATCAACACGTTTTTCACAAGTATCACCAACATAATATTTTAATGGAAAAAGCAGAAAAAAGCAATAAAAAATTTTACTTATTTTCCCCCATGTTTTTCAGTAGTTTTTTATAATACAACAAAACCAGATACCGGTTTACCGCTTTTGCAAGCCGTTGCCTGCATTGCAAAACCATAAAGCCGCCAAATCTATTTTCTATCCAGAATTTTACAATAAAAAACAGCCTATTTGCAGATGGCAGTTTTCAAGTGCATCCAAGCGTATTTTACCCCCGTTTGGCAGCGTAAACGCGCATAGAAAAACAGGGCGGGAAAACCCGCCCTGCCATAAAATTTTAAGCTTTCATTACAGCTCTGCAAAATACTTAATGGTCCTTACCATCTGGCTTGTGTAGCTGTTTTCATTATCATACCAGGAAACAACCTGTACCTCGCTTGTACCGTTGTCCAGATTGATAACCATCGTCTGCGTTGCATCAAAGAGAGAACCATAGGTAATCCCGACAATATCGGAAGAAACGATCGGGTCTTCGTTATATCCATAGGAATCAGAAGCGGCGGCCTTCATAGCAGCGTTAATCTGGTCAACCGTCACAGAACCCTCTACAATGGCCGTAAGGATGGTTGTAGAGCCTGTCGGAACAGGAACGCGCTGTGCGCTGCCGATCAGCTTGCCGTTGAGCTCAGGGATAACCAGGCCAATTGCCTTTGCAGCACCCGTGGAGTTCGGGACAATATTCACAGCGGCTGCACGAGCCCTTCTGAGGTCGCCCTTTCTGTGCGGTCCGTCCAGAACCATCTGGTCGCCCGTATAAGCGTGAATCGTACTCATAATGCCGCTCTTGATCGGAGCAAGCTTGTTCAGAGCATTTGCCATGGGAGCCAAGCAGTTGGTCGTACAGGAAGCTGCGGAAATAATCGTATCTTCCTTGGTCAGCGTCTTTTCGTTTACGCTGTAAACAATTGTAGGAAGGTCGTTGCCTGCGGGCGCAGAGATAACAACCTTTTTAGCGCCTGCATCAATATGCGCCTGGCTTTTCGCCTTTGAGCAATAAAAGCCTGTGCACTCCAGAACAACATCAATGCCCAGCTCGCCCCACGGAAGCTCCGCTGCGTTTGCTTTTGCATAAATGGTAATTTCCTTGCCATCTACTACAATGGAATTTTCCTTTGCTTCCACCGGCTTGTCATAGCGTCCCTGTGCAGAATCGTACTTCAAAAGATGCGCAAGCATTTTTGCATCGGTAAGGTCGTTAATCGCTACAACCTCGTACCCTTCCGCACCGAACATCTGCCTGAAAGCAAGGCGGCCAATGCGCCCAAAACCGTTAATCGCCACTTTTACTGACATAATACTACCTCCTGAATTTTTAAACTATCAAACTAGCACTTCATATAATAAAGCATTTTTCGCAATAATACAAGCCCGTTGATAAAATTTTAACAAAAATTTTTAATAAATTTTTCCATAAAAAAACACCCTACCGCTTTGCAGGCTGCCGTTGCCCTTGCGCACCTTATAACCAAAGCAGCCGCGCGCTTTTGCCTGCCCTGCCCCACCGCATATGCAAAAGATACAAATAATTCTTGACTTTTGCACTATTGAAAGATAAAATAGATAAGGATATCTGTATGGTTTTCCCACTGTTTCCGACGGTCGGGGCCACCTGCAAATACCGCAAGGGACAAGCGGCTTTCTATGCTGCCGGTCACTTTATTAATTGGACTCGTATACGGGGCCGTTATAAAATAGATAAATCAATAAAATTGTAACGGGTGCGCGCCTTGCGGCGTGTATATAAGAGACAGTTTATCCCCGCTTTATAGCGGGCTTGTTATGTTTATTTTAAGCAGACAATTGAATATTATCCGTAATAACGGCTCTTTGAGTTGATTAATTTTTATGAAATTTAGCATTGAAAAAATCAAATCAAGGAGGTGTCCATTCAGATGGATTTATGGTTGGCGATCGTGCTGATCGTAGTAATTGCAGCCGCATGTGGCGGCGCTGCTTTTTTTGCCGGCATCAATCACAGAAAAAAGATTGCGGAAGCGGCAATTGGCTCTGCGGAAGCGGAAGCCAAAAAAATTGTAAGCGAAGCTTTGAAAACGGCGGAAGCCAAGAAGAAAGAAATTATTTTAGAAGGTAAGGACGAAACACACCGACTGCGAAATGAATCAGAAAAAGAATTAGCAGAAAGAAGAAGAGAAGTACAAAGACAGGAACGCAGAATTCAATCCAAGGAAGAAACGCTTGACAAAAAACTGGAAAACCTGGAAATAAAAGAAGAGAAGGTACAAAAACGGCTGAAAGCCGCCGATGAAAAATTTGAAGAAGCGGAAATGGTCAAAAAAAGCCAGTTTGAGATGCTTGAGCGTATTTCCGGTTATACGGCTGAACAGGCAAAATCCTACCTCTTAAACGAGCTGGAAAGCCAACTGACCCATGAAAAGGCCGTACGGATCCTAGAATATGAACAGCAGTTGAAAGACGAAAGCGAGCAAAAAGCAAGAAATATTATTTCGCTTGCAATACAGCGCTGTGCGGCAGACCATGTGGCAGAGGCGACGGTTTCCGTTGTACCACTGCCGAACGACGAAATGAAGGGCCGCATTATCGGCCGCGAAGGCAGGAACATACGCACCATTGAAACGCTTACCGGCGTGGATTTGATCATTGATGATACACCCGAGGCAATTACGCTTTCCAGCTTTGAACCGGTTCGGCGTGAAATTGCAAGGGTCGCGCTTGAAAAGCTTATATCCGACGGCCGGATCCACCCGGCAAGGATTGAAGAAACCGTAGAAAAAGCAAGAAGAGAAGTAGAAGCCACAATCAAGAAAGAGGGCGAGCGCGCCGTAATAGAGGCGGGTGTCAACGGTATTCATCCTGAGCTGATCAAGCTGCTCGGCCGGCTGCGCTACCGTACAAGTTATGGACAAAACGTGTTGAACCATTCGCTGGAGGTTTCTTATCTTGCGGGCATCATGGCAAGCGAGCTTGGCTTGGATCCCGCTATTGCCAAAAGGGCCGGTTTGCTGCATGACATTGGTAAAGCCCTTGACCACGAAATTGAAGGCTCTCATATCGAAATCGGCGTGGATGTCGCAAAAAAATATAAGGAAAGCGAAGCCGTTATTCATGCGATCCATGCGCACCACGGCGATATCGAGGCCAAAACGGTCGTTGCCTGCATTGTACAGGCTGCAGACGCTATTTCCGCTGCAAGGCCTGGTGCACGGCGTGAAAATCTGGAAAACTATATTAAACGTCTGCAAAAGCTGGAAGAGGTCGCGTCTTCGTTTAACGGTGTGGAAAACTGCTTTGCCATCCAGGCCGGGCGTGAGATCCGCATTATGGTAAAACCCGAGGTCATTAACGACGAGCGTATGATCCCGCTTGCCAGGGAAATTTGCCAAAAGATTGAATCTGACCTGGAATACCCCGGCCAGATCAAGGTCAATATCTTACGGGAAAGCCGGGCCATTGAATACGCTAAATAAAGTACACAAGCTGCATATCTGCTCATGGCGAAAGCCTGTGCAAACAGCCAGCGCTATTATACAAGACTATTATAAATTCAATAACATCTGCTTATCAAGAGTGACGGAGGGACAGGCCCTGTGAAGTCCGGCAACCTGCAGTTTTTGCAAGGTGCCAAATCCTGCGGTAAAGCCGGAAGATGAGTTTTTAAATCCGCTTTCTGGTTTATCCGAAAGCGGATTTTTGATTTCAACACGCATTTTTATCACGAAAGGAAGGTTTTTATGGAAAAACATTATTTTACATCTGAATCCGTAACAGAAGGACACCCCGATAAAGTCTGCGACCAAATTTCCGACGCCGTTTTGGACGCGATCCTGGAACAGGATCAAAACGCCCATGTCGCCTGCGAGGTAACGTGTACCACCGGTATGGTGCATGTTATGGGGGAAATCACTACCGACTGCTATGTGGATATTGCTTCTATTGCAAGGGAAGTGATCTGCTCCATTGGCTATGACGACCCTGCCTGCGGCTTTGACGGAAACACCTGTGCTGTGCTTACTTCCATCGACGCGCAGTCCGGCGACATTGCCATGGGCGTAAATCAAAGTCTGGAGCATAAAAACGGGGCGCAGGACGCTTATAACCTATATGGGGCCGGCGACCAGGGTATGATGTTCGGTTACGCCTGCGATGAAACGCCGGAGTTGATGCCCATGAGCGCTTCCCTTTCCCATAAGCTTGCAAAACAGCTTACAAAGGTACGCAAAGACGGTGTTTTATCTTATTTGCGGCCTGACGGAAAAACGCAGGTTACAGTGGAATATGAAGGCGACGTCATCCGCCGTGTGGAAGCTGTTGTTGTTTCCACACAGCACGACAGTGCCATAACGCTGGAGCAGATCCGCAAAGATATTTTAAAGCATGTAATCCAACCTGTTATCCCGGAGCATCTGCTCGATCAAAATACAAAAATCTTTATTAACCCAACCGGACGCTTCGTGGTCGGCGGTCCGGTGGGCGACAGCGGCCTGACCGGCCGTAAAATTATTGTAGATACCTACGGGGGCTTTGCCCGCCATGGCGGCGGCTGCTTTTCCGGCAAGGACCCCACCAAAGTGGACCGCAGCGCGGCCTACGCGGCCCGCCATATTGCAAAAAACATTGTGGGCGCCGGCCTTGCAAAAAGGTGCGAGGTACAACTGGCCTACGCAATTGGCGTGGCACATCCCCTTTCCGTTATGGTAGACAGCTTTGGCACCTCTGCTTATACAAATGCACAGCTTGCCAGTGCGGTCAAGCAGGTCTTCGACCTGCGCCCCGCCGCTATTATCGACCGCCTGCGCCTGCGCGACACCAAATACCGGCCGCTTGCTGCCTATGGGCATATGGGCAGGGAAGAGCTTGACGTAGCCTGGGAAAAGCTCGACCAAGTGAAGGCGCTGCAGCAACAGCTACAGGCGCCTTAATCTAAAATAAAAAGGACTTTGCAGCAAGTATTTCTGCAAAGTCCTTTTTTAATATTCTTTTTCAAGCCCTCGTGCAACTGTACCCCCCGGCCTTGGCCGTCTTTATCCTTGCTCTACAATGGATTTAAATACTGTGGCGGCCGCTTCTGCATCGTCCGCCACTGCCACAAACGCATACACCCCGCTGTGCGCTACCGTATATTCCTGTAAAAGCGCATATTCCTGCGGGCTGTTCCTAAAGCCGGACGCGCGCTGGACCATATGGTCAGCGATCACCGCGTCAAGCTGCGGCATATAATTGGCGTCTGCTACTTCAAAACAGGCAATTTCAAATGCAGATTCCGGAGAATTGGAAACATAGACCGTGCTGCCGTCTACAAGCCCCTCAGGAAAAACATAATGTCTGGAAACCTGGTCTTCCTCCGTTTTAGAAAGATTTTCATATCCCATGTGCTTGATCACACCGGCAGTAATTGTATCGGTAGAAAGCCGGTCGCCGGTGGCATCTGCCTTTATGCTCTGCACGTCTTGCTTTCCCATCCACTGGATCGAAAAAACAGACAAGACCACCGCTCCGATAATAATGACCGCCAAAGCGGTTACCGTCCATAGAACTCTCTTTTTATACGGCGCCATATATTTCCACCCCTTTTGCAGTTGCAACGCGTCTGCCTGCCTTATCGTGTCTTTGCAGCAATTTCCTCTGTAATGCTCTTAATAAAATCGGCAAGCGCACAGGCGCCCAGGTCGCCCTTTTTCCTGGAACGGATCGAAACTGTCCCGTTTTCTATATCTTTATCACCAAGCAAAAGCATATAAGGCACTTTTTCAAGCTGTGCCTCACGGATTTTATAACCGATCTTTTCGCTCCTGTCGTCCACTTCACAGCGGATTCCATTGGCTTCAAGCGCTTTGCGGACCTGCTGAATTTTTTCAATGTGCCTGTCGGCGATTGGCAACAGCTTTACCTGTACCGGTGCAAGCCAAGTCGGGAAGGCACCTGCATACTTTTCAATCAGCAGCGCCAGCGTCCTTTCATAACAGCCTATAGAGGTCCTGTGGATAATATAGGGGTTTTTCTTCACACCGTCTTTGTCCACATATTCCATACCAAATTTTTCCGCCAGCATCTGGTCGATCTGCAGCGTAATCAGCGTATCTTCCTTACCGTGAACATTCCGGATCTGGATATCAAGCTTCGGCCCGTAAAAGGCTGCCTCTCCAACTCCGATTACATATGGAATCTCCAAGTGATCCAGAATCTTTTTCATGGCGCTCTGCGCCTCGTCCCATTGCTCTGGCGTTCCAATAAACTTTTCCCTGTCGTTGGGGTCCCATTGCGAAAAGCGGTAAGAAACATCCTCATAAAGCCCCAGCGTTTTCAGCATATAAATTGCAAGCTCCAGGCAGCTTTTAAATTCCTGCTCCAGCTGTTCGGGCGTACACATCAAATGCCCCTCTGAAATTGTAAACTGGCGCACGCGGATCAATCCGTGCATTTCCCCGCTGGCCTCATTGCGGAACAGTGTAGACGTTTCATTGTAACGCAGGGGAAGATCCCTGTACGAACGCCCCCTGTTTAAATATGCCTGATACTGGAACGGGCAGGTCATGGGGCGCAATGCAAAAACCTCTTTGTCGCTTTCTTCGTCGCCCATGACAAACATGCCGTCCTTGTAATGGTCCCAATGGCCTGAAAGCTTATACAGATCGCTTTTTGCCATATACGGCGTTTTTGTCAAAAGCCAGCCGCGCTTCTGCTCCTCATCCTCCACAAAGCGTTGCAGCGTCTGGATAATACGCGCCCCTTTTGGAAGCAAAATAGGAAGACCCTGGCCAATCAGGTCCGACGTTGTAAAAAGTTCCAATTCGCGGCCCAGCTTGTTATGGTCTCGGCTTTTTGCCTCCTCCACCCTTTTAAGGTACTCTTCCAGCTGCGAAGCCTTCGGGAACGCCGTCCCATACACTCTGCAAAGCTGCGCATTTTTTGCATCGCCCCGCCAGTATGCGCCCGTGCAGTTTGTAAGCTTGATTGCTTTCAACGGCGCTGTCGTCAGCAGGTGCGGGCCTGCGCACAAGTCTGTAAATTCCCCTTGCTTATAAAAGCTGATCGGCTCACCCTTTTGCGCATGTTCGTTTGCAAGCTCTACCTTATACGGTTCTTCCATCTCTTGCAAAAGCTTGATCGCCGCATCCGGTGTAAGCGTAAATCTTTCAAGCGCAAGGCCGCTTTTGACAATAGATTTCATTTCCGCTTCTATGCTTTCCAAATCTTCCTGTGTAAAGGGCTTTTCCACATCAAAATCATAATAAAACCCGTTGTCCACAGCCGGGCCGATCGCAATTTTGGCACTGGGATACAGCCTTTTAACCGCTTGCGCCAGCACATGGGACGCCGTGTGCCAAAAGGCCTTTTTCCCCTCTTCCTCTTCAAACGTTAAAAGCTCCAGCGTACAGTCTTTTGTAAGCTCCGTACGCAAATCGCAAACAGAACCGTCTATCTTACAGGCACACACGGCTTTAAACAGGCCGCCGCCTAGCAATTTTGCAACTTCCGCTGCAGTGGTGTTTTCTTCATACTCCTTTACAGCGCCATTTTTCAATGTTACCTGAATCATTTTTCTACATTCCTTTCCTGTTTTTATGTAATAAAAAACAGCCCCATCCCAAAGGGACGAGGCTGTGCCCGTGGTTCCACCCAATTTTAGCAGAAATACTCTGCCCTTTTCAGACCTGTAACGCGGTCAGACGGCGCGCCTTGCTACCGGCGCGCGCTCAAAGGTGGTAAAAACAACCTTTCTGCTGCTGCGCTTTCAGCCTGCGGCGCATGCTCTCTGACGCAAAAAATATGGCTGTTTTCTTCCTTTTCAACGCTTTTATATTTTTTATAATCGTAGCACAGTTTTACAACGCTGTCAAGCGGTGTGCCTTTTTTCTATTACAGCCTGGCGATCGCCCTTTGTATTGCCAATACGTCACTGGTGTTTACCCTGTCGTTTCCGTCGTAGTCGGAAATTCTTAGCTGAAATGGTGTCAACTGTGACACAGCAGATAAATATTTTTGTATTTCCAGCACGTCTGTAAGCGATACGTTGCCGTCGCCGTTTATATCACCCGGCTTTTCACTGAGCGCCTGGAAAGCAATATTACAGGATCTTGCATATGTATAAGCATAGCTTAAACGATAGCCTGAAATAGAAAGCCGCGGACAATTTACAAACGCATCCAGCGCTATTTCTGCAACAGTGTCCAGCAGCTTGATCTGTGTAAGCCTTGTGCAGCCGGAAAACGCCTCACTTTGTATATCTGTCACAGCAATCCCCACCGTTACATCCTCAAGCGCCGTACAGCCGGAAAACGCACCGCTTGACAAAGTGTGAAAGCTGCCGTCTATTGTGGCGGTGGTAAGCGCCGTGCAGCCGGAAAACGCACCGCTTCCCAAATAAGTTACCGTTTTGGGGATCCGCACCGCAGCTAAAGCCGTACAGTCTGCAAAGGCCTGGTCATCAATAAAAAACACGCTTGCAGGCAATGCAAGTTCCGCAAGCCCACTGCAGCCGGCAAACGCCCGCATCCCTATACTGAATACGCTTTGCGGTATCGTTACAGACCGAATTGTCTTATTTTGGTAAAAAGCGCCTGCTGCAATCTGCCGCACACTGTCCGGAATCGCCGCACTTGCAGAATTCCCGTTATATTTTATTAAAATGCCGTCGCCCTGCACAACAAAATCCTCATTGTAGCCAGCAAGCCATTTTGTGTTTTCAAAAGCAAGCGGACCGATCGACTGCACCGTCTGCGGTATGGAAACTGAAGCAAGGTTTTGACAGTCAAAAAAAGCGCCCTCCCCTATTTCCAGCACGCTGTCCGGCAGCGTGACCGATGTAATATCCAGATGGTTTGCAAACGCATAGGCGGCAATGGAAGCAACGCCCTGCGGTACAGCAGCTTCTTTATCTGTGCTGTTATAGGCAATCAAAACCGCGTTGATACAAACATATGGATCGCTTTGGGCACCAAGCCACGCCGTATTGTCAAACGCGTGTGCGCCTACTGAAACAATGCTGTCTGTATAATCTACCGTTTGCAGATTCCTGCAGCCGCTGAACGCATTGTTGCCAATATAATACACATCGTCCGGAATTGTAACGCTTTTTATCTGTGTATTCCCCGCAAAGGCCCCATCGCCAATAGAATATACGCCAGAGGGGACCGTTACCGCTTGTCCGGTCCCGTTATATTTGATAAGTACGCCGTCCTCTACCTCAAATTCTGCAGCCGCACCGGCCGAAAAAGGCACAACCCACAAGAGGAACACCACAATCAGGAAGACGGAAAGACCCCTATACCGCTTCATACAACCATACCAGCTTTCTCTTTTGCAATCTTTTTGCCCATTTTCCTGCGCGCTTTGGACGTCTGCGTACTTTTCCCTGCTGTGCCACACAATCGCAGGACAAAATGTGCACAGGTATACGCCTTACGCACAAAGCTGTCGTTTTTATTATAACAAAAGGGCCAGCTTTTGGAAAGCCCGCCCTGTTAAAATTTACATTTTCTTTTTATTCCTTGTGATCGTTTTCAGAAAGCTCTAAAATCAAACGGTCAATATCATCCAGCTTACTTGCGTAATCGGAAAATCCGTCGTCTTTTTTCGTTTGATCCTGCGCGCCTCTGTTGTAATATCCCACATAATCCACCGGATTGTTTTCCTTTCTGTCAGCCGCTTCAACCTGTGACATAATAGCTTCAGCGCGCGCCGTTTCAGGATCGGCAGCCTGCCCTGACGTCAGGCTCTGCCTTGTATTTTCATGACCGACAGGCAATTGCGCCTCCTGCGGCACCGTATCGACCGCTAAATCGTCCTCCTTCTGCTTTTCTTTTGCGCCGGCCGTCAACTCTATCAGGAAGAACAGGATATAAAGCGCAAAGGAGAGGAATTCAAACACACGAATATTTGCAAAGAAGTCCACGCCTTGCCCGCTTTGGATCAAAGAGGCAAAAAGCGCGCCCGCATAAGCAAAAATGACAACCACCGCGGGCAGCCCGTAAAGAAAACAGGCTTTTACCGGGTTTTTCCCTTTCAGTTTGATATAAACCATGGAAACATTGAACAGAAAAAGCGTTGTAAAAACCATATAAACCAGGTCGGACATATCCTTAGCCGCCGGGGAAATCGCGGTATAGCTTGCAAACGTCAGAACCAGGCGGCCGCAGCACCAGATGGTGGGAAGAAGCATGAGAAACGGCATATTCTTTGCGCGATTGTACCCCGTCAAAGAGGAAATCCCCATAACAATGATCATTGCGCCTCCCGCTAAGGACAAAAGCGCATCGATCCCGCTGAGCCAATCAAAAATGCCGGCGTTTATCATTTGGATCACCAAAAGGACTGCATCTGTCAAAAGCAGCGCACCGGTAAGAATGGCAAAAAAGCCTGCAAATATATTTCGCCCAATGTCGTATTCCGGCGCGGTTTTTTTGTCGGCAAAGCAAAAGATTGCAAGGATAACAAAAAGCGCGACAATACTGCCCACAAAAATGATAGATACCAAGCCGCTGTCCAAAAAGCCTTTATCTACGCCGCTGTCAATAAACAGCACCTGATAAATGCGTAAAAAAACGGCTGCAAAAACGACCGGAATAAACGGAATCCACGACAACTTGCTTTTCATATACGCAAACGCCTCCAATGTTTTATCAAGAATAATGGGAATAAATAAAGTTTTTTAAATATATACATGAAACAGGCTTGTTTTCTTTTCATATGCGTAAAGGGTGTACGTTTTATTTTAATTCAATTCCATAGTTCTGTCAATATAAAACCGCGATTACAACATTCTATCTGCACAAATACACACAGGCAGCGCCATATGTTTCTAAATCTCCATATGCGCAGCCGTAAAATCAGAAAGAAAAGGGTTTGTAAATGAAAAAGATCATTATAACCTGCTTATTGCTCGTTGTGGTAATGGCCGCCATTCCCGCCATAACGCTCAGCGGTATTGCAAAGCCGGACAATAAGGAACCAAACACGGCCGTGTCCGAAGCATCGGCAGCTTCACAGGCCACAGAGCCAACAGAGAAAGCAACAGAAAAAGCAACGGAAAAGGCAACGGAAAAGGCAACGGAAAAACCAACAGAAAAGCAGACAGACCCTCCAACAACCAAGGCAGACACCCAAAGCTTTAAAGTGCTTGACAACGCAACCGGCGACGTCCTGCAGGTAAGCGACCGTGATTTTTGCATAGGGGCACTCGCTGCAGAAATGCCAGCTTCGTTTGAAGAAGAGGCGTTAAAAGCGCAATGCACTGCACTTTATACTTTTTTCTGCAAAAAAAGAGACGCGCAGCGGGAAAACGCGGATAGCAATTTAAAGGGCGCAGATTTTTCCTGCAACAGCGAAAAAAAAGAGGTATATATTCCAAAAGAAACACTGCAAAGCCTATGGAAAGACAACTTTGAAACCGCCTATAAGAAACTGGAAAATGCGGTAAATTCCGTATTTTCTCAGGTAATACGGTATGATGGGGAGCTGATCACCGCAGCTTATTGCGCCATTTCCGGCGGTATTACGGAAAATGGAAAAAACGCTCTGTCGGAAGACCGGCCCTATCTGCAAAGCGTTGCAAGCCCCTGGGATGCCCTGTGCAG
Organism: uncultured Oscillospiraceae bacterium; assembly: GCA_900541565.1. GTDB lineage: Bacteria > Bacillota > Clostridia > Oscillospirales > Acutalibacteraceae > Scatavimonas > Scatavimonas merdipullorum. Next base: position 29,121 of record UQKB01000015.1, read on the forward strand.
CGAATACCTGTCTACCGTTACCCTGACAAATAATGAAGTTAAAACCATTATAGAAGATACATGGAGCGATATTACACTGGATAACTCCTCCCAGGAATGGTTCACCGATCTAAAAACGACAGAGGCCGGAACCGTTTCTTCTGTCAAAGTAGGCGGCAAAGAGGTAACAGGGCAGGAAATCCGCGACGCCTTTTCCCTGCGCAGCAGTAATTTTGAGGTTCTGTACACTCTGGACGAATTTGTTTTTACGGTAAGAGGCTACGGACACGGCGCCGGCTTAAGCCAATACGGCGCAAACGAAATGGCAAAACAGGGCGCAGATTATCAGGAAATCCTGTCCTGGTATTACCCCGGCACAACCATAGAAATGCTTTAACCTGGCCTTATCCATCATAACTCTGCCATAAACAGGCTGCTCTTTTCTTCTATTTGCAAAACACCTTTACGGCAAAGCATGCCGTAAAGGTGTTTTTAACATTTTTTACACCTGGATTTCTTTTATTCCTCAATCATATCCAGCACAATATCCTTTACCGCCATAATGGCATCGTCCACTCTGGACACATCCTTTGCACCCGCCATAGCCATGTCGGGCTTTCCGCCGCCGTTACCGCCGGCAATTTGCGCAACCGCCTTGACAATCCTGCCCGCATGCGCACCCTTTGCCTGGGCCTCTTTGCCGCAGGCGCAGGCAAAGGTTGCCTTGCCGTCTGTAATCCCGGCCAGTAGCACAACGCTTTTGGGCGCCATGCTCAGTGCTCTGTCACACATATTGCGGAGCATTTCTACATTTACATCTGTAAACGCAGCCGAAACAATGCGCACACCCTTAACAAGCTCCGAGTCTGCAAACATATCGTCCATCTTTAACATAGCAAGCTTATTGTTCAGCTGTGCTATTTCTCTGTCCTTTTCCTTAAGCTCCTCTGCTGCCTGCGTGCAGCCGCGCAGCAAATCCTTGGGGTTGCCAATTTTCAGCGCGCCCGCAGCATCACCGATCAGCGTAAAGCAGCCGTTGAGCACGTTGAGCACGCCTCTTCCCGTTACGGCTTCAATTCTTCTCACGCCGGCTGCAACAGATCCCTCTCCAAGCATTTTAAACATCCCGACCTTCGCCGTGTTGTCCACGTGCGTGCCGCCGCAAAGCTCTGTTGAAAAGCCCGGAACCTGTACAACGCGCACAATGTCCCCGTATTTTTCCCCAAACAGGGCCATCGCTCCCATCTTTTTTGCCTGCTCTATCGGCATTTCCTGTATTTTCACATCTACCGCTTTCAAAATTTCTTCGTTAACCATGTCTTCCACAGCAAGCAATTCCTGTGCGGTCATGGCGGAAAAATGTGTAAAATCAAAACGGAGCTTTTCGCCGTCTACAAGCTGGCCTGCCTGCTCCACATGGGTTCCCAGCACTTTTCTAAGCGCCGCCTGCAGCAAATGCGCCGCCGTGTGGTTGCGCATAATATCCCCGCGGCGGGCCTGGTCAATTTGCAACTTAACCGTATCGCCAATAGAAAGCATCCCCTCTGTAACGGTTGCACTGTGCAGGTAAATCCCTGCGTGGTTTTTGCTTGTATCGCGTATTTCCACCGACGCAATTTGCGTCTGCACTGTGCCCGTATCGCCCGTTTGGCCACCGCTTTCTGCATAAAACGGCGTTTTATCAAAAATCAAAACAACCTGCTCACCCTGGTATGCCGCCTGCACGCGTTGCCCATGATTGACAATCGCAAGCAGCGTTGCCTGCAAGTCTGTCTGCGTATAACCGGTAAATTCTGTCGGCGCAATGTCCGAAAGGTCGGTATCATCGCTGACCCACGCGTCGGCACCCGCGTTTTTTCTGGCGTTTCTGGCGCGCTTTTTCTGCTCGGCAAGCAATTCCTTAAACCGCGCTTCGTTTACCGTCATACCTCTTTCTGCAAGAATTTCCTTTGTCAGATCGATCGGAAATCCGTATGTGTCGTTGAGCTTAAAGGCATCTTCTCCGGAAAGTTCGTCAACCTCTTCCCTGCCAATGATATCATGCAGCAGAGCCAGGCCCTGGTCGATGGTTTTACAGAAATTTTCCTCTTCAACCTTAATAAGCCTTGTAATGAAGTCTGCCTTTTGTGCAAGCTCCGGATATGCCTGTTCGTTTTCACGGATTACGGTTTTGCATACTTCGTACAGGAACGGGCGCTTAACACCCAAAAGCCTTCCATGGCGGGCAGCACGGCGCAGCAGGCGGCGCAGTACATACCCTCTGCCTTCATTAGAGGGCATTACACCGTCGCCGATCATAAAAGTCGTACTGCGTATATGGTCGGTAATCACGCGCAGCGAAATGTCCGACTTTTCATCTTTTCCGTATAAAACGCCTGTGACATCTACCACGTGCTTCATAATATTCTGCACGGTATCGACCAAAAACAGATTGTCCACATCCTGCATAACGCAGGCAAGGCGCTCCAGGCCCATGCCAGTATCAATATTGGGGTGATCCAACGGCGTATAATTGCCGTTTCCATCGCTGTCAAACTGCGTAAACACCAGGTTCCAAACCTCTACAAAACGGTCACAGTCGCAGCCGACCGCGCAGTTGGGGCTGCCACAGCCTTTCTCCTCTCCCCTGTCAAAATAAATTTCCGAGCAGGGGCCGCATGGCCCCGTACCGTGTTCCCAGAAATTATCCTCTTTCCCAAGGCGCACCATATGTGAAGGATCCACACCGACTTCCTTTGTCCAGATGCCATAGGCCTCGTCGTCCTTTTCATAAACCGACACATACAGCTTTTCTTCTGGCATTTCCAGCACCTTTGTAAAAAACTCCCATGCCCATGCGGTTGCTTCGTGCTTAAAATAATCACCAAAGGAAAAATTTCCGAGCATTTCAAAATAGGTTCCGTGGCGCGCCGTAATCCCCACACGCTCAATGTCAGGCGTACGAATACACTTCTGGCAGGTGGTTACGCGCTTTCTCGGCGGCGTAACTTCCCCTGTAAAATATTTTTTCATAGGCGCCATACCAGAGTTGATCAGCAAAAGGCTTTTGTCGTCCTTAGGCACCAGGGAAAAGCTTGGAAGGCGCAAATGCCCCTTGCTTTCAAAAAACGATAAATATTTTTCCCTTAATTCGTTTAATCCCGTCCACTTCATGCTGCATGCTCCTGTTCTGTAAAAATTTTTGTATCCAAAAATAAAAAGCTCCCGCCCCCATGGGACAAGAGCTCTATCTCCTGTGGTACCACCCAAATTGCATGTAGAAATCTGCATGCCACTTTTCCCCGTTAACGCCGGAAACGCCGCAGCTCCTCGCTGCGGTAGCTCAGGGGCGGCCCAAACCCTTCAAGCGCATAAAAGCCTTACAGCCTGGGGCTTTCTCTCTGGAAGCGTAAAAAGGTTCTTTTTCCCGTCGTCGCTTTTTATCTGTATTGTAAAGTATTATAGCGCTGTTTCCTCTGGCTGTCAAGGTACGCCCGCAAAGTTTTCCGCCGTCGCCGTGCTGCCTGCACATATTTTTCATAAACTTTTTTCAATCAGCCGCTGCTCTTTTTTTTCGCAAAATGGCCCCATCGGATATTTCTTCATCCGTTTCTATCAACAGCTCCTGCATGGGATGCGGCGCGCTCTCCACAGGGTTTCCCTGGCTGTCATAAAGGCCCCGGATCTTTGCCTGAAACGGAATCCCGCTATAGGGCAGCACATCAACCGTATCGCCTGCAAAAAAACGGTTGCGCTGTGTAACCACGGCGCGCCCGCCCCGCTTTTCAATACATACGGCAACCACCTCATAGTTGCGGATGTAGCCTCCGTTGTCCTGTGTTTGCCCGGGTTCCCCGCCGAAGAAAAAGCCGGTGGAGTATTCCCTATGGCTGATTTTATCCAGCTCCTGCCGGATCCACTCGGGTACGGCATAGCCTTCTGCATGACCGTTTTGGTAATAATCATCCAGCGCCTTGCGGTAGGCGTTGGTCACAACCGCCGTATAATATGCAGATTTAGCCCGGCCTTCAATTTTAAAGCTGAAAATCCCAGCCTGCACAAGCGCTTTGATATGGTCTATCATGCACAGATCCCGTGAATTATACAGGTATGTTCCGCCGTTGTGCTCTTCCACCGGGAAAAAGCGCCCCTGCCTGCTTTCTTCATATAAATGGTATTTCCATCGGCAGGGCTGCGCGCAATCACCGCGGTTTGCATCCCGGCCGGTCAGATAGGAAGACAGCAGGCATCTGCCGGAAAAAGAAACGCACATGGCCCCATGCACAAAGCATTCCAATTCCAGCCTGGATGGAGCCTTTGCGCGGATTTGTGCGATCTCTTCCAGAGAAAGCTCCCTTGCAAGCACGACCCTGGACGCGCCCATATCATAGAAAGCTCTGGCGCTTTCATAATTGACAATGCCCGCCTGCGTGGATATATGTACATCCACCTGCGGCGCATATTTTTTCGCCAGCGCCAAAACACCCATATCCGCCACAATCAGCGCGTCGGCGCCACATTGATTGATATATTCTAAAAAACCAGGCAAACGTGGCAGCTGGTCATTTCTGGGCAAAATATTGCAGGCCACATACAGCTTTGCGCCCTTATGGTGCGCTGTCTGTATCGCCTCTTTCAGCCCCGCACGGTCAAAATTTTCCGGCGCGGTGCGCATACCAAACTCCCTGCCTGCCAAATACACGGCATCTGCTCCAAAATGCAGCGCGTTTTGTAAACACTCCATATCCCCTGCCGGAGCCAATATTTCATTTTTTTGTTCCTTTTCCATGCTGTCCATCCTCTGCACGGGGCAGGGGGCGCGCAGTATGCGCACCCCCTGCCCCGGTAAAAATCCCTTGTTACTCCTCTGTAAGGCCGGCTTCCTGCATATTGGCAAGATGCTCGTAATACGTTGTTGCATAATACGCCTGCGCAGGCTCCGAATCTGTTGCGGCTTTATGGCAGAAATAATAATACCCTGTATCCTTTGGATTGAGCGCTGCTTTTATGGCTGCCTCGCCCGGGTTACAAATCGCGCCCGGCGGCAGATTGGTGATCTCGTAGGTATTATAGCTGCTGTGGAATGTATCCCTGATGTCTTCGGGAATATCTTCCTGCGATGAATACGGATAATAAATGGTTGCATCCGACTTAAGCATGTTCAGCTCTCCATCGCCATACTCGTTTGTACCGCCCCACTGGTCGGTTGCCAGACGGTTATAAAAAATGGAAGATACGTAGTACATATCGTTTTCATCTGCAGATTCCGCCTGTACAAGCGAAGCCATATTGATTAAATCCTCAAATGCAATTCCTTTCAGCTCCGCTAACTGTGCAATACTCAGCTCCTCTTCATAACCTGGATAAACGGTCGTATTTTTAAAGCATTTTTTATTGAAGTTGTCCAGGAATTTCCGTATAACCTCGTCAGGATCCTCATTTACATAGAAAATATAAGTATCCGGGAAGAGGTAGCCCTCCAGCTTGTACACCCTGTCCTCGTTTTCACTGATGGAAGCAATAAATTCATATTCCTCATCAAATACATCAGAATTGCAGGCCTCTAAAAATTCGTCCATTCCACACACGCGGTTTTCTTCCAACAGCTGTCCGCATTCCCTGACGGTAAGTCCTTCTGTAAACTGTACCGACACGACTTCCCTCGGCCCGGAATTATAAAGCAGATAATTCAAAATTGCTTCGTAATCCATATTGGTGTCCATATTATAGCTGCCGGGAACAAAACCTTCTGTGGACTTTGTAAGGGTGGCATAAGCCTTAAAGAAAAACGGTTCGTTGATCACGCCGCCTTCTGTTAAAATTTCAGCCACCTGGTCGATCGTTGCGTTTTCAGGGATCACGACCAGCGACTCGTTTTCCTCCGAACGGGAAACCGCCAGCAAATCGTTTACGCCTGTAATGAAAAATTGCCCCAGCACGGCGCCGACCAGGACAACCATTGCCAGCCAGACAAACTTGAACATACAGCCGTTGCGCTCTGCTTTTGCCTTTTTACGCTTTTTTTCAGATTTTTTATAATTTTTCAGCGCCTCTTTTTCTTCTCTGTCCATTTTCTGCTTTTGCTCTTCACCGCTAAAGCTTGTAATAACATTATCTTCCGGCGCCTCTTCCTGCCTGGTATAAAGCAGTACATCATCCACCTGGGCATCCTGCCTGCGAATCTCTTCCGATTTTTTCGGAAGCAGATCCTCAAACGCAGGATGCAGCTGCGCAGCGTCGTCTGCAGGTTTTTGCTCTTCCTGCAGATCCTCAATTTTCAGTTTAAATTCCTGAATTTTTTTCTTTCTTGCCTGCGCAATCGCCGCTTCTTCCTCTTTGCTGTCGCCAGAAATATACCGGCCCTGCGGCGGATTATTCTGCGGATTTATTTCTTCGCTCATCTATAAAACCCCCTATATCCGTAAAAATGCGGAAATCTGGATTCTTTTTCTTTATATCTGGGCCGCCGTTTGCGTCTGACAAAACCCTGTTATCGCGCCCGGCCGGAAGCGGTATATCTGTCCTGCCGTTTTTCACTGTGTATTTTTCTAAAATACCGGTCGGTCACCAGCAAATCCACCGGCTTGTCAAAATAGCCGTGCGGCAATTCCCATTTTACGCACATACTATAGCAGATACCCGCCGTTACGCCGTCAAAACCATTGAGGAAGCGGTCATAGTAGCCTTTTCCATATCCCAGCCGATATCCCTGTGCGTCAAAAGAAAGGCCCGGCACAATACAAAGCGCATGGCGGAAGTCTTCTACCTTTTCACATTTTGCAGGGATGGGCTCCCATACGCCGAAGGTACCCTTTTCCAGATCCTGCATGGAACGGATATAATAAAACTCCATCTGTGTGTCCTGCGTAATACACCTGGGTACCGCCACCCTTTTTCCATCGCGCAGCGCCGCTTCAATCAATTTAAGCGTATCTACTTCTATTTCCTTTGAAACATATACAAGCAACTGCTTGCAGCTTTTGTACTGCCAAAGGGAAAACAGCCGTTCTCTGATGCGCCTGTCAAGCTCCTGTTTTTTTGCAGGCTCTAAATTTGCGCGCTGCTTTTTCATCTGGCTTCTAAGCTGGATCTTAATCGCCTTAATATTTTTTATGGACATTGCAGCGCCGCCCTGATCTTCATGGCTTTTTGTCGCCCCGCCATTTTTTCCACGATCAAAAGTGCAAATTCTATTGCAGCCCCCGCGCCTTTTCCCGTTATGATCTTACCGTCGCATACCGCCGGCTCTTCGGAAAGCTGTGCGCCCGCAAGCTCCTTTTCAAAGCCTGGAAAGCATGTGGCGCGCTTCCCCTGAAGAAGGCCCATATGGCCCAATATAGAAGGTGCTGCACAGATTGCGCATACATAAAGCGCATTTTGTATACAATATGTGACGCTCGCCTTGACAATCGGGGATTTTTCAAGATTGAGCGTCCCGGGCATACCGCCCGGCAAAACAACCGCATGCATATTGTCGGTACTAACATCCTTTTCCTCCAGATCGGCAAGCACGGTGATCCCATGTGAACCGGTCACTTGCCTGGACCCGACCCCAACAGTCGCTGTATCCAGCTCTGCGCGGCGCAGGATATCCACCGTTGCAAGCGCTTCTGTTTCTTCAAACCCGTCTGCCAAAAAAACATATAGCATTGTACTGCCCCCTCATCTTTTCATTTAATCCAGCGTCAGCCCAAGATATGCCTGCGGACAATGCGTATAAAATTCCCTTTCTTCGCTTTGCAGAGGCTTTACCATTCCAAAGTGCCGAAGCATACCCCCTGCTTTGATAAAAGACGGCAGACGCAGCAAATACCGCCCCGCCTGCATATGCTGCGCAAAAGTTACAAACAGGGCACCGAAGTCCTCTTTTGCACAGATACATTCTGAAACGTAAATTTCTTTGTCCTGTACGGAATAGAGCATATATCCGCTTTCCGTTGTAAACACACCGCCGCCGTATACTTGCGCGATTTTACAGGCAAGCTCTATATGCTTTGCCCCAAACAGTAAGCTTCCTTCCTGATCTATAAGTATATTAAACCTTAATTGGGCAATATTGTCAAATGAACAGTTTATGACCTTACTTCTGCGCGCGGTCAGCGCGCAGGCCTGCGCTTGGGAAAAAGCGGCAAATCGCAGCTGAAAGGCCTTATGATAGCCAAGCCTTGCATAATATCCATACAGGCTTTTTTCCGCCGGCAAAAGCACAGAAAAGCAGTCCCCTCTGCGCTTTGCGCAGTCCAGCGCATAACCGATAAGCCCCTGCATAATTCCGCGGTTTCTGTATGGTGCAAGCGTGGCCGCTCCAAAAAGATAATGCGCCTGACAGGCTTTCCCGCCCGCTGCAACCTGCGTCGGAAGCAGATACAATGCCGCCGCGATCCTGCCGTTTTCCTGTGCCGTATAACAAAGCTCCGGCGTTAAAAAACCGTTAAAATAAAAATCCAGTGCAGCCCTGTCTTCTTTAAAGCAGGTTTCAAACAGCGCCCTGCACTGCGCCGTTTGTTCTGCCGCAGGCTGCATATATTCTATCACGCTCTAAAACCCCTTCATATTCTTCCAGCAAAATGCACGGACGGTAAGAAAGCTTTGCTTTCCGCAGGCCTTCAATCCCCAAATCTTCTTCCCGGTTGATATATTTGTATTTTGTCAAGGTCTGGGCAAAAAAATGGTTGATCGCCGCATACAGACCTTCATAGCCGGACAACGCCTTTTCAAAATGCACAACGAACACTTCATCATTCAGGCGCTCGCCGGCGGTCATCGCCACGGGCGCGCCGTCAATTCGGATCAAGGCGCCCTGAAATCCAAGCGCATCGTAATACTTAAACGCTTCGCGGATCGCACAAACCTCGTGGGAAAGCCCATTATCGCGGCCAAGCACATTTTCACTGCACCACTGCTTTGCCACATGCAGCGCATCTTCCTTATTTGCCTCTGTGATCGGCTCAAACGTATATGCATACGTGTTTTTAAAGCGGGAAATATGGTTGCGCTTTCCATGATATTTTCTGCCTTTTAACTCCGCCAGATCCTGCGAATAATAAATATACTCCGCATAATCGCGGTTGGGTGCAAATACAAATTCCCCGGGAAACAACGCTTCTACCTGCTGCGTCTGCTGTGCAGTAAGCCCCACTAAAGCCATCTCTTTTTGCGTTTGTTTTGCATACAACAGCATTTGCGTAAGCACTTCTTGTATATCTCCGTCGCCTATGGGATATGCAAAGCGGATTTTTCCCGGTTCGTTTCCGTACGCCCTTAGATAAAACTGCTTATACCGACCAATCCGTATATGGTACATACCACGCCATATGAATGTAGATCCAAACGGTAGGTCACAGCTAAGAAGCGTTTGTTTTTGGTTTGCCTGCTCCAGCAGGGCGTTTACCCATTGCTGATCTTGTATACACGGTTCTTTGAATTCCAGCATAAATTTTCTTGCTTCCTTCTTTTATTACTTAATGATCGTCATAAAACCATTTGTACCTTTTGCATAATATCGCTTTCAATTGTCTCTATCGCCCGGGGAGCTTCCCCCTGTGCGCAGGGGATCACTTCCCATCCCCATCTTTTTGCAGCATATAAGGCCGACTGCCTGCAGCGTATTAAAAAATCCCTGTTCTTTTCATGCAGGTCTTTTTTGCTTTCATCCCCACCATAGCGCTGTGTCATCAGCTTTTGCGACACCTGTACCGGCATGTCCAAATACAGCACAAGGTCCGGTCTGGGAAGCTGCAGCTTACCATATTCATAGTCTTCAACCCAATCCAAAAAAACATCCCAGTTTTCCCGCTGCGTCTTTGTCAACTGATAAACTGCATTTGACGTTGTATAACGGTCTGCCAAGATCACTTTTCCGTTATGGTATGCTTCACCCCAAAATTGCCTGTAGCTTGCATAACGGTCCACCGCATAAAACGAAGACGCCGCATAGGGGTTTACATCCTGCGGGCGCGTGCCGAATTCCCCATCCAGATACATCTTGACCAGTGCTGAGGACGGGCTTTCATAATTGGGGAACGTAACCTGTAAAACCTGTAAACCTGCTTTTTGCAGGTTTTGCAAAAGGCGGCTTGCCTGCGTTGCCTTTCCGCTGCCGTCAAGTCCTTCTATTACAATCAGCTTCCCTTTATCCATGTTGTTCTCCCCGCAAAGCCGCAAATGCTTCGCGCACCTGTGTTGCCCGGCCACAGGTCATTTTCCCTTCTGTACAGCCGCCTCTGGTACACGGCGGACCCGCTGTTTTAAAAAGGGCAGGGGCGGCCTGCAGACAGAGCTTGAGCATTTGCATAGCAACGTCTTGTATTTCCCACTGCGCTCTGTTGCAGCAGCGGTGCGAAAAGAAATTCAGCAAACTTCTTGCATTGAAGGTACAGATCATTTTTGTGCAGCAGGCGTTGGGCAGAACAAAGCGCGCGTCTTCTATCGCCTGCTTTTCTGCTTTTTTCGCCGCCTGCTTTTCATCCATACCCTGCCGCAGCCATTCTTTCTTATGCGCTTCCTTCAATATGGCCGTCAGGCTGTCGTAATGGCGCTGGTCTTCCTCCATTGCTTTTAAAAACTCTTCCTTTGCCTGCGGTATATTTTCTATTGCAGGCGGCAGTACAAATTCAAACTGCGCCTCTTTGACATAGCGCTGGCTCTGTACGCTGTAGGAAGCAATCCTGTGCCGCGTAATCTGCGCCAAAAGTGCGCGCGACACACCTTCAATTCCAAATGTAAAGCTTGCATGCTCAATAGGGCTTTCATGACCGATTTTTGCAAGCATGTCTACAAATCCTGCCGCTTTTTCCTGATCCAGACCGTCTTTGACCGTTTCAATATCCGCCGGCGAATAGCACAGCTTTGCAGCACATGCCACCGTTTGCTCCGGCATGGGTGTGTAAGCAATTAACGTTACCTTTGCAGACATCGTTATTCCCCTTTTCCCGCTTATCATTATTTCTTTACACATACAGGCTAATTATAACAGAATTTTTTCTTTTCTACAATACAGGACAAGAAAAAACAAAAACACCGCCGGCGGGCAGTGTTGCCCGCCGGCGGTGTTCTTCTGTAAAATCATTAAAATAGTAAACGTATATTTTTAAGAAACGGTATATTGCAGATCAATCCAGCCGGTTACCTGTCCGGCCTTCCCAATGTTTTCCTGGCTGTTGGTAATGCGTACCCTTCCGCTTACCACGTCGTTGTCCCAACGGTAATACGTGCCGCTTACCGTTGTTGATTTTTCTTTTGCCGTGGCGCTTATATACAGCGGAACGTCCTTTAGCGTCAGCTTACCTGAAGCAGAGGACGCAGGCGTGTAAATTTTCGCTCCTTTTCCGTCAAATACATAATAGCCCGGATTTTTGTCCGCCATTGCCTTGGCGTAATCTAAAACGGAAAAAGCGCCAATCTGGCTTTTTACATCTGCCCAGCTTTTTCTGACCCTGTACAAATTGTCGGTGATGGTTCCACCGCCCGAGCTGCCACCGGAACCTTCCGGCAAATAGGCGACATCGTACAAGTTACATACGCCTTTTGCAATGGCTTCCCCAATTTTTTCTGTATTGTTAATAATCCACTGCGCCCCTGTTACCGTGTCGTGGAACTCCACTTCCGTATAGGTAGCCGTCGCGACAGTTGCGTTGAGTTCATAAAGCTCCGGATTGCTGCGAAGTGTATAATCCGGACCGGGGCTGATCGGTCCCACTGCGTTTAAAATACACTCCCCTGCTTTTACGTTGTCTGCACCCATACTGTAAAGCATAACCAGCGTGCCGCCGGTCACCTTCCCGTTATATGCGTTCGTATGGATCGGTATATGCAGGTCTGCACCCCAGCTGTTGCTTTGTTCAACCGTTGTATACATCGATTGCCCCTGCGGTGCCTTTTTTACAGAAAACCCACAGCGTTCCAACGCTTTTTTTGCCGCCTCTGCAATTTTGTTGCATTGAACCATTTCGTTTGTATTGCCTGTAGCATACGTGTTGTTATTTTGATTGGACGGACTTAAATAAATTTTTTTTGCCATTCAAATTTCCCCTTTATTTCTAAATAAATTTTCTTTGCGGCGTTTACCCCGTTTTGGAAGCAACGCCGCGCAGAATTCATATTTTTTACGTATGTATGCTTGCAGAAAAACGCTCATCCATCCGTTATGCAGCATTTTTGCTGTATCCTAACAATTAAATATGCGGTTGCTGTTTCTTCGTTTATAGACCGGAACAAACGCTCCCCTTGCCATAAGGCTTTCATCGTGTTCCTTATAACGGCGACCCAGGCTTTTGCCAAAGTTTAGAGGATTGTCCGCAAAATATGCTCTTGTAAACGGTTTTACGCCGCTATACCTTTCTTACATTGAAAAGCGGCTTGTTTGGCGGCCGGCTACATGCTGTCCACCATTATCCTATGCAAAAGCGCTGAAAATTGTGCCTGTTTTTTCATGCCGACAGCCTGTTTTCCCTTTCAATACAAAAGCATAAAAAAGGCTTTTTGACCACAAGCGGTCCACTTTTGACCCTATATAAAAGTTTCTTTTCATGCGCTTGCTTTTCTTATCATCTTTAACCGCATGCAGACATAAAAATATAGGGAACGATAAAGGGGGCGTTACTTTGAAAAACATGATCTATTGTTCCGACCTGGCATACCCGCCCATATGTGTAGCAGGGAAAAACCGCATTTATGCGCAGGCTATGCTCAGTAATATGGGGGGAAGCAATTCGGAAATATCCGCTGTCAGCCTTTATTTTTATAATTCGCTTGTAGCGTGCGCTTACAAGGACATTGCAGAAATTTTCCATCATATCAGCATTGTAGAAATGCACCACCTTGAGATATTTGGAAAACTTGCAAAGCAACTTGGCGCAGACCCGCGCCTTTGGTCACAGATCAACCGCAGAATGGTTTACTGGACCCCACAATACAACAACTATCCTACGCAGCTTCGCATGCTGTTGATGAACGCGCTGTACGGAGAGCAAAAGGCCGTTGAAAAATACACAACGCAGGCGCGCAGGATCAAAGATGAAAATATTGTGGAAAATTTAAAGCGAATCATTGCAGATGAGGAAATTCACATCGATATTTTTAAAGAGCTTTTATCCTGCGACAAGTTTGTTTAATTTTTAAACCACTGCAAAAACCGTCCGTAAAGCAAGAATGCTATGCGGACGGTTTTTGACAAAATTTATACTTTGGGTTTGCAGCAGCAGTTTTCTCCGCCGATATCCGTTACCTTCGGGGGAAAAAACTCGTCTGTCGGGAAATCCAGCCGGCTGAACATCTCGCACGGGCTGTCTGATGAAGTGGTGCATTCTTTTTCCGGAATGCAGAAATCATATGTGGGTACAAGCATTTGTACATTGCGCTCAATCTGGACAATCGTAAAGATCCCAATCGTAACAAATACGTCTTTTTCGCCCTTTGCTCCCAGTTCTCCGCCGTAGCGGTTTGCAATGCACTCCGGTACCCTGCAGCAGGGGATGCACGGTTCTCTGCGCGTGCAAAGCTTTGCGGAAAGCCCTATGGGCTTTGCTACCTGTACGCTTGCTTTGGGCAAATTCTTGACCGGCGCGTTGGGTATGTCTGGATCGTCCAGCTTAAAGTCCGAGCTGAAGATCTTCACGTTCCCCTCGCTGCCGTAAAGGATCACTTTTTTATTAAAGATACTTAACCCCTTTACGTTTACAGGCATTGCCGCCGGCGCCATAAAAACATCCAGCTCCACATCGAAGAAAAACGTCATATCAACAGAATAAAAGCCCTTATGGAAGGGTACCGGCTCCAAATCGATATAGACCGTCATAACGTCTACGTCCCGGATCCTTACGTTGCTGGCCTTGTCAATCATACACTGCGCCGATTCACAGAATATAACCTTCAGGTCTTCTAAACAATCTTTATCATAAAATTATGCAAGATAGAAGACCCAGACAGCACTCTCCATGCGGAGAGTGCTGTCTGATTGTAAATAAGCAAAACTAAATTTCTACCCACACTCTCCATGCGGAGAGCGACTTTTAACAAAACCAACGAAACAAAAAAGCAGCTGATTTCTACCCACGCTCTCCATGCGGAGAGCGACGTAACAGCAGATGGATTAACCAGCGAGGTATCAAAATTTCTACCCACGCTCTCCATGCGGAGAGCGACTCCCTCATACCGCCAAAGTGCGGATTCTCAGGATTTCTACCCACGCTCTCCATGCGGAGAGCGACGACGGCGTACACATTTTGCTCGGTGGAATGCGAGCTGATTTCTACCCACGCTCTCCATGCGGAGAGCGACTAATTAATCGGCATCAGATAAATTTGGAGTAGGGTATTTCTACCCACGCTCTCCATGCGGAGAGCGACGGGAAAATAGATGAGGTCTTAAAAGTTAAACGTGCAATTTCTACCCACGCTCTCCATGCGGAGAGCGACGCAAAAGCTCCCTCTATTACTACAACGCCGAAGCGGTATTTCTACCCACGCTCTCCATGCGGAGAGCGACGCTAAGTTAAAATCTATTAAGCCAAGGCATGGATATATTTCTACCCACGCTCTCCATGCGGAGAGCGACTGAGTACATGGGCATACCAAACGGTACGGGTGGATTTCTACCCACGCTCTCCATGCGGAGAGCGACTGCATTATGTTTTTCCACGACCTTTTCCGCAATATTTCTACCCACGCTCTCCATGCGGAGAGCGACACTATGAATTTGTTTTAGATGACTTTCTTTCTATGATTTCTACCCACGCTCTCCATGCGGAGAGCGACGGGAGCGTGGCTAACAGCTCCCGACTACCTACATTTATTTCTACCCACGCTCTCCATGCGGAGAGCGACAACACCGGCAGAAACCTACCAAATGGAGTACATCATTTCTACCCACGCTCTCCATGCGGAGAGCGACTACAAAACAAGCCTATCTGGAACAGGTGTGTTGGGATTTCTACCCACGCTCTCCATGCGGAGAGCGACTTTATGCACCAATACAACATCGATTTGCATAAAATATTTCTACCCACGCTCTCCATGCGGAGAGCGACAGCAAAAGACAACAAAAACACATACAAAATCTACAGCCAATTTGTAAAAACGCAAAATCACTGCGGTTTATGCCCGCTTATCTTACCTCACACAGCCTTTAAATAGATAGCGTTTGTCTAAAAGGCCGGTGCGAAGCTGCCAGCAATTGTATGTTTGCTTGTCGTTCGCACTAGTTTTTCACTGTAAAAGTGTATTTTTTACAAAATAAATTGTAATCTTTGGTAAAATATACATTGGCACCACTCTCTTTCCCTTTCTCTACCAAAATAACACTTTTCTGCAGCGCTGTATATAATTTTGTGAAAACTGGTATAAACAGTGTGTAAATTGGTAATAAAAACTAATCGCTAAAGAAACTCCGTAACAATCACCATTGCTACGGAGAGATAAAATAATATTAAATTTTTACCATATACTTTAAAACAAAAACACATATAATAGAAAATATGGTTATTATATTGTACCAAAATACCAGCGGATATTTTCGTTTTAATCGTGCAATAGCAAATTTGCACTTGGAACAATCAAAACAAGACTCATTTGCGCATTGAGTTGATACAGAAAATCCTGATACCTTAGATATGCAATACATTAATAGAAAAACCACATTAAATAAAACAAAACCTACTATCAATATAATTAAGGCAATTTTATAAATTGGTGAATTAATATCACTTATTGCTGCTATTAATAAATCACTTCCTGTCGCAAAACCTATTACCAAACCGGAAAATATACCTAATATGGTTATTGCGTGAGCATTTGCATTATTAATTTTCTTTTCAAAATTTTTTACTTTTTTCTTATATTCACCGATTAGCTCATTATTCTTTGCTATCTTTTCTGATGTTTGATCGCCTATATATTTAATTTTATCCATTCTAGACAGCCTTAATGTTTCTAAAGATATATGGTCTGATAATTTTAGAATCTTTTTTTGTAATTCTTGCTTAATTTGATTTTGCTTTAACCTTCTTTCTGATTCGTCTAAAATTTTAAGCATAGTTTCATTCAATTCATCTCGTTGATCTAGCAACAGCTCATTTTCTAAAAAACAAGAGATTTCAAAATATGAATGTCTATATTTATTATCTTTATAAACAATTTCTAACACATGAAATATGTCGCTATATATAGAGGTATCGTTTTGTTCAATTTTTGCAATAACCGAATATTCAGAAATAGCTTGAAGAAATTCTGTAACATCAATATCTGTTCTCTCTTTTAATTTTTCTAATGTATCCATTAAATTTTATCTCCTATATTTAATGGATCATAGTTTCTAAAAAAGCTATTTATGGACTGTATAGATATTTCTTGACCCGTTACCGTTGATTTCCAAGGCATCTCATTATGTGTTTTTTCTACAAGTTTTGAAGCAGATTCATAGTATGTTTTCTCAAGAATGGCATTAATTATTTTTTTATCCGTTTCAGTTATACCGTTTATATCCGTTGAAATTGTTGTTGTAGTTATGGGTCTTGCCCCATTGTCACTATATTCAAAATATGCTTCTTTAACAACTGGCCCATAAGGCCAATTAAATATGGAAGAAGCAAACGCAGCACGATGATATTTTTTCAAAAAATATCCTTGTACATAATACAAAATTTTCTGTAACTTTAAATTAGTAATTTGTATTTCCTTTTCCTGGAACTTTCCTATTATATATCTTGATAAGTTCTTTACATCCATATTTACATCCTCTTCCATACTTTCTTCAACTGCATTATAGCATGAAATAAACCAGAGTGCACTGTTTTTTTGTAAATTTTTTTCACTTTTTTCTTTTCTTTGTGATTTTTTTGTTGTTTTTTTTATCAAAAGTCGTATAATTTTAATAAACAAAATAGATCAACATCCTATTACCAAGCTGTATACACTATTATTATATAAATTTCTCTCTATATATTTCCTTATTAAGCTGGCAAGTATTGTCTAAATATGGTCAAATTTTGACCTACTGCTTGTAAAATTCCAGAAAATCTATAATCTCTTTCCGTGATTTCTCTACTCATTGTATCCAAATAATCTTTGCACATGTTTTTTGATATTTATCCAGTATCTTTTATATAGCAAAAGCCCCATGATGTCGATTTATTTTCTACATCAGGGGGCTTTTGTCTATTGTTCAATCTTACTGATTCGGCTTATATCCAGAGGGCAACACGTATTACTTCACTGGTTTCTCATATGTCATCGCCTGCGCGCTGTCGCTTACGCCCTTCGTGGTCGGATCGCTGACAACCCCCACAAACGCCAGTATTTGCAAGAGCATTACGGCAATGTCTAATATTTCTTTTTGATCAAACGCCGGAATCACACCTGCCATGTTGAGCAGTGTATAGACAAGCGTTAATACAAGTGATATAAGCCCCAACCAAAAAGGGCCGCTGCGCAATCTTACTTTCCAGTTAATATTCATTTATTTGTCTCCTTCCCGTATTCTTTTATTAATGCTTCATAATGCTTTCGTATTGCGCCGTTTCCACCCAGCGCTATGTATTTATGCCCCGCTTCTATTCTTTCTGTCAACGGTATTTTTTCAGACATAATGACAAGCTTCAGGCATGTTAAGTAGTTTTCTTTTTGATGCCGCTCCATGCGCTTGAACGTACAGTATGCTTTTGCCACCATTGCAACTATGGCGACTGTAGCGCCAATGGCACTTGCATATGCACCAAGCTCCAGAATTCCCAACCACGCCCACCGCCTTACGCACCAAGCGCAGATTTTGCGGTATTGAGCTGTTTTGTAATAA
>UQKB01000016.1 GCA_900541565.1 uncultured Oscillospiraceae bacterium
AACACGTCCTTTTTTCTTTCCCTAATCTGTAACACTTCATTGACAAACCTACAGAAAGCGGTGTGTAAATGATATTTTACATACATCTCTACCGCCAGTATGCGCTTTGTGTCTGCAAAAAACGGCACAGCTGCGCAAGCGGCATTTCCTTTCCGCAAACCTCGTAAGCATACGGGGAAAGCTCTCCCAAAGCATACTGCTGCTCGCCGTCATAAAGAGCGCATGCAAAATATTCGTCGCTTATATGGCAGGGTTTAAGCTGTGCATACGCTTTTGGTAGCTTAATACGGAACCGATCAAGCAAAAGCCCCGGCAATTCTACCGCGGGAGGCTGTCCTGTAAAAACCACACACCCGTTCGACAAAGGAATCTGTTCACGGATTTTCTGCGGAGCAATAATAACCTGACAGCTTGCAAGAATTTTCGGATTTTTGTGCACGGCAATATACGCGCCGCTGTTTTCCATAACTCCCTCTGCTTCGTCTGCATATACCGGGTAATTTGCACTGACTGCATGGATGCAGGCGGAAAACGGTAAAAGCGCATTTAAAAGACCGCTGTGCGTGCCCGCCGGATCATACAGCCCAATTTTCAGGCGGTATGGCTCAACGCCAAGCGTCTGCAAAACCTGCAGCGCGCCGTTTTCCGCCATACGGTGCATAAAAGCCAAGCTGCGGTAACGTCGCAATCCGGGCGGCAGCGGCTCTTTTCCGCTGTATAGCAGCGCTGTCTTTCCTTCACCCAGCGCTTTTGTAATCTTTCCCCATGAAATTGTCCGGCGTTTTCTTTCATATAGCACATGGTGTACCATTACGCCCCTGTATGTGCGCTGTTCTGTGCGCAGCTGGTTTCGATGCAGACATGCTTTCAACCTTTGCAGCCCGTCTTGCGGCAGGTTTTCTTCGATCGTCAGTGCGGTAATCATATTGGGCACCCCTTTGGTTTTGACAGTATAACTATGTATATGCCAATGCCGCCGGCTTTATTGCACAAAACCTTTCCTTGCAATCGTAACCCTGCAGGGTTTCTTTTTAGCATGCCCTTTTTATTATCGCACACAGCCCCAAAAAAGAAGCATGGCGGTAAACCATGCTTCTTTTACGCTTTATACATATTTTATAGAATAATGCTTTTTCCGTCCATCTCTTCGGGCTGCGGCAAGCCCATAACCTTGAGCATCGTCGGTGCAATATCTGCAAGTTTTCCGCCCGTACGCAGCTTACACGGATAACCCACAACGCAAAACGGAACAGGGTTTGTGGTGTGCGCCGTAAACGGTTCGCCGTCCTCTGCAACCATTTTATCCGCATTTCCGTGATCTGCCGTAATCAGCGAAACACCGCCCATTTTTGCAATTGCGTCCGTTACCCTGCCCACACAGGTATCAACGGCTTCCACCGCCTTAACGGCCGCCTCAAATACACCAGTGTGCCCGACCATATCACAATTTGCAAAGTTTAGAATAATTACGTCGTACTGGCCGCTTTCAATCCGCTGTATACACTGATCCGTCACCTCATATGCGCTCATTTCCGGTTGCAGATCATACGTTGCAACCTTTGGCGAAGCTACCAGAACCCTGTCTTCACCCGGATAGGTCTTTTCCACGCCGCCGTTAAAGAAAAACGTTACATGCGCGTATTTTTCTGTTTCTGCAATACGCAGCTGGGTGAGCCCCTTATCAGATATATATTCTCCAAACGTATTTTTCAGCGACTGCGGCCGAAACGCAATATCTACATTGGGCATGGTCGCGTCATACTGCGTCATGCACACATAGTACAGCGGGAAAAAGCCCTTTTTCCGTGAAAAGCCGTCAAATCCTTCATCTACAAAGCAGCGTGTAATTTCCCTTGCTCTATCAGGCCGGAAATTAAAGAAAATAACGCTGTCGTTTGCAGAAATCTGCGCGTTTTCGGCACAGACAGTCGGGACGACAAACTCGTCGGTTACGTTTGCATCATACGAATCCTGCACAGCCTGCACCGGGCAGGCGCAACGGTTGCCTTCTCCGTAAACCATGGCGGCATACGCCTTTTCCACACGTTCCCAACGGTTGTCCCTGTCCATCGCATAATAACGGCCCATTACGGTTGCAATTTTTCCTATACCTATTTCTTCCATTTTGGCAACGCAGGCGCGCACATATTCCTTCCCGCTGCTCGGCGGTACGTCCCTGCCATCCAAAAGCGCATGTACATATACCTTTTGCACACCCTGCCGCTTCGCCATTTCCAAAATAGCATACAAGTGGCTGTTGTGGCTGTGTACGCCGCCGTCTGATAAAAGGCCCAGAATATGCAGCGCCGTACCTTTTTCCTTTACATTGCGCATAGCCTTTAAAAGCGCTTCGTTTTCAAAAAAGCTGCCGTCGCCAACCGCCTTGGTGATCCTTGTCAGCTCCTGATATACAACGCGCCCTGCGCCAATATTGGTATGGCCGACTTCGCTGTTTCCCATCTGCCCGTCCGGCAAACCGACATCCATGCCGGAAGCGCCAATACGTGTCAACGGATAATTTGCAAACAGCCGGTCTAAATTGGGCGTCTTTGCTGCTTCAATGGCGTTTCCCTTATGGCCGCCAAAGCCAAAGCCGTCCATAATAATCAAAATCAAAGGTTTTTTCATATGCCTCTTTCCTTTCCAAATTGAGCTTCCTGTCCGGGTTTCACTCTTTCATCTGCCTGTTTCCACCCCAGACAGGTGAAAAAGCAAAACACCAAATAAAAAGAAACCTTACGGGGCGGAAATATTCCGCCCCGGATTTTATGTTTATTTTCCCGCTGCTTTTACAATGGCTGCAAATTTTTCCGCCACCAGCGAAGCGCCGCCGATCAGGCCGCCGTCCACATCGGGCTTGCTCAAAAGCTCGTCTGCATTTTTCTCGTTCATCGATCCGCCGTACTGAATGGTCACGCCGTCTGCTGCTTCTCTTCCGTACATATCTGCAAGCACATCGCGAATCATCGCGCAAACCTCCTGCGCCTGCTCGGCCGTTGCGGTTTTTCCCGTTCCAATTGCCCATACAGGCTCATATGCAATCATAATGTTTTTCAGGTCTTCCTTTGCAACACCGTTTAAAGCAAGCTTTGTTTGGGATTCCACCAGTGCGGCGGTAATATCCATTTCACGCTGCGCAAGCGATTCCCCTACGCACAATATTACCGTCAAGCCTTCCTCCAGCGCAGCTTTTACACGCTGGTTTACCGTAATGTCCGTTTCCCCAAAATACTGCCTGCGTTCGCTGTGTCCAATAATGACATATGCCACGCCCATCTCCTTGAGCATGCCGGCAGAAATTTCCCCTGTAAACGCGCCGGACTTTGCCCAATGGCAGTTTTCTGCACCAATCTTTATATTTGTCCCTTCCGTAGCCGCAAGCGCAGCATCCAGATCCACATAAGGAACACAGGCAATCACATCGCAGCCGGCGTCTTTAACAAGCGGTGCAATCTCCGCAAGCAGTGCCTTTGCTTCGTTTGGTGTTTTATTCATTTTCCAGTTGCCGGCAATGACGGCCTTTCTAAGCTGTTTATTCATCTTTCTGCTTCCTTTCCCGTATAGGAGTACGGTTTAAATTCTAAGGGCGGACAACATAAAATCCGCCCTTTGTCTGTTTATTTTCTTATTTCTCATTCAGGCACGCAATGCCGGGCAGGATTAAGCCTTCCAAAAATTCCAACGAAGCGCCACCGCCTGTGGAAATGTGCGTCATCTTGTCTGCAAAGCCCAGCTTTTCAACAGCAGCAGCAGAATCGCCGCCGCCAATAATAGAAATTGCGCCGCTTTCCGCAACCGCCTTTGCAACGGCAATGGTTCCAGCTGCAAAATTGTCCCATTCCGAAACACCCATCGGCCCGTTCCACACAACCGTACCTGCTCCTTTTACGGCATTTGTAAACAGCTCCATGGTTTTGGGGCCGATATCCAGCCCCATCCAGCCGTCTGGAATATTATCAGAGTCCACAATTTTAGCCTGTGCGTCCGGCTTGTATTCGGTCGCAACCTTGTTGTCCACCGGAATCAAAAACTTTACGCCCTTCTCCTTTGCCTTTTGCATCATTTCCTTTGCAAGGTCAACCTTGTCGTCTTCGCAAATGGAGGTTCCAATCGAATAACCCTGCGCCTTAAAAAAGGTGTAGGCCATGCCGCCGCCAATAATGAGCGTATCTACCTTTTCAATCAGGTTGTTGATTACGCCGATCTTATCAGACACCTTAGCGCCGCCCAAAATAGCAACAAACGGCCTTTTGGGGTTTGAAAGTGCGCCGCCCATAATGGTAATTTCCTTTAAAATCAAATATCCGCACACCGCGGGCAGATAATCTGCAACGCCAGCTGTAGAGGCATGCGCCCTGTGCGCTGTTCCAAATGCGTCGTTTACATAAATATCCGCCATAGAGGCAAGCTCTTTTGCAAGCTCAGGATCGTTTTTGGTTTCGCCGGGCATAAAGCGTACATTTTCTAAAAGCTCTACGTCGCCGTCCTGCAAAGAAGCAGCTATGCTTTTTGCGCTTTCGCCTACAACATCCTCTGCCATTTTTACTTCCTTGCCCAGCGCCTTGGAAAGATAAGCCGCTACAGGCGCCAAAGAGAATTTTTTATTGAATTCACCCTTTGGACGGCCCAAATGTGAGCAAAGAATGACCTTTGCGTTATGGTCTACCAGGTACTGAATGGTCTTCATCGCCTCGTCAATACGCTTGGTGTCTGTGATGTTGCCGTTTTCATCAAACGGGACATTAAAATCACAGCGAACTAGCACTCTTTTGCCTGCTACGTCGATATCTTCGACAGATTTTTTGTTTAAATAATCCATGGTTGACATCCTTTCTACATGTATAATTCCTTCGGTTTTAAGCTTATAAATTCATGAACATTCGCTTTTCTATTGTATAACAGAAATTTCCATTTTTCAATACTTGGCAGGTGCTATTTTGCAGGAAATTCTGATATTTTTCGTCACATTTTCATAAAAGCGCATATATACACAAGTCTATTCTCCCCAGCTGTGTGTGCGCAGCTGCCCTTTGCACAAAAGCGACGGATAATTCCACTGCCGCAGCACCTCATATACACCAACCGCAACCGCATTCGACAGGTTTAAACTGCGCGCCTGGGAACGCATCGGTATACGCACGGTAGCGTCCGGGTTTGCATACAGCAAATCCTCGGGAAGTCCTGCCGTTTCTTTTCCAAACAGCAAATACGCGCCGTCCGGGTAATTTATGTCAGAGTGTATATGCCTGGCTTTTGTGGAAAAATAGTAGTACGGACCGTTTGTTTTTTCAAAAAAATCCTGCAAATTGTCATAATACGTCACATCCAGCAAATGCCAGTAATCCAGGCCTGCCCGTTTGAGCGCTTTCTCACTTGTATCAAAGCCCAAGGGCCGCACAAGATGCAGCCTGGCGCCTGTAACCGCGCAGGTACGCGCAATATTGCCTGTATTTTGCGGAATTTCCGGTTCTACCATTACTATGTTCAGTTCCGCCATAATTATGAACCGTCCTTTCATTTTTAGCATTTTCTAAAAACTCACTGCAATAAATCAAACGGGGGGTGGAAAAATAATGACAACGCAGCAAGCGTTAATTACAACAGGAGAAATCTGGAGGTGTTATAAGTTGGCAAAAAATACAATGAGTATGGTCAAGGGCATAGGCGCGGGCATTGCAACGGGTGTCGTTGTAGGTTATATGGGCAGCAAGCTTATGAAGACGTCCCCAAAGCGAATCAAAAAACGCGCGGGCAAAGCAATGCACGCTATGGGCGACCTGGTCGAAGGTGTATCCTATATGTTTAAATAACCAACAAAATGTGCAGGGCATACATATTTATGTCCCTGCACATTTCTTTTTTCTAATCTGGGGTAATTGTTCCTCCGCCAACAACAACATCGCCGTCGTAAAAAACAACGGCCTGTCCCGGCGTGATTGCGCGCTGCTTTTCAGCAAATTCAACGATCACCTCGCTTTCTGAAAGCGGGTGTACCACAGCCCTTGCTTCCTTCTGACTGTACCGTGCTTTTGCCGTTACATGCAGCGGGGTATTCAGCCTCTCTACTGCAATATAATTTACATTGCGCGCCTTGAGCCTGTTTGTAAACAGGTCTGCATTTTCACCCAGCGTAATCCGGTTGGCGCTTGCATTTTTATCCAGCACAAATAACGGATGTGCATAGCTTATGCCAAGCCCTTTCCTTTGTCCAATGGTATAATGGATCATCCCCTTATGCCGGCCAAGGGGCGTGCCGTCCTTATAAACAAAATCACCCGGCACAGAAGCTACCCCCAGCTTTCTTTCTAAAAAACCTGCATAATCGCCATCCTGAACAAAGCAAATATCCTGGCTTTCCGGCCTTTGGGCGCTTGCAAGCTCCATATTCCGGGCAAGCTGCCGCGCCTGTTTTTTCTGCACCGTACCAAGGGGAAACAATGTCCCTGCAAGCTGGTGTTGGGTCAGCATATACAAAACGTAGGTCTGGTCCTTTGTAACGTCCGCTGCCTTTTTCAGCAAATAACGGCCGCTTGCGCTGTCATAGGCCCGCTGTACATAATGTCCCGTGGCAATCAAATTGTAGCTCATGGCTCGCGCACGCTGCAAAAGCAGTCCAAATTTAATATACCTGTTGCAATCGATACAGGGGTTTGGCGTCAGCCCTTTTTCATACCCACAGGCAAAGCGGCTGATCACCTCACGCTCAAAGGCATCACAAAAATCAAAAACAACATGTGCAATCCCCAGCCTGTCGCAAACGCTTTTTGCATCCTGTACAGCATCAGCCTTGCCGCCTGCAAACGTTTTTTCAGATGCAACGCTGTCATGATCAAACAGGCGCAGCGTCACACCGCTGACATCGTAGCCCTGTTCCAAAAGCAGCGCCGCCGCTACAGAACTGTCCACGCCGCCGCTCATGCCTACCAAGACCCGTTTTTGCAATCTTGCCTCACCTCCCGGCCAGCTTTTTTGTTAAAGTGTGCAAAACTTCTTTTCTACGCGTATTTAACCGCCTAACTCTATCATTTTGTCAATACAGCTTACAGCGGCAATCCTTTGTTCCTCTTCCATAATCATTTCTTCGCCGCCTGTCCCCTGCACGCAGTGCAGCACGTCTATAAGCGAGGTCGCTTTCATATCGGGACAGATCAAGCGGCTGGAAAGCGGATAAAAGCTTTTTTCAGGACATATATACTGCAAATGCTGCGCAATGCTGATCTCCGTCCCAATAATAAACGCCTTATGGTCAGACTGCTTTGCAAATTGCATAATAGCAGAGGTAGAGCCGACAAAATCGGCATATTGCAAAACCTCCGGCGCGCATTCCGGGTGCGCAAGCAGCAGCGCACCCTTATGCTGCGCCTTGCTTTTTCGCGCCTGCTCCCCTGTTATGCCCGCATGTACCGGGCAGCAGCCATCCATTAAAACAATCTCTTTTTCCGGAAAGTGTTTTTTTACAAAGCTTCCCAAATTCCGGTCAGGTAAAAACAGAATCTTATCATTTTCTATATTTTTAACAATCTGCAGTGCGGAAGAAGACGTTACGCATACGTCGCACTGTGTCTTCAGCGCGGCGCTGGTATTGATATATGCCACTACGGTATATCCCGGGTTTTCCTTTTTAAAATCGGCAACCTGCTGCGGGGTGATCTGCTCAGCCATAGGGCATCCCGCGCAGGGGCTGGACAAAATCACCTTTTTCTGCGGGGACAGCATTTTTACCGTTTCTGCCATAAAGCGAACCCCACACAGCACAAGCACAGACTGTGGTGCAGTTTTTGCCATAACGCTCAGCTGGTAAGAATCTCCCGTAAAATCGGCAACCTCCAGAATATCGTGCGTCTGGTAGCTGTGCGCCAGTATACATACGTCGTTTTCTTTCTTAAGCCGGCGGATCTCGTCCTGTATTTCTCTTAATTTCATTCCATTATACCCCGTCATCTGCTTACGCCATCGTCTTTACAAGCACGGCCTTTTGCGCATGCAGGCGGTTTTCCGCTTCTTCAAAAATTTCCGCAGCGTGCGCCTCAAATACCTTTTCTGTAATCTCTTCCTCCCTGTGCGCCGGCAGGCAATGCTGTACCATAGCGTCTGGCTTGGCTGCGGCCATCAGCTCATCGTTGATCTGGTATCCCTTAAACGCCTGCGCGCGTTTTTGCGCTTCTTCCTCCTGCCCCATGGAAGCCCATACATCCGTAATCACCACGTCCGCATCCTGTGCAGCGTCAAGCGGCGCCCTGTGCAGGGAAAACGCAGAGCCATACGCCTTTGCAAATTCCAAAATACCAGCGTCGGGATCATATCCCTGCGGACAGGCGACAGACACCTGCATACCGGTTTTCAGCCCGCCCACAATCAGGGAGTGCATCATGTTGTTGCCGTCGCCGATAAAGCACATCTTCAAGCCGTCCAGACGGCCTTTGTATTCGCGGATCGTCATTAAATCGGCAAGCACCTGGCAGGGGTGGCAAAAATCGGTAAGGCCGTTAATGACAGGAATACTCCCATACTGCGCCAGCGCTTCAACCTCTTCCTGCGCAAATGTACGGATCATAATGCCGTCTAAAAAGCGGGATAATACCCTGGCCGTATCCTGTACGGGCTCTCCCCTGCCAATTTGCAGGTCATTTGCCGACAAAAACAACGGCATGCCGCCAAGCTGGTACATCCCAACTTCAAAAGACACCCTGGTTCTGGTAGACGCTTTCTGAAAAATCATCCCCAGCGTCTTTCCCTGCAAATGCCTGTGCGCAATCCCATGCTTCTGCTCATATTTCAGCTGGTCTGCAAGATTAAGTATATCGATGATTTCCTCCCCGGAAAGGTCCAACAGCTTTAATAAATGCTTCATCTCTTTCTTCCTTTCGTTTCAAGTTAAATGCTTTTTATATACAGGCCTTCAGTATGGAAAGGCCCCGGTCGATCTCTTCATACGTAATGGTAAGCGGCGGCAACAACCGCAAAAGCTCCTTGGCCGTCAGGACAAGCAGCCCGTTTTTCACACATTTTTCAGCGGCCTGTCTGGCGCTTCCCTCTTTCAGCGCTACCCCCAGCATCATACCCATACCGCGCACCTGTGTGATCTGCTCCATCTGCAGCAGCGCATTTTTCATGTATGCGCCCTTTTCCGCTACCTGCTGCAAAAATGCAGGGTCTGTCACCTTGTCAAGCACATACGCCGCACCGGCGCACGCTATGGGGTTCCCGCCGTAGGTTGTGCCGTGCGTGCCGCCGTCGAGCACACCGGAAAGTTCTGCGCTGCACAGGCATGCGCCGATCGGAAGGCCGCCGCCCAATCCCTTTGCAGACGTTACAATATCCGGCTGAATTCCATAATTTTCATAACAGAACAGCTTACCGGTACGTCCCATACCGGTTTGTATCTCGTCAATGATCAAAAGCAGGTTGCTTTCTTTACAAAAATCATACAGCTCCAGTACAAATTCCTTTTCCAGCGGGCAGACGCCGCCTTCTCCCTGGATTAGCTCAATGAGCACTGCGCAGGTATCCTGATCCGTATTCGCCCGCACGCTGTGCATGTCATTTGCTTTTGCAAACGAAAAGCCGCCGGTAAACGGGAAAAAATAATTATGAAAAACATCCTGTCCTGTTGCGGAAAGCGTTGTAATCGTTCTTCCGTGGAAGGAGTTTTCCAGACAAATTATGTTGGTACGGGATTTTCCAAACTTGTCAAAGCTGTATTTGCGCGCAAGCTTGATTGCACATTCGTTTGCCTCTGCGCCGGAATTTGCAAAAAACACCTTGTCAAATCCGGCTGCCGTACACAGCTTTTTCGCAAGCTGCGTCTGTACAGGACTATAATACAAATTGGACATGTGCTGTATTTTCTCCGCCTGCCCGGTTACCGCCGCGACCCAGCCGCTGTCGCTGTAGCCCAGGCAGTTTACGCCGATCCCGCTTGTAAAATCTATATATTCCCGGCCGCCTACGTCCTTTGCTATGGCGCCCCGGCCGCTTACCAGCGCTACGTCAAAGCGGTTGTAGGTGTGCATAATATATTGCTGCTCATCCTGCCGAATCTGCTGTAAATCCATTATATCCCTCTTTTCTGTAAAATCATTTGTTTGAATAGGAAAAGACCGTAAGATCCTCCCTGTATAGAAAGCCTAAAGAGCGCCAAAACGCCTTTCCCGCTTCATTGTCATAAAAGCAGAAAATATGCGTTTTTTCAATGCCTTCCTGTTGAAGGCCAGACAGTGCCCGCTGCGCCATGGCCCTGGCTATCCCTTTTCTTCTGTAATGGGGCATTACCGCCATATGGTGGATATATCCGCGCCTGCCGTCGTGACCTGCAAGCACCGTGCCAACAATCTTCCCATCCTCTACGGCAACCTGGCTTAAACCCGGGTTGCGTTTAAGATAGCGGCATATTGCGTCCCTGCTGTCGGCACCTGACAGTGCGCGCTTTGACGTAATCTGCCACATGGCATAAATCTCTTCATAATCCTGTATCTGCATCTCCCTGATCGTCATATATGCCCCTCTTTACATTTTTATCAATAAAACATTGTACCAATGCCTTCATCAGAAAACATTTCAATTAAAATCGAATGCGCAATTCTGCCGTCAATAATATGCGCCCGTTTTACGCCCTGGCGGACCGCCTCTACACAGCAGTCGATTTTGGGGATCATACCGCCGCTTATAATTCCTTCCCTTTTCAGGCTTGGCACGTCGCTTACATTCACAACCGGGATCAGTGTGCTCTCGTCCTCTTTGTCGCGCAAAAGGCCGCGTATATCTGTCATCAAAATCAACTTGCACGCGCCGATTTTTGCGGCAATCTGCGCAGCTGCAATATCTGCGTTAATATTGAAAACCTCACCTTTATAACCGCCCGCCACTGTAGATATAATGGGAACGTATCCCTTTTCAATCGCATCCTCAATCACCGTGGGGTTGACCTCTGTAATTTCGCCCACAAATCCAAGCTCCTGCGCGCTTGCAAGCTTTTGTGCCATCAGCATGCGGGAATCCAGCCCGCAAAGGCCCAGCGCTTTGCCGCCATGCGCTTCCAAATGCTGCACAAGGCTCTTATTGACCTTTCCGGCAAGCACCATCTGCACAATATCTATGGTCTCCTCATCCGTAACGCGCATCCCGCCTACAAATTTGCTCTCTTTGCCAATCTTCTGCAGCATCTGGTTAATTTCCGGACCACCGCCATGTACAAGCACCACGTTAATGCCCACCAGCTGCATCAGGACAATATCGCTCATAACAGCGCTTTTCAGCTGCTGGCTGACCATGGCGTTGCCGCCGTATTTCACAACGATGGTTTGTCCGGCATATTTCTGGATATACGGCAACGCCTGTACCAGTACCTGCGCTCTTTCTTCATTTGTAATATCCATCGTACTTTCATCCTTCCACATTTTAATCAGCCCCTGCGGCTCAAAGGCGTTGTCCTTACAGCGCCGCTATAAAAACGCGCCGCCTGCAATATACAACAAGATAGCGGGTAGCCGCCTGTTTAAGTGCGGTAATCGCCGTTAATTCTTACGTATTCGTACGTTAAATCGCAGCCGTAGGCCTGCGCCGTAGCGTTCCCGTCGTTTAAGAAAATTTGTATTGTAATTTCGTCTTCTCCCAAAACCTCTTTTGCCTTTTGCTCGTCAAAAAAGATTCCTGCGCCGCCTTTACATACCGGCAATTCGCCTTTTTTTGAAGCAAACGTTACATCCACCTTCTGCACGTCCACATCGCAGCCGCTGTAGCCAATTGCACAGAGCACCCTGCCCCAATTTGCATCTTCGCCAAACATGGCCGCTTTTAAAAGGCTGGAGTTAATCACCGCCTTTGCAATGCCCTTTGCGTCTTCTTCCGTTTTCGCACCGCTAACCGAGCAAATCAAAAGCTTTGTCGCGCCTTCACCGTCGCCTGCAAGCATTTTTGCAAGCTTCTGGCACAGGGCGGTAAGCGCTTTTGTAAACAGCCTGTAAGCTTCATCCTCTTTTTCAATTGTGCGGTTTCCTGCTTTTCCCGACGCCAAAATCGCAAGCGTGTCGTTTGTGGAGGTATCCCCATCCACACTGACCATATTATAGCTTACATCCGCCGCCTCCTTGAGCGCGCGCTTGAGCATGTCGGGTGCTATGGCCGCGTCCGTCGTAATAAAGCTCAGCATAGTAGCCATGTTAATGTGGATCATCCCACTGCCCTTTGCAATCCCGCCAATCAAAATCGTTTTTCCGTCTATGGTACACTGCACCGCGGCTTCCTTTTTTCTTGTGTCCGTGGTCATAATCGCTTCCGCCGCGTCTGTGCCCCCCTCTTTGGAAAGCAATCCGGCCAGCTTTTCTGCGTTTTTTCTGATCGGCTCGATCGGCAAAATCTGCCCGATTACGCCGGTTGACGCTACAATTACATCCTGCTTGCTGATATGCAAAACGTCGGCTGCAATTTTGCACATTTCTTCGGCTTTTTCTATTCCGTCAAAATTGCAGGTGTTCGCATTGCCGCTGTTTGCAATAATCGCCTGCGCCCTGCCGTTTTTCAAATGCTCCCTGGTAACCAGCACCGGCGCGCCCTTTACCAGGTTTTGCGTATAGATCGCGGCGGCGCTGCACGGCACGTCGCTGTAAATCAGGGCGACGTCACGCTTTTGCGTATTGCCCGGTTTTATGGAACAACACAGACCGGCAGCGGTAAAGCCCTGCGCAGCCGTAATCCCGCCGTCTACAAAGGTAAATTCCATTTCGCGTATCCTCCTTCGGCTAAAATGCGGGCGGCATCATCGTAAGCCCCGCCGTTTCATCCAGCCCGCATACCAGGTTCATATTCTGTATGGCCTGTCCTGCTGCCCCCTTGACCATATTGTCTATGGCAGACACGGCGATCAGTGTGCGGGTTCGCATGTCAATATGCACCGAAACATCGCAGAAATTAGAGTACTTAATGTCGTGGATATCGGCAACCGCACCGTCTGGCAGTAAGCGAACAAAAAACGCATCCTTGTAAAACGACCGGTATGCGTTTTTGACCTGCTCCGCTGTCACACCCTCCTGCAAGGGTGCATAACAGGTGGACAAAATTCCTCTGTTAACCGGCAGAAGGTGCGGCACAAACGTAATTTTTACAGCTTCTCCCGCCAAATGGGACAGCGTCTGCTCAATTTCAGGCGTATGGCGGTGCGCCGCTACCTTATAAGGGTGAAAGCCCTCGTTTAAATCCGGATAATGCGTCCCCTGCGAAAGCCCCCTTCCGGCGCCCGTAACGCCGGACTTGCAGTCGGCAATGATCCCCTGATGCTTAACAAGCCCCATCTTAATGGCCGGCGCCAGCGCCAGCGGCACGCCTGTGGTATAGCAGCCGGGGTTTGCAATAATCCTTTTTCCCCTGATGTTCTCACGAAACAGCTCCGGCAATGCATATACGGCGTTTTGATGGAGCGCCTTGTCCTTATATTCGCCGCCGTACCATTGCTTATAATCCTCTTCGTTTTCCAAACGGAAATCGGCGCCCAGATCAATAAAGATCTTACCGTTATCAAAGCACTGCTTTGCAAGCTCCTGCGAAAGCCCGTGCGGCAGCGCGGCAAATACAACGTCGCTTTTTTTTACCACATCGTCCGCCTTTTCGCAGACCATATCGTTGAGTCCGCGGTATGCCGGATACACACTGCTAAGCGCCTTTCCTTCAAAGGTAACGGAGCTGACAGCAGCAATTTCCGCATGTGGATGCACGGTCAGCAAGCGCACAAGCTCCGCACCCGCATAACCCGTTGCGCCGATAATACCGGCTTTTATCATATAAGGTCACCCTTTCATTTTACGTCTCTTCCTGTAAAGCCTTTCGAACAAGGCAAATCTGACTTTCCACGCTGTGCGCCGCCGGTCCCCCATACGTGCCGCGGCCATTGACGCAGGCCTCTAAAGTAATTGCCGTATAGACATCCTCGTCAAACCTGTCGCACACGGCTTTATATTCTTCTATCGGCAGTGTTTCCAGTGTCAGGCCTTTTTCCATGCACCTTGCTACCAGCATCCCTGTCGCCTTGTACGCGTCGCGGAACGGAAGGCCTTTTTTCACCAGGTAATCCGCACAGTCCGTAGCGTTGATAAAGCCGCCTGCAGCGGCTTTGCGCATATTGTCGGGCAGCACCTTCATTGTACGGAGCATAGGAATAAAAGCCGTCAGGCACATTTTTACCGTATCAAACGCATCAAAAATTGCTTCTTTATCCTCCTGCATATCCTTGTTATATGCAAGCGGCGTGCCCTTCATAATGGTCAAAAGCGTCGTCAAATCCCCAAACACCCTGCCAGATTTCCCCCGCACCAGCTCTGCAATGTCCGGATTTTTCTTTTGCGGCATAATGCTTGATCCTGTCGAAAACGCATCGTCAAGCTCCACAAATTTAAACTCCCAGGAGCACCAAAGGATCAGTTCTTCCGAAAAGCGGGACAAATGCACCATCACAATAGAAAGCGCTGCTGCAAGCTCCATGCAGAAATCTCTGTCCGAAACGCCGTCCAAGCTGTTTTGCGTAACAGCCGAAAAACCCAACAGCTCGGCCGTTATTTGCCTGTCGATCGGGTAGGTCGTGCAAGCAAGCGCGCCGGAGCCAAGCGGCATTACGTCCATCCTTTTTACCGCATCCTTTAGCCTTGCAAGGTCGCGCAGAAACATCTGTGCATAGGCCATCAGATGGTGCCCAAATGTAACAGGCTGCGCCCTTTGCAAATGCGTATAGCCCGGCATGACCGTTTGCGTATGCGCCTGTGCTGTATCGCAAAGAAGCAAAATAAGCTCCGTCAAAAGCTTTTGCAGTGCGCCGCTTTCGTTTTTTAAATACATACGGATGTCCAACGCCACCTGATCGTTTCTGCTTCTTGCCGTATGCAGGCGCTTGCCCGTATCCCCAAGGCGTTTTGTCAGCTCTCCTTCAATAAAGGTGTGGATATCCTCCGCCTCCGGGTCGATCGGCAACGCTCCCGATTCTATATCCTGCAAAATCTCTTCCAGCCCGCTGCAAATTTTTTCGGCTTCGCTGTGCGCTATGATCCCACACTGCCCAAGCATGGTAGCATGCGCTATGCTGCCGCGTATATCCTCCCTGTACATTCTCTGGTCAAAGGATATGGAAGAGTTAAAATCATTTGTTGTCTTGCTGATCTCCTTTTTAAACCGCCCTGTCCAAAGCTTCATTTTTTCACCTCATAAAATCAGTACAGGGGGCGGAGAAAGCTCTCATCCGCCCCTTTTCTGTATTGTAAATATCTCTATTTTTGTAAAACCAGCCTGTGTATTGTTACGCCGTTTGCCGGTATTATTCAATCAGGCCCTTTTTTGCACGCACCTTGATCGGAAGCCCAAACAGGTTGATAAATCCTGCCGAGTCATTCTGGTCGTACACCTCGTCCTCGTCAAAGGTCGCCATTTCCTCATCATACAAAGAATAAGGGGATGTAACGCCGGCGTCAATGATATTGCCCTTGTAAAGCTTTAACTTCACTTCCCCCGTTACAGTCTGCTGCGTGCTGTCCACAAACGCTGAAAGCGCCTCGCGCAATGGGGTATACCACTGGCCATAATACACAAGCTCTGCAAAGCGGTTTGCCACATTCTGCTTATAATGGAGCGTATCCCTGTCCAGGCAAATCTCTTCAAGCTTGCTGTGCGCCGCGTATAAAATCGTGCCGCCGGGCGTTTCATATACGCCCCTGGCCTTCATCCCTACCAGCCTGTTTTCAACCATATCCACAATACCAATGCCGTTTCTTCCGCCTATTGCATTGAGCTGCTTTACAATAGAAACTGCATCCATCTGCTCGCCGTTGATTGCAGTGGGAACGCCCTTTTCAAAGGTAATGGAAACATACTCCGGTTTGTCCGGTGCCTGCATGGGCGAAACGCCAAGCTCCAGAAAACCGGGTTGCTCGTACTTTGGTTCGTTTGCTGGGTCTTCCAGGTCAAGGCCTTCGTGCGAAAGATGCCAAATGTTTTTGTCTTTGGAATAGTTGGTTTCCCTGTTGATCTTCAGCGGAATCCCCTTTTCCTCTGCATAGGCAATTTCTTCTTCTCTGGATTTAAATTCCCATGTCCTCCATGGAGCAATAATCGTCATATCGGGTGCATACGCCTTAATTGCAAGCTCAAAGCGCACCTGGTCATTGCCCTTGCCCGTGCAGCCATGGCAAATTGCATCAGCGCCTTCCTTTTTTGCAATCTCCACAATTCTTTTTGCAATCACCGGCCTTGCAAAAGAGGTCCCCAACAGGTATTTGCCCTCATAAACCGCGCCCGCCTTTAGCGTGGGCCAGACATATTCCTCAATAAATTCCTTGTTCAAATCCTCAATATACAACTTGGAAGCGCCGGTCTGAATTGCCTTTTCCTCCAGACCATCCAGCTCGGTGCCCTGTCCAACATCGCCAGACACCGCGATCACCTCGCAGTTGTCATAGTGCTCTTTGAGCCACGGAATAATAATAGAGGTATCCAACCCGCCGGAATAAGCCAAAACAACCTTTTTAATTTTCTTTTGCATCATAAACGCCTCCGTACATGCTATTATCGTTTTAAACGTTTTTACCGTATGGGTAACATTATACACGTTCTATGCAAAAAATCAAGCGTTTTATGCATAAATATTCAGTCAGCACGTTTTTTGTAGCTATATCCAAAAACACCTTTTTTTCCGCTTTTCAATTATGCAAAATACCCCTTTAATCTTTAGCAAATGTGCGCTTTTGCAGAAAAAACAAAAAAATATGCAAGACCCTTCTCCTAAATAAAGCCGCAAAATCAGCTGCATAATATACAAACACATTTGTATATTATGCATACCGGTGCTATAATCTGCATAGATTGAAAAGCTTATGAACACAACCTTTGAAGGAGGCAACCATATATGAACGGGTTTACACAAACAGACTGTCTGTCGCTTCATGACAATCTGTTTAAGCTTATAGGAAAAGACTGGATGCTTGTCACCGCGGGCGATCAAAAATCGTACAATACCATGACGGCCAGCTGGGGCGGCGCCGGCGTGCTTTGGAACAAAAATGTGGCGTTTACTTTTATCCGGCCACAGCGCTATACCCTTCCGTTTATGGAAGCAAACGACTATTACACCCTTTCGTTTTATCCGGAAGCCATGCGCAGCGCCTTGTCCTATTGCGGGACAAAATCAGGCCGCGATGTGGACAAAGCAAAAGAAACCGGGCTTATCCCGGTTTTCGACGAAAAAGCGCCATACTTTGCACAGGCCCGTTTGGTGCTTGTGTGCAAAAAGCTATATGCGCAGGACCTTACCCCCGACTGCTTTATCGACAAAACGCTTGACGGCAACTATAAAGAAAAAGATTACCATAAAATGTTTATTGGCGAAATTATAAAGGCGCTGATTAAAACCTAAACCACAAAAAACAGGAAAGGATACCGGTATGGAAAGAAAAACGGTGCTGATTACAGGCGCTGCGCGCGGCATTGGCGCGCAGACGGCAAAGCTGTTTGCGCAAAATGGATACACAGTCGCTGTTCACTGCAATACAAGCACACAGCAAGCGCAGGCAGTCGTCGAGAATATTTTGTCGCAAAACGGCCGCGCCGCTGTGTTCCAGGCCGATGTCCAAGACGCACAGCAGGTAAACGCAATGGTCCGTTGCATTGAAGAAAAATTTGGCGCTGTAGATGTGCTGGTCAACAATGCCGGCATTGCACAACAAAAGCTGTTTACAGATATTACCGATCAGGATTGGCAAACTATGATCGCTACAAATTTAACGGGGGTATTCTATTGCTGCCGCGCCGTTTTACCGTCGATGCTGCGCAGGCATACCGGTTCAATCGTAAACGTTTCCTCCATGTGGGGGCGCACGGGAGCCAGCTGCGAGGTCCATTACAGCGCCGCAAAAGGCGGTGTGATCGCGCTTACAAAAGCGCTTGCAAAAGAAGTAGCGCCCAGCGGCGTCCGTGTAAACTGTGTAGCGCCCGGCGTGATTCAAACCGATATGCTTGCAGGTCTTGACCAACCTGCACTTGCCGATTTAAAAAATGAAACGCCGCTTTTACGGCTGGGAAGTGCCGAAGACGTGGCAAACGCCGTTTATTTTCTTTCAAACAGCACCGCCGCCTTTATTACCGGGCAGACGCTCGGCGTTGACGGAGGGTTTGTAATTTAATTTTTTCTATGCTATGTATATAACAAAAGACTCCAAAGCAGCCGCTTTGGAGTCTTTTGTGTTTTGATAAAGAATAAATATCTTAATCTTCAATGTCTTTGGTAAAGCATCTGGTAATTGCCGCAATACCGCCGGCGATCAGAATAAATCCGCTCAAGAAACTGGTTGTTCCAACTGCTGTAATCACAGGGTTGCAGAACACGGCAATCCCGCCAAGGATACAGATAATCCCCCAGGCAGTCAGCCAGCCCCAGCCTTTTGCACCGAGCTTATGCAGGTCAAAGGAACGGATTGTCTCGGAAATGCCTGAAAACAACAACCATAAGCCAAGAAAGGTTGAAATTGTAATGGCAAATAACCCTTCGTTATATCTGCTAAAGCAGATCAGCGCGCCCAAAATCAGGGATAAAATCCCGTCTGCAAGAACCCAGCCTGCGCCCATCATAACCTTGCTTGTCCGGGCATAGGCAATAATGCTTACAATACCAGAAATAATCAACGCCGCTCCGAAAATCACTTCCGTTACAACGTACGCTGAAAGCGGGTTAAAAAACGCCGCGCATCCCCCCAATATCAGAACGATACCGGCAATCACCCACAGCACCTTTACAAATGTGTTCATAATTTCCTCCTCTAAACAAAAGTTTCATTGACATAACGTCTGCTTATAATATACCATACGGCAAAATTTGTGTAAAGAAAAACCTTTTTAAAATACAACCAAAAAAAGCAAACATTCCTTGTGCTACTTTACTTGCTGTTTTTACTTTCGGCCTTTAAACCCGTCCTTGAGCGAAACACTGCGGTTAAATACCGGTTTTTGCGGCGTTGTGTCCTTACTGTCCAGGCAAAAATAACCCAAACGCATAAACTGAAACGACTTGGGCGGCGCAGCCTCCAGCACAGAACGCTCCGCTTTGCAATGATCCAGTGTAATAAGCGACTGCGGATTTACATAATTCAGAAAATTTTTGTCGCCTGCATCGGGATCCGGCACTGTAAACAGGTTATCGTACAAGCGTACCTGCGCGTCCACTGCCGTCTGCGCATCTGCCCAATGCACAGTCCCTCTGACCTTTCTTCCGTCCGCAGCATTGCCGCCCCGGCTTTCGGGATCATAGGTTGCATAAACCTCCGTTACGTTTCCATCTGCATCCTTTTTGCACCCCGTACAACGCACAATATAGGTGGACTTCAGGCGCACCTCATTCCCCGGAAAAAAGCGGAAGTACCCCTTGACCGGCGTTTCCATAAAGTCGTCGCGTTCAATAAACAGCTCCCTGGAAAAGGTGATCGTGCGGCTGCCGTCCTGCGGCCTGTTTGGATTGTTTTCCACTTCAAAGGTCTCCGTTTTTCCTTCTGGATAGTTTGTAATCACCAGCTTGACAGGATCCAGCACAACCATAACGCGCTGTGCCGATTCGTTGAGGTCTTCACGCAGGCAATGCTCCAAAAAACTGTATTCCACCGTGCTGTTGACCTTCGAAACGCCAATTCTGTCACAGAAATTGCGGATCGCCTTCGGCGTATAGCCTCTGCGGCGCAGTCCGCAGAGCGTGG
This sequence comes from uncultured Oscillospiraceae bacterium, assembly GCA_900541565.1. Classification (GTDB taxonomy): domain Bacteria; phylum Bacillota; class Clostridia; order Oscillospirales; family Acutalibacteraceae; genus Scatavimonas; species Scatavimonas merdipullorum. The sequence goes on from UQKB01000016.1 coordinate 19,710, forward strand.
GCATGCGCGGGTCGTCCCAGCCGTCTACATACCCCTGCTCCACCAGCGTACGCAGGCGGCGCTTGCTCATCACGGTATGGTTAATCCCCAAACGTGCAAATTCAATCTGGCGCGGCTTGGAAGGCGCGCTGATATTGCGGATCACCCAGTCATACAGCGGCCTGTGGTCCTCAAATTCCAGCGAGCATAAGGAATGGGTAATCCCCTCGATCGCGTCCTCGATCGGGTGGGCAAAATCATACATCGGGTAAATACACCAGGTATCGCCCGTTCGATGATGGCGGATCCGGTTGATCCTGTATAAAACGGGATCGCGCATATTAAAATTGCCGGAAGCAAGATCAATTTTTGCACGCAACGTCATCTTTCCGTCTTCAAACTCCCCGGCGCGCATACGCCGAAAAAGATCCAGGCTTTCTTCCACCGGCCTGTCGCGGTACGGGCTTGTCGCAGGGTTCGACAGATCCCCTCTGTTTTCACGCATCTGCTCCGGTGAAAGCTCACAAACGTAAGCAAGTCCTTTCTCAATCAGCTCAATCGCGTATTGGTACATCTGTTCAAAATAATCCGACGCATAATAAAACCGGTTCCCCCAGCTAAACCCAAGCCAGCGGATGTCCTCCTGAATCGCATCCACATACTCTACATCTTCCTTTGTGGGGTTCGTATCATCCATGCGCAGATTGCACATCCCCGCGTATTTTTCCGCCGTTCCAAAATCTATGCAGATTGCTTTGGCATGACCAATATGCAGATATCCGTTGGGCTCCGGCGGAAAACGCGTGTGTACCGTCATCCCCGCAAACTGGCCGCCCTCCTTTATATCTTCATCTATAAAATCATGGATAAAATTGGCATTTCCTGCACTTTCTTCCGTCTTGTTCCATCCTTCTGCCATAGAACCCTCTCCTCTATTCTGTTTCCCGCCAACAAAACGTTATACGTTTATACGATACGTGATGAACCCTCCAGCTTTTTAAGCCCCAGGCGCATCCTTCGCAGGGATTCTTCTCTCCCAAGTATGTCTAAAATCTCAACCGCGCCGCCGGGTGTAACCATTTTCCCTGACACAGCAATCCTGACAGGCCACATAACTGTACCGTTTTTAACCTCTAATGTTTGGGCTAAATCTATAAGGCAATCATGAATGCTGTCGTGGTCCCAGCTTTGCAGGCCGCAAAGCCCATCAAGCGCAGCCTGCAGCATAACAGGCGCGTTTTCTAAATTGGTCTTGCTTTTCTTATTGACAAACAGCATTTTGTCGTAATCGGGCTGTTGTACAAAAAACGCAACCATTTCCGGTATTTGCGTCAGCTGCGTCACCCGCTGCTGCAAAATGGCGGCAAGCTTGCCATAGTCCATTTGGGTTTTACCAAATACCTGTTGAAAATACGGCATCGCCGCCTGTACAAACGCCTGCGGCGTCATCGCTTTGATATATTCCGCGTTAAACCATGCAAGTTTGTCATAATCAAACACGGCCGGCGACTTGCTGATTCCCTCTATACAAAAAACCTTTTCCAGCTCCGAAAGCGTAAACAGCTCTCTGTTATCCTTTGGGCACCAGCCTAAAAGCGCAATATAATTTACAATCGCCTGCGGCAGATAGCCTTCTTTTACCAAATCTTCAAAGCCGGTTGCCCCATGCCGCTTGGAAAGCTTTGTAACATTGCCGTCGGCGTCTTTTCCCATAATCAGGGGCAAATGAATATAGGTTGGGATTTCCCACCCAAACGCCTGATAAAGCAGATTGTATTTGGGGGTCGAGCTCAAATATTCGCTGCCCCTGACCACATGCGTAATCCCCATAGTATGGTCGTCAATAACATTTGCAAAGTTGTAAGTGGGGTAGCCGTCCGCTTTGATTAAAATTTGATCCTGCAGCTCGCTGTTTTCAACCGTGATCGTTCCATATACCGCGTCTGTAAAGGTTGTAGAGCCTTCCGTCGGCATTTTTTGCCGAATCACATACGGGGTGCCCTGTGCAAGCAGCCGCTCTATTTCCTGCTGCGGCAGATCCCTGCAATGGCGGTCGTATCCGCCACCCGCACTGTCCTGCTGCAGAGCTTCCAGGCGCTCCTTTGTGCAAAAGCAGCGGTAAGCCTTGCCCTGCTCAACCAGCTGCATGGCATACGGCAGGTACATTTCCCTTCGCTGGCTTTGTATATAAGGTCCGTAATCTCCGCCCACGTCCGGCCCTTCATCATGCGTAATCCCGGCCGCCCGCAGCGTATTGTAAATCACATCAACCGCACCGTCCACCAACCGCTGCTGATCCGTGTCTTCTATCCGCAAAACAAATTTTCCACCCTGCGATTTTGCAATCAAATATTCATAAAGCGCCGTACGCAGGTTCCCTACATGCATAAATCCCGTAGGGCTTGGCGCATACCTTGTTCGTACCGTTTTACCCGCCATCGTTTTAAATCCCCTTTAAAAAATTCGCCATACATAAAAGCAAAAGCGTATGTTGATTATTATACCAAATTTTCCTTATTTTTCAAACTTTTTTCTATTTTAGGGCATGTTCTTATGAATCCACTCTTTATCAACCGGCAAATTCAGAGAAACGTCTTTCGTTTTCTTATATTTCCTATAGTTTCTATAGCTTATAATAAATTTAAGCAACTAAAAATATAGTGTCTTTGATCACCTATTCATGCATTTTGCGCGTTCATCCATTTTTTATGCAATACAAAAACCGCCGCGGGTTCTCCGCGGCGGCATACGGTTTATTTTGTTCAGTTTGTAATCGTCTGTTCTGTTTCCTTATCAAAAATATGAATTTTCTCAAGATCAAGCGCAATTTTGATAATGTCGCCCGGCTTTGCTTTGGAGGTGGGCTCCACCCTGGCGGTAATCGGAATACCGGAAATATTCAAATACAGATAAATTTCCGCGCCCATCAGCTCGGTAACGTCCACATTGGCTTCTATGATACCCTCGCTTACCTTTTCCAAAAATTCCGGTTCGTCATGTACATTTTCAGGACGGATTCCAAAAACAACCTCCTTGCCGACATACGGTGCAAGGCAGTTATTTTTATTCTTAGAAGCAGGAAGCTTTACTTCGTACTTGTCAAACTTCAGGGTATAGCTATCTCCGGCCTTACCAACGGTCGCATTGATAAAGTTCATCTGCGGCGAACCAATAAAGCCCGCGACAAATTCGTTACAGGGCATATCATAAAGGTTTTGCGGCGTATCCACCTGCTGGATCAGGCCATCCTTCATAACAACGATCCTTGTGCCCATCGTCATAGCTTCGGTCTGGTCATGGGTAACATAAATGAACGTTGTGCCCAACCGCTGGTGCAGCTTTGAAATCTCCGTCCTCATCTGCGCCCTGAGCTTTGCATCCAGGTTGGAAAGCGGCTCGTCAAGCAGGAAGACCTTTGGGTCACGCACAATAGCACGTCCAAGCGCAACACGCTGGCGCTGGCCGCCGGAAAGCGCCTTTGGCTTACGGTCAAGAAGATGGGCAATATCCAAAATCCTTGCTGCTTCTTCCACTCTGCGGCGCATCTCGTCCTTCGGCGTTTTCCTCAGCTTTAAACCGAACGCCATATTGTCATATACAGTCATATGCGGATAAAGCGCATAGTTTTGGAACACCATGGCGATATCCCTGTCTTTTGGAGCTACGTCGTTTGAAAGCACGCCGCCAATATAAAGTTCCCCTTTGCTTATATCCTCCAAGCCGGCGATCATGCGAAGCGTTGTCGATTTACCACAGCCGGACGGTCCAACCAGGATAATAAATTCCTTATCTTCAATTTCCAAATTAAAGTCGGAAACCGCCGTTACCCCGCCGTCGTAAATCTTATAAATACCTTTCAACGATACATTTGCCATCCTACAATACCTCCTGCTACCCTTTATCCCGCAAAGCGGATAAAAAAGAGTAGGTTTTATTTCATTTAATAATATAACAGATTTTTCCGGAAGTTGCTACTATTTTTTTCACTAAATATGGGACCTACATTTTATATAAATCCGATACCCGGCAAAATGCAATTTACTATTATAGGGCATTTTGCTAATAAAAACAGCTTCAACTTCTCTTTTCGTCAATTCTCGACACTGTCCTTTATGCAAATTACCGTCAAGCACAAGCCCTCCAATCGCCGTACGTTTCAAAAAAAGCACGCGTAAACCGCAGCAGAGGAACATCTTTTTTACCTGATGGAACATCCCCTGGCAAATCTCCACCTGTACGTGCGTTTTGTCCTCTCCACACGCAGTCAAACGCGCGGGCATACATTTTGTCCCGTCTGCAAAAACAACGCCCTGTTCAAACGCACGAACCGTATCCTCCGTTATAGGCTTGTCAACCCGCGCTTCATAGCGCTTGTACACCTTTTCCCGGGGCGACAGCATTCTATGCGCAAAATCTCCGTCGTCCGTTAAAAGCAACAGGCCTTCCGTGTCTTTATCAAGCCGCCCCGCCGGAAAAAGCCCCTTGCGTTTTAGCGCCTCCGGCACCAGATCCAACACGGTTTTTCCACGTAAATCGTTTGTAGCGCTCAAAACGCCGGGCGGCTTGTGCATCATAATATACACGTGCCTCTTAAAATTTAGTAATGCACCGCTTATCTCTATTTTATCCTCTTCCGGGTCAATTTTCCTTTCAGGAAGCAGGCAGACCTCTCCGTTTACCTGCACGTTTCCCTTTTTTATCAGCGCTTTTATCTCTTTTCGACTAATCGTTCCCTGCCCCGCAAGAAGCTTATCCAGACGTTCCTTTGCCAAGCGTCCTTCACCTCTTTTTCACAACTACGCCTGCGGTTTCTCAAACCCGTGCATAAAGCCGTCCAGCTGCGTGCTGCATATATCCCCGCCGATCACCCTTCCTTCATAAATCAAAAGGTTTGCGCGCACGCTTTCCTGTACGTTTTCCTGTGTCTTGGGGTAATTTGTCACAGCATAGCTGACCCGTCTGCAGCTTTTTCCTTTATATTTTGTAAGGTCCAACCCCTGCGCAAGCTGAATTGCATTATAATTCTGGTATGTTTCATTAAAGCTTTGTGGGATCAGAACATCTGTCATTTCAACCGGATCGCTTTCCACCTGCCACCCAAACTGCTCCAGAAAAGCAATCCTCTGTGCGTTGTCTTCCGCCTTCAGGCTGTAAACACCAATAGACGCCACCGCCGTATCCTGAACAGAAGAACAGGACGCTGCCCGTATAATAAAAAGTATTACGAGCAAAAGCGATATCCCTACCGTAATAACCGTAGCCTTTGAAATTTTCTTTGCAATAAACACTTTTGCTCCTCCTTATCGCAAGCGTCCTGTAAAATAAGCCACTTCATTTATATGAAAAGCAAAAGCAAAACATGTCTTTTTGGCGTTTAATCTGCAAATAAATAAAAACGAAGCCCCTCCACGTCGTCTGACAGCTTGTCAACCCCCAGATTGCGCATCTGTTCGGTTTTTCCAAAGCCATAGGTAACGCCGATAAAATCACAGCCCGTTTCCATCGCGCCCAGCGCGTCAAAGGCCGTGTCTCCAATAAGGACCATCTCTTTTGTCACTGTGCAGCCAAGCTTTTTTGCCACATAACGGATAATATCCGCCTTTTCCTTTCTAGATCCGTCCAAATTGGAACCACAGATCAGGTCAAAAGCATTCGGTATGCCAATCAGCTGCAGCACCTCCTGCACAAAGCCCTCATACTTAGACGTAGCAACGCACAGTCTGGCCCCCGCCTGCCTTAAATCAGAAAGCAGTCTGTCCATCCCTTTATATAAAGCATTTTTATACTTTCCGCTTTCCTCATAAGCCTGCCGGTAAATTTCTACCGCCTGTATGGCTTCTTCACCTGAAAGGCCACATACCTTCATAAAGGTCGTAATCAACGGCGGCCCCACATAAAGGCTTGTGTCATCAAGGTTCGGTACAGGCTTCCCCATTTTTTTAAGCGTGGTTTCTATTCCGTCCCTGACTCCCTGTGCAGAGTCGCTGAGCGTGCCGTCAAGGTCAAACATGACCGTTTTGTACTTGCACCTCATTCAACATCATCCTGCCCTTCGTCGTTTGCAGCGTCCGCTTTTTGCAGCTTGGCATCGGCTTTTTTTTGAAAGCTGTCCGCCTTTACAGAAAAACGCGTATGCGTCCCCGTGGCGACGACTCCGCTTTCATCAAAAACGGTAACGGAAAAGGCAAACTCCCTTCCCTCATGCTTTAAAAGCTCCGCTTCTGCCCACACCTTTGCACCTGCCGGGGTCGGGCTGATGTGTGCAATGTGTATGTCGGTTCCCACTGTGGTGCATCCCGCGTCCACATATTCCTGTGCAAGCGTACAGGCCGCGCTTTCTGCAAGCGCCGCCACCACAGGCGTTGCAAGCACGCGCAGACTACCGCTTTTCACCGCACAGGCAAGCATGTCCTGTGTTACCGTCGTCTGTTTTGTATATCCCTTTTTTCTGTTTTGTTCCATTTACATTCTCCTTTGAAAACCATACGTTTGCCATGCAAAGATTGCAATCCACTTTATAGGATGCTATACTGGAATGCGGTATCTGCTCTTTGGCAGTTTCTATTATAAAACAAGATACATAAATTTGCAAAAAAGCTTGAAACAGGTGATGCTTTGGCTGGCTCTGTACAAACCAATCGCAAAAGGATTCATACCATGGACGAAATACGCGGTCTTGCGGTAATCGCCATGGTCGTTTACCATCTTTTTTATACAATGGGGTATGTTTACCATATACAGGCGGGTGCGGCTGCCTTTTTGTTCTTAAGGCCGTTTTCACCCATTGTTCCCATTGTATTTATTACGATTTCCGGCATTTCTTCCCAGCTGAGCCGTTCCAATATCCGGCGCGGCGCAAAATTGCTGCCCATAGCGGCAGCCGTTACGCTTGTTACCGTTTTGATCACCCCCCAAAGCGCCATTTATTTTGGAATTCTGCATTTTTTGTCGATTGCCATGCTTTTGTATGGGTTCATCAAACGATGGCTTGATCAAATTCCCCTTAAGCTTGGGCTGGTTATATTTCTTGTGTTGTACCTTATCACTTATGGAATTCCCTCCGGCGTGCTTGGGATTCCGGGAATTTTGTCTGTTAGTCTGCCCACACAGCTTTACAGCACAAATTTTTTGTTTCCCCTGGGGTTTCCGGGACCAGGCTTTACCTCTGCAGACTACTTTCCCATTTTTCCCAATCTTTTTCTGTTTCTTTTCGGCACATACCTGGGAAAATATGCCCTGCTTGGGAAATTCCCCGCTTTTCTGTACAAAAAGCGGGTTCCGTTTTTGGCCTTTACAGGCCGGCATGCACTGTGGATTTATATTTTACACCAGCCTGTGATTTTTGGAATACTGTGGCTTATTACAAGTTTTACAGCATAACGTTTGTTGCGAAAGAGACAAAGTCTAATTGAGCGCTTACTGCCTCAAAGCTTTGGCTTGCGCCGTTGTATGAAAGACTAAAAAAGAATTTCTTAAAAACGATGTTCTTCACGCCGATAAAACAACGCTTCAGGTTCTGCGAACAAAGGACAAGCCTACAGTTGACAAAAGCTACTTGTGGCTGTACAGAACAAGCGGCTGTAAAAGTGAACAGCTTAGCTTAAAACAATAGACCCGCATATACAAACACGGAAATGTAAGGCTCAATAGGCAAGCCCCAAGGCTTGCTTATCAAAATTTCGTGCTTATGTATATGCGGGTCTGCCCTTTTGTTTATTTTCTATGACGAATTGGCAGCAGGAAAATTACAGTTGAATAAAAGCTTATTTCACTACCTCAACACCGTATTCCGTAAGTCCAAAGAAAAATCTTCGCTGTATTTCATTATTGATTACTCTTACGGGCTTGAGCTGCCCAGAGGCAGCGCCCTTTGAAATCATCAAATCTCTATACAACATATACGTTTCCGGCTCCAGAAAATTGAGCTTTGTGGGGCCGCAAATTCCCTTCGCCACCTTGTCGCCCATTGACGGGTTTGCCTCGGCAAGCTTCTGCTCCAGAACAAAGCGTATTTCCTTAGGTCGCAAGCCCTCTGGCTGTTTTCCGATTTCCATAAAAAACAGATATCGGGCGGGCTTTGCGTCCAAATCCGGGTACATCGAAAAATCAATCAGCTCGAAGCCAAGCTCCTTCGCCGTATTCTCGGCGGCTGATCGCAGGGCAACCTCTGTGGTTTTCTCTCCCATAATGCTTACTGTTTGGTCAATGCGGTACAAAAACTGAATGGTCGGAGCGTTATGATGCTTTCCGGTAATGCGAACCGCATCCCTCATGCGGTAGCGATATAGCCCGGAGCAATTGGATATTATCAGCTCGTACTCCTTGCCTATCTCAACATCCGCCATGGTAACTATCTTTGAAAAATCGTCTCCCGCGTCCAAAGGAAGAAATTCATAGAATACACTGTCGGGAATGACAACGGTATCCTCGCATTCATTTTCGTATATAATTGAGAAGACTCCCTCCGAGGATACAACCCCCCATTTCATCTGCCTTATATCATTGCCCATGTAGCTTTTCAGCCTGTCGGCATAGGCTTTGAAGCCGCCGGTGCCTATTCCGCCCAAATAGCGCATTTTATGCCAGACCTTAGGCACAAACGGCTCGTCAAATCCCTGCCTAAAGATCTCGCGCAGCTGTGCCGCGCGCTCTGGCATGGGCTTTATTTTTTTCAAAAGACTCTCTCTTGCCTCGTCTGATAATTTAACAGACATATTAATTTTTCCGCTTTCGATATCGTCAACGAGCATTTGCCAATTGTTCTCAATATAACGCATCAGTTCGAGGAAGAAGCTGTAGAATGTAACGGTAGCGCCGACTAAATTCTCGTCCATAAGAGCAAACCGAGCGTGAAGATAACGGGTGTTCGTATTTGGTGCAGGGAACAACGCCTCGGCAGGGGAGGAATAAATCTGAGCTGCGGCCTTACGCAGCCGATTGATCCATATTGCTGAAACGGCGCTGTAGGTTGCGCCGCATTTGAGCCTCGGGACTGCGGCGACAGATTCGGTGATCGCCATTGTTTTTCCGCCAAGAATCACCTCGCCCAGCTTTGACCATACATAGCCGTCAAAATAGTGGGTGATATATTTCATAAAAATATCAAACGACCTGTCTGACATGGGGATTTTTTTGGGGTTACCCATGGTCCCCGAGGATTTGTTGTAATGATTTACAGGATAGGCGCAAATTAAATTGCTTTCTCCGTTTTCCGTCATACGCAGTATATACTCTGCATAATCGTCGTATCTGGTGACAGGGACTTTTTTCTGATAATCCTCTATGGAATGTATGTTGGCAAAATTGTATTTTTTGCCGTATTCGGTATCCTTATTGTCCTGAAGAAGCTGCATAAGAAAAGCTTCGTTCCTCTTTGCCGGATCGCCCTTGAGCATTTGTTCAAACTCTTTATATATAGTATAACCGTCGCTTGCTTCTTCGAGCTTGATTTTCCCGACCGGGGACAGCGCGTCTGCGTCAACATCTTTAAAATCAGTCATTTTATGCACTCCCTTCTATAGGCTTTAATGGGCAAACTGCGCCTTGTAAAGCTTCGCGTACTCACCGTCAAGCGCAAGCAGCTCCTCGTGATTGCCCTGTTCGACAATATGACCGTTGTGCATAACCAGGATAATATCCGCACCTCTGATAGTCGACAGCCTGTGTGCTATAACAAAGCTTGTTCTTCCTTCCCTCAGCCTGTTTATTGCCTCCTGAATAAGCGCCTCGGTTCTGGTGTCGACCGAGCTTGTAGCCTCATCCAGAATCAGTATGTTTGGCTTTAACAAAAATGCCCTGGCAATTGTCAGAAGCTGCTTCTCGCCCGCAGAAACGGCTGTTTGCTCATTGTTTAAGACCGTTTTGTAGCCATCTGGAAGGGTTCGCACAAAGCTGTCGACAAAGGTCGCCCTGCAGGCTTCCAAAAATTGCTCGTCGGACACCTCTCGATCCTCGGGTAAACCGTATTTTATGTTTTCCTCAATCGTTCCCTTGTAGAGCCAGGTATCCTGAAGCACCATTCCGATATTTCGTCTTAAGGCGGCGCGGCTTAGCCGGTGGATTTCAATATTGCCATCAAGTATGATCTGCCCGCTGTTAATCTCATAGAAGCGTTCGATCAAATTCACAAGCGTTGTTTTGCCCGCGCCCGTTCCGCCGACTATGGCAATCGTCTGACCCGGCTTTACGCTCAGATTCATATGCTCGATAAGCTTTTTCTCGGGAACATAGCTGAAGGATACGTCCTTGAACTCGATTTGTCCCTTAAGCTCATACCTGTCGTATGCCCCCGGCATTTCGGGGGTTTCTTCGTCGCTGTCGAGCACCTCGTAAACACGCTCGAGCGACGCCATCCCGGATTGAAGGGTGCTGAACATCTGAGCCAGCTGCGTAAACGGCTGCTGGAACTGCCGTGCGTACTGAATAAACGCCTGCACGTCGCCTATGCTCATTGCTCCGCTTATGATATTGAATGCGCCGACAAGCGCAACAATAACGTAATTTAGATTTGTGAGCAGACGCGACAGCGGCTGGATAAGATTTGATATAACGGTAGCCTGAAACGCCGATTTGTACAATTCGCCGTTTTGGCGGCGGAATTCCTCTGAAAAACGCTCCTCCTGCTTATACGCCTTGATAATATTATGGCCGTTAAAGCTTTCCTCGACGTTTGCGTTTATCTTGCCCATATACTGCCATTGCTTTGCAAATTTCGGTCTTGCCAAAGCCGTCACTTTTTTTATGATCACGCCCGACAGCGGGATAAGAATGATTGTGACAAGGGCTAACTGCCATGAAAGAGTGATCATCATCACTATCATTCCGATAAGCATCAGCAGATAATAAAAGAAGTCTCCGCTGGTTTGATTGAGCGTCATAACAATATTGTCGATATCGTTTGTGGTGCGGCTCATTATATCGCCGCGCTGGTTTGTATCGTAATAATTGAGAGGCAGCTTCCACAGCTTTTTCTCGACCGCTCCCCGAAGGTTATATGCAATTTTTGACACAATTCGCGCGGAAATTCTGCCCGCGAACCATTTTGAAAGAAATTGCAGAAGATATACCCCAACAGAAAGCCCTGCCCAGGTCAGGAACAAGCGCCAGTCTATGCCGCCGCGTTCAAGACCGCTTACAACAGAGTCGGTAGCCATACCGAGCACGCGCGGCCCCACAGACACAAACACGGCTGAAATGATAAGCATAAGGAACATGAACACGCAGTCCATTTTATGAGGGAGAAACAGCCCAATGAGCCTTTTTACGGAGCCTTTTTTCAGCTTGTTTTTTGATTTTTTCATTTGCTCGCCTCCGCTCCCTCGGACGGCTGTGTAGACGCTATTTCCTGATAGGTAGCGCAGCGTCCCAGCAGCTCTTCGTGAGTTCCTATATCTTCTATTTCACCGTTATTCATAACTATAATCTGGTCGGCGTCCATAATCGAGGTTATTCGCTGAGCTACCACTATCACCGTAGCGTCCGAGGTGATCTCCTTTAATGCGCCGCGCAGATTTTTATCCGTCGCATAATCAAGCGCTGAGAAGGAGTCGTCAAAAAGATACACCTTGGGCCGGCGCACGATCGCTCTGGCTATAGCGAGACGCTGTCGCTGTCCGCCGGAATAGTTCGAGCCGCCCTCGGACACCCGCATATATATTCCGTCCTTGCTGCTGCGTATGAAATCCTCAGCCTGAGCCACACGCAGAGCGTCCCATATTTCCTCGTCGTCTGCGTCTGCCTTGGCATAGCGCATATTCTGAGCGAGAGTTCCCGCAAACAAAAACGCCTTTTGCGGAACCATTCCTATTGCCGCATCAAGCTCGGAAATATCCATATCCCGAACGTCCTTGCCATCAAAAAGCACTGCCCCGTCTGTAGCGTCCGTAAGCCTTGGGATAAGATTTAACAGCGTGGTTTTGCCGCAGCCCGTGGAGCCGATGATGGCAGTGGTTTTGCCGGGGGAGGCGGTAAAGGTAATATTTTTGAGCACAGGCTCAACCTCGGGTTTTTCCGGTGCGTATGAATAGCTGACATTTTCAAATTTCACTTCACCGAAAGGCTTTTCTGCCAAGCGGGGATTTTTTGCTTGGTGAACGGAGGATTCTGTATTCAGCACCTCCTGGATTCTTTCCGCCGAAACGTCCGCTCTGGGCAGCATAATAAACACCATGGTTGCAGAAAGCGTAGCGGTAAGAATAAACGACAGGTATGTAATAAATGCGATGATCTGCCCGACCTGCACAACTCCGTTTTCCGCCAAAGCGCCGCCGTACCATAAGATTGCTACGGTCGCAATATTTATAATAAGCATAAATATAGGAAGCAGCAGAGCGGTCATGCGTGAAATTGACAGATTAAGCCCAAATAAATTCTTGTTTACTTCATCGAGCTTTTTTTCCTCAAAGCCTTCCTTGACGAAAGCCTTGGCTACACGTATGCCCGTAATCTGATCCCGCAGCACTCCGTTGATATTGTCAATAGCCTTTTGCTGCGCCCTGTAATACGGCACTATTTTTAATATAAAGGCTATTGAAATCCCGAGTATAACGGGAATGGTGATCCATATCACTGTGGATAAAGAGACACTCTGTGAAAGAGCCATTCCTATACCGCCCACAAACATAATGGGAGCGCTAATGATAATCGTCAGTAAAAAAGTAAGAAACTGCACAACCTGTTCAACGTCGTTTGTCGCGCGGGTAATCAAAGTGGGCGCTCCGAAGGAGCCGATTTCCTTTTGAGAATACGACAAAATGGTATGGTAAACGCCCTCGCGAAGATCGCGGCCTATGGACAAGGCTGCCTTTGCGCCGAGGATGTTCGCGCCGACGGCGCAGACAAACTGTACCACCGACAATGCGACCATCAGCACCCCTCTTTGGATAATATACTGTGTATCGGTATTTGCAACGCCGTAGTCTATAATTCCTGCGTTTATGGTGGGCAGGTACAGCGACAAAAGCGTCTGACCGATTTGAAACAGAATCACTACCAGTATTAGCTTTAAGTACGGTTTTGTGAGCCTGATGATAAATTTAAACATTTGACTCTCCTTTTAAGCTGCTGTGAAATCAGACGTTTTTTTGGAACTTTTCCTCAAAGCCCTCAAGCAGCGTTTTATAAGCGTTGTAGCTCACGTCGGGCATCATGCCCGGGAAGGCGTTTACCTCTACGACAACATATTCGCCGTCGCCGATAAGAAGATCCAGTCCTAAAAGCGGTAAATCAAACAGAGAAGCTATTTTTTTGCAATACGCCTTTGTAGCGTCGTCGATAGGAAATTCCTTTATTTCTCCCCCCTGATGCACGTTTGAGCGGAATTCGTTGGGGTTGTTGGAGTTTCTCATGGCAGAATAATACGGCTCGCCGTTAAGCATAACTACGCGGATATCCTTTCCAAAGGAGGTGGATATGTATTCCTGCGCCATATATGCAACGCCCTGAACCTGCTTTGAAAGGTAGTCGTCAAGCTCCGACTCGTTGTGTATCAGCGACACGCCGACCCCGCCGTAGCCGTTATCGGGCTTCATAACAAAAGGATAGCGCATCTGCTGCAAAATCACATTTTTATCGGGGTGGTTAAAGAATACCAGTGTTTTTGGAACGCGTATTCCGTTGCGTGCAAGTCTTTGATAGGTGGCGATCTTACTTCTGGCCACAGCTACTTCATCCAAATTGAGCGCGCATTTAACGCCTGCGTTTATCAGGAGATTTTCTACGACAAACGAATCGGTGTTGCTGATTGCCGGCCAGAACATATCCGGCAGCTCAATCTCTTTCCCTTTATAATAAACCTTTAATTCATTGCCTGTCTCCACAGATATATCAATATAATCAATGGGGATGTTTATAAGTCCTTCGTGTCTGCTTTCGAGCAAACGCTCTCCTGCAATATGCAGAAGGTCGTCTATGTTTGCTAATAAGCACCATACCTTCATCATGTCACCTCATATCAGCCTTCTTTGGCAAGTGTGTGTGCGTTTTTGACAACAATATCTGACACAAGTCCGGGGAACTCCGACTTGATTGCATCTAATTCCGCCAGCATATCCTCTTTTGTACTAAATCCGCTGAGTACAACCTCGCAGTATGTTATATAGCTTGATGATGTTACCATTATAAATTTCACGTGCTCGCGTGCATTGAGCTTTGTGAGGGTTTCATCGTCGGTTTCCGGAATTTTAAAGTTGAGCGTATATTTGAGGTTTTCCCATTTGGAATAATCCTTCTCGCTTCCAAGAGCGGACTCGGCATAAATAGCAAACGGACTGCGTCCCTCTGCTGCTGCGGCGGTTGTGGTCATACCGGACCAGCGCGGATTTACTTCTATTATATACCACTTTCCGTCGCGGAATATTAAATCCACCTGAGCCGAGCCTGCAAAATGGAAGGACTCCGCTAAGCGGCGCAGTGATTCCTGAAGCTGCGGTATGTTGTACTTCTCGGCAGTAACGGGACCGAACTTTACGCTCTGCAAGGGATCTGTAATTCCCTCGTCATTCATTGAAAATTTAAACGGAGGCAGCACATGATAATGACCCTCTACGCCGTGGATTTCCGTTCCGAAGGACTCGCCCTGTATCATTTCCTCTACCATGAGGTCCGATGTGTTCTTATCAGAGGTTAGGATATTCTTTGCCTGCTCAAAATTTTCTGCTACCTGAAGCCCAAGCGAGCCTGCGCCGATGGTATCCTTAATAATTACAGGGTAGTTAAACTGGCTGACGCGATGGAGGACATACTCCTTATATACGTTGTTTGTATAAACCGGGATGGTTTTTTCCACGTTGAACTGGTCGTTGTGGATATAAATTCCCTTTGCATAGCCGAAGCCGAACTGGCGCAAAGCAATCTGAGAGCGCCATTTATCATAAAACGCTATCGCTGTAAACACCTTGTGGGATATCACCTTAATGCCTGCGTCATCAAGCTTTTCGCCGATAACTGCGTCCTTTAAGAAGTTCCAGTCAATAGGTATACTGGGGGTGGAGACAGCCACCGCGACTGCCGGCGCTTGCTTTTTAATAAGCTCGACTATCTCGTCCGGGGAGCTGTGCTGCTCGTCAATAAAAACGTATTTGATTTTATCCGATAATTTCGATGTATCTTTGTCCAGCAGATAAGATCCGGGTTGTGTTGTTATCAGAACAAATTCGTGCTGCGGGTATTTATCTGCCAATTCGTCCCACTCATCGGCTCTTTTGGGAAAATAAGAGAGAGAGCTTCCGGCAGACCTTATTGACGATGTGTTGTAAAATACAATTTTCATTTTTTGCCTCCTAATACAGTATACTTATGTTTATTTTATCATGGCGGGAAATAAGGGTCAATACAAAATGGAAAAAGGACAAGGTGCCAAATGTAGAGCTACAATAGGAGTAGAACCTGCGGGGAATTAATGCTTGCTATCAAGGGAAGCGTTTGGTATAATTAGTAGTTAAAGGATTATCGAAAGGACGAGGAAAGTGAAATTAGGAATTGTAGGGTTGCCAAACGTGGGCAAAAGCACGTTATTTAACGCGATTACAAACGCCGGGGCGCAGTCTGCCAATTATCCGTTTTGTACAATAGAACCCAACATTGGCGTTGTCGCCGTGCCGGATAAACGCCTGGATGTCCTTGCCCAGATGTATGAGCCGGAAAAATACACGCCTGCAACGATAGAATTTGTCGATATCGCGGGGCTTGTCCGGGGCGCTTCCAAAGGAGAAGGGCTGGGCAATAAATTCCTGTCCAATATCCGCGAAGTCGACGCAATCGTCCACGTTGTACGCTGCTTTGATAACGACGATATCATTCATGTAGAAGGCAGCATAGATCCCAAAAGAGATATAGAAACCATCAATCTGGAACTGATCCTTTCTGATGTTGAGCTGATCCAGCGGCGTATCGATAAAACGCATAAGCTGCTGAAAGCAGACAAAAAATACCAGACAGAGCTTGACTTTTTCAACCGGGTGCTTAAAGCGCTCAACGAAGGACAAACGGCGCGCTCTATCCCCTGCACGGAAGAAGAGCAGGCCCTTTTAAGCAGCGTTGCGCTTTTGACAAATAAACCGATCATCTATGCCGCCAATATGAGCGACAGCGACTTTTCACAGGGACTGGCTTCCAACCCCTATTACCTGCAGGTCAGCGAAACGGCAAAGCTCGAGCATGCGGCCGTTTTGCCCATCTGCGCAGGCCTGGAGGCCGAAATTGCCGACATGGATCAAGAGGAAAAAGCAATGTTCCTTGCAGACGTGGGGCTTTCACAGTCCGGCCTGGACCGTTTAATCAGTGAATGCTATACTCTGCTGGGCCTGATTTCCTATCTGACCGCCGGCAAGCAGGAGGTTCGGGCATGGACGATCAAAAAGGGAACCAAAGCGCCACAGGCGGCAGGCAAAATCCATACAGATTTTGAGCGCGGCTTTATCCGCGCGGAGGTCATCGCTTTTAACGATCTTGTCGCTTGCGGCTCCATGGCGGCGGCCAAAGAAAAAGGGCTTGTCCGAAGCGAAGGCAAGGAATACGTCATGCAGGATGGCGACGTAGTCCTCTTCCGCTTTAATGTATAATCTAAGCCACATTGCGTTTTAAACGCTTGCCACTGTCTGTTTCATTGGGTACGGCTTTCTTTACAATAAAAAGCCTGTGACAAGGATTTTTACATATCCCTTTCACAGGCTTTTTACAAATTTCCACTGTTTTTAGGCAAAAAAACAACCACCCTACTGGGTGGAAGCTTTCAGGTGTCGGCATTTCCCTATTTTCCCAGGCCGTCTCCAGCCAAGTATTTTCGGCACCACTGGGCTTAACTTCCGTGTTCGGGATGGGAACGGGTGGACCCCCAGCGTCATCAACACCGACTATCATCAGGCAGCTTTCAAACTGCTTTGCTATTATAGCATTCTGTTTTTTAAATTGCAACCCTTTTTTAAAAAATTTTTCATATTTTTTTAAAACTTTGGAAAATCCCCAATATATCCGCGTTTTTTCCGCATTCTTCTATATGATTTGACCATTTTGGGGGAATCTTTTTCTGCGGTTTGACTTCATACAAAAAAAAATGTAGAATAAATAGGTTAGATGAAACACTTTGCTGTCTGCAGCAGAAGAAGGTAAGACACAGTATGACAATCACAGAAAAATATGCGCTGCTTTTGTCCTCCCTTTCCGTTTACAGGGGGGTCCTGCAGCACAGCGTACCCGGTGCATACCACAGGCTTTTATGCGCTCACAGCGCAAACCCGCACGATTTTGTAAAAGCATGGGGCCGCTTTTTTTCCCTGCTTTGCGACAAGGGCGCTGCAGACGATGTATGCGGCTGTATTACGCGCACCGTATTATTTGATGAAAACGCGTTTTCAAAGGCTGCCGTACAAAAAAAAGAACACCTGCTTCCAAAAGAGCTGCTCAACGCCGCTGCGCGCGACCTGGACAGCATTGTATGTGCAGGCTTGCTTTCGCCTGAACTGATTCTTTCCGATTATCTGTATAAGGACCAGCTTGCAGAAATTGCCGACAGCCTGCCGCGCTGGAAGCCTGGTCAGCCTGTTGCACAGCTGGCAGACAAGCCCAACCGGCTTGCCAAAACGGCTGCATTTCACTATGCAAACGGGTGCGGGCTTTTTGCGCGCTATAAGGCCTTTATTTGGCGTGACGGCGGGATCCTTCCCGTAAAGCACCCAGACAGCATAACGCTTGATGACCTCAAGGGCTACGAACACCAGCGCGGTCTTGTTTTGGACAACACCCTGGCCTTTTTAAACGGCCTGAGTGCCAATAATTGCCTGCTGTACGGCGACAAGGGAACCGGAAAATCCTCCACTGTCAAAGCAATTGTCAACCGCTATTGCACGCAGGGCTTGCGGATTGTGGAAATACCCAAAGAAGCTTTACACGATTTTCCGCTGCTGGTCGACAGGATCGCCTGTGTCCCGATGAAATTTATCATTTATATTGACGATTTATCCTTTCAAAAGCAGGATGACCGCTACGCGTCGCTCAAGGCGGTTTTGGAAGGCGGTCTTGCGGCACGTCCGAAGAACGCGTTGATTTACGCCACATCCAACCGCCGCCACCTTATAAAAGAAAGCTTTTCCGACCGCGATGGCGACGATATGCACCGCAACGATTCCATACAGGAAAGCTTGTCCCTTTCCGACCGGTTTGGTCTTTCAGTCAATTTTTCCGTCCCCGATAAACAGCGGTATCTGGATATTGTTTTGGCGCTTGCACAGCAGCGGGGGCTGCAAACAGACACACAAACGCTGCTTGCCAACGCAGAGCGCTGGGCGCTTATGCGCGGCGGACGCTCACCGCGCTGCGCCAGACAGTTTATAGACGCGCAATTTACGCACAATAACAATACGGAGGTCACAGAAAATGGTTAAAAAAATGGTAGCTATATGCCTGATCGCATGCCTGCTGCTTTCTCTTGCGGCATGCAGTACAGTCGACGGCCAAAAGGAATATCCCGTAACCATCGCCCACAGCGTAATCACACAGTCTCCTCAAAGCGTGATCACACTGTCTGACAGCATCGCCGACATGCTGATCGCATGCGGATATCAGTCCAAAATCAAGGGCCGTTCCGATGCGTGCACGCAAAGCGTGCTGGAATCTGTGCAATCCGTGGGCAGCAAGAGCGACCCGGACGCAAGCACTGTGATCCAAATAGCGCCCGATATCATCTTTGCGGACGAGACTCTCTCCGCAGAAAAGCTTTCCATATTTGAAGACGCAGGCATTACCGTCCTTCGTATGGTCTTAGCCCAGACAAGGGAAGAACTGACGTCTATGTATCAAAAGATCGGCGCCGTCATGGGCGGCAATATTACAGGCACAACGGTTGGTGAAAACGCCGCCAACGGTATTCTGACCTCCTTGGACGACAACGCGCGCCGCATACCGGAGGTCAGCGTTGTCAATACCGCCTGCTATCTGTTCAATATAGAAGGCAGCGCCGTTACCGGCGATATGTTTGCAAACGAGCTGTTCCAGGATGCGGGAGCTGTCAATATTGCTTCCGACCTGACAGGCGGCACACTGGATTTTGCCATTCTTACACAACAGGATCCCAAATATATTTTCTGCTCCGAGGGTCTGAAAGAACAGCTTGCCCAAAACGACGATTACAAAGAACTTACCGCCTATAAGCGCGGTAAGATCGTAGAAATCCCCTCGAGCCTTATAACGCGGCAGGGTTCCGGTGCGCTGGAGGCCGCAAAGCTGATGGCAGAAGCTATTTATCCCTCTTTGCGCAGCGGACAGACCAGCGCAGACGGTAGTGTAGCGGACCAGTACGGCATTACGCTGCAGGAAGGCCTGACCTTTACCCTCGGCGACGGATCAGACGATCCCGATGATAACGAAGACGGTAAGCGCGGATACGTTCTTGCCGTGCAGCAGCGCCTGGACGATCTGGACTACTGGCCGCTGGACGAAATCACCGGTTATTTTGGAGAAACCACAGAAGCCGTCGTACGGGAATTTAAAGAAAATAACGGTCTGGACGGGACAGACGGCACGGTCGATGAGCAGACCCTTCTGGTGCTCTTCTCCGACAGTGCAATTCAGCGGGAAACCCCTGCAAGGGAAAAGGACGAAGCATCCACACAAGCCGCCACAGATGCCGCTTAAACAAATCGCTTTCAAAAAGGGACGCCTGCCAGGCGTCCCTTTTTAATACCGCACAGCTGTCTTTCAAAGGCCGGCAAACCATTGCAAAATAAGCAAATCCCACGAAAACCACATGCATATTGCGAGGAAACCAAATGGAAATATATCAGATTAAACAGAACAAAAAGCAGTTTCTCAAACTGCTGCTGCTTGCCGACGAGCAGGAAAGCATGATCGACCGTTACCTGTCGCGCGGAACTTTGTATGCTTTAGATGATAAAGGCATTAAGGCTGTCTGTGTTGTCACCGACGAAGGAAACGGCATTGCAGAAATCAAAAATCTTGCGGTAGAACCCGCCTGGCAAAGAAAAGGATACGGAAAGGCTATGGTCCGCTACATTGCGCAGCGTTATAAAAAATCGTACCGCATTTTGCGGGTAGGGACCGGCGACAGCCCGCTGACTATTTCGTTTTATGAAAAATGCGGCTTTTGCAAAGCCTTTCGCGTAAAGAACTTTTTTACAGACAACTATGACCACCTTATCTTCGAAGGCGGCAGGCAGCTTGTTGATATGGTCTATCTTGAAATGAAGCTGTAAAAAAGCACAGGCCTTCCGGGCCATTTTAGATGGACAAAGATTTTGCCTGTACCCTTTCTTTCCATGTGTAAATGCAATACCTCTTTTCCATACATTACAACAATTCATCCCGTTGCAGTAACGCCAGCGTATACAGCACAGCTGCCCGCTGGTGCAAAAGCAGCCCTATTTACAGTTTCTGTCAAGTCTCTTTTTGCAGCGGTGCAGAAGACGCCTGCTGCATAAGGTCAAACACATGACGGTAGTAGGGGGCAAAAACACTTCCTTTTCGCCACAAAAAGGTAAAATCGTGCGTAACGGAAAAATCCTTTAACGGAATTTCCACCAAACGTCCCGCATCCAGCTCGGCTTGCACCACAGGCTGATAAAAAAAGGAAATCCCAACCCCTGCGCATACCATAGATTTTATGGTATTCAAACTGCCCAGCTCTGTCAGCAGCCGAAAATCTTCTACTGTCAGGTTGCGCTCCTCCAGCGCACGCTGCAGTACCTCACGCGTACCGGAACCCGGTTCCCGAACCAAAAGCCGTTGTTCCAGCAGGTCCTCAAGCTTTTGCACGGTATTGCAATGCGCATACCCGGGCGCGCAGACCGCCAAATATTTTTCTGTGCGATAAATCAGGCTTTCATACGCCTGTTTTTGGAAAAAGCCCTCCACAATTGCAAAGTCAATTTCCCCCTGATCGAGCAGCTGCAAAAGCTCCGACGTATTAGCCACCATCATACAAAGCCGGGTATCCGGCTCACGCTCC
Organism: uncultured Oscillospiraceae bacterium; assembly: GCA_900541565.1. Lineage (GTDB taxonomy): Bacteria > Bacillota > Clostridia > Oscillospirales > Acutalibacteraceae > Scatavimonas > Scatavimonas merdipullorum. The sequence goes on from UQKB01000016.1 coordinate 40,645, forward strand.
AGCAGACGGAGCAGCGGCCCCGGCATAATATATTCCCCAATTGTCAGCGTAGCCCCAAAGCATATCCGTCGGCTGGACGCAAGCTGCGCAACTGCATCCTGCAAACGCCGCGCGTCATGGTGCATTGTGGTGGCAGTCTGCAAAACCATGCGTCCCACTTCCGTCAGACAAAGCTGTTTACCCGCATACGCAAACAGCTTTGTCTTATATTGTCGTTCCAGCGCGCGTATATGCTGCGAAACGGCCGGCTGTGTAATATGCAGCCGCTTTGCTGCTTTTGTAAAATTCATGGTTCTGCATACTTCTAAAAAGGTTTCTATACGAAAATCGAGCATAAACAACCCTCCCGGTATAAGCATAACATAAAATTATGGTAAAATAAAGAATCATAATTTTACATAATGTCAAGAAAGCTGTATGATAGGGTAAAAAAGAAAAAGGAAATGCATGGAATTTTATCAGGAGGGATTGCATATGCACACCATACAAAAACTTGGCCCCGGTTTTTTGCTTTGCCTTATCATCGCCATTCCCTGTTGGCTTCTGGGTATGGTACTTCCCATTGTCGGCGGCCCGGTATTCGCGATTCTGGCCGGTATGGTTATTGCGCTGTTTTACAAGCAAAAAACAGCCACACAAGCCGGTATCACTTACACCTCAAAAAAAATTTTGCAGCTTGCCGTCATTCTGCTGGGCTTTGGTTTGAACCTTTCTGAAATCGCCCGGGTAGGAGCTTCCTCGCTTCCGATCATCATCTCTACCATCTCCACCTCCTTGCTCATGTCGTTTCTGCTTTATAAGCTTATGCGCACGTCGGCAAATATTTCCGTTTTGGTCGGCGTTGGCTCCTCTATCTGCGGCGGTTCCGCCATTGCGGCAACTGCGCCTGTCATCGGTGCAGACGACGAAGAAATTGCACAGTCCATATCGGTCATTTTTCTGTTTAACGTAATCGCAGCCTTGGTCTTTCCCACATTGGGCGGCATGCTTGGCCTTTCCAACGAAGGCTTTGGCCTGTTTGCCGGCACAGCCGTCAACGACACCTCCTCCGTTACCGCCGCCGCCTCTGCCTGGGACGGCATGCACCCCGGTGCAAACACTCTGGAGCAGGCCACAATCGTCAAACTAACCCGCACACTGGCGATAATTCCCATTACCCTTATCTTAGCGCTGTGGCGCACGGCCCAGGCAAAAAAAGCCGGGCATATGCAAAAAAACGATTTCCATTTAAAAAAGGTATTCCCCCTTTTTATTCTGTTTTTTATTTTTGCCTCTGTGATTACAACAGTCTGTATATCCGCCGGTGTCAGTGCTACTTTCTTTCAGCCGTTTAAAGAGCTGTCTAAATTTCTGATTATTATGGCGATGGCGGCAATCGGTCTGAACACCAATATTGTCAAGCTTATAAAAACCGGCGGAAAACCCATTTTTATGGGTTTTTGCTGTTGGGTCGCCATTGCGGCGGTCAGCCTTTTTATGCAGCATGCCCTTGGCATCTGGTAAGCTTTTTTCGCATAGATTTTTAAATACGCAGGCGCCTACCAAAAGGTAGGCGCCTGCGCGGTTTCTCGGTGAATTATACTATCAAGTGCAACAGTTTAGTGGAATAAAGGAGTTCATACA
>UQKB01000017.1 GCA_900541565.1 uncultured Oscillospiraceae bacterium
ACGGCGACACAGGCAACAACGTACACTGCTGGGACGACTCCAAAGCCGGCAACCCAGACAGCGACCCGGCATGGCGGGGCGATTTCCAGGGCCTGATTGACAAGCTCGACTATATTAAGGCGCTGGGCTTTTCAGCAATCTGGATTACACCGGTTGTATCAAATGCAAGCGGCTATGATTACCATGGCTACCATGCGTTTGACTTTACAACGGTTGATCCGCGCTATCAATCCAGCGGAGCCACGTTCCAGGATCTGATCGATGCGGTGCATGAAAAAGGCATGAAGATCGTGCAGGACGTTGTATGGAACCATACAGGCAATTTTGGCGAGGCTTTTCTGGCCCCCATGTTTGAAAAGGTTTACAATGATGTAAAAGACCTGGAAGACATTAATTCTCTTGTTCCAATTGAAGGGTCAGAGTTTGCAAAATCTTATCCTAATTATGCTTCCCTGAGTGCGGATGCACAATATCAGGCAAGGCTTTCGATCATGAAGAACACAGATGGTAAAGACCATGATGTAAACGACTATTACCATCATTCCCCAGATATGGGCTATGAAAGCAAGATTGAGCAGACCGGCCAGATTGCAGGCGACTGCGTGGACATCAACACAGAAAACCAGGCGGTTGCTACATATTTGACAGATACCTATATGGATTATGTCAACATGGGTGTAGATGCGTTCCGTTTGGATACAGAAAAGCATATTAACCGCTGGACGTTAAATTCTGCGTATTTCCCGGTTTTTGACAAAGTAGAAAACTTTTATATCTTTGGTGAAGTTTGCGCGCGTGTTCGCGATGTATGGAATCATAATATTCCCTCCAGCTCCCCGCCGTTCTTTACATGGGCGGAAACAAAAAGCAAGTGGCAAAATAATTGGAGTACCACAGATTGGGAAGCCAATTATAACAACGCATATGCACATTATGATGAGCACAGCAATACCAGCGGTGTTGAAACGAGTGACAATGCATTTCTTAACGGAAATGATTACCATACGCCGGATTACAGCAAATCCAACGGCACAGGCGTTATAGACTTTTCCATGCACTGGAACTTTGATAATGCCGGCAGTGCGTTCAGGGCGGGCCTTGCGGAAGACCAGTATATGAACGATTCAACTTGGAATGTTGTATATGTGGATTCTCATGACTACAGTCCGGATTCCTGCCAGACAGTGCGTTTTAATTTTGGAACGCAAACCTGGGCGGAAAACCTGTGCCTGATGTTTACTTTCCGCGGCATTCCCTGCCTGTTCTATGGCAGCGAAATTGAGTTCCAGAAAGGCCAGCCCATAGATGTTGGCCCCAACGCGCCGCTTTCCACAACGGGCCGCGCTTACTTTGGCGACCATCTGGAAGGAACGGTCACAGCGACCGACTTCAGCGAGTATACGGCCAGCGGAGAAGTAGAAGAAACGCTGAATCACCCGCTTGCAAAGCATATTCAAAGGCTCAACCAGATCCGCCGAGCAATCCCTGCGCTGCAAAAGGGTCAGTATTCTACAGAGAACGTGTCGGGCGATATGGCATACAAGCGCCGCTATACAGACGATACGGTTGACAGCTTTGTATGCGTATCGGTTACCAACGCGGCAACGTTTACAAATATCCCCAACGGAACGTATATTGACGCTGTTACGGGTGATGTAAAAAATGTAACAAACGGCACGCTTTTGATCGCGGCCTCCGGTAAGGGCAACATGCGCGTGTATGTGCTCAGCTCCGGCGGGTTTGACGGTATCAGCGGAAAAATTGGTACAGATGGCACATATTTGAAATAATGCAACCCTTTTGCCCTTTGGCAAAAATAGGAAACAGGACAGGTGATTTACCTGTCCTGTTTTTGTCATAGAAAAAAAGGAAATAATTTATTAAAAAATGCAAAAAGATGGAATATTTACTTTTACGCGTCCATATGTTATCATAATTTAATAAGCGTTGTGTCGCGTTATATATGGGAGGTTGAAGCTATGGCGAGTCTGGTGGAATTTAAAAACGTGTATAAACGCTATAAGATGGGCGAGGTCATCATTACTGCGGTGGATGGTGTTTCGTTTCATATTGAGCAGGGGGAATTTGCTGTAGTTGTCGGTTCCAGCGGAGCCGGGAAAACAACGGTTTTAAATATTTTAGGCGGTATGGATAAATGCAGTGAGGGTAAAATTTTTGTAGCCGGCAGGGAAATCAGCGCGCTGAAGGAAAAAGAGCTTGCTTCCTACCGTCGGTATGATATTGGCTTTGTTTTTCAATTTTACAATTTGGTTCCTAACCTGACGGCGAAAGAAAATGTGGAGCTCGCAACACAAATTTGCAAAAATCCTTTAGACGCACAGACTGTTTTGGAAAGCGTAGGGCTTTCAGACCGTATGGATAATTTCCCCGCGCAGCTTTCAGGTGGGGAACAGCAACGCGTGTCTATTGCAAGAGCGCTGGCCAAGCGTCCAAAGCTCCTTTTGTGCGATGAACCAACAGGTGCTTTGGATTATAATACAGGCAAGTCCATTTTAAAGCTTTTGCAAACCACCTGCCAAAAAGAGGGTATGACGGTTGTGCTGATCACGCACAACCAGGCGATTACACCTATGGCAGATCGCGTAATTCGCATGAAAAGCGGCAAGGTAGTCAGCAATGTTTTAAATGAAGAACCTCTTCCGGTTGAAGAAATTGAATGGTAACCCCTAAACGGGAAGGTATATAAACCGGTTTGGAGGCTGTAAAGTATGCTGGAAAAAATACCGGGGGATGAAGAAATGACAGCGGTGCTCGAACGCTCTTTAAACAGTTTTTTATTGTTATAAGATAATATCTCCCTCTTGGAAGATATTATCAGGCTGTTAAAAATTAAAAGGAAGCCAAACAAAAAGCAATTGGATGCATACCGATAAACTAAGAATCAATGACAAAGAGGGGAAAAGCGGTAGTCATTTAAAGCAAAAACGGCGGGAAAGGAGGAAACCTATGACAAAATCTTTACGAAAAAATACCATACGGGAAATTACCCAGACAAAGGCGCGGTTTCTTTCCATACTGGCCATTATAGGATTAGGCGTGGGTTTTTTTGTTGGTGTAAAGGCAACCAGCCCTGCCATGGTGCAGACGGCGCGTACATATTATACACAGCAAAATTTAATGGATTTCCGCCTGGTTTCCACGGTGGGGTTTGACGAAGAAGACCTTAAGGCGGTAAAAGAACAACGCGGGATCGTACAGGCACAGCTTGCCTATACGGCGGATGTAATTGTCAGCACAGAGGGTACCGGGAATGTGGTTCGACTGATGTCTCTGCCGCAGAAAAGCGGGGGTGCTCAGCCTATAAACGATCCGGTTTTGCTGGAAGGAAGACTGCCGGAAAAGTCAGGAGAAATTGCAATTGAAAAAAGCTCCTATGAGGGAGCTTTTAAAATTGGTGATACCATCTATGTTGAAGAACAGATGGGCGATACCAGCGCATCCGATGTGCTGCATACGCTGCAATACACGGTGGTTGGGATCGTGCAGTCGCCTGTATATATATCGTTTGAACGCGGTACCACTACAATCGGCAACGGCAAAGTGTCGCAGTATATGATGATTTTGCCGCAGGATTTTAAATATGAGCGTTACACAGACATTTATGCTGTGACGGAATATTCAAAGCAGGGCCTTTCTCCGTTTGACGATGCTTATCAGGAGGTCATTGACAGCAGCAAGGAAGCATTGGAAGCGCTTGGAAAGGACCGCATAGAAATTTTTGACCAGGAATATATAGCGCCTGCCCGCCAGGAGCTTGCAGACGGGATAAAAACCTATGAGAAGGAAAAAGAAAATGCACAGCAGCAGCTTGAAAAGGCGGAGCAGGAGCTTGCAGACGCGCAGAAGACATACGACAGCGAAATCGCACAGGCGGAAAAAGAGTTGGAAGACGCGCAGGAGGAACTGGAGCAGGGGCAAGAAAGCCTGCCCGGCGCTATAACAGAATTTTACGAGCAGACGCAGCAGGGGCAGGAGCAGATTTTTGCATCGGAGCAGGAGCTTGAAAAAGCACAGCTGCAATATGAACAGGGAAAAAAGGAATATGACGAGCAAATTGCCGCTGCACAGCAGCAGCTTGAGCAAGCGCAGGAAGAGTATGAAAAGGCTTATGAGGAATTTTACACCTATACAAAGCCACAGACGCTTGATGAGCTGGAATTTACGCAGGGGCTTTTGGATGAGGCTTCAAAAACCATTGCATATCTGGAGGAACAGCTGCAGGGTGCAGCAGGCGAACAGGCCGAACGGCTCAAGGAAAGCCTGAAAAAGGCAAATGAGTTGATCGCGGTCTACCAGCGTGAAATTGATTATGGCAGACAGCAGCTTGCAGATGGTGAGCAGCAGCTGCTTGCTGCAAAAAAGGAGATAGACGCTGGGAAAGAAACGCTTGCGCAGCAAAAAGAGCAGGGCGCCCGGGAGCTGGCCCTGGCCAAGCAGCAGATTGATGCAGGACGGGCGCAGCTGGAAAGCGCAAAAAGTGCCTTGTCTGCCGCAGAGAGCGACGGCAAACAGCAGCTTGCAGACGCGCAGCAGCAGTTGACGGACGGCAAGACACAGCTGGAAGCCGGCAGGCAGGAGCTTGAAAAGCAAAAGGAGGCTGGCCTTGCACAGCTGGAAGCCGGTAGGCAAGAGCTTGCAGACGCGCAGCAGGAAGCGCAGCAGGAGCTTGCAAACGCGGAACAAAAATTAAACGATGCACAGAAAGAGCTGGAGGCATACGACGATATACAGTGGTATGTGTTTACAAGGGATGACAATCCTGGGTATTCAACATTTTTGGAGGATGCAAACAGAATTGACGCGGTAGCAGCCGTTTTTCCACTGTTTTTTCTGCTGGTAGCGGCGCTTGTATGCCTGACAACGATGACGCGCCTGGTAGAAGAGCGCAGAACAGAAATTGGTACGCTGAAAGCGCTGGGGTATGCTTCTGGCAGTATTGCTGCAAAATATATTATTTATGCAACGCTTGCAGGGCTTGCAGGATGCCTTGTCGGCATAACATCGGGGCTTATTATATTGCCAAACGTTATTTTTAATGCCTATTGTATGATGTATGCCTTAATGCCGCTGGTTTTTGTTATGCCGTGGGGCTATATGGCAATCGGTATAGCTGCAGCGCTGATCTGTACAACAACAGTGGCGTTTGTGACCTGCCGCAGGGAATTGCGGATAAGGCCGGCGGCCTTGATGCGTCCTAAAACACCCAAAGCAGGCAAGCGTATTTTGTTGGAACGGATCCCGTTTTTATGGAATAAAATGGGCTTTACCTCAAAGGTAACGGCAAGGAATTTACTGCGCTATAAAGCGCGTTTTCTTATGACCGTGTTGGGTGTGGCAGGCTGTACGGCTTTGATTGTGGCGGCGTTTGCCCTTAAGGATTCCATAGGCGTTATTGTAGATAAGCAATTTACAGACATCCATAAATACGACACGATTCTTGTTACAAAAACCGCTGGAACCTTGGAGCAGACGCAGGCGCTATATGATGATGTAGTTGCAGACAGTCGTGTTGAGGATGCAATCCGTGTCAATCAGACAGCCGTTAAGGCTTCCTCTGCCAATACAAACGATACGGTAGATGAGGTTTATGTGCTTGTCCCGCAAAGTATTGGCGATATGAAAACAATGATTGACCTGCATGAGCGAGAAAGCCAAACCCCCGTTGCGCTTTCCGACGACGGCGCTGTAGTAACGGAAAAGCTGGCATCTACTTTGCATTTGCAGGTGGGGGATGAGATCACCTTTGCCGATGAGGACAACCATACATATAGCGTGCCGATAACAGGTATCTGTGAAAATTATATATATGGGTATATTTTTCTTTCCCCGCAGGCTTATGAGGAAACCTGCGGAGAAGAGCCAACCTTCAATATGATTTTGGCCGTAACGGACAGCAGCGATGAAAGCGTGCAGGAAGATTTTGCACAGGATATGCTTGGACGTGACGATGTAGCGGCTGTTTCGTTTACAAGCGCAGGGATTAATAACTTTAAAGACATGATACAAAGCTTAAATATGATTGTTTCTGTTATGATCATTTGTGCCGGCGCGCTGGCCTTTGTGGTACTTTATAACCTGACCAATATCAATATTGCCGAGCGTGTCAGAGAAATTGCAACGATTAAGGTGCTCGGTTTTTATAATAAAGAAGTCAGCGCTTACGTATACCGCGAAAATATTGTCCTTACGCTGGTCGGCATACTAGTTGGACTGCTTTTGGGGGTTGTATTGTCGGGCTTTATTATACAAACGGTGGAAATTGATAAGGTTATGTTTGGCAGAGAGATTTATCCTTCTACCTTCTTATGGGCAACAGGCCTTACAGCACTGTTTTCCTTGTTGGTAAACTGGTTGATGTATTATAAGATGAAAGCTGTCAGCATGGTGGAATCTTTAAAATCCATTGAATAAGGCAGGAAAGTCATACGGATCATAAAACATGGCCTTACAAGAAGTGTTGCCTTTTATTTAAAAACGATTCTTTTAATATTAAAAGCAGGCGTACCACCATCAATGGCAGTTGCCGTTAACGAAGAATAGCAGGAGGTATGTAACCGGAAGGAGGAATCCTTCCGGTTACTGTTTTTTATGCAGTGCTTTTGGTGGGAAGCGTCGCCTTTTCAATGGCAGACATGCCATTTTGCGCAGGGAGCTGAAACGCATATTGGAGCACAGTGGGGCTCCCACAGGTATGGGAGTATTTTCCGGCAGAACACCAACTGCGCTCAGCCTCAAATATGCAAATTTAATATTCTTTGATTTTATGCAGTTCGTTCTTCCCTCAAAACAAAACCGCGATTGTTTGCTCCTCTGTTTTAAAAAGATTCGGTTGCCACAATACATCCCTGTTCCGGACGATTCCCGCCAAATCCGTACCAAGCTGTTTAAGGGCAAGAAAACATTCTATCAAGCCAATCCAAAAGAATATCCCCCGCCAACAAAAACAGCTATTTTTTATGACTTTAACACCCGAACTGTTTCGCTTCGGCCTTCGTTCAGCGTAAAACGTCTAGCAATCCCTTCGGTTAAAAGAATTTCATGCTCATCTGTGACCATCAGCATCTCAAAGCCGCCATTTTTCCGCCAGTATGCTTCCGCTTCCTCCGGTCCCATTGCAAACAGGGCGGTGGAGAGCGCATCGCACCGCTTTCCTTCCGGCCCAACAATAAGCATAGACTGCACGCCACTGTCCGCTGGATAGCCCGTGGCCGGATTCAGGATATGCCAATAAACATTGCCTGCATCATCCTCAAAATAGTTTTCGTAGCCACCGGAGGTGACTACGGCGGCATCACTGATTTTTAAAATCCCAAGATTGCCGCTTTCCCAAGGTGCCCGTATGCCAATCCGCCAATCGCTTCCGTCCGGTTTGGAGCCTATGGCGTGGATATTACCGCCTAGACTGATCAGTGCAGACGTAATCCCATGCTTTCGCAGTACTTCGGCCACCAAGTCAGCAGTATAACCTTTTCCCACTGCACCCAAATCCAACTGCATCCCTTCCGGGACGGTCAGAGTAGTTCCATCTAGTTGAATTTTGGTGTAGTCCACCTGCTCCAGCAAGGTGTCTATCTGCTGCTGGGAAGGAACCTGCTTACTGTTAGTCGTAAACCCCCAGGCCATCAGGACCGGATAGATAGTTGGGTCCAATGCTCCGTTGGTTTGTTTTGCCATTTCCAATGCAAAAGAAATCAGCGCGGCTGTTTCCTCGCTTACAGAAACTGGCTGACCGCCACTGTGGTTGGCCTGATGAATTTCGCTTGCCTGATCGGTAACAGACCAAAGAGATTCCGCTGTTTCAATCAGCTCTGTTGATTCGTCCAATGCAGATTGCGCGTTTTCCCCATATGCGGTAAAGGTCATATATGTATTCATGGCAAAAAGAGAGGCTTCTACCGGCTTCTGCTCTGCGGCACAGCCGGATAAGGTGAGCAGTATCGCTGCCATCATACCGGGTATCCACCGTTTCAATGTTTTCCTCTCCTTCCGCTAAAATCTTTTTCTATGGTAACGTGTTTATACGATCAGGGTTACAATCAGCCCTGTAATAAGCGAGAGCACAATCACATAGGCCAGAGCAAATTCATCCAAGTCCTGACAGCTCGGCAGCGTGCAGAGATATTTCATCACGCTGCTGCCCTTTCTCTTCGGGCCCTTCTTCAAAAAAATGCTCAAACTGCACTGCGGGTTCCGGGCTGGTTTCCCAATGACCCATGACAAAATCCTATTTATGCCTTTTCAATTTCTTGATTACCAGTAGACCATACATGCTGCTGTTTGGCAGCCGCCGGCGTATTCTGGGCCATGACGCCCACCAGCTTATGTGGAACATAGGGTCCCTCCAGATAGGCGATCTCCTCCGGAGTCAGAACCAAATCCATGGCTTTGGCCGCCCCCTCAATATGATGCGGCTTAGTAGCGCCCACCACCGGGGAAGTCACTTTTGTCAGCAGCCAGGCCAGTGAAATTTCGGTCATGGATACGTCCCGCTTTTCCGCCAGCTCCGCCACACGCTGGATGATTACATGGTCCTGTTTGGCTGTGGCATCGTATTTAAATTTTGCATAGCTGTCCTCTTCCAGCCGTTTAGAAGTTTCGCCCGGATGCTTAGATAGGCGGCCGCCGGCCAATGCACTGTAAGGTGTCATAGCGATGTTGTCCTCAGCACAGAGCTTGGCCATTTCCCGTTCCTCCTCGCGGAAAATCAGGTTATAGTGGCCCTGGATAGAGACAAATTTAGCAAAGCCTTCTTTTTCGGCCAATGCATTTGCCTTGGCCAGCTGGTAGGCAAAGCAGTTGGAAATACCGATGTACCGGACCTTGCCCGCCTTTACAACTCGATTGAGTCCGTCCATAATATCATAAAGGGGCGTTTCATAGTCCCACATGTGGTAGATATACAGATCCACATAGTCCAAGCCCAGATTTTTTAAACTGGTGTTGACCATCTGTTCAATGTGCTGCTGACCGGAGATACCTGCGGTGATCTCCGCTTGCGTACGAGGCAGAAATTTTGTGGCCACTACCACATCTTCCCGCTTGGCAAAATTCCGCAGCGCCTGTCCCACATACTGCTCGCTGGTACCGCTTTGGTAGCCGATGGCGGTGTCGAAAAAATTAATGCCGAGTTCCAACCCCCGTTTGATGATCTCACGGGAATGGTTTTCATCCAGCGTCCAGCTGTGCTGACCGTTTTTTGCGTCGCCAAAGCCCATACACCCCATGCAGATGCGAGAGACTTTTAATTGCGAATTGCCAAGTTGCGTATATTGCATTTCGTTTCCTCCTTACTCCAAGCCGACGTAGGTTTCGTCATCCACAGTCTCCAACCACTCGTTGGAGGTTTCCTCGCCCGGAACTTCAATGGCAATGTGGGAGAACCAACTGTCCTTCTTGGCACCGTGCCAATGCTTGACCCCTGCGGGGATGGTGATAACTTTGCCGGGCTTCAGGCTCACGGCATCCTTGCCCTCCTCCTGATACCAGCCCTCTCCCGCTAGACAGATCAAAATCTGTCCCCCGCCGCTCTTAGCGTGGTGGATGTGCCAGTTGTTTCGGCAGCCCGGCTCAAAGGTGACGTTGGCCAGAAATACCCGGCACCTGCCCGGTTCCGTTAAAGGATTTAGGTAGGAATTTCCGATGAAATATTGGGCATAGGCAGAATTTGCCTGCCCCAGACCAAACACATTAGCATGGTCAAATTCTTCTTTATTATGGATTCTCATAAGAAACACATCCTTTCTTTTTACTGAATTTTATTAACTGCGCCCCGAAGCTTGTTCTACCTAATTCTAAGGCATGTGTTTACTGTTAGCATGTTTTCTCAGCCAGTACGCAATGACTGAACTTTAAGGACACCGGCCCTTGCAAGCCATTGATGGAGGTGTTCTTTCAAATCTTCATCGCAGCCATTGTTAAGTACGTTCAAAGCTTCCCGCACATCCGCCTTTGGGCATAATCTGGCAATGTCCCGCCGCATGTTGCCCGGTGCTCCCCCACAGTGGGAATAAAACGGCAGGACAATTTTCCCAGACAGGTCGTTTTTATATAACCAAGAGGCAAGGGGCGGGGCGATGGTCCCACACCAATTGGGAGAGCCTACAAATATCACAGTATACGGGTGTGGTGAATGAGATACAGGAAGGAGCCTTGGCCGGTAGTGAGATTGAACCTCTTTTTTTACCTGCCGCAGCAGCTCCGGAAACGCCATGGGATAGGGCTGCCACGGATAAATCTCGCACCAATCGCCTCCTGTGGCAGATTGAATTTCCTGCGCAATCCGATGCGTATTGCCCGAATAGGAATAGGAAACAATCAACGGACGGGTCGGCGCAATCTTTTCATTTCTTTGAATCATTTCTTTGCGCATCCTTTTCACCGTCCTGTTTCCAAAATTCGGCTGCGTGCATAGTTGTTTCTTTCACACAGCTATATTCGTTTTTTGAAAGGAGAGCTGACGCTCCTGCAGGCTCCGGCATCTCCTGGTTATAAGACATTTTTCTGGCCGTTTTTTCTCCCGGCAGTTTTCGCAGAAGTTTGGAAGCATAGTAGGCCAAAAAGACAAAGGTGCCCATCATGGCCAGATAGTCCAAATAAAAAAGCGGGATTGGCTCACTGAAATCCAGGAACACAAACTGGGTTTGCAGCAGCATATATGTGAGGAGGCCCCTTTGCATAAATACTGTAAGGCCGTATACCGCAATTCCCATCCCAAGGATAGGCAATAAAACCTTGCGCAGACGGGAGGCCTGCCGGAGTTTCAGCGCTCTTCTGGCCATGCCAAGGAACATTCCCCAGTGAAGCCCAAGATGCAGCGCCATCAGAACAAAGCCCCAATGGGATGCGGCCATATGTAAAAGACGTGCAAAGGACGTTCCGCCTTGAATATTCAAATATCCAAAGACGTGGTTGGAAAGCATGATACCACTGACCATCAGGCCGATCATGGCAAGGAATACCAGCAGGTCAACGATCAGTTGAAAGATACGGAAGGGAGAATACTTCCCGCGAAACAGGTTCTTATACCAGCTTCCATTGAGAATATGGTGAGCAATAAACAAAAGAAACATACAAGCTCCCGCCCACTCGTGGACTACATCGCCCCAGAATTGGTAGCCTATCAAAAACAACAAAGCCAGCGTCATCAGAGCATCCACCAAGATTTTAAGGATGGCTTTTGGTTTCACGGGTTCTTCCTCCTTCCGTTCAAAATTAAGGCAAATGCAGGTCGTCGGTCCAAGCAGCTACGTTCTCGCCTGCACTGCCTACACTGCTGCCAGACACGTGGAAACTTTCCAGAATCGTAGCCCCCGGTGTACTGTCAGAAAGCTTACCGGGGCTGCGGTCAAAGGTGCTTCCTGCTTATTTCAGCCGGTTACCCAACTGGTACGCCTGTTGTGGGAACTCGGAATGCTGAGTCATAGAGAGCGTACCGCAGCCAGCGCCCAGTACCATGCCCATATCTGTCAGGTTCAAATATCGAACCAACGTTTTATAATGAGATTCCAAGGCCTTAAAGGTCCAGCTGTCGCTGTTCCATGCCGCAGCAAGCAGGGCAGATCTCATATGTTTGCGCTGAATACTGCTGTTGAAAGCACAGAATCGGTCGATGAGGGTTTTCAATTGGGCAGACATGCCGTAGTAGTACAGTGGTGTAACAAACACCATCATATCCGCATGCAGGATCTTCTTACGAAATTGTTCCACATCGTCCTTCTGCACACAGGGGCCCTCGTAACCGCAGTGGATGCAGCCGGTGCAGGGATGGATATTTGCATGAGCCGCATCGATTATTTCTATCGTATGGCCTACTTCCTCCGCACCCTGCCTAAAGCAGTCTGCCAGCAGGTTAGAAGAACCGTTTTTGTTGGGACTGCCTTCCAGCATTACAATTTTCATTGCTCGCACCTCCTTACTTCATTTCCTTAAAAGCTATCCGTCCATTGCTTCAGAGTATCTTTTGACAGGTTTCCATTTAGAAGCCGTCCTTCCTTCAAAATTGCACCCGGGCAGCTGGAGGAAAGTTCCTTAGCGGTTTTGCCCAGCCCGCTGCCGCCGGAGGTAGCGAACAGGACAATGGTTTTTCCGCTAAAATCATAGCCCTCTAAAAATGAGCGGATAATGGTAGGTGCGGTGTACCACCAAATGGGAAACCCCAGAAAAATTCGTTCATAGGTTGCAATATCGGCGGTTTTGTCTGCCAGTTCCGGGCGGGAAGAAGGGTCGTTCATCTCCACCGAACTGCGGGAGTGTTTATCCTGCCAGTTCAGGTCAGCGCGGGTATACGGTACGGCCGGCCGTATCTCATACAGATCTGCATTGATTGCATCCGCCAGCTTTTCTGCGGCCCGTTTTGTGACGCCGCTTGCGGAAAAGAATGCGACTAATGTTTTGCTCATATAGATTGACCTCCTTGTAATCTTAAAAATTCGTTTAATCTGCTATAGTGATGGTGATCGTCCCGGACATCTCACTGACAAGCTCCGCGCCGGAGACTATCTGTCCCAGTTCATACAGCGAGGAATTTTCGTTGTAGTCGCCATAGAACATCACTACGTCTCCCCATGGAGCGTAATAGGCCAGTGTACCAGCGCCAGCCTGCGCCAACGGGGAATCACTGGTGTCCAACTCCTCCGGTGGGTAAAAGATTTTCTCGTTGGTACTATAATTCTCCACCTCCATGGTAAGCGGTAGCTGCTCATAAAGGGAAGTGGCAGCAGTACCATCGTTGAGTTCGTAAACAACAACGTTTTCTCCAAACTGCACGGAGATCTGCCGTGTTGTATCTTCCGGTTCTTTCAAATTTTTTATTGCTGATGGTGTTTCGGTTGCAGATGATGGCTCGGATAATTCAGCCGGTTCCGACTGTTCCGCAGAAGAAGGCTTTCCCGCTTCAAAAAAAGAAGACTCAGGCGTTGATGTCACAGCCGGTTCCTGGTTGCCGGTTCCGCAGGCAGAAAGGGTAAAAATCATCAGACAAAAGAGTAATGCGCTAAAAATTTTTTTCATTTGACAATCCTCCTATCATTCATATCCAAGTTCTGCAATCCAGTTCTGGATATCTCCCTGTGAGGAAGAGGCGTCTTCTTCGTAACAATCGAAAATATTATCGGAGATTGCAGTGTCGGGAGCCGCATCTGCAATAAGTTCGACGCTGTTTGCCAGTCCGCCGGTGCCGTGCGAGCAGAACAGGTACACCTGTTTGCCGGAAAGATCGTTCTGCTCCAGAAAAGTGAGCAGCGCCATGGGCACACCGTACCACCAGTTGGGGTAACCCAGAAATACCGTGTCATACTGATCCAGGTTTTCTACATTTTCCGTAAGCTCCGGTCGGGCGTTGTCGCCACGTTCCTGATTGGCGCGTGCCAGGCACTCGTCCCAGTCACTGGGATATGGATCCGTAACCTGGATAGAAAACAGGTCGCCGCCGGTTTCCTCCTGCACCCAACCCGCCAGCTGCTGCACATTTCCAGGCGGAATCACACTGGGGGAAGCAACGGCATCTACATCCTCCGCCAAAACAGCGTTGTCCGCCCAGGAAAAATAGGCCACCAAAATATTGCTGCCTTGTTCTTCTCCGCTGGTTTCCGGTGACCCTGAACGAAATGTTTCCATTTCTGAAGAACTGCTATCCGGTGTTTCCTGTTCAGATACCTCGGAACTGCTTTCTGATGCTTCGGAAGAATGACTGCCCTGAGTTTCTGTCGCCCCACACGCTGTAAGAGAGAGAACCATTGCCATTGTCAAAAAAAGAGAAAGTATTTTTTTCATTTATATTGCCTCCTTGTCCCGTTTGAAAAGCGGGGAAGTCATTTTGTATGCTCAAATTTCATAAGAAAAACCCTTCGGATTTCTTTACTTTTATTATAAAATAGAGGTTAATTAATGTCTAATACTTATCTTTTATCTTTTATCATGCGATTTTTGTATGGATATAAAAGTCGAGAAGCTCCAAGTGTTTTTGCTTGGAGCTTGCTTTATAATTATCTATTCCATTTTTGCCCGGAGCATATTGATTTCCTGAATAAATAAAGAGGTGGCAGGAGAGAACAAGTGATTTTTCTTCCAAACCAGTATACTGCGGGTAGAATGTTCCGGATCAATCGGGATAAAACACAGATGTGGGCTGCTATGGATGGCCAACGCACCATCCAGACAGAAGGCACATCCTAATCCTTCCTCGACCAACAAAGCAGCATTAGAAAGGAGTGTATAGCTCAACGGGATTGTCAAATCCTTTTCCTCCCGTTTCAGCCAGTTCAAGATTTCAGCGCGAACCCGTTCCCGCAGCGGAAGGATCAGCGGATATTCCGCAATTTCCTCCGGCATAACAGATGCCTGTTGTGCCAGGGGATGATCATCCCGCATGAGAATTCCCCAGGTTTCCTTTTGGGAGAGGCGGACAAAATCATACTTTACCGTATCAACCGGTTCCAGTAACAAGCCCACATCCACCAGGCCTTTATCCAATCTATGTTTTATGTTATCGGCCATTTCATTATATAGATTAAATTGAATCATAGGATATTTTTCCGAAAATTGCTTAATCAGTTTGGCGAACAAACGGCTGCCTACCGCCTCGGAGGCCCCAATGGTAATCAGTCCGCTGACATCCGCATTTCGTTCCACAAACGCCTGCTCCAGCCGGCTGGCCAGTTCCACGATTTCCTCAGCGCGCTGGCGGAAAAAGATACCGTCATCAGTCAAGGTCAGCCCGTTTTTTCCACGAAGCATTAAAGTGGTGCCCAATTCTTTTTCTAAGTCCATCATCTGACGGCTTAAAGTGGGTTGTGTCACATGCAGAATATCTGCAGCTCTGGTAATGTTTTCCTCTTGAGCTGCTGCCAAAAAGTAACGAAGTGTACGAAGTTCCATATGAACCGCCTCCTTATCGGACTGGTTATAGTGTAGCACATCCATACAAAAATCGCAATAAACAGGGCAAACTATACGTCTGGACTATTGTCTGCATGTATAAAAAGTTTACTTAGGATGGGACCATCCAACGTCTCTATTGTAATAAAGCTTACAGGAATTATTGTTTAAAAAAATATTATTTAATGCAAAATTTAGTTGGGGTTTGTTCCGTAGAATTTCTATTGTTTGATAGGCATATAATATATCTTGTCTATTTTTTAAAAATAATTATAAAATAAAGCAAATGTCATTATATAAAAACAATGGAGACCAGTATTTTGTTAAAAAAGCAGAGAGGGTTATCAGATAGAATACGGAAAAATAGTATAAAATAGATTTTAGACTCTTGGTAAAAATAAGATTTATGTTTTGAAAAAGGAAGGATGTCGCTCAAGCTATTACAGCTTTTGGGACATCCTCTTTCGTGCGCTTATTCAATTTATATTTCTTTTTCCGATAAAGACATCACGCAAAATTGATACGCCTGCTTTTGTGTGAATAACGTGCTGCCTTCCGTCTATTACGGTTCGACAAACGGCACACCCAGATATTCTGTCACAGACAAAGCAAGGTTCCTAGCAATCAGTCCGATGTTGTCGCGAATCCACTGTGCGTCCTGCGGATTGTCATGGTAGGCAATTTCTATCAGTACGGCGGGAGCCTTTGTCATACGCAATTCGGCAAGACTTGTGCTGCCCACCGTTTTTACACGCGCAGGGTCGGGATAAATTGTTTTAAAGTTGTTGGCAATAATATCCGCAGCGGCCTGCCCGCGTTGGCTGTTTGTATAATAATATACGTCCGTACCCTGAATTTGCCCTGACAGGTTGGGGGGTGCTGCGTTGGAATGCAGCGCCAGATGCAGGTCGTAATTTCCGGCGTTTGACAAGTTGATGGCTTGGCGCAGGCTTTCGTTTGGGTTGTTACGCCCTACTGTGATGCCGCTTGCAACCAGATAGGGGATCATTTCGTCGGCGACCAGGTTCATGTAGTATTCTTCGTTTCCGCCGTCCACATATGGGTTAAATTCTTGTGTGGACGGACTAATAAATACAGACGGCATTGCAATCATCTCCTGTTATTTCTTAAGCCATTATATGCGCAAAGCGTGGCCTTATGACACAACTGTAGCGCTTTTTGCAAAGCTGTTATGCAAACTTTGCAAAAAATGCTTCGGTCGTCATTTGGTTGCCCCGCAGATAACGGCCAAGACCATAAAGGCATTCTTTGTTTCCTTTTGTTAAGCTGTTTATCCTTTCTTCGCAGGTAAGCGTTGCTTTAAACCCAAGATCCTTTATCACATCCAAAGAAGCGCTGCTGATCACGCCAAAAGGATAGGTAAACGTATTGGGTGTGATAGAAAGCTCATCCTGAAAACGCTCTTGCGCTTTTTTCAAATCTGCGGCGAGTATTTCCTTGTATTCTGCGTCGCTTTCTCCGGCTTTTTGTTTTGCGCCAAGGCGTGCGCCGGATCGTTTATGCAGGTTATAGGAATGGTTTTGCAGCTCCACATAGCCTGACAGCGCCATTTCTTTAAGGTTCTCCCAGGTTGCGTTGGAATAATAGGCAGATACGTCTATGGTTTTGCTGTATTGGTCGGTATATATACCGATGGGGGATAAAACCATTTTGCAGTTATATTTTTTCAGCAATGGAAAAGCGTACAGATAATTATTGTAATAGCCGTCGTCAAAGGTAATCATGATTGGGTTTTCCGGTAGATCCTTCCCTTTGTAAACATAGTCGATCAGGTCGGCCATCACAACCGTGTGAAATCCGTGCTCTGTTATGTATTTTAGATCTGCCTCAAAAGTGTTGGGGTCAATTACATATTCCCCCTGTAAAGCCGGGTCTTTCAGTATGGAATGGTACATAATGATCGGAACGTTTATACGTTCTTTGTCTGGCTGCGCGCTGGTAGCAACGGCGGAGTCATTGCCGGAAACCATGAACATACCGCCCAAAACGACCAGAACCAGGCATAAAACGCACACAATACCCTTCCGGATATGCAGGTTTAAATACATGGTAGACATCTCCAATTTTAGTACTAAGACTGTTCCTCAAATGTGAAGAGGCAATCCGGAATACGGTTTGGCTTTGATAACCGGTAAAAAAAATAAAAAAACAAAGAGATTTTCTCTTTACATTTTTATGGGGATGTGATATGGTATATACATAAACAAGAATTATTACTATTTTTAAAGGACAAACGGCATGAAAAGACAAAACTTCAGTAAAAAGAGGGAAGCAATCTTTCAATCCATCTGTTCTACAGATATCCACCCTACGGCAGAATGGGTCTATAACGATTTAAAGCCGCGCTATCCCGATTTGAGTCTTGGAACAGTTTACCGGAATATTGCCTTGTTCAAAGAACAGGGCATGATTGTTTCAGTAGGAACGGTAGCCGGACAGGAGCGTATTGACGGGAACACAAAGCCGCATGCGCATTTTATCTGTACAGGCTGTGGAGCAGTCATAGATATTCATGAAATGAAAGACGATAAATTGCTTGATTATTCCGTTACAGATGCGTATGGCTTTAAGGTAGAGTACCATAGCCTGTGTTTTTACGGCAAGTGTACTGCCTGCCAGAAAAAAGACGGGGAAAAAAATGTTTGATCGTCCGTTTTTCGGACTAAAATATTTATTTTTATTAGTGGAGGAAAAAATATGAAGAAATTTGTGTGTTCAGTATGTGGTTATGTACATGAAGGAAACGAAGCGCCGGATGTATGTCCTCTGTGCAAAGCGCCGAAGGAAAAGTTTAAAGAGGTCGTGGAAGACGCTGCTTTTGCAACCGTGCATGAGGTTGGGGTTGCAAAGGGCGTAGATCAGGAAATTTACGACGGCCTGGTTGCAAACTTTAACGGCGAATGCAGCGAAGTGGGCATGTATCTTGCAATGGCAAGAGTGGCCGACAGGGAAGGCTATCCTGAAATTTCCGCTGCTTTTACAAAGTATGCGTTTGAAGAAGCAGAGCATGCTGCAAAATTTGCCGAGCTTTTGGGCGAAGTGGTAACAGACAGCACAAAGAAAAATCTGGAAATGCGTGTAGAAGCAGAAACAGGTGCCTGTGCAGGAAAGTTTGAAATTGCAAAGAAGGCAAAAGCGCTTAACCTGGATGCAATCCATGACACCGTTCATGAAATGGCCAAGGACGAAGCACGCCACGGCGCAGGCTTTAAAGGGCTGCTTGAGCGCTATTTTGGTAAGTAAATCAAGTATTTGTTTTGCTTACAGAACGTTCCCTTTTCAGTCGTATTATACGGTTGACAACGAAAACTGGCTTGTAATATAATAATAAATGGATAAGATCGTATATATGATATATATGAAAAGAGGGAAAGTATGCTGGTTTTATTTGTACTGCTGGTTGTGGTTATTGTAGCCGCTGTTGCATATGCAAAAACGGCAGATCATGGTTATACCATAGGAAAAGGCCTTTTTAAAAGCAGTGACAGTTGTATGGATGAAAAGGAAGCAGACGTTTGTGAGCATGAATACTGGAATAAAAATAAGTTGAAATAAAACAGAGCTTTTTAATAGCGGCGGCCCGGTGCAAAACAACAAGCACCGGGCCTTGTTTTGTCCGTGATTACATGATGAGTTTTTTGTTTTGATATAAAAGTATTTAAATAATATAGATAAAAGAGATAAGCTAAAATATTTCTTACGTACAATACAGGTGCTTTTTTATGAGAAAGAAAACAAAAAACTTTACGAAACTATTCTGCTGTGGTACAATAAAATGGTAAAATGCTATATAAAAAAGGAGAGAACGATCAATGGATTGTATATTTTGTAAATTGATAAATGGAACGGTTCCCACAAATAAAATATATGAGGACGATCAGATTTTGGCGTTTAAGGATCTTTCGCCGCAGGCGCCTGTGCATGTTCTGGTTATCCCCAAGAAGCATATTCCAAACACCAATGCGCTCAACGAAGAAAACAGCGCGGTGGTTGCACATATTTTTGCAACAATCCCTCAAATTGCACAGCAGATGGGCCTGTCGGATGGATATCGCGTTGTAAACAACTGCGGACCGGACGGCGGGCAAACGGTGTTTCACCTGCATTTTCATATTTTGGGTGGCAAAAAGCTGAATACGACCATGGCGTAACGTGTCATAAACAAAAAACAAAAGGAATGAGAAAATATGCAAGAATATGAAATAACAATTGCAGGCTGCCGGCGTAAGCTGCCGGTCTGTGCTGTCAATGAAGATCTATCCATTGCAGCGTTTATTATGTTTGGCGATGTAGAAATTACCGAACAGTGTGCAAAAGCCCTTTTACAGAAATGTCCTGCGCATGATGTGATCTTGACAGCGGAGGCAAAGGCGATTCCGCTTTGCTATGAAATGGCAAGGATCGGTTGCCGGGATTATGTAGTAGCCAGAAAAACGGTGAAAGTATATATGCATAACCCGATCAGCGTCCAGGTGCGTTCCATTACAACGCAGCGGGAACAGTCGCTTTTTTTGGCGGAAGATAAAGCTGGGCGGTTGCGTGGACGCCGTGTTTTGATTGTGGACGATGTAATTAGCACGGGGAATTCTCTGCGCGCTCTGGAAGATCTGGTTTCGCAGGCGGGCGGAACGATCGTTGGGAAGGCGGCCGTTTTGGCAGAAGGCGACGCGGCAAAACGGGACGATATTATTTTTCTGCAGCCCCTGCCGCTGTTTTTGCAAGGCGCAGCAGATTAAAGGCTAAACGCTTATGGGGAATTTCTCATGCTGTTTATATTGCAGGCATGGGAGTTTCCCTGTTTTTGCATAGATTAGGGGGGAGGGCATGAAACGGCCGTTTGCTGTAATAGGATTGTCATATCTGTTTGCACTGGTTGTGGCCCTTGCCTGTGGGGAAAGATGGTCTTTTTATCTGGCACTTGCGCTTTTGCCTGCTTTTGTGGTTTCTTTATTTGTCAGGCCCCTGCGCAAGCAAAAGACCGTACCGGTAGCGCTTTTGTCTGCCTGCATCGCTTTTGCTGTGTTTTTTGCTGCCAATACAGCCATAGTCAAGCCTGTAAAGGTTTTAGAAGGGCAGACGGCCTTTGTTGTAGGAACTATAGCCGATATCCCGTATGAACAATACGGAAGATATTATTATACAATAGAAACAACGCAGATTGCATATGAAGGCGCCCCACAGCAGATTCGTTTTATGTTGTCGCTGAATTCCCCTGTAGAAGCTGATTTTTTTGACAACATTTCTTGCAATGTGCGCTTTCGGCAGGTGTATGAGCCAGCGCAGGATTATTATGCGGCAAAGGGGATGTTTGTGTCGGGCAGCGCGCAGGAAGGGGATGTCCAAGTGACGGAAAACCCGGATAAGCCCCTGTATTACTATGCGCTTTACGCAAGGCAGGCAATCGCGCAGGCGGTGCGCGACATCATACCTGTACAGCAGGCCTCCCTTACCAATGCGCTGCTGCTTGGCGACAAGCAGGGGCTGGATCAGGATGTAAAAACGCAGTTCAATATAACCGGCGCCGGCCATCTGATCGTGGTTTCGGGTTTACATATGTCTGTCATTGCAAATTTCCTTTATATGTTTTTTTACAGACTGCTTAAGCGCGACCGCCCGGCGTGTATAGCCGCGATTTCCGGAATTTTTGTTTTTATGGCGATCACCGGCTTTACGCCGTCTGTGATGCGCGCGGGTATTATGCTGCTCATATATATGGCGGGCAAGCTGTTTCACAAACAGGCGGATTCTCTTAATTCGCTGGGACTTGCGGCGCTTCTGCTTACCGTGTTCAATCCCCTTGCGGCGGGGGATGTGGGCATGCTGCTTTCTTTTGGGGCGACACTGGGGATCATTTTGCTTTATCCGCCGTCGGAAAGGTGGCTGCATGCAAAGCTTAAACACGTAAGGTTTGGTGTTGCACCGCTGCGCTTTGTTGGAACAACACTGCTTGTGTCTTTATGTGCAACAGTCATGACCATGCCAATTATGCTGTTAAGCTTCGGTACGTTTTCTTTGTACTTTCTGCTGGCAAATCTGCTGCTGGTATGGGCGGCGCAGCTGGTGTTGATATTGGCGCTACCTATGGCGCTTTTATCTTTTTGCGGGATATTTTCGTTTTTGGCGTATCCGTTTGCGTTTGTTGTGACGGCGCTGTGCAGCTATATGCTTTTTGTGTCAGAGCTTCTGGCGGGTCTACCGTATGCGCAGGTCAATATAGATAGGCCTTATATATGGTTATGGATGAGCGCGACCCTGATTATGGTGGCAATCGCAGTACTCATGAAGCGGGGCTGGAAGCCTGTAAGGGTAACGGCGCTGCTGTCGCTTGCAGTGTTGTTATGCGGTATATTGACAGACACGCTGTTTCATATGCATACAGTTACGCTGAAAATCCAAGATACAGGGGATGGAGCCAGCGTCGTTTTAGAGAGTACGTCTTCTCGTGCCGTTTTGTCCTGTGGAGGCAGTTCGGATCAAGAGACGCTTTTGCAGTATCTGGAGGATAACCCCAAGCCTACCGATCTTTTGATTGTTGCAAACGGAAAGCGCAGTACGCGTTATGCAAAAGAATTGGCGGAGCAATTTGACGTGCAGAATATTTTACTGTATGATACAAACGGAAACGAAGAGTTGGAAAAGGCACTGGCAGAAAGTGAAAACGAGGTTACACTTTTCCAGGGACAACAGCAGATACAGCTTTGGGAAAATATAAAAATAGAATTGCTGCCTCAAAACGGCTGTGTGTGGATTTATTTACAAACACAGGATAAAGACGTGCTGCTTTGCCCGGACGGGGGCCGTCTGCAGGATGTGCCTGCTGCGTGGCGCAGCGCAGATCTGTGCGTGCTGTCTGTTTTACCTGAGGATTATTATCTTTTACGCAGCGGCGGTCTGGTCATTTCCAATACCGTTGAAAAATCCACAGCACAGGCGTATATGGTTGCGCCGTATATCCAATATATTGCTGCTACGCCGAACAGCGGGGTGGAAATTATGCTTGCAAGGTAGCAGGGGAAAGGGGTGGAAACCCATGGCAAAGCTTACAGAAATTGAGCTCAAGAAAAGCATAAAAGAACAAAATGTGGAAAGCATTTATTATTTATACGGCAATGAAAAGCTGCTGGTCCGGCATTACACAGACAAGTTAACCGAAAAAATAGCGGGCAAATCCCCGTCGGAATTTTCCTGCCATGTATTCAGCGGTGCAGACGATATGGACCAAATTGCCATAGCGGCAAATGTTTTGCCGTTTATGGGCGGGAAAAATTATGTGAACATAAAAGACTTGGACGCTTCCAAACTTTCGGATGCTGCCTTTGCAAAGCTCATGGAGCTGCTTAAAAACCTGCCGGACACAACCTCTGTTGTAATCAGCGCGTTGACGATTACACCAGATATGTCCAAAGCCAAAAATAAAAAGCTGGTTGCAGAGGTTGCCCGCCTTGGCGTGGTGGCGGAGCTGAATAAAATGAGCCAGATTGCACTGGAAAAGCAGTTGATGTCTTGGGCGCGTAAACAGGGGGCAACGCTTACAGAGGCAGACGCAGGAAGGCTTGTTACGTATTGTGGTACAGATCTTTCCACGCTTCAAAATGAGCTGGAAAAGCTGTGTGCCTATGCATATGGCAGAGAGATTACACGGGAAGATATAGAAAAGACAGTTGTAAAAAATTTGGAAGCCCGTGTGTTTGACCTTTCTAAATTTGTTTTGACAAGCCAATACGACAAAGCATTTGCTCAATTGGATATGCTCTTTTATCAGAAAGAAGAGCCTGTCAGTATTTTGGCGGTGCTTGCCAGCGCATATGTGGATATGTACAGAGTGCGTGTGGCCGTTGAAAGCGGGAAAAAAGCTGTCGATGTAGCGGCGTGTTTTGACTATAAGCGCAAAGAGTTTCGGCTGACAAATGCGCAGCGATATGCAAAGGGCCTACCGACGGCAGCGCTTAGGGAAAGCCTGGCCGTGTTGATTGAAGCAGACGAAAGGATGAAAAGCACGCCGTGTGATAAACAGGTACTTTTGCAGGAGCTGATTGTAAAGCTTATGTTGCTTACAAAGAAGGAGTATGACGTTGGTTAAAATCAGACAGGCGATTATTGTAGAAGGACGGTATGATAAAATCAGGCTCCAGTCCATTGTAGATGCCCCCATTATTGAAACAAACGGATTTCGGATCTTTAAAGATAAGGAAAAGGTGCATTTAATCCGCTGTCTGGCAGAGAAAAGGGGGATCCTGATCCTGACCGACAGCGATGGGGCAGGCTTTGTTATACGCAATTATTTAAAAGGGATTGTACCGGAGGATAGCATAACCCATGCGTATGTTCCGTCGGTGCAGGGAAAAGAAAAGCGAAAAACGGCGCCTTCCAAAGAGGGCCTTTTAGGCGTGGAGGGGTTTGACAAGGCGCATATCATAAGGGCGCTTAAAAACAGCGGCGCTGTTTTTCTGGACGAAGGCGGTCAACAAAGTACACCCCGCCCTATGACAAAGGCTGATCTGTTTGCACTGGGTTTGACCGGAGGGAAAAACAGCGCGCAAAAACGCCGGGCACTGCTGCAAAAGTTGCAGCTGCCGCAATATCTGTCTGTAAATGCGATACTGGAATATCTCAACTGTTTATATACAAAAGAAGAGCTCGTCGCGCTTTTAAACGAACAAAATTTATAAAAGTTGCTTTATTGGTGTTTTTTTCCTTGACTTTTTTATTTTTTTTAGTATAATAAAATCATAAAATTGATAATAATTATTAATTTTATGATTTTACAAAGAAACGGAGGAATTTTCATGGAATTGAAAGGATCAAAAACAGAAGCAAATTTACTCGCAGCATTCGCCGGCGAATCACAGGCAAGGAATAAGTATACATACTTTGCGTCCAAAGCAAGAAAGGAAGGCTATACGCAAATTGCAGAGTTATTCCAGCAGACGGCCGATAACGAAAAAGAGCATGCAAAAATCTGGTTTAAGCTGCTTGGTGGCATTGGCACGACTGCAGAAAATCTGGAAGATGCTGCAAACGGCGAAAATTATGAATGGACAGACATGTATGCTACGTTTGCAAAAGAAGCAAAAGAAGAAGGCTTTGACCATATTGCGTTTCTGTTTGAAGGCGTTGCCGCAATTGAAAAAGAGCATGAAGAACGCTACAGAGCTTTGCTTAAGAACGTTAAGGAAGGCGAAGTCTTTGAAAAGGCCGGCGTACAGGTTTGGGAATGCGGAAATTGCGGTCATATTGTGATCGGAACGAAAGCTCCGGAGGTATGTCCCATTTGTGAGCATCCACAGGCTTATTTCAGAATCAAAGCAAAAAATTATTGATGCTTGATCCATAAATATTCTGTTGAAGTACGAGCACCGCGGTCGGGTTGTGACCGCGGTGTTTTTGTTTTGTTTACAATAGAATAACAGCATGCAGAAAAATAAAGAAAATTAAAAGAATGCAAGCCGTTATGCCGGAAATACCGGATAAAGCAACAGGGATAATTGCAGATAGGGCAGACGTAACCTGTCCCTGCTTTTTTGCATATACTATTGTAGGATATGAAGGAAGAAAGGAGAAAGCCATTTGGAAAACGATATTTTTAAACTAAAAGCAATGGAGTATGGAATTTCTCCTCTGCCGGAGGACCCGGTTGTTGCAATGGCATATGTGCCCTATCAAAATTGCGACAAGCTTTTTTCTGCCGAACAGGGTGTAGTGATGGGCACCATGTTCCCAATACTCAATAAACCCTTTACAGGTTGCGGAGGTAGAAAAACATGACAGAAAGAGAAATGCTCATGAGGAAAATAGCGGCAAATGATTTTGCTGTTGTAGATCTTCATTTATATTTAGACACACATCCCAATAACAAACAGATTGCCCAAAAGCTAGATGAATATGCCGCAAAAAGCAATATGCTGAAAAAAGAATATGAAGAGCGGTTTGGCCCGATTACACCGGGCGAGCAGGGGGGCAACCGCTGGGCCTGGATTGCCAACCCATGGCCATGGGATAAAGCAGGGGAGGAGAATTGCTAAATGTGGGTTTATGAAAAAAAATTACAATATCCTGTGAAAATCAAACAGACAAATCCAAAGCTTGCACAGGTTATTATTACGCAATACGGCGGGCCGGATGGAGAGCTGATTTTATGACGCACAATTGATAACTATCTGTCACCTTAATGGATGAATTCCTTCATCGAAAAAACAATGATATACAGACAAAAAAACAGACTATGTTTGATAAAACACAGTCTGTTTTTTTTGTCTGTAAATTTCTTTTTTTCGTTTTAAACAAATCGTCCCCGCCGTAACAAAGTTATGGAACCTTATTGAAACGAGATAAATTTATAATAATATCAAATGTATTATATAAAAAATTATTCGTGAAGTTTGCAATTTCACGAAAGCAAAATAGTTCTCTTTTCTACTTAATGATACAGAAATTGATATGGAAAGTCAACTGTTTTTTGCTAAAATAATAGTGAATTATTGCTTCAATGGATAAAAGAAGCAGCCCCATGTCATTTCAAAAATCATTTGTGGTCAAAAAAATGGTAAAAGAAAGGGTGAAAAGAAATGCCAAGACGGGGGGAAAATATACGAAAGAGGAAAGATGGCAGGTGGGAAGGGCGGATAAAGGATGGAAAAGATATAAACGGAAAAACCAAGTATAAGTCTATATACGCATGGAGCTATACGGAACTCAGGCAAGCGATGAAAAAATATGAAAAAGCAGTGAAAAAGAAAGGCGCCGGCAATCAAAATATATCTCTGGAAAAAATGTGTTATGACTGGCTCAAGGAGATAGAAATAACAGTTAAACAGTCCACATATGCTAGGTATACGTTCTCCATAGAAAAACATATTCTCCCTTACTTTGGGGCTAGAAGCATATACGAATTATCAAAAGCAGATATAGAAGAATTTATTAAAGTAAAAACAGAAAGGTTTAGATTAGGGCAAAAAGGCGGGTTGTCCCCTAAAAGTATAAAAGACCTTATCTGTATTCTTACACAAATTTTAAAATACGGCGAGAGAAATGGGTTTTCTATAGGTTTTGAATACAAATTTTTACAGCCGTCCGTCCAAAGGCCGGAAACACAGGTTCTTACTATAGACGAACAGAAGCGTTTTATCAAATATGTAAAAGAAAATCTAAATCATGAAAATGTAGGTGTGCTGATATGTCTTTATACCGGAATAAGGCTGGGGGAATTGTGTGCCCTTACATGGAAAGATATAGACTTGCAGTCTGGCACTTTGAAAATATCAAAGACGTTGCAACGAATACCTGCATCAGAAGGGGTAAGAAAAACAAAAATTATCATTGATCAACCCAAAAGTAAAAATTCAAACCGAAAAATTCCGATTCCTGCATTTCTTCTTAAGGACCTAAGAAATCTTTCCAGCCGATATGATACAGAAGCATATGTACTGACAGGACAGAAAAACAGATTTATAGAACCAAGAACCTATCAAAACAAGTTTAAAAAATACCTAAAACTTGCGCAAATGCCGGATATTAATTTCCATGCTTTAAGACATACTTTTGCAACAAGAGCTGTGGAAAATGATTTTGAAATTAAAAGTTTAAGTGAAATACTCGGTCATGCAACCGTTAATTTTACGCTTGACAGGTACGTACACAGTTCAGAGGAACTAAAAAAAATGGAAATGAACAAAATGGCCGCATGCTATTTAGGGTAAAAAAGTGGTCGAAAAAAGGGACAAATGGCTTGTATACAGGCTATTTGCCCTTTTTTTCGTGAAGTTGCAAACTTCATGAAAAATAAAATATATAATTTATGTGATTTACCGTACATTTAGCATGCCCAGATTATATAGCTTTATCAGCAAAGTTTTAAATGCCGTTATTTTGATATCATAAAAAATTTTATTTTGAAATGGAGGAATGTAACAAATGGCATTTTTAGATGAAATTGGAAACAAAATTTCAAAAGTGGGACAAGATGCGGCCACAAAAGCAAAAAAGCTTGTAGATGTTTCAAAACTAAACGGATTAATTGCAGATGAAGAAAAACGGATCAACGCCTGCTTTCTTCAAATCGGGAAAATTTATTTTGAAACACATGCAGAAACACCGGGGCCCCTTTTTGCACAAAAGATTGCAGAAATCCAAGAAGCAAAAGAAAAAATTCTTACGTATTCGGAAAAGGTAAAGCAGCTAAAGGGCATAGAACAGTGCCCCAATTGCGGCGGTGAAGTTCCGTTTGGAGCGTCTTTCTGCAATTCCTGTGGACATCCCATGCCAAAACAGGCAACAGAGGCTGAAAATGCTGCATATATTCAATGCACAAGCTGTCATGCAGCAATCAATAAAAACATGAAATTCTGTACCTCGTGTGGTAAACCGGTGGAAGAGATTTTTCAAGAGGTAAATCAAAGCGATGTGCAACCCATGCAGGAAGATGTTCAAACTATTGCTCCCGGCAAGCAGGAAACGGTTCTAAAGCAATGTTCTAATTGCGGCGCCGTAATGGCAAAGGATATGGTGTTTTGTTCCGAATGCGGAAGAAGACTATAAAAATTGTTTGTTTTAATGTTTAAAGCCACGAAACAAAGTCGATAAAATAAGAAAATTGCAGGAATTAGTTTGCTGAATTGCGGTGTTTAATTTTACCGCAAATTATAAGCGAACGTTGTAATGGATAATAATTTTTAAGAAATAAAAGGAGGAACATGTATGTTTTGCGGAAAATGCGGCGCTCGGATCGGGAATGGTGAAAGGTTTTGCAGCGCCTGCGGAACGCCGGTTATGCAGGCAGGAGCAGAAACTTTCAACTATATGGACTATGGACAGGCAGCGGTTTATAAAGATAAGAAAAAGAAACAGGCTTTGCTAGGCGTTTGTGCGCTGGCGGCTATTGTCGTCGTTGTAGCTGTCATAGGATTTGTAATCACTTTGGGAACAAGTGAAGAACCAGAGGTGGTTGTAAAGAAATTTATGCATGCGGCAATGACAGATGATTTTGATACGTGCAATACATATCTTGCGTTTGATATGTATAAAATCGCGAAAATAACCATAGATCAGCAGTTTAACAATCAGTCAGAAGAAGAATGGAATGCATTTGTACAAAAATATGGGACAAACGATAAAGAAAAAATAAAACAAGAAATTTGGAAAGAAGCAGAAGAAACGCTGGAAGAAACCAAAGAAAGAAACCAGGAGAACAGAGAAGCCTATTTTGGTGCAGATTATACAGTTGATGTTGTCATATCCGGTAAAGAGGAAGTATTGCGTTATGAAGAAAGGCAGGAAATTCTTAGTCCCTTATATCAAATAGGTGAAAGTTTAGGGAAAAGTTACAACATAAACGTAAATGACATTATTAATGTTGAGAAGATTGAAGAAGTATGTAAAGTATTTGGCAACACGACCATGCAGGGCAGCAAAAAGACGGAAACGCAGGATTTTGAAATTGATTGCGTAAAAATAGATGGAAAATGGCGTGTCTTTGATAGCGAGGCAGCGATATCTATACCATACTAACACTATTTTTATTAAAAATAATATAAATGTAAAACTAGGAGGATGACCAATGGCAAACTTTTGCGGGAACTGCGGAGAAAGGCTTGGCGATCGGGAAAAATTCTGCCCGAGATGCGGAAAGGAAATTGAAAACTTTTCCATTCCTAATAGCCCTACATATGCAAATGAAAGCAATGTGAATTACACAGTACAAAAACCAAAAGAACAAAAGCCAAAAAGAGAAAAAATGAGCAGGGGTAAAAAGGCAAAAATCATTTCTATTTTGATTGCACTTGCACTTTTAGCACTTGCCATTTACGGTGCTGTGCTGTATTTTTTCGGCTCGGCATACAGCGTCAAAAAAGAGTTTGACGACGGCAATTACGACAACGCGTTAGCAATCTATGAAGCAAACGTAAAAGACGATTTTATCCAGGGATTATTTGCAAAATTTTCTTTGGAAGGTCAGGCAGACCAAATCTTGACCACCTTTAAAAACGGGGAAATAGAGTATGAAGATGCCGTAAGTGCGTTGGAATGTTTACAGGAAATGGGCTTTACCCATGCATCGGACATCATTACCGAAATAACAGATGAAAACACGGCCAATACCGCCTACGATTCTGCAAACGCGTATTATGAAAAAGGCGATTATGAAAACGCAATCAAAGAATATTCCAAAATACCGGATTCCAGTGAAAAATATGAAAATGCACAGACCAAATTAAACGAACTATACCCCAAATACAGCCAGAGCGTTATACAAGAAGCAGAGCGTTTAGCAGGATCGCAAGACTATCTGGCGGCAATTTCTTATATAGATGTGGCTTTGTCACTTGTTCCGGATGAAAGCGCAAATGTTGCAGAGCTGAACAGTACGCGGGCAACCTGTTTGGATCATTACAAACAAGCTGTGTTAGAGGACATAACCAGCCTGATTAATGAAAAGAAATACACAGACGCCATAAACCTTGCAAACGAAGCGCTTGAAATAGACGATAACGAAGACTTTCAAAAGGTCAAAGCTACTGCAGAAACGGAATATGTAAAAAATATTTCTGCATCTGTAAAGGGTTACCTTGCAAAGGAGGATTACGTCAGCGCAGAAAGAACCATTAACAGCGCGCTTGGCGTTTTGCCGGATAACGCGGAACTGAAAAACCTGCAGCAAGAGGTAACCGCACAAACACCTGTGTACTTTTTGGACGTATGTAAACCGTATTCCAAGGATGATTATTATTATACAGAATATGTAAATGGAGAAACGTTCCTGATGGGAGGAACATCTTATACAAATGGCTTTACGTTAGGAGGGACAAATAATGCAATTTTTAATTTGAACAATCAGTATAAAAGCTTAAGCTTTTTGGTAGGACACGTGGATGAAACAGATATGAGGGATGCGCAGATAAAAATTTATTTGGACGGCGTTTTAAAAAAGGAATATAATGCCAGCGCAGAAGCGCTTCCGCAGAAAATGACCATTGATCTTACCGGCGTAAACCAACTAAAAATAGAGGTGACAGACACTAATTGGTTCCCTAAATACGGCTTTGGAAACATGATTGTAAAATAAAACGTAAATATATAAGCCATATAAAAAGGAGAAATCTATATATGCATACGAACAAAAAATTATTAAAATCTATTTTTTCATTTGCATTAGTTATCATGATGTTTTTAAGTATATCCATTATGGCAGGCTGTTCATCAAAAGAAGCTGTCGTTATGGAAAAGGAGAATGATAACAATAGTAATAATCAGTCGACGGCTAATTTATCCAGCAGTATAATAGGAACTTGGGTTGCTGCAAGTGGAGACCCCGATTTTGCGCTGAAATTTTATTCTGACGGAACTTGTGATATAAAATCTGAAGATGCAAGAGATGAGGCATATATGTATTACACTGTAAATGGCGATCAATTGACGCTTTATAAATTCAACAAAACCGATTCGAGAACTTTTTCCTGCAGAATCGAAGGAGATACTATGTACGTTGATGGTTCTGTAATCTATGTACGAAGTCAGTGATACTTACACAAAAAATAATCTACAAAAGCAAGGAGGATGCTTGATATGAAAAAGACAGTTAAATTAATCCCATTCATGCTAGTGTGCGTGATCATTATATCCGTTTTTGCAGGCTGCGGAGGAAGCCCGGGGCAGAATATTGTTGGAACTTGGGTAAGCGAATCGGGGAATGCACAGTGTATCTTTTATGAGGACGGTAAGTGTGATGTTCCATCTGAGCTTGGCGGAAAATATGGTGAAGAAAGCTATACGATTGAGAGCAATAATATGCTGAAAATTACCGATAATTACGGCTCAGCTATTACCTTGACGTATGTTTCTCTTGATAAGGTAGATGAATATGTAGCCACCTATTCGAGTTCTTCCAACTATCAGCCGTGGTGGTGCATTGACGGTAATAAAATTTATTTCAATTCAAAAGACTTCTATTTTACAAAACAATAAGTGATTTCAAAACAAAATGAAGGAGGACAAGATTATGGTTTGCCCAAATTGTGGAGGTTCAGAATTTACCATGCAGGCTGTAGCAGAAATGCAGAAAAGAGGGTGTTTAACAGTACTGCTCTACATAATTCTAATTCTTATTCCAGTTATTGGATGGATTGTTTTGGCCTTTCTGTTAAGAGGAAGAAAAAGCAAAACAGTGACATATGCAATTTGTCAAAAATGCGGATATAAAATTGAAGCTGATAAGCTCAATCGATAAAAACTGTTAAAGATAACGTCCCCGCGTATTTAAAAATACGCGGGGGTTTGTCTGCGGAAAGCTGATTCATAAATCTAACTATCGTGTAATAAAATTTAATAAATTTATTACAGTAGGGGTGATTTTATGGAAACAGAAAAAGCTAACGATTATACATTAACATTCAATTATAAAAACACAGATGTTCAATTTATAGATATAATAAAAAATCATATAAAAAAATTGACAAAAATTCCTGTTGAGCATTGGCATTTACAGGATTATGGTTTAAAATATAAATGATAGATAGTTATCAATGTGAGATAAGGAGGTTTTGATGATAACTCACGATAACTATGCAAGCCTGAAGATTTATAATGCTGGACTGTATTTAAGACTTTCAAGAGAAGACGAAGAAAACGGTCAATCTATGAGCATTAAAAATCAGCAGGACTATCTGATGCATTATGTTCTTGAACAAGGTTGGAATATTTCTGAAATATACATAGATGACGGATATTCAGGACTCAATTTTGACCGTCCTGCGTTTAAGAATATGATAAAAGATATAGAAAACAAGAAAATTGATTTAGTCATAACAAAAGACCTATCAAGACTTGGCAGAGATTACATTGACACAGGCTATTATCTTGAACGATATTTTCCGCAAAAAAAGATAAGATACATAGCGTTAAGCGACGGAATAGACACCTTTGAAAAATCAGCAAACAACGATATGACCCCGTTTAAATCCGTTATAAATGATATGTACGCAAAGGACATTTCAAAAAAGATAAGAACCGTTATGGACACCAAAAGAATAAACGGAAAATTCATTGGTGCGTTTGCTCCGTTTGGTTATGTGAAATCTAACGAAGATAAAAATATGCTTGTTACGGATCATAAAGCAGCACAGGTTGTAAAAAGAATTTTTGAAATGTATTTAAGCGGTTGCAGTATGGCGGAAATTGCACACATTCTTACAGATGAAAAGGTATTGACACCAACAGAGTATAAAAATAAAGTGCAAAATCTTGCCTATGTAAATGTTCATGCAAAATTCCATGTGTGGCGAACCGAAACGATCAAAGGAATTCTTACAAATCCCACCTACATAGGAAATATGACACAACACAGAAGCGAGAAAATAAGCTATAAAGTTAAGAAATTTAAAAAAATTCCTCGCTCTGATTGGATGATTGCAGAAAACACACATGAGCCTATTATTTCAAAAGAAGATTTTGAAACCGTACAGGAACGCATTGCAAGAAAAGCGTGTATATCTTACCCAACGCAACGAGTAAACCATTTACTTGCAGGTTTAATATTTTGCGGTGACTGCAAAATGCCAATGACTTTCAGAAGATTAGGGGCAAAAAAAGAATTTGTGTGTATTTGCTCTGGTTATTCACGATTTGGCAAGGAAAAATGCCAGAGAAATGTAATCAAAGAAGATTTATTAAATCAGTTCGTTTTGACAAGTTTAAAAGAAATATCAGCAAAAGCAATCCGTAACCCGGACGACTTCTGCAACGGTTTTTCAATATCTGATAGGAAACCGGCTCATCTAAAATTCGATAAAGAGAAGAAAGAAATATTAAAAAGATTAGATGAAATAAAAACAATCATAAAATCTCTTTACGAAGATAAAGTAAGAGCCATTATATCAGAGGAAGACTTTTTAATGATGTCGTCAGCGTTCAATCATGAAAAGGAAGCTTTGTCAAACAGGCTCTTAAAATTGGAAGAAAAAGTAAAGCAGACAAATCATCATCAATCGCCCGAACAGATGATTCAGCTGATAAAAAGAATTGTTACATTTGAAAGCATTCCTTCCTTGCTGATAGGTCAATTCATTGAAAGTGTTGAAGTTTATAAATCAAAAGAAATTGTTGTAAATTATAAATTTCACAATCCATTTAAATAAACGTATTATATGAAAAAAAGACAAACTATAAAATCAGTTGCCGGGATGGAGAGCTTGCCGCTTCTCTGCGCTATTTAAGTCAGCGCTTTAGCATGCCTTATCCTGAATTGAAAGCAATTTTGACTGATATAGGTACCGAAGAACTGGCGCATCTTGAAATGATTGGTGCAATTGTGTACCAGCTTACCCGTGATCTTACGCCGGAACAAATAAAAGAGGCTGGTTTTGATGCTTATTTTGTCGACCATACAACGGGAATTTATCCGTCGTCTGCGGCGGGTGTCCCATTCACGGCGGCATATTTACAGTCTAAAGGTGATGTCATAACGGATCTGCATGAGGATATGGCGGCCGAGCAAAAGGCCAGAACCACATATGACAATATCCTTCGGTTTACAGACGACCCGGACGTAATAGACCCAATCCGCTTTTTGCGTGAAAGGGAGGTCGTACACTACCAGCGCTTCGGTGAAGGTTTACGCATTACCACCGATAAGCTTAACAGCAAAAACTTTTATGCGTTTAACCCGTCGTTTGATAGATGCGACAAAAAAGAAAAATGTGAAAAAAAAGGAAAAGAAAAAACCATGGACTGTGAAAAAACATGGGATAGCGAAAAAATGTCTGACTATAACAGAATGCCAGATTACAACAAGCGCTAAAAAAATAAAATGCAAATAAAATCGGCCCGGACAAAGCTGTCCGGGCCGATTTTTGGCTGGATATTTTGAGGCTATAGAACTCCACGTTTGCGGTAAAGAAAATTTGCGCCGCCAATTAAAAGAAGAGCAAAAACAAATAGCGGGAGATAGGGAAGGAGCAAATCTTCTATCTGTTCTATACGGTTTACAGAAAGCATGTTGATATAGGTAAGCGTATTCATATTGGAATAAATACAGAAAATTTCATACAGCACGTTAATTAAAAAGGGGACGGCAATTGTCCTGCACAGAAGCATCAGAAAAAAAGTGGCGGAAGCAAAGACAAGCGACTGAATCATCATCAGCAGATAATCCATCCAGTAATTTTCAAGAAAAATTCCATATAACGCAAAAAGGACGGCTGCATGCAGCGCATACCAGATAAAGATGAAAAAAAAGTCTGGCAAAAGGCTGGGTTTGTAAACATATAGCAGTTCTTTTCCATTGCCTTCTGCGTATTCACGCAGTCCAAAAAGAATCCACCATGTTGCCATAAACGGAACATACCGCTGCAATTCCATAAAGGTCTTTAAAAATGTGGTTTCACTCATGCCGGTGCTGTGTACATGCTCTATGCTGAGCACAGGAAGTAAAAGAAATAAAACGGCAAGCGGAACCCAATAAAGAAAACGCAGGCTTTTTAAATGGTAATAGGTAAGCCAAAGCAGATTCAAATTTTTTTCAATGCGCATAAAAAGCCATCCTCCACTGTGGGGGGCTGCAGTGTCCCCGGCTGCTCCTGTGCTGAAAGCACGCGAATCACGGCGCGCCCGTTTTCCTCTGTACGGTCTTTGACAAAAAAGCTGCCGTGCAGGTTTTGTTCCATGCTTTGCTCCAGAAGGTAGACCTTCCCCTTTGCAAGCTGTGCAATTTGCGCGCCTGTGCCGCTTGCGACCAGTTGTCCCTTGTCCATAATTAAAATATGTCCACAAGTGGCTTCTACGTCAGACACGATATGGGTGGAGATCATTACGGTGCAGTTCCGTTTTATGCGCGCAAAAATATTTTTAAACCGCATGCGTTCCTCCGGGTCCAGCCCCGCGGTGGGTTCGTCAAATAGCATAATTTCCGGCTCGCCCAGCATTGCCTGCGCAATTCCCAGGCGGCGCACCATGCCGCCAGAAAGCGAAGCAATGCGGTCATGCATGCGGTCAGAAAGGTTTACTTCCTCTACATATTGTTCAATTTGCGCCTTTTGTTTTGGCTTGGGTATATTTTTTAAAGTAGCAAAATACGTCATCATTTCAAAAACGGTCAGCTCGCGGAACATGCCAAATTTTTGCGGCAGATAACCAATGGAAGCGCCGTCTGTTACAATGTTGCCGCTTTTTGGGCGGTACAGCCCGCAAATACAGCGTATCAGTGTGGTTTTTCCTGCTCCATTGGGGCCAAGCAGGCCGTAGACGCCATACCCAAGCTCTGCTGAAAAATGATCAAGCGCCTTTTTCTTTTTAAAAACTTTGGTGCAGTCTGTTATTTTAAGCATAGCAAAACTCCTTTACCAGGTTTTGGGCAAACTGGTCGATAAATTCGCGGTTGTGGCACCACAGAATCATATGGTCGCCCAAATCCACCATGGGGCCATACTCCGCCCAGCCGGCAAAAGTATCATAGATTTGAAAAATCTTCTTTTCCCGCAGGTCCAGGTGGCGCGGCGTGTTTGCGGCCTGCTCTGCTTTTGTTACGGCGCTTTGCAGCTCTGCAAGATAATCGCCGTCGATCGGCCGCGATTCAAATCCGCCAATGCTCAGCGCACAGAAGCGAAAACCGTTTTCCTCTTTTTCTGTTAAAAAGCCGCGCATCAAAGTCAGGCAGTCGCTTGTGCCGGAAAAGGCGTTTTTCTCCCCTTCTATGGCCGGCAGGTTGCTGTACACGGGCTTGCCGCCGCCTGCGCGCACGGTAAATTGGGAAGAAAAGCCATTTTCTACAGGCACATATCCTTGCCCGCCACCGTTTATATGGTGGAAGCCCGCGATGGGATAATACGGAAAGCACCCGGGCAGCAGTGCGGCCTGGCTGTTGCTGTATAAAATGGGGCTGTACCCGCTGTAGCGAAGAATAACCGTATTGCCGGATTGCGGAGCCTGCACCGTTATGTAGTCGCCGTCGCGTATATAGGAAAGCGGGCTCCCGCTTGCGTCTGTCACAGAAGATACCCCATACCCACGGTAGAGCGTAAAGATATATTCGCCGCTTGCCGGCGCGGCTGAAAGCTCCATTTGTACGGTGGCGTCCAGCGCCCGGCCAATTTGCAGGTCCATGTCATAGGCTGCAACGGTAAAGTCGGCTGCCTGCTGTTTTTGGGGATGATCGCGGTAATATTCGTAATCCCCGCGGGAGATACTGTCGGGATAAGGGCCCAGCTTCATTTCGCTGCCGCCTGCAAAATAGCCAAGCAGGTTGCCGCCTGCCAGAAGCAGGCACAGCAACACGCTGACAAGGCGCGCCCGGCTTTTTTTTCGCAAAACAGCGGGCAGAGCCCAGGCCAGCAGCAAAAAGCACCAGAATAGCGTCAGGTTCCAGCGCAGCGTTTCGTTGGAAAAGCCGTACTGAAAGTCGGTGATCCACGTGGTGTTTTGCGGCAGCACCTTGCTGAAGATCCATTTGGCGGGCCAGAAGTTGATATGGCTGCGGTCGCTTGCAAGGCCCGGCAGCATGTCGGACATGGGGCTTAAAATAAAGATGACAAGCGCCATGACGGCGTATGCCGGTATGCGTTTGAGCCACAGCGCAAGGCAGCCGCCCAGCAGACTTGCAAGCAGGCACAGCAGGAAAATGTTTAAAAAATTGACCATCAGGATATGCCCGTAATACGAAAGATCCGTTACGCCGCCGGCAATGGCAATGCCCAGGTTAAAGCAGCTTGGGATTAAAAACAGCAGAAAAACCAGGCAGGCAAGCACACAAAAAGCGCTGCCGTACAGCCGCACCTTGCCGTGCCTGTGCGCAGCGGCGCATTCTTTAAGCCCGCTGTGCCGGACCGCGTAAATATATTCATAAGAAATATACAGGCTTACAATAAAAAAGATCAGGCATTCCTGTTGTACTGCGTGAACATTCAGCATGACATCCCAGTTTAAGGTATAGGTGTAGCAGCGGTACACCATATAAGCCGTTATGCCTGCAAGCAGCAAAAATGCCACCACAGAAACACGCAGGCGGCGCAAAAAGACCTGCAGGCTTTTTAGGAACAGAACCACAGGCACACTTCCTTTCTGTAAAGAGTAAAAATTTGCCCCGCGGGTAACGAAATACACGCGGGGCAATTGTGGATTTTGCAGATTGGCTAAAATGCGTGGAACTTGCCTTCTGCCGCGCAGTTTTTGCCGTTAAACCACCAGGAGTTCATTGTACCCCTCCAGGTTGTACCAGAATGGCCGGTAGCCTTGTCCCATCTGGTCGGTTTTGTGGTTTGCCCGGGTTCGGCAAAAATATGATGGGATTGGCGATAATCATACCCGGGAACCTTGTAATGCAAATATAGATTTACGCCATCGTGGGAAGAAGCATGATTTTTTATGTACTCCACATTACCCGTTCCATAGCCAGATAAAAAGCCGGTGGATTGTGTTTGTTCCACGTTAAGCGTAAAGGTGCGGGAAGCTGCGGACACAGGCATGGTGGCCGCGGCAGACAGCATCAGCACGGCCGCTGCAACTGCAAGTAGTTTTTTTTTGCATATTTTGTCACCTCCTTGTAT
Source organism: uncultured Oscillospiraceae bacterium (assembly GCA_900541565.1). Classification (GTDB taxonomy): domain Bacteria; phylum Bacillota; class Clostridia; order Oscillospirales; family Acutalibacteraceae; genus Scatavimonas; species Scatavimonas merdipullorum. The sequence goes on from UQKB01000017.1 coordinate 37,443, forward strand.
TTGATTTTTATATTTATACGTGTATAAGACATCTTTTATATCTGTCTCTTATACACATCTCCGAGCCCACGAGACACTGAGCGATC
>UQKB01000018.1 GCA_900541565.1 uncultured Oscillospiraceae bacterium
TAGACCCATTGGACCCGGGCGACGACGTAGTGGGCACGGCAATTAACAAATGGGAAGGATTGCCGGCCAGAGAAAGCAACGACTGCTTTAACGTAACAGCAGACGGAAGCGGTACATGGACCATGTATGACCCAAACGAAGAGACGGGCGCCCGGACGATTTATTTTGATAACTCTGTTACCCAATGGGAGCAGGTGTATATTTACGGTTGGTCGTTTGGACTGTACCAGGAATTTGTACCGATGGAACAGGTGACAGACACGGTGTACAAATACACATTTACAGAGGGCACAAGCGACGGCGCACAGGGCTTTCTGTTTGTAGCAGGCGACACCTGGACGACCAACGACAAGCAGACGGGCGACGTAGCCACAGAGGCCGGAAAGAACTACTACACGGGGCTGCAGCAGGGCGGCGACGGCAAGTGGAGCGGCACGTGGGACGTTTATACAGAGGCGTAAGCGCCTAAGACTCCAACGCTCTGTCAACCGCCCGCTCCGGGCGGTTGACAGAGGGATTTATATGGAAGAGACATCTGAAAATATAGAAAATAAGATAGAAAACAAACATACAAGCTCCCTCCAAATCTTTGCGGGTTTATGCCATTGTTTCAACACTGCCGGCGCCTCATGGATGAGGTACCGGCAGTGTTTTTTAAAAGCCTTTAGGCAGATGCGGAGAGCGCAAAGCAGACGGCTACCCGCTATGCTGAAATGGTAAAAAGACAGTAGACACAAGAACCCATGTCTACTGTCTTTTTATTTGAGGGGGGATATCCAGTGGGAAAAACAAATTGCTATGATGCAAAGGACGAAAAGCTACGCGTTGTAAAAGAGGCACTGGCAGAAAGAAGCAGCAGCTGCTATACGCCATATTTAGAAAGATGGATTTGTATAAAGTTTGTATTTTGTGAAAAACAAAAATTTTTACCGTTTTAAAAAAACGGAAAGCGGGTTACACAAAAGGAGGTTTTCTGCCAAATTGAAAGCCGCGGTATGCCCTTTTTCCAAAAAGTTGTAAAATAGGAAACGGCGTTGCGACAAAATCTTTTTGAGGCTTGTCCTATAATCATTTATACTACATAAACAGAAGGTGAAGCGTATGAAGTCGGGTCGTACCGCTGCTGCAAAGGGATTTTTTGTCGACACCATGTCGTCAAAAACCGTACGCGGCTTTGCCATGCAGGCCGTCTATTTTTTTGCCGGAATATTGGTTTCCGGCGGTGCGGTGTTTGGAAGTTATGCGCCGTTTGGCGCATCTATGACGGCGGCAGTACCGTTTAAAAATCTGCTTTCATCCATTGCAGGTGTGTCGCTGGGATATATTCTGTTTACGCCGGGCGGCAGTTTCCGGTATGTTGCCACTGTGCTGGCTATTGGCGCCATACGCTGGACGCTCAGCGACTTGAAAAAAATTAACGCAAGCCGCTTTTTTGCCCCGGTGGTCGCGTTTATCCCCATGCTGGCAACAGGGCTTGTCCTTGCAGCAGTTGGGGACTTTGCCGGAAGCCTTGTTGCCATGTGTGTAATTGAAGCGCTGCTGGCTGCGGTGGGCGGATATTTTTTCAGCAGAAGTATTGCGTTGTCCACCGGTACGCGTGGGATCACAACCTTTAACCAGCAGGAGATTGCATGCATTGTTATGACGGCGTGCATTTTGTTGCTTGCCTTTTCGGGGATATCGGTAGCGGGCATATCGTTGGGACGGGTGCTGGCTGTGCTTGCAATTTTGTTTTGCGCACGTTATGGCGCGGTGGCCGGCGGCTGTATATCCGGCGTTGCAACGGGCGTTATTTTCAGTATGGCAGACAGTTCGCTGAGCTTTGTTGCAGGCTCTTATGCTTTTGGCGGTTTAATGGCCGGATTATTTGCGCCTACGGGAAAGATCGGGACGATCCTTGCCTTTTTGGCGTGCAATACGGTTATGGCCTTTCAGTCTGAAAGCACCAGCTTGATTTTAACGTCTGTTTATGAAACGCTGATTGCGTCGTTTGTATTTTTTGTGCTTCCAAAGGACCTGGGCAACCAGCTTTCGTCCGTGTTTTCGCCGCCTGTTGATAAGGCACGCGCGGAAGGGCTGCGCAGAAACGTGATTATGCGGCTGGATTTTGCGGCAAAAGCGTTAAGCGACGTTTCTGCTGCGGTGGACAACGTGGCAAAAAAAATGAAGGAAATTTTTTCAAGCGATGTTTCCTCCATTTATGCAAAGGCAACGGAAGAAACCTGCTCCCACTGCGGGCTGCGCGTGTATTGCTGGGAAAAGCAAAGGGAAGCAAGCTTAAATGATTTTAACAATCTGACAGAGCTGCTGCGAAAAAAGGGAAGGATTGAAGAAAAGGATTTTTCTGCGCGTTTTGCAAAAAAATGCTGCAAAGCAAAGGAAATGGCGGCGGCGATCAACAAAAATTACGATGCATATACGGCTTGCCTGTCGGCGGAACGCAGAGTGGGGGAGATTCGCTCTGTGGTAGCGGGGCAATTTTCCGGATTGAGCGAAATATTGGAAGAAATGGCGGAGGAATTTGAAAACTATGAACGGTTTGATATGGCGGCGGCGGAGCGCGTAAGCACGGCGGTGAAGCTGTTTGGAATTACACCGATCGATGTAAGCTGCCGGATCGACCGGTTTGGCAGAATGACGGTTGAAATAGAGACAGTGGACACAAACCGCAACCATGTTAAAAAGCCGCAGTTGCTCAAAGAAATTTCAAAGGCTTGCGGCCGCAGGCTGGACACACCGTGTTTAAGCCTTGCGCCAAACCGGTGCAGAATGCAGATGAGCGAGCGGCCCTGCTTTGACACCCAGATTGGGAGCGCGCAGCACATAAGCGGAAACGGCCAGCTGTGCGGCGACAGCTATAATTACTTTAACGACGGTATGGGCAGGCTGATTGCCGTGATCAGCGACGGAATGGGAACCGGCGGAAGAGCGGCGGTGGACGGAAGCATGGCCGAAAGTATTATGACAAAGCTTACAAAGGCGGGGCTTGGTTTTGACTGCGCGTTGCGGGTGGTCAATTCCGCGTTGATGGTAAAATCGGGGGATGAATCGCTTGCCACGCTGGACGTTGTGTGTATTGACTTGTTTACCGGGCATGCAGAGATTATGAAAGCCGGCGCGCCGCTGTCCATTATAAAAAAGAACGGAAAAACATACCGCTGCAATGGCGCGTCGCTTCCGGCAGGGATTTTGACCGACATACGGTTTTCGCACGACAGCGCAAAGCTGGGGTTAAACGACTGGCTGTGCATGGTATCTGACGGGGCGATCGCAACCGGGGATATGTGGTTGGAAAGCCTGATACAAGACTGGAAGGATGGCAGTGCGCAGGAGCTTGCCAAGGCAATTGTAACAGAGGCAAGAAACCGGCGCACAGACGGCTATGACGACGATATTACGGCGGTTGCGATTCGTTTAATGCGCAATTAAAAAAGAGGTGCATACCTGCACCTCTTTTAATCAAACAGACTAGGCTGGTCCCTGGTAATAATCGTAAACGCCTTGTTCAGGTTTTGAATGGTCACCGTTTTATGAAGGCCTCCGTTTTCTCCATCCAGTGTCCAACCGACCGGTTCGTCACTTTCAAAAGTAACCGATGCGGATTTGAATATTGTACAATACGGAGAAGAAGGGTTGCGCCGCATAAAGTCAGAAATAATATTTTGCAGTTCTATAGCGTTGTTGGGGTTTTTAACCAAAATAACTTCAAACAGACCGTCGTTGAGCTTTGCGTCAAGCTGCCCCTTACTTTTAAAACCGCCGACCGAACGCGTGTTGGAGACCATGCCTAAAATAAAATCGCCTTCTATCTGCATTTGTCCGGAGTTAACGCGCAAATGCGTGCTGCGTATTCCAGGCAGGCGCTTAATGCCTTCCAGCAAATAGGCCGCGTGCCCAAAAATATTTTTAAATTTTTGCGGTGTGTCATAAGAGACCTGCGTAAATGCGCCAAAGGCCGCAATATAGACAAAATAATTGTCGTTAAAGCGCCCGGCGTCGCATAAAAACGGATGCCCCTCCAGAATATTCATTGCCGCCTTGGACATGTTTTTTGGAATATGAAGCGTCGCGGCATAATCGTTTGTACAGCCGGCAGGGATATAGCCAAGCGGTGTCCTCTGCGCAGGGGGAAGGGAAAGCAGGCCCTTTACGCTTTCGTTGAGTGTACCGTCGCCGCCACAAACCACAAGCGTATCATATGCAGGGGCCTTTTCCCGGACGGTTTCCAGCGCGTCCAGCGGCTTTTGCGTTGGCCGAACGGTTACATCGTAGCCGCCCTTTACGAAGGCGTCGATAATAGAGGATAAATGGTTTTTGATCTGTGCTTTTCCGGAAAACGGATTGTAAATAAACAGCATCTTTTGGTTCATAGCAAAACCTCTTTAAATAAAAGAGTTTTATTTTCTGGCGTCGGGTGCACGCATTTTATGCGGAAGCTGTGGTAAAACCTCTTTGCATGGGGTATATTTGCCAGAAATGAAGTGTGCGACAGATTTGGTCGCGCAGGCAATGTTGGTAAAAAGGCCGTTGAAGTTTTTTAGGTCGATATGCGTTTTTAAAATATTGGCGCTGTTTGCAAAAAACATGGCAAACGCAAGCCGCCAGTGACTGACCCTATATTCTTTATAATTGCCGTTTTTTTCAAAAAAGTTCCGTAAAACGCCCAACGATAAAATATAATCGTTAAGTTTTTCAAAATTCAGTACGGAAACGATGCTGTTCTGCCTTTTCGTATAATAGTATAGGCAATGGTCTATAACAACCACCTTGTTTGCATAATATAAAAGCCGCGCTGTGGTGGCGATATCTTCAAAATACATTTCAGGAAAGAGAATTTCGCCTTCCTGTCCCTTAAAAAACAATGACCTGTGCCAGAGCTTATTCCACAGGTAGGAACGGCTGCGAAAGTCTGCGATCGTGAGCTTGACAATCTTTTTGGTAGTATGTACACCCTCCATGGGTTTTCTTAACATAATCGTATGATGCGTACCGCGCTGCTGGTTATACAACGCATAATTACAGCAGGAAACGTCTGCATTATGCTCTTTTGCAGCGTAATACAGCCTTTTAAGATAATTGGGGTCGATATAGTCGTCGCTATCTACAAAAGCTATGTACTCGCCGCGCGCTTGCTTTATGCCGGTGTTGCGCGCATGGGAAACTCCCTTTGTTTTATTTTTTACAAGATGAAACTTGTAAAACGAAGAGGCAAAATCCTGCGCAATCAACAGGCTTTTGTCGGTTGACCCGTCGTCGATCATGATAACCTCGAAATCACGGAAGGTTTGACAAGCAATAGAAGCAAGACACCGGTACAAATAATTATCCACATTATAGATGGGTACAATCACGCTGATCTGCGGTTTATCGTTCACTGTATACAGCATTCCTTTTTCTGTTTATTCTAAGACCTTTAAGACGGCAGATAAGAAAGAAGGGCTAAGGCTTAAGAGTCTTGTTCTTTGCGGTTTAAGGTTTCATCCTGCTCCTGTATCATGCGCTCTTCCAGGTCTTTTTCGTGTTCTTTTTTGTCCTTTGTAAAGTAGGAAAACGGAAGAGACAGTAAAATCGTACCGTAATAGGTGATGATCCGCCAGACAAGAATGGCAGATTTAATGGTTTCCGCTGTAAAAAACACACCAAAGAAAGCAGAAAATCCCAATTCTGCCGCACCGGATGCACCGGGCAGCGGCATAAGGCTGGAGGCAACGTTGACAAATGCCTGGCAGCAAATCATATCGACAGGTGAAGCTTCGCTTAAACCAAACGCACGATAAATAAAATATGGAACAGACAAAATTGCCGTAAGCTGCAGGATAACCAGAAGAAAAGAAGAAACCATCAGGCGGGATTCTTTCAATAATTCCTTATTGCTTTGATGGAACATGTTAATCTGGCGCTCCAGAGAGGCAATTTTCTGGTCTGCTTTTTTATATTTAAATTTTTTAAACAGCTTGGCAAGAAAATTGACAAATTTCGTCGATAAATAACGGTTAAAACAAATGACGATCAAAGCGAAGGTTACAATCAGCTGGGAAGCAAAGCCGATTAAAACAAAAATCCACATACCCGGCGTGTCCAGATTTTCGATAAAAAAATCAAACCGTAAGGCAATGGCCAGGATGCTATACGCAGTGGACGTCAATTGGTAAACAATAAATTTTTGCATCATGGTGGAGGTGCCATAGCCGGCGTTGATTCCCATTTTGGTCATTAAATAAACCTGCATGGGCTGCCCGCCGGTGGAAGAGGGGGTAATCGCGCTGAAAAACTGCCCGACAAGGCAGACCTTTACGGCATCCCAGAGAGAAAAATGTTTATAACGCAAATGGACAAAGTTATAGGTAACAAACGTGTCCATCAATAAATTAAAAAGCTGCGCGAAAACAGCCATGGAAATCCAGAACAAACTAATGGTCTGTGAAGAACGCAGTAAATCCATAAGCCCGTTTTCTGACAGAAAAAAATAAGCGACAAGGCAGATGGAAAACACAATAACGAATATATTGATAATAAGCCTGCCGCTTATTTTGCGGCGCTTCTTTACGCTACTGGACAAAACAAAGCCTCCCTGCAGACTGCCGCCTGCGCAGAATAGTAATATGGGCCATTCTATGTTTTACACACAGATAACATAATTATAGCATCTGTTTTGAAAAAAGCAAGAAATATGACATCAATACAATGTTTTATAACAGAAATATATCCGGCGCAGTCAACAAGTATGCGCTCAGGGCTCAAAAACCGTGCCAATTAAAACAGGGATATTGCTTTCGTTGTCCACAAGCATATATAGAAACGGGCGGTTGAGCACAACGCTGTTTTCCGTTGGGAAGTCTTCGTCCGGTGCAGCCTCTGTAACAGCGGCTAAGCCTGCTTGAATGCCCTGCGGGCCTATATTGATAGAGGTTTTATGTGTTAAATTATGGATCCATACGCTTTCAGACGTCATTTTGCTGAAATCTGCATCCTTTGAAAAAAGGGAAGACAAGCCAATATCTTCCATAAGCGATGCCAGATCCTGCGTATAGGAACAGGAAAAGGCGGGCAGATAAGCCTGTGTAAATTCTGTGGCAGAGGCGCTGGCCGCCAGATGGGACAGTTCTTCCCCGGTAAGGGTTGCAAGGTATTCCTCCAGCGAAAGGTCTTCGTTTGGAAGAATAGCGATAAAGCGCAGTGGAAGCGTGTCCAGATTTTTAATAAAGCCGGTGGCGTTGTCTGTTTGGATATACCGTTCGGAAGAGCGCATAAACTGTATGGTTTTGTTCCCGCTGCCTGCAGCGAAGGTTCCCTCTTGTATGTCGTTTTGCGTATAGGCCGTGACCCATGGCGCGTCCAGCGAAAGGGCACTGACCAGGGATAGGGTGGTTTGGGGATCTATACTGTCCAATACAGACGAAATAGCGCCGTTTGTCTGTTCCTTTGTCCATCCGTTTATTTTATTAAGGGTTTGCGCGTCTGAAAAATCTTCTGAAAATGCGCCGGCATTATAGTAATTTGCATTTTTTTGCAAAAAAGTACGCTTAATGTCTATGCCCTCGCGTACCCACATAGAATTTGCAAGCGAAAGGGATGCAGTGTCGCTGTTAAAGGCACACAGGCGCTGCAGAAGATAATCGGAGCAAGCGTTGATATTGTTCAAAGAGACGACGCCGTCCCCCAAAACCTTTCTGCATTCCTTAAGGGAATCCCCGTCTGTACCGTTTGCAGCCATAGCCAGCAGCAGATAGGTGGAAACAGGGGACAAAAGCGTATTTTTCCCCTGTTCGGCTCCCTGGATTAGGGATGCAGAAAAATCTGTAAGCGTCTGTACGTATTTTTCGTAGCTTTCAGGCGCCTGTACCTCCTGAGTAAAGTCGTATGCAGCCGCGCTTTCCCCACGCTGCACGCCTGCCATCAGGTTTTCGCTTGTCGGGATCAGTTGTGTTTCCTCCCCGGCACAGCCGGATGCATTAAGAAAAAGCAGAAAAACAAGGGCAGAGGATAGCATCAGACAAAGCAGACGATTCATTTTTTTAAATTGTAGCATGCGGTTTATCTCCTATCTTGTTGGGTCAGCTGTTGGATCAATTTATAGATATTGCCTGCAGACTGTTCTTTGAAAAAAGCGCGGCAGGCTGTTTTCATGGATTCAAGCTTTTCCGGATGTAAAAGCAGGTCCTCGACGGCCGCCCGGCATTCCCTGCCCTTTGGAAGCCTGATTGCCATATTGTGGCGCAGCAGGAAATCGGCATTTTCTTCTTCTTGCCCCGGAAAGGCTTTGAAGATTGCCATGGGGAGCGAAGAAGCAAGTGATTCTGAAACCGTAAGGCCGCCGGGCTTTGTAATAATCAGATCGGCAATGCTCATATATTTATTAACATCACTGACAAAATACAAAAGCTTTGTGGGCTTTGCTTTGCCGGACCCTCTATATAGCTTTTGGATTAAGGCGCTTTCCAGCAGATCCTCCTTAATTTCCGCTTTGGTTTCCCTGAGCTTTTCTTTGAGATGGCCGGTTTTTTCTTTAAGCTGGGTAGAAAGCTCGGAAACCCTGCGGCTTTTTGTACCAGGTTCTGCCAAAACGTCTGCTTCGGATGGCGTTTTGGCGTCTTTGCTCTTTTGCCGCTTTATATAGGCTTCTTCTTCGGCAGATTTGTTTAAGAGCTTTTCAAAGGCGTCGTAAAGCTTTGGGTTTTTGCCTGTGATGACAATTATTTGAAAATCCAGATCTATTTCTGAAATATTCTGATAGATTTTTAAAATATCGGTCACGCCGAAGCTGCCCGCCATAATCAATATGGTAGGCTTTTGCGGGTCAAGGCACATTTGATGCATTAGTTCGACCTTGTCATATTTTTCATAAAACGATGGATCAATCGGAATCCCCAGCGAATGGATCTTTTCACGCGGAACGCCGAAAGCTTCAACCGCATCGACCATTTCTTCGCTTGAAACAATATAGCTGTCCACTTTTTCGTTGATATAGGTCTTGTGGGGGGCAAAATCTGTAATAATGCAGATAAGCGGTGCTTTTACATGATAATCCCTTTTTAAATTGGAGGCCATTTCTGCTGCAAAAGCATGCACGGTCACGATTACATCAGGCATAAAGTCCAAAATCAGCGGATACAGCTTTTTTGTAAGCTGTCCGGTTACTTTTGTTACCATGCTGTTAAGCGGCGTGTCCTTATTGGCGGTATTATATACGCTGCCATATAATTTCGGCGTTTTAGTGGCAAGGAAAACGTAGCCTTCTGAAACCGTTTTGTTGAGCATGGGGCTTACATATTCCAGCGTGTCTACAATTTTGACCACTGCGGTTTCGTCGTGCTGGGTAATGTACGCTTTTAAAGCCGCAGAAGCGCGCATATGCCCTCCGCCTGTGGATGCGGATAAGACCAGAATTTTCATACTATCAGCCGTCCTTTATCGTTTATCGGTCCATATATTTTTGTATGAAACGGCGTTTTTTTGTAGACTGCCGTATTTACCATTATAACAAAAAAATTTACATTTTCAATAAGGAAAAAAGAGGAGATGTACGCCTATACAAGTTCCTGTATGGAGTACGCCGCTCAGGAACAACAAATAGGGGTTTTCCAAAAAAACAGGAGCAAAGTACGGCAAGTTTGTTAATATTTACATTGTATGGAAAACAGAATAATGCTTTACTTTTTGAAGCCATGTGGTGTATTATATAGGGGATTACAGCGGTTAAGTGCTTGCGTCCCGTATTTGGAAGGAGAAAGTATTGTGAGCGACGAAAAGAAGGAAAAAAATTTAACGGAGCATACACAGGAAAACCAGCCTGTACAACATAGCGACGCAGATATTGAGCAAATTTTAAACGAGGTGCGTCAAAAGCAAAATTATGAGCCGAAAACGCAGCACGCGGATGTGTCCCAAGAGGATGCAGGGCAGGCTTCTGAACAGAAAAAGGAGCCGCTGGAGCAGGTGCAAAATGTGCCTGCGCAGGAAAGCGCTTCAACACAGCCGGAGCAGCCGCAGATAGAAAAAAGCGGGGATGCAGGGCAGCAGCCGGCACAAGGGAAAACACCTGAATTTGAAACGTTTGAGGATATCAGCAGTTCCAGCCGCCCGGGCGCGCAGTATGGGGATTCTTTTGCACAGACGCCTTCTCAAAATGAGGCCAAGGCAAAGCCGAGAAAAAAAGGAAAGCTTTTTGTTCTGGGGATTGCCGGCTGTATGATTTTGCTGTCGGCGACGTTCTTTGGCGTACTTTTGCTAAATCCGGACGTTATCCCCAGCATTGCGCCGGTTACAGAAGCGAAAGGAGCGGAGCCCGCCGCCAAGGAGGCTGTTTTTGCAAAAGGGGTGTCCATTGGCGGGATTGACGTCAGTGGGAAAACGGTAAAGGAAGCCACCGCGCTGATTGTGGTAAAAGATAAGGAAGTTGCCCCAGCATTTTCCGTGGACGTTATAAGCAATGATAAAGTGTTGACCTTTAATCAGGACGATTTTTCTTATACCTATAACACTGAAGCGGTGATTGAGCAGGCTTATCAGTACAGCAAGGACGTTGCAAAAGCTATAAACGAAGGAAGCCTGGACCGGCTTTCTCTGCCGGAAGGGGAAAACGTTACCGTTGACGAGCAGGCCGGCACGATTGATTTTTCCATATTCTGTCAGGTTACGAGTGCGTCTGTGGAAAAGGTGGTAGAAAGGGCGGCTAAAGAGATTGATATTGCCGCGGTAGAGCCGCATGTGTCAAAATTTGATCCCGACGCGCAGGAGAGCAAACGGTTTACATATGCAGAAGGTGAAAATGGTACGGCCCTGGACAGGGAAAAGCTAAATGAGGATTTTATGATTTTATTTGCAAAGGGCCCTGCAAGCGGGGAACTTCAGGCGCAGACAACCGTAACAGAGCCAAAGCATACAATGGACGAGGTCAAGAAAGCGACAGTGCTTCTTGCAAGGTTCAGTACAGTTTCCACCAATACCTATAATGCCAACCATAATATGAAAACGGCGTTTGCGTCCACTAACGGAAAAATTGTAGAACCCGGCGGGATTTTTTCGTTTAATGAGTGTACCGGCGACAGCAATTTACCGTCCAACGGGTATCTTCCTGCAAGCGTAATTGCAAACGGACAGTACGAACAGGGATACGGCGGCGGCATATGCCAGGCTGCTACAACGATATACAACGCGGGGATTCGGGCCAATATGGGGATTGAAGAAAGATACCCGCATTTATGGTGCTCCCCCTATGTATATGGCGGGCTGGACGCGACGATCGACTACGGAAACCTGGATTTAAAGCTGAAGAACAATACGGAGTTCCAGATGTTTTTCAGGACGTATATGGACGGTGTTACATTATACTGCGAAATTTATGGCTGGCAGTCGCCCGAGTTTGACGAGGTCAGGACCGAGTCTGAATGCACATGGGTTGAGTCAGAAGAATATGGCTTTAAGGCGGAGCGCGTGTTTTACCTTAACGGCAAGGAAGTAAAAAGGGAAGATCTTCCGGATTCTGTTTACAGCCTGTCCCAGGGACATTACGTTGTAGAAGGGGATCCAGGCAACGTATCGACAAAGATCGACCGTTCTGAAAGCAGTTCAAAGGCGGAAAGCACAAAGCCTGCCGATGAATAAGCTGCGTATTGACGCTAAGGATAAAAAATCGACCGTATTACAGAAGGAAACAGGATAAGCCTTTTTCGGCTTATCCTGTTTTTGTTTGTATTTTTTTTGCTTTGGGCTTCATACTAAAAAAGAAAACGTAAAACCGGAAGAAATATTTTCTGTCGGAAATAGAAAGGATGGAGCATAACAATGGCGCAGCGCAAGGGGAAATATACGATTATTACGGAAAACAAGCCTGTGCTGGCTGGTTGGGCCGCCGTTGCAGGGAAAAAGGAAGCGGAAGGGCCGCTGAAGGATAGTTTTGACAAAATTTTTTATGACACAATGGCTGGTGAAGACACTTGGGAAAAGGCGGAAAGCAAGCTGCAAAAAGAGGCAGTAAGCCTTGCGCTTGAAAAGGCAAAGGTAAAAGCAGAGGAAATAGACACCATCTTTGCGGGGGACCTTCTCAACCAGTGTATTTCCTCCAGCTTTGGGCTGCGCAGCTTTAACATTCCTTTTCTGGGGCAGTACGGCGCGTGCTCGACAATGGCGCAGACCCTGCTGCTGTCGGCGCTATTTGTAGATACGGGCATTGCACGTAAATGCGCGGCGGTAACGTCTTCTCATTTCTGTTCGGCGGAAAGGCAGTTCCGTTTTCCGCTGGAATACGGCGGCCAGCGCACGCCCACGGCGCAGTGGACTGTTACGGGTGCAGGTTGCGCCGTTGTGGCAAACCAGGGGCAGGGGCCGCATATTGAGGCGGTGACAATTGGAAAAATTATAGACCTTGGCATTAAAGACGCCAATAATATGGGCGCAGCAATGGCGCCCGCGGCAGCGGAGGTAATACACAACTATTTGATGGATACGCAGAAAAAGCCCAGCGATTTTGATTTGATTATTACCGGAGATCTGGGAACGGTGGGGTCTAAGCTGCTATGCACGCTGCTGTCTGAAGAATATCATATGGACATCCGCAGCAGGCACACGGACTGCGGCGTGCTGATTTACGACACAAAAGAGCAGGATGTGCATGCAGGCGGCTCCGGCTGCGGCTGCAGCGGCAGTGTTTTGTGCTCTTATATTTTGAACAATATGCAAAAGCAGAATGCACATGATATTTTATTTATAGCCACGGGTGCGCTTATGTCGCCAACCTCTTCCCAGCAGGGAGAGAGCATCCCGGGGATTGCGCATTTGATTCATATCCAAGCGTAAAGAAAAAAATTTTTGTAGAAAAAAGATAAGGAATTATCATAACAGGAAGTTATTTTCTATTTATTTATCTGTCCATATGCGCAAAAGTATGGTATAATACTCTTTAGAATTTGTAGTAAGGAGTATGTATATGCTTGAGCGTGTACAATATTTTGACGATATCGTTCTTAGCTGGATCGGAAAGCTTCATACCCCGCGAAGAAACAAACTGATGGTTTTTGTGACGAGGCTGGGGGACAAAGGGCTGGTCTGGTTTGCCATGTGCGTACCGTTTTTAATTTATAAGCCTTGGCGACTGACCGGCGCGAATATTTTAGTAGGACTTGTAATGGCGCATTTGGCGGGAGAAATATTGATTAAACACCTTGTATGCAGGGTCCGCCCGTGCCACAAGCTGGACGACAATGAGCTTGTGATCAAGCGACCGCGGTATTATTCGTTTCCGTCCGGGCATACAACGGCATCCTTTTCCGTTGTGGCCGTAACGGCGCTGCAATGCTGGCCGGTTGCGATCCCGGTGTTTATTCTTGCGGGATTGATTGGTTTTTCCAGACTGTATTTGCGCGTGCATTATTTCACGGATGTTGTAGCCGGCGCACTGCTTGGCCTTTTGTGCGGCTTTTTGTCTGTGGAGCTGTTTCGTGCGATGTTATAAATGGAAGGTTATAAAAAACTGGATAGAAAAAAGGGCGGGCCGCTTTTTTAAAAGCGGCCCGCCTTCTTTGGTTAACATTGCGGGATGACAACGAAAGGGACGGCATGCTTTTGTTTGCGGCGCCCTTATCGACCCTTTATATACAGGCAGAGCAAATTTTTTATTTTTTCAAATTTTTAAACGCTGCAGCGGCTTTTCCATTGGAAGCACGACGGTTGGAAGTCCCATATCGAGAAACAGCTTTTTTAATCTGTTTGAGGCGGAGGTGTCTTCCCGGAAATGCATGGGGATAATATACCGCGGGCAAACGGTTTGCGCAAATTCGACCGCACCAAGGGAAAACGCATCTTCCAGGCGTGGGTCGGCAGGGATAAAAGCAAGATCGATTGTATGGCCCGATAGTTTGGAAATTTCTTCGCGGTAGGCACGCCCCATTTCCCTGTTCCAGCTTTCATCCTCCCCCTGCCAGTACCAATGGTTCAGGTCGCCGGCATGGTAAAGCGTATAATGCGGCGTTTTAATGAAAAAGGCTACGCCTTCGTCTGTAGAACGCAGGGTGCAGACCTGAAAATGGGAAAAAGCAACAGATTGGCCGGGAGCGAGCAAAACGGTTTTTGTAAGCAGCGGCTTTGGTATGTGATTTTTGTTGATGTCGTAGGATAAGATAAAGCGTACATCCGGAAAATGTGAAAAAAGAGAAAAAATAACGGGATTAAAGTGGTCGTGATGCCGGTGGCTTGCAAAAATGTACAAGGGCTTGTCGTTCCTGATTGGTGGCAGTGTACCTTTAAAATAATCAAATAAAAGCGTTGCGTCTGTAAGCTCTAGTAAAAAGCAACTGTGATAAATATAGGTAATATCCATGTTTCCCTCCCGTCGGTCGGCCTTAAAAGCTTCTGTATTTTTCTGTTTTTTATACTATAACCCGTAAGATACACAAGCGCAATACAGAACAAAAAAAGAATTACAAAATTTTAATTTTTATAATTCTTAAAAAGTTGTTGACAAGCACAAAATTACAGTTAGTTATGAAAAAAATAAAAAAACACGTTTTAGACAGCGGTGTGGAAAACACAGTTTTTATAAAAGCAAGAGGTTTTTCTGTTTGATATGAGCTTTTGAAAGTGGATTTTTCACATTTTCAACATAGTTTTCAACATTTTATTGAAAATGAAGCATTTTACTAACGGTATAATGAGAAATACGAAAAATCAGTTCTGCCAAAAATGGTCCCTGCCTTTTGTGGATATTGTCATAAAGGCGATGCTTTTGTAATTTTAATGAGAAAAAAACAGGAAAAAAATTCTATTCTACCGTATAGATCTAAAAAATCATGCCAAAAATAATTACACTGGTGTAATCCGTTTGTGAAACAGCGGAAGGCTACATAGCAGAAAAAAGGAGGAAAATACATGATTAAGGGAATCAACAGGCAGGTTATTGAAGTGCTGGACACGGGAAATATCTATTATGAGCGCGCGCTGCTTGTCGTCCGTCCGGAATTTGCAACGGCGCAGCGCGAAGTGCTGGAAAAGGAAGCCCGGCATATGCTGGGGAAAATGCGCGCGCCGTCTGCAATTAAAAAAAAGAAAGCGTTTCTTTACTGGTTTGTCAGGCTTGGGCTTGCCGCCTGCGCAGGCGCGGCGGCTGTGCTGCTGCTGTCTTTCTATTCGGTTATATAAAAAGCGTATTTTCCCCCTGCTGCCCTCATATATTTTTATGAGGGGCAAAGGGGGAATTATTTTGGATCAAAGCTGCTTTAAAAAAATGGAAATAGCCGGTGTATTTTTTACCTTTATCGGCGGCACGCTGCTGCATTTTGCATATGAATGGTCGGGTGGAGCCGTATGGAGCATTCTGTTTGGTGCGGTAAATGAAAGCGTGTGGGAGCACGTTAAGATATTTGCCATGCCTTATCTGCTTTGGGGCGTATTGGAGCTTTGCTGTGCGCGGCCGTATTTTAAAATGTTTGTAATTGCCAAGGTGGTGGGGGTTTATTTCCTTTCCGCTATAATCATTGCTTTTTTTTACCTGTATTCGGGCATCACGGGGACATCGGTGTTATGGGTGGATATTGTAAGCGTTTTTATTTGGATTGCATTGGCGCACCTGCTGTCCTATAAAATTACGCTTTCAGACAGGGATCTGCGCGCATGGTTTGTGCCGGCGCTTTTCGCGCTGCTTTTGTTTGCCGCCATGTATTTTGGGTTCAGCGCAGCTCCGCCCCAAATAGATTTATTTAAAGACCCACAGACCGGCGCTTACGGCCTGCAAGCGGCAAGCGGCAGCCCGCAGGTAAATGCAGGCAGCGGGATGATTGACGTTTAATTCTAAAAAAATCTGTTTTTTCTATAAGAAAGATTACATTTTACGCAAATTGTGGTATAATCTAATATAATTGCGTAACTTTGCCCTGATTTGGGAAAAAGGTGAAATAAATGGAAGAAAAAAAGACGGCAGATTGCATGATAGGTCGCAACTGCGTGAAGGAAGCGATAAAAAGCGGCCGTACCCTGGACCGCATTTTCGTTGCAAAAGGCCTTAAAGACAGCAGCCTGCGCGAACTGGTTACCAAGGCCAGGGAGCAGGGTGCCGTTATAAAAGAAGCAGATATAAAAAAGCTTGACCAGATTGCAGGCGGCGTGCCGCACCAGGGGATTATCGCGTTTGGCGCTGTAAAGGCATATGCGCAGCTGGAGGATGTTTTTCTGGCGGCGCAGAAGAAAAATGAGGCGCCGTTTATCATTATTTTAGATGAGATAGAGGATCCGCATAACCTGGGTGCAATCATCAGAACGGCAGAATGTGCCGGGGCACACGGTGTGATAATCCCTAAACGCCGCAGCGTAGGGTTAAGCAGTACGGTGGGAAAAGCATCTGCCGGTGCAGTGGAATATATGCCCGTTGTCAGGGTTGCCAATATCCCCAGCGCCATTGATACGTTGAAAAAGAAAGGCGTTTGGGTCTATGGGGCAGACATGGCTGGACAAACCTGGTGTCAAAGCGACCTTACGGGAGGCTGCGCGCTTGTGATTGGAAGCGAGGGCAGAGGACTGGGTCGCCTTGTGCGGGAAAGCTGCGATGGGATTTTGTCCTTGCCGCTGTGCGGAAGGATCACCTCTTTAAACGCGTCTGTGGCCGCGGGGATTTTGATGTACGAAGTGGCAAGGCAGAGGAAGGGGCTTTAAAAAAGGAAAAATCGGCCGCCGGAAAGGGATGATACATAGATGAACGGCAACAACAAGGGAAAGGGTTCCATTTTTGATAAGATCCGGAATCTGATCAATGCAACGGAGAGCGAGGATACGCCTGCGGAAGAGGAAAAAGAAACAGACGGACAGATGGTGGATATCAACAACGAAAAAAACGGGTACAAAAACATGGATAACCGCCCAATTATGGAAGAGATCTTCAGCGACACAAAAAAGAAGGCCAAAGGCCAAAAGACGGAAGCATTGGAATATGAACAAGGAAATAACGACGGGGAAAAGCCGCCGGTTATTCACTTGCGTGAAATAAAGCTGGAGGAAGTAAAAAAGGAGCAGCCGCAGCAGGATATACAGGAAGGGAAAGAGATACCGCAAGAGCAAAGGGAGCAAAAGGCCGTGCGACAGGAGCCACAGGATGAGCAGCCGGAAAAAGAACAGAAAAAGACCAACCCAGCGGCAAAGCAGGAAGAAAAAGCAGAAGAACAGGAGGAAGGCGCGCAGCCGCAGGCAGGGAAAACAGAAGAAAGCCCGCAAAATGCACAACGGCCCAGCGTGCAGGCCCAGGCGGAGGAGCAGGCAGGGGTACCTCAAAAAAACGGCGCACAGACAAAAAACGATGGACAAGAAAAAAACACGCAGGTAAGACAAAAGGGCGCCGCAGCAGAAGATGAGACAGCAGGCTTACGGCAAAAGGGCGAGGACGAAACCTTTTTTGCCAAAATTTCTGGAAAGATTTCTGCATTGATTGGCTTTATAAACGATAAGCCGGATGAATTTGCGCCCGATGCCGGTGCTGAGCAGTTGCCCCAACGGCAAGACGACGTGCAGGAGCAGGCTGCCGGCGAACCGGTAGAAATATCGGTGCAAAACGGTTCTGAAAAAGGGAAAAAGCCCCCTCGTACACAGCAAAAGGAAGCGCCGCTGGAAAAGGAGAAAGCCGACGCACATCCAGCTGCAGGACCTCAGGAAGGAAAAAAACAAAAAACAGAGGAGGACGCTGCCGCAAAGGGAAAACGGCAGAAAAAAAGCGCAGAAGGCCCGGCAGTACCTTTTGGAGGCTTTAAAAAAATGAGCGCGCAGAGGCTGCCTTCCGACCAGGCTCAAAGGCTGGTTGTAAACGGTATGCCCGTGCCGGAATACATTCACGAAAAGGACGTCAATAAGATCATTTTGCCGGGTGACAAGCTGCAGCATGCGATCAAAAAAGAATATGAGGAATACCTGAAGATAGAGATTTTTAAGGAAAAAATGCAAAAAAAGGCTGAACCTGAAGAAAAGCAACCAAAACCGCAAAGCAAGGAAGAGCCGCAGGCAATGCAGGAAAACACGCATAAATCCTTAAAGGACAGGCTGTTTGGCAGTTATAAGAATGCGGCCGAACAAGGCAATATGCCGCAGTTGTACGAAGAAAAAGAGGAGACCATAGAGGATTACGAACGGCCTGCAGATACAAGGGCTGTTCGGGCGGAGATCAATATGGAGGCCCGCAAGCTGCTGGTACGCAGCGTAGTGACCGGCATTGCGTTTTTTCTGCTTTTGGGCGTTATCCTTTTACAAAAAAACATACCGGCGGTGCTTGCAGATTTTATTCCAAATGCAGATATTATGTTTTGTTTTGTGAATTTTCTGCTGTTGGTGCTGGGTGTGGCCGTATGCCATACAACGGTTCTCAATGGGCTAAAGCCTTTGCTTAGCTTTCGGGGCAATTCAGACACAGCGGCGGCGGTGGCGGCTGTTGCAGCGATTGTGCAGGGGATATTGGCGTTTTTTGATTCGGCGGCGTTTTTTAACGCAGATAAGAATCTGTACGCTCTTCTTGTGCTGTTTGCGTTGTTTCTAAACAGCTTAGGAAAGCTGTCAATCGGGAGGAGGATCCGCGATAACTTTAAATTTATTTCAGCCCCCAACCGAAAATATACTGTAAAAATATTGGCAGATGAAGAAACGGCAGAGAAAATGCTGGCCGGAACAAAGGCAGATAAGCCGATCATCGCGTTCCAGCACCGTACAAAATTTTTAAAGAACTTTTTAAAGCTTTCTTATACGCCTGATCCCAGTGAAAAGACAGCGGCTAAATTTGCACCGGTGTGTATGGTATGCGCGGTGTTGGTTGCAATCATTTATGGGATTGTTTACCAAAGCGTGGCGGACGCCGTTTCGGTTTTAACCGTTGTTAGCTGTATAGCCGTTCCCGTTTGCTGCCTGCTTTCTGTGAATATCCCCATGCGGAACCTGTGCAAAACGGCCGTTAAGAATAACGCAATGATCATCGGTTACCCGGCGGTTAAGCATTTTTGTGACACACGCGCGGTTATGGTTGATTCCAGGGAGCTATACCCAAGGGGTCGGGTGGAGCTTATAAGCGTTAAGACCTTTAACGTTTATAATATAGATAAAGCGCTGATGAACGCCGCGGCCGTGCTGAAGGTTGCCAATACACCTATGACGTATATGTTTGAAGATGTAATCAGCGATAAAGGCGAGCAGCTGCCGCTGGTGGAAAGTGTAAAATATGAAGACGGCAAAGGGCTTGTTTGTTGGGTAACAGGCGAAAGGCTGCTGCTGGGAACAAGAGAGCTGATGGCAAAATATTCGATCGATTTGCCCAGTGTGGATTTTGAAGAACGCAATAAAGAGGACGAAAGCAACCATATTACCTATCTTGCAAACGCGGGGCAGTTGGTGGCAATGCTGGTTACAAGCTATAAAGCAGACAAACGGATTGTAACAGAGCTCAAACGTCTGGAAAACAATGGGATAACCGTGCTGGTGCGCACAGCCGACCCAAATGTTACACAGGAAGGCATAGCCAGGGATTTTAGGATTTATTTCCGTTCGGTAAAAATTTTACCGACCAGCCTGGGGAATATCTGCAAGGAGGCAATATCGCAAAAAGAGGACAGCTCCCGCGCGTATATTTCTACCAGAGGGAAGTTTTATTCGCTGGCCAGGGCTGTGGCAGGCTGCATTAAGATCAAGAATAATATTTCGATCGCCATTGTTGTACAGTTTATAGCGGTTGTTCTTGGAATGCTGCTGGTTTCTACGATTGTAATAACCGCCGGATTAAGAGGGCTGGGGGCGCTTGAGCTGTTGATTTATATGCTGTTTTGGACGGCGGCGTCTATTATTGCCCCTATGCTGCAAAAGCCCTGACGGGTATCCGCAGGCAGATGCTGGGAGGATGAAAAATGCAGATTGCACCATCGCTTTTATCCTGTGACTTTTCACAGATTGGCAAAGAAATAAAAAGAATGGAACAGGCAGGGGCCGATTTGATCCATCTGGATGTTATGGATGGGCACTTTGTACCAAACCTTACATTTGGGGCGCCGATTATCCGGTCTGTACGCAGCTTTACAAAACTTCCGTTTGATGTGCATCTTATGGTCGAAGACCCGCTTTTTTATATTGATGATTTTGCAAATGCGGGGGCTGATATAATCACGTTTCATGTGGAGGCGCGGTCGGATATAGAAAAAACGCTTGCAAAAATAAAGGCCGCCGGTGTAAAGCCCGGGCTTGTAATCAAGCCCGGAACACCGGCGGAAGCAGTATTTCCTTATTTGGAAGAGCTTTATATGGTGCTTGTCATGACGGTGGAGCCCGGTTTTGGCGGGCAGCGGTTCATGGAGCATATGATGCCAAAGGTAATGCAGATCAAAGCGCAGTGCCAAAAAAGGGGTCTGCACGTTTTTTTAGAGGCCGACGGCGGCATCAATGAAGAAACAATTGGAATTGCCGCTAAAAGCGGTGTGGATATTTGCGTTTCGGGTACGGGGATCTTTAAAGCAAGCAACGCCAAGGCTGCAATTGACAGGCTTAAAAGGCTGGCCAGTTAAAGCGCTGCAGGGTGTCAGCCGTTGCACATGGCCGAACCAATGCGCAAAATGGCGTGTTTTTTGGCAATTATTTTTCCAAATTCTTTGATCTTTGCAATTTCCAGCGGTTTGGATGTTTTTTCCAGAGAAAACTCGTTTAGGATCCCCTGTGCTTTAAATGGGATGCTTCCCGTGGGCAGAATCAGGTAATACTCCCCCTGATGCAGGTAAAGGCTGCTGCCCTCTAAAAGAAAGCCGGCCCCGTAAAGCTGCTGTGCGCAGCATAAAAAATGCTCCAGCACATCAAATGCGTACATACAGCGCCCGCAGGGCTTTTTTATTTTATACGTTTTTCGTTTCCCTTCGCCTTTCGGGACAAGGGTGATCAGAAAAATGCATCCTTCTGCATGTGGCAGGGCTTCTACAACGAGTGTTTTGTCGCTTACGCAAAGTCCCGTTCTTGAGCCGGCCAGCTTTAGCAGACGCTTAAGGATTTTTCTGGAGTGTGGGTCGTTAAACCCCATTGTGTCGAAATCGAGCGAAAACACCTGCATGTCTTCACTGCACAGCGCGATAATCAGACGAGTTTCGTCGATTTGTTCTATTGTCATAGTTCTGCCTCCGTTTATGCACAAAGCCAAAAAAGGCTGTGGTGCAGTTTGAAAATCAGGATATATTATTATAATATTAAGCGGACGGGCAGTGTGCAAGAGAGTATTTTTGGATGGCTGAAATTTACATGCCGCAGGGCATGGTTTATATGGTATGATTACATAAAAGGAGAGAACAACGCCAAATGAAGATGATTGATTTCCACACCCATACCTTCCCGGACAAGCTTGCGCCGCGCGCGGTTGGCGCATTGGAAAAGTCAAGCAATACAAAGGCCTTTTTAGACGGTACAAAGCGGGGGCTGAAGGCTTCTATGCAAAGAGCAGGAATTGCGCTGAGCGTGCTTTTGCCGATTGCGGTAAAGCCCGGCCAGGCGCATACGATCAACACGGTAGCAATTGAAAATAACGGGGAAAGCGGATTTGCCTCTTTTGGGAGCGTGCATCCGCTGGATGAAACGTTTGAGGACGAGCTGCTCCGGATTAAACGGGCGGGGCTTAAGGGGATCAAGCTGCATCCCGATTTTCAGGAGGTTTTTCTGGACGACCCCAAAACGGTTGCGGTCATGCGTTGCGCGGCCGATATGGGCCTATTGATTACAATCCACGCCGGGATGGATGTGTCTTATCCGGATTTGCACCGCAGCACACCACAAAGGCTGCACCGTGTTTTGCCGCAGCTGAAGGGGGCAAAGATTATATGTGCGCATTCCGGCGGGTTTGGATATTTGGATGATGTGGAAAAATACCTGCTTGGCCGTGAGGAAATTTATATAGACACCAGCTATTCGATTGGAAAGATGGATCAAACACAGCTGGAGCGGATTTATAATGCGATGGATCCGACCCATGTGTTGTTTGGAACAGACTCCCCGTGGGACGACCAGCAGTCGGCCGTCCGGCAGTTTTTGTCGCTTGCGTTGCCTGACAGGCTCAAACAGGCGGCTTTGTATGAGAACGCGCAAAGGCTGCTTGCGTAAATAGATTAAAAAGGAAAGGATCCGATGGGATGAAGGAGAAAAAGCACGGCGCTTTCAAATATTTTCTTTTGCTTTTTTTGCCTGGGGCCTTTCTTCTGGTTTTTTTTGCGTCCAGGGACCAGGGCTTTGCAGAATGGTATGCAACCCATATTTACAAAACGGTTTCGTTGGGATTTGACTGGGCTTCGTCGCTTTTACCCTTTTCACTTGCAGAGGTCCTTCTTTTGCTCTTTGCGCTGTGGGCGGTAATTTATATTGTGAAAGCTGTTATCCAATTGATCCGCGCAAAGGGAAAGCGCCTGCGCGTGTTGTGGCGGGCGGTGATAAATCCGGTGCTGCTCGGCAGCATATTGCTTTTTGTATTTGTAGCAAATGCCGGGGTGAATTATTACCGTATGCCGTTTGAACAGGCGATCGGGCTTGAAGTGACAAAGTCCAGCGTGCAGGAGCTCAAAGCGCTGTGCTATACGCTTGCAGAAGATGCAACACAGCTGCGCACACAGCTGCAGGAGGATGAAAATGGTATAATGCGCCTTTCGCAGAGCGACAGCGCCACGGCGCAGCGTGCAAAAGAGGCATATGATAAAATGCAGGAGCGCTACCCCACTTTGACAGCGGGCTATGGGCCGACCAAGCAGCTTTGGTTGTCACAGTATCTGTCGTATACAAAGATAACGGGCTTTTTCTTTCCGTTTACGGTGGAGGCCAATGTCAACAACGACGTACCGGATTACTCGATCCCCTCTACCATGTGCCACGAGCTTTCGCATGTGCGGGGCTATATGCGTGAGGAAGAAGCAAATTTTATTGCATACCTTGTTTGTATGTCCAGCGGCGATCAGGAGCTGATGTATTCCGGTACGATGCTGGCGTTTGTTCATGCGGGCAATGCGCTCAGTGGAGTAAGCCGCGCCGACTATACCGATGTGTTCAGAACATTGGGGGAAGGTGTGCAGCGGGACATAAAGGCAAACAGCGAATACTGGGCGCAGTTTGAGGGGCCTGTGGCGCAGGCGGCCAGTACGATGAACGATACATACCTTAAGGCAAACGGCCAGCAAGACGGTGTAAAAAGCTATGGAAAGGTGACGGATTTACTGCTATCGTATTATAAGCAGCAAACGCAATGAATAGAATGATTCAGAAAAATATATTGCAAACCAGGCAGGATATGCTATAATGGGGAAAATTTGATTGTTTGGAGGGAGTATTATGCCCGACTGGTTGAAAAAGGCTGTGTTTTATGAGGTTTATCCGCAATCGTTTTATGATTCCAACGGGGATGGGATCGGCGATATCAACGGGATTGCGCAAAAGCTGGACTATATCTGCGACTTAGGCTGTAACGCTATTTGGCTTAACCCGTGCTTTGATTCGCCTTTTATGGACGGCGGATATGATGTGCGCGACTACAAAAAGGTGGCGCCGCGTTATGGAACCAATGAAGACCTGGTTCGGTTGATGGACAAGGTGCATCAAAAGGGCATGCATATTTTGCTGGATCTGGTTCCCGGGCATACGTCTGACCAGAACGAATGGTTTTTAAAGAGCAAGGAGCCTGAAAGCAACGAATACAGCAGCCGGTATATCTGGACGGACAGCGTATGGGAGGCGCCGTCTGCGTATAGGCTGATGTGCGGCATTACGGACAGGGACGGCAATTATCTTGTAAATTACTTTAGCTCGCAGCCCGCGCTCAATTACGGGTTTGCACAGATTACGCATCCGCAGTGGCAGCTTCCATGCGACCATCCGGAATGCCTGAAAACCGTGGAGGCGATTAAGGACGTCATGCGGTTTTGGCTTGAAAAGGGCTGCGACGGCTTTCGGGTGGACATGGCCGATTCGCTTGTGAAAAACGAAGACGATAAAAAGCAAACCGCCAAGATCTGGCGTGGTATACGGCAGATGCTTGACAAGGAATATCCGCAGGCGGTGCTTGTGTCTGAATGGAGCCATCCCCAACGCGCGATCAACAATGCGGGTTTTCATGCGGATTTTTATCTGGACCATAAAGGGAATGGGTATCATTCGCTGTTTCGCAGCACAGACGCGCAGGGGAACAACGACAGCTTTTTTTGCAAAGATGCTGCCGGAGATATTACAAGGTTTACACGCGAATATGAAAAAAACCTTTTGGAAACAAAAGACCAGGGGTATATCAGCTTTATTACGGGCAACCACGACACGCCGCGCCTGCGCAGAACGCTGGATAAAAGGGCGGCAGAGCTTGCATGCTGTACGATCTTTACATTGCCGGGCGTTCCGTTTTTATATTATGGGGATGAAATCGGCATGCGCTATATAGAAGGGCTGCAAAGCAAGGAAGGCGGCTTTTCGCGTACCGGATCGCGGACGCCTATGCAGTGGAGCCGGGGAAAAAATCTGGGTTTTTCACAGGCTGACGAAAAGGAAATTTACCTGCCGGTGGACAGCAGCGAGGACGCGCCGACAGTGGAGGACCAGATGTGCGACGAGCAGTCTATGCTGCATACAGTAAGGCAGGTTTTAAAGCTTCGGAACGAATATGAACAGCTGCAGGCCGATGGGCCGTATGAAACGATTTATGCGGAAAAAAATAAATACCCCTTTATTTACAAAAGGGGCAGTTTTATATTTGCAGTCAATCCGTCTGGGAAAGAGCAGCGCGCGCCGTTTGCATTTGATGGGCAGGTGGTTTTCTCTGTGGGGAATTGCCGTTTTGCGCAGCAGTCTATGATAATGGAGCCACAGTCTTTTTGTGCGTATAAGCTTAAAGATGAGATGGAAAGACGAAAATAAGGCAGTGTACCTGCAGCAATGGGCAAACTCACAGGAAACATTTGCAGATTAAAACGGGAGTTTGCTATTGGAAAATCAGGGGATGTGCAGCAGCACATCCCCATTTTTTGTGCTTGATTGTTATCATAAATGGATCCCTTCTTTTAGATGGTGATATCATTTTCCAGACCGGCAAAAATAGAATCCCCAATCCCTTTTACATTTTTTAATTCTTCCAGCTGCTGAAAGCTGCCGTTTTGCTCGCGATATTCCACAATACGGCGCGCCAACACAGGGCCGACCCCTTCCAGTTGTTGCAGCTCTTGCTCGTTTGCTGTATTGATATTAATCTTATAAAATGCAACATTAGGCTGCGTTTGCGCTTGTGTGGCGGAGGGAATTTGCTGCGTGCCTTCCGTCCCACTTTCCAGAGCGCCGGAAGGAGCAGTTCCCTGCTGGGTGTAAATCACCTGCGGCAGGCTTGTTGGCGGAACGTAAAAGGCGTTATAGGCGGTGATAACTGCACAGGCGGCCAAAGCGACGGCGACCAGGATAAGCGTATGCGGCAATTTTTCTTTCAAGCGGGCACACCCTTTCTGTACATGGCGATTGAAAGTTTGTTCCAATACAGAGGGCGTTCCCCGCCGTCTGCAAAATTTGTCTATTTTTATTATAGCGCATTTTTTTGCCGTTTGCTACAGAAACGTAATAAGAGGTAAAAAGATAAACGGCGAAGGGAAAAGCGGCGCGCAAAAAAGAAAGCATGGATCTGAAGGGGCAAACATATACATTAAAGAAAATAGAAAAACGCAATTTAAAGACGGCGGTGGTACAGTGAAAAAAGTGATTTGCGTATGCTTGGCCGTTATTCTGTGTGCGGCGGTATGTCTGGTGCTGGTTGGGGCTTCCAAAGAGGAGGATTATATTAAATATGTGGAATTTAACGTATGCTATGACGCCTTGGAAAGAGCAATGAACGCAGACATAGCGTCACAGCAGCAGGAAATAAAGATCAACTGGATCGACGTACTTGCTTATTTGGGGGCAAAATATGGAGGGGACTTTAAGCGCTATAAGGCAGCCGACCTCAATGATGTGGTACAAAAGCTGCAAAACGGGGAAAAGATAGAGGATATTACAAAGGATATGTCGTATTATGCTTATTACAGGGAAGCCTATGGAGCCGTATTGGATGGCTTTTTGGGAACGTACAGAGAAAAAGCGGAAAAGGATGGAGAATGGGAGGAAAAATATGGACTGAAAGTATATTCCCCGATTGCAAAGACGTTCCCTTTTTCGCATTTTGATGATTTTGGCGCAAGCCGCAGCTACGGCTATAAGCGCCGCCACTTAGGACACGACTTAATGGCGGCAACCGGTACGCCTGTGATTGCTGTGGAATCCGGCGTTGTGGAAATCATGGGCTGGAACCAGTACGGCGGATGGAGGATTGGAATCCGCAGCTTTGACAGCAAGCGGTATTACTATTATGCGCATTTACGACAAAACCGGCCGTTTCATCCCGATCTGTGTGAAGGAAAAACGGTGAATGCGGGTGATGTAATCGGCTATGTGGGCAGGACAGGGTATAGTGCAACAGAAAATACCAATGGAATTCAAACAAGCCATTTGCATTACGGCATGCAGCTGATTTTTGACGAAAGCCAGAAGGAAGGCCCAAATGAGATATGGATTGACATGTATGCGATTACAAAGCTGTTGCAAAAACACCAAAGCGCTGTGTACCGCGTTGCGGCAACAAAGGAATTTTACAGGGATGGAGATTTTTCCCTGGAAGGCGCGCAGCAAAGCCAGCACGAAAAAGAAACAACAGTAACAGGATTGTAAAGGATTAATCGTGTAAGTATATTGACTTTGATTTTATGAGCGTTTAAAATGAAATCGCTGTTATTTTTTATCAAAAGCAGCAAGAAATGATCGGAGGTAATGAGAAAATGAAAAAAGTTGTGGCAGTTTTGCTGGCGGCATTTTGCCTGATCCTGGTTGCAGGTTGTTCGAATACGTCTGAAAAGGATGTGGATCTTAAAGAGATCCTTGAAAAATTTAACAGCGATTTTGACCTTTCGGACAATATGAAGGAAATGACCGATGTGAGTGATTTGAATAAATATTATTCGATTGATACAAACGACGTAGTAAGCTTTGCTGCGGAGATTGACACATCCGGCCTGGACGAAATTGTGCTTGTACAGGCAAAGGATGCGGAAGCTGCGGCAAGGGTAGAGGAAAAGCTGCAGGCACGGTATGATTCCAGGTCTAAGGAAATTGCAAGCTATAGCCCGGAAAATTATGAAATCATGAAAAAATGCGAGGTCAAGACAGACGGCAATTATGTTCGTATGATCTTTGCAGAAAGCGCGCAAGAGATGGTGGAGGTTTATAATTCCTACTTTTAAGGAAAGCTGCCGCATATATAATTGACAGAAAAGAAAGTTAGGATTAAGAAAATGAAGAAAAACAAAAGCGCGGCGCTGCTTTTGGCGTTGTTCGTAGCAGCCTGTATGGCTTTCAGCGCATGTGCACAGGAGAAGGCTGCTCCGTCTGCTTCTAAAGAGACGGAGCCTGCGGTACAGGCGGCTGTGCTGCAGACGCCTGTGGCGCCTTCCTATTTTGACGACGCTGTGTTTGTGGGAGACAGCATTACCAGTAAGCTGCAAATGTATGCACAGGATTTACGGCAAAACGGGGAGGAATGCCTGGGACAGGCACAGTTTATTACGTCGGGAAGCCTGGGGTATAACAACGCGCTTTGGGAGATAAGCGAAGAGTCGGTACACCCGTTTTATAAAGGCGCTAAGACAAAAATTGAGGACGCTGTACAGGACTGCGGTGCAAAAAAAGTATATTTGATGCTGGGAATGAACGATCTGGGCCTGTTTAAGGACGAGCAGACCTTTGCAAGCATAGCTACGTTGCTTGAAAGCATTAAGGAAAAGGTGCCGGATGTGCAGCTTTTCCTGCAATCTGTAACGCCCATGCTGAAGGAAAGCCAGCAGGCCGGCCTGAATAATGCAAGGATTGAAGAATTTGACCAAAAGCTGAAGGCTTACTGTGAGGACAACGGGTATTCGTTTATAGATGTGGCTTCGGTTATGCGCGACGCGCAGGGGAATTTGATACCGGAGTACTGCGGCGATCCCGATGTGCTTGGGATTCATTTTACTTCAGCGGCATGTAACGTCTGGGTCGATTATCTTTTAAACCATCCCCGGTAAGGGGTCTGTAGATAGGACTGTTTAGGAGAGTATATGAAAAAGATATATGCACTGCTGCTTGCAGCTGTTATGCTTTTGGGTATAACGGGCTGTGTGCAGGAGGAAAAGAGAATCAGCTTAGAGGATGTTATGGCCAAGATTGCGCTTACATATGACCTGCCGGATGAAATGGTGCAGATACAAAGCGAGGAAGACCTGATGAACTATTATGGGATTGCGTCTGGCGATGTGCTGCAGTATCAGGCGCAGATCAACGGTTCCGGTGTAGAGCAGGACGAAATAGTAATGATTCAGGCAAAAGACAGCGGCGCAAAGGCAGTGGTTGAGGCAAAATTAAACGAGAGATATCAGTCTAAACTCAGTTCGACAAAAAACTATTTGCCGGATCAGTACAATATGCTGAAAAAGTGTAAGGTACAGACAAGCGGCAATTATATATGTATGTTCCTTTCAAAAGATGCAGAAGGTATGACCAATATCTACAACTCTTATTTAAAGGAATAGATCGTACAATAAAAAATGTGTGTTGCGGGTGTTTTTTTGCTTTACAGACCGCCAGAAATTGTGTAATATGGTAGACAGCATGTGTTTACGAGGTAAGGGATTTTACAAGGCTTTTTAAGTGCTGTTGCCTTGTTATACGTTTTGCATGGGTACAAGCAGAAGGGACCTGCTTTTTGTACGGCCTTTTTTATGTTGAAATTATAAGGAGGGGTAATATGGTTTTTTCAAGCCTTCTGTTTTTGTTTTTATACCTGCCGGCTGTCATATTGATTTATTATATTACGCCGTACCGGTACCGCAATCTGTTTTTATTTGTTGTAAACCTAATTTTTTACGGCTGGGGCGAGCCGGTGTTCGTTCTTTTAATGCTGTTTTCCACACTGGTGGACTATACGCACGGTTATTTTATAGATAAATACAGGGAGAATAAAAAGATTGCAAAGCGGTTTTTGGTTTCTGCTGTTGTGATCAACCTGGGCCTACTGGGATTTTTTAAGTACACAGGCTTTTTGACAGAAACGCTCAATGTTCTGCCGTTTTTGAACATTGAACCGATTGAGATACCGCTTCCCATTGGAATTTCGTTTTATACCTTCCAGACGATGTCCTATTCGATAGACGTATACAGAGGCGACGCGCCTGTACAGAAAAATATTATTACATTTGGTACATATGTAACGCTTTTTCCGCAACTGATTGCAGGTCCGATCGTCCGTTATCAGGAAGTAGCGGAACAGCTTGACCACCGCAAGGAAACCATCGCGGATTTTACAAACGGCGTAAAGCTTTTTATGGTTGGCCTGGCAAAGAAGGTTTTGATTGCCAACCAGATGGGGCTTTTGTGGGACCAATTGCGTGAAACCAGCCAGGAAAACGGTGTGCTGGGCAGCTGGATAGGTATATGCGCGTATGCGTTCCAGATTTATTTTGATTTCAGCGGTTATTCCGACATGGCCAGGGGCCTTGGAAATATGTTTGGCTTTGAGTTTTTGAAAAACTTTGATTACCCGTATATTTCAAAAACCATTACGGAATTTTGGCGCAGATGGCATATTTCGCTGGGAACGTGGTTCCGCGAATACGTCTATATACCGTTGGGCGGTAACCGTAAGGGAACCAAGCGGATGGTTATAAATCTTTTGATCGTATGGTTTTTAACGGGGTTATGGCATGGAGCAAGCGTCAACTTTATTTTGTGGGGCCTTTATTTTGGCGTGATCCTGATTATAGAAAAGCTGTTTTTGATGAAATATCTGCAAAAGCTGCCGGCGGCGCTGCAGCATCTTTATTCGCTGTTTTTGATCGTTATAGGCTGGGTTATCTTCTATTTTGAGGATATGCAATTAATGGGGCAGTTTTTTAACGACCTGTTTAACCCCGCCGGTGGATTGATCGGCCAGGAAGCGCTCGTGCTTGTGTGGTCATATCTGCCTTTACTTGTGGCGGCCGTTTTGGCGAGCACACCGCTTGCATATAAGCTGTATGAAAAAATCAAATACCGCAACTGGTGCTGGATCCCTGAAACCACGCTTTGCGCTGCGGCGCTTTTGATCTGTACGGCAACGCTTGTCAGCCAGAGCTATAACCCGTTTATTTATTTCCGGTTTTAAGGCCGTTTGACGCAGAAGGATGAAGAGGTGAAGGCAGTGAATTTACGAAATATAAAAAAATATATGCCTGCGGTCGTTTTTTGCGTGTTTATCTTTGCCATGGGGCTTTTGTTTTTGCTTCTACCCAAGCAAAGCTATTCCTCCAATGAAAAACGTTATTTGTCTACGTTCCCTGAATTTAATGCAGATACACTGCTCAGCGGCAAGTTTGGGACAGAGTTTGAAACGTTTTTGTCAGACCATACGGTAGGGCGTAACTTTTTTGTAGGGCTCAACGCGTATTATGATTTGATTTGCGGGCGGAATGGTTCCAATGGGGTGTACGCGTGCGCAGACAATTATTTAATCAATGTGCCGGTAGATACGGATAACCGGCTGGAAAGCAATATTCGGACACTTGCAAAGTTTGCATCCGATACAAGTGCAGACGCGTCTTTGCTGATTGTACCAAGCGTAGGCTATATTATGGAGGATAAGCTGCCGCGCGTACACTACAGCTATTTGGACGATGCATATTTTAATGTAATTGAAGAGAACAAGGGCGAGCTGGATTTTATGAATATCAAACAGCTGTTTAAGGACAACGCCCAGGAAAAGCAGCTTTATTACAGGACGGACCATCACTGGACCACGCAGGGTGCGTACCTTGCTTATACGGCTTACTGCGCCGCGCAGGGAATTACACCCACGCCTGAAAGCAGTTTTGAAAAAGAAACGTTTGGGAATTTTTATGGTACCACGTATTCAACCAGCGCACTGTGGTTGACACCGCCGGATGATATAGAGCTATGGCACAACAAGACACATGAGGAAAATGTGCGCGTGACAATCCAGGAGGGAGAGAGCATAGAAGAGCATAACAGTATGTTCATTTTGAGCCATTTACAGGAAGACGACAAATATCCGGTCTTTTTGGACGGCAACCACAGCCTTGTTCGGATTGAAAATGAAAACAGCGACGGCCCGAAGCTTTTGCTGATTAAGGACTCGTTTGCGCATGCTATGGTTCCGTTTTTAGCGGATCATTACAGCGAGATCGTGATGGTTGATATGCGCTATTATAAGCTTCCTGTCTCTGAGCTGATGGAGCAGGAAGGAATTGATGAGGTATTGATGCTGTATGGGCTTGATAATATCAGCACAGATACAGATCTTGTGTATTTACAGTAAAATCAGAAAAGAAGAACCCCCACACAGTGCCCGTTGCTCTGTGCGGGGGTTCGTGGAATTTTGACAAAAAACATGTTTCCTCTTGAATTTTATTAAGAAAAATGATATAGTGAAAAAAATGGCAAAAAAGAAAAAAAGAGAGGTATAAAGCATGAAACAATGTAAAAGGCTGGTATCTGCGCTGTTGTGTGTTCTGCTTATAGCGGCTATGGCGGCTGTTTCGGCTCCGGTGGCGTTTGCTGCGGAATATAATCCAAGCTACGGGGTTGTGTTTACGGACAGCACAACAGGCTTTTCGTACGCATCTTTGACGGCGTCCCCGGAAGAGTGCATTATCATCGCGTATGACGGAAGAGAAAAAGACGTGGTGATTCCATCGACAATGCCGTATAGCCCGCAGCCGCTGGTGGTAACGGGACTGAAATCCATGCTGTTCCAGAATATGGATATTACGTCGGTTTCCTTGCCGGAGACTTTGACGGATATTGGGCAAAATGCGTTTTCCGGCTGTACACAGCTGCAGGAGGTTACCATACCGGACAGTGTGGAATTTTTAGGCTTTGGAGCCTTTTTAAACTGCACCGGATTGAAAAAAATCCATTTTGGCGGCGGCCTTACAAGCACAGGATCGCAGGTTATGATGAATTGCTCTGCGTTGGAGGAAGCCACTTTTGCGCAGGGGAGCACCTATATAGGCACACGCTTTTTCAGAGGCTGCACCGCCCTTAAAAAGCTTGTTCTTGCAGACAGCATTACAAGCGTGGGGATAGAAGCGTTTAAGGAATGCGTGAATCTGGAGGAGGTTGTTATTGGGGACGGCGTACAGAATCTGGACGCGTTTACGTTTAATTTGGCCACCAGCGAAGAGCCCGACAAGGCCAATACGGCGCTGCAAAGTATTTCTATTGGCAGCGGCGTTAAAAAGATTCCCGCAAGAATGTTTGCAAACTGTACTTCGCTTAAGAACGTGACGCTCAGCGAAGGACTGGAGGAAATAGACGACCGGGCATTTGAAAACTGTGCGCTGGAGGGAACGATTGTAATTCCTGATAGTGTGACAACCACCAGAAATTATATTTTTAAAGATTGCAACGGCATTGAAGAGCTGGTGCTGGGTAAGGGGCTTACAGATATTTCTTATTCGTTTTTCCAGATGCGCGGACTCAAGAGGGTTATTGTGCCGGAAACGCTTACCAGCATAGGATATGTGGCGTTTGGGGAGTGCAATGCGCTTGAAAAAGTGCTGATTCCCAGACAGACGGAGGAAATTGATGCCAATGCGTTTGGCGGCTTTACACATCTGACGGTATACGGTTATGCGGGCAGTGCTGCACAGGCCTATGCAGATAGCCGCGCAGATGTGACGTTTGTTGCGTTGGACGATGCAAATAAAACAGCGCTGAAAACGGCGCTGGATCAGGCCGAGCAGGTAAAAGCGGGCGGCCTTGACCAGTATACGGAGCAGAGCGTACAGGAATTTGAAGCAGCCTATGATGCGGCAGCAGCGGTATATACAGACGTATTTGCCATAAAACAGCAGATCGATCAGGCAGAGCAGAATTTAACAGCCGCTATAACAGGGCTGGATTTGCAAGTGGACAAGACGGCGCTGAAGGCGGCGCTGGATCGGGCGGATGCGACCATTGCAGAAGGGCTGGACGGCTATACGCAAAAGAGCGTACAGGATTTTGAAGAGGCGTATGAGAGGGCAGCTTTCATATATACACAGCCGGACGTGACCCAGAAGCAAATTGACGACGCTGCAACGGAGCTGGACGCTGCAAGGGAGGCTTTAGAGCCGTTTGCAGGTGATGTGGACAAAACCGGCCTGCTGGATGCTATCACAAAGGCGGATGTAGTCAGGGAGCAGGGGCTTACGGGATATGTGCAAAGCACCGTAGACAGCTTTGAAGCGGCTTACAGCCAAGCAGCAGCGGTATACCAGGATGAAGATGCGCAGCAGGCGGAAGTGGACGCCAAAAAGGATGCGCTTTATGCCGCAACGCAGGCGCTGCGTAAAATGGGGGATGCAGACGCAGACGGAGAAGTTACTTTACAGGATGTTTTGGCCATACAAAAATATATTGCGCGCGTAGAACAGTTTGACGATCTACAGCTTGCCGCGGCGGATACCGACCATAACGGCAACGTAGAGTTAAACGATGTACTGATGATCCAGAAATTCCTGAGCAAAATGATTCCGGCGCTTTAAGCTGTCGGTAAAGCAGAACAACCAAATAACAAAAGCGGGCTAAAATATTGCCCGCTTTTGTTATTGCTGAAAAAATACGCCGTCTGTAAAAACGGCGCTTTACTTTTTTATAAATATTTACTAAAATATATTTAAAAGTTGCAAATGCAACAAGTATGGCGAAAGGACGGTTTGGATGGAGTATAGGGAAAATGTATTGTTTACAGGGATTACGGAAGAGGAATACAGGCAAATGATGGAATGCTTTGCGCCACAGATCCGCACCTATAAAAGCGGAGAGCAGATTTGCAGCTACGAGCAAAAAACAGACGCTGTGGGTATTGTAAAAAATGGGATGGTGAGTATAGAGCGGACAGACATAAGCGGCGCACGTACGGTATTGGAAACTGTAACGGAAAACGGTATTTTTGGCGGGGTTTTTTACCGGGGCTGCGCCGGAATGGAAGAGATAGCTGCTTATTGCCGTAAAGACTGCGAAATTATGTTTATTGCATACCAGAATATTACAAAGCGATGCGCAAAGGCCTGCGAGCATCACAGCCGTCTGGTGGGCAATATGCTGTCGCTGATTGCACAGCGTTCAGCCGTACTGAGCGAACGCGTAGAGGTTTTAAGCCGCCGAACAATCCGTGGAAAGCTGCTGGCTTATTTTTCTATCAACCTGTCAGGCCGGCATACAAAACGCTTTGTGCTCCCTTTTTCTTATGCGATGCTTGCCGATTATCTTTGCGTGGACCGCAGTGCAATGATGCGCGAACTGAAAAAGCTTAAAGAAGAGGGCGTAATTTGTACGCAACACCGCCGTATAGAGCTGCTGCAGGACACGTTGTAAAAGATTTTAAATGGGCTCGTTGACAATGTGCAGCGC
Organism: uncultured Oscillospiraceae bacterium; assembly: GCA_900541565.1. Lineage (GTDB taxonomy): Bacteria > Bacillota > Clostridia > Oscillospirales > Acutalibacteraceae > Scatavimonas > Scatavimonas merdipullorum. The sequence goes on from UQKB01000018.1 coordinate 34,432, forward strand.
AAGGTTTCGGTTTCTGTAGCGCAGGTCGCCGGTAACCTCTTTGATAACCGTTAGAAATGGAGGAAGCGTAAAGCTTTCGTCTTCGCTTGCAAGCTCTATTTCCAGGGTGGCGCGGTCGGACCAGAAGGGGTAGATGTCCAGTTCAAAAAGCTTACCCGCATAAGAAAAGCAATGGCGAACCTTTGTGATGGTTTGCAGCATGGGATCGGCCTTTGCAAGCAGCGTGTTGTATGATTGCTGCGTAATTTCTTCTTCCAGTTCAATCCGTTTGACAGGCGTGATGTCACGCTTGTATGTCTTGGTATAGACATAAACGCCGTTTATTCCTCGTTTTCGTATACGCTCGCCAAAGGCCGGATTTTCGCTTTTTAAATACGTTTGCGTAATTTCTGTTTTATTGTATTGCGGCAGCTGTTTTAATGTGTTTAGATCCGGATAACGGATTAAATATTTGCGCTCTATTTCAAGCGGAAAGTTTGTTGCAGCCATTTTGCCGCCTCCCTGTTTTTTAGGCTATGGCATTTATTATACAGTATAACCTTTCCAAGGTAAAGAAAAACGTCCTACCCGGTTTTAGGGTAAGACGTTTTTCCCGTTTTATGGATAGAATTGTTTATACGATATAGGAAGGGTCAAACAGATATGTGCCATAGCCGTAATGGCCCTGTGCATTCTGCAC
>UQKB01000019.1 GCA_900541565.1 uncultured Oscillospiraceae bacterium
AATTATGGGAACTTGAGCTCAATTCCTGTTGCACTTAGTTTGACAATTCACTATATCTATCCGTTCTTCCTTCTACCCTTCTTGCGCTTTTGGGCAGATACGGCACAGGCCGGGAAGTGCGCGATTGCTTTATATATCATATCCACGCTGCTTTGCAGCAAAACACACGTTGCACAAAACGCCGCGTTCGGGTATTGCTATCTGTTCTTATTTTTCATCGTAGGCCCTGCACGCAACTGCAAAGCCCAAAAAACCGGTAAGCGCAGAAAACATGGCAAGTGCCGTTCTTGTCGTGCTGTCCCAAAACAGATAAGACGCAAAAGAAAGCAGCAACAGCACCACAGAAACAGATAAAATAATCCCTGACAGCTTTGACAAACTCATAACATATATCCTTCCTTTTCTTGTAAATAACCGTATAACGCATTGGTAACCGACGCAAACTGTTCCATGGAAAGCTGCTCTGCACGAAGGCTTTGCGAAACCATGGCGGCTTCAAGCACGGTACAAATCTCTTCCTTACACAGCATAAGGCCGGAAGCCAGTGCGTTTAAAAGCGTTTTCCTTCGCTGTGCAAACGCGCTTTTGACCACCTGGAAAAAAAGCGCCGTGTCTTCTATCTGCAATGGAGGCTTTTTATAAGGCTTAAGCTGGATCACAGCGGAATCCACCTTTGGAGCGGGCAGAAAGCTGCCTGCAGATACCCCAAAAAGCACTTGTGGCTTACAGTAATAGCGCACGGCAATTGTTACCGCACCGCATTGCCTTGTACCGGCCTGCGCGCAAATCCGCTGGGCCGCCTCCTTCTGCACCATGACCGTAATGGCCGCAGCAGGGATTTGCTCCTCCAAAAGCTTCATAATAACCGGGGAAGTAATATAATATGGAAGATTTGCACAGACACAAACCTGCATGCCCGCAAACTCCTGCTCTATCAGCTTGTTCAGATCGAGCTTTAGAACATCACCCTGGATCACCTTCACATGGTCGAAATCACCAAGCGTTTCGTCCAAAACAGGCAAAAGCCTTGCATCAAGCTCTATCGCAACCACTTTTTCGGCAAGCTTTGCAAGCTCGCAGGTGAGCACCCCAAGCCCCGGGCCAATCTCAAGCACACCTACTCCCTTTCCTGCACCGCTTTCCCGCGCCATGCGCGGGCACACAGAGGGATTGATCAGAAAGTTTTGCCCCAGGGCTTTTGAAAAGGTAAAGCCGTGCCTGTTTAAAATACTGCGGATCGTTGCAATATTGGTAAGCTGTTCCATCGCTTTTCTATCTTTTCTCCTTTTTCATTTTTAAATATTCCGAAGCCCTTTGGGATATTTGTTTTTCAGTATACCGTTTACACATTTCCCAAATCCCGTTATTACGCCATCAACGCTTACCGCCGCGTATCCCTTCTGCCCTTTTTCACAGGGAATTTCCTCCCCCCGCAAAAAGCGCGCGGCCATATCGCTTTTCGCATAAAGCGGTATTTCCAGGTGCACCGCCTCCGGCGCAGCCGCCATAAACGCGCTGTGTGCCGGCTCTATGCGGCTTTTTCGCACTTGGCCCAGCAACACGCCCGCACGCAGCACATGCAGCCCACGCAGCTGTGGAAGATCCTCAGGCAAAAGCAAGATCCGATCCCCTTCCATCGCAAACCGGCTGCCAAAAACGCGGTATTGAAAAATACTATCATACAAATCTTCTGTCAATGCCCGCAGTGGCTTATTTTTCCCGGTGAACGGGTCAGAATATAAATAGGGCGTTGCCGCACAGCCTTCACCGCTGCCCGGCAGCTTGCGAAGCCTGGCTACAAAATGTCCTTCTCCGCCATCCATGGGAAAGATACGCCTTGCTTTTTCCATTGCCGGGCGTCCAAATGGGACGTTCGCATCTTCCAAAACAAACGTGCTTTCCTTTTGTAAAAATTTTTCAAGCACTCCCTCGTTTTCTTCTACGGAAAATGTGCAGGTAGAATATACCAAAACACCGCCTGCCTTTACCGCCTTGGCAGCGCTTTGTAAAATGGAAAGCTGCCTTTCGGCGCAAGCCTGTACGTGCGCTTCACTCCATTGCAAACGCGCCTGCACATCCTTTCTGAACATTCCCTCGCCTGAACAGGGCGCATCCACAAGCACCTTGTCAAAATAGCCCGCCAGGCTGTCGCACAATTGCTGTGGATGGCAGCAGGACACCACTGCATTTCGGATCCCCATACGCTCTATATTTGAAAGCAGCGCGCCGGCTCTGTTTTTTACAACCTCATTCGACCATAAAAGTCCGCTTCCGGCAAGATATGCGCCGATCTGGGTAGATTTTCCACCAGGCGCGGCGCAAAGATCCAGCACTCTGTCGCCCTTTTCAGGGGCAAGCACCGTTACAGCGCTCGTTGCAGACGGCTCCTGTATATAAAAGGCGCCTGCATGGTGCATGGCCATTTTCCCAAGCGCCTGGGATTGATACGGTATATAATAGCCGTCCCGGCAAAAAGGCGAAGGCTGCAGCGCAAAATCAAACAGCGCCTGCGCCTGATCTGCGCTGTATTTCAGCGTATTGATCCGCACCCCTTTGAAATATGGCCGGGTAAGCAGGGAAAGATACGCCTTATATTCATCATCCTGTAACAGCTGGCGCATCTTATACAAAAAATTTTGGGGTAAATAAAAATCCATAGATATCTCTCTGCTTTTCATAGAAGAATAAAAAAATAAAGTTTACAAATACTATTATGCGTAAAGGGGGTGAACAAAATGGAGGACAACAGGTTCAACAACCAGAATAAAAACCAGAACAACCAAAACAATAACCAGAATAAAAATCAGAACAAAAACAACAATCAGAACAACAATCAGAACAAAAACAACAATCAGAACAACAACCAAAACAAAAATTTCAACTTCTAATCCTTATATATCGCAATACCGAACACGAAAAACAGAACGCCTGCTTTTCGTGTTCGGTTTACATAAGTGTGCGGTCTTGTGCCGCACGCTTTTTTCTTTTTGCTCCGTCGCACGTTTTCTTTACACATAGCCGTTTTTCTTTCGAACATATTTTTCAAATACGCATCCCCGGCAAAATAATCCAATATGTGTGAATATAACCCCCGAAAAGCCCGACAAGCACATCGACCGGATAAGGCTTTCAGTCAAATCAATAACCCAGACATTCCCCAACAAGAATGATCTTAATCCTTCCCTTGTGGCGCTGCCGTGCGCTCACGACGAAATTACAGCAAATCCTCGCGTCCGTCTGACATCCGTCGCACATGGAAGGGTTCTGCGTGCGAAAGGAAACACACTCCCCCGTTTTACTGCAGGGTGTATCCATAGAAAGCTTAATTGTATTTGCAGGTGCCGCCATGGTTTTCACCCGCGCAATGGCGTCGTCAAGCGTTCTGACAATTTTATTATAGCCGGCAACCATAATAACGCTTTTCGGACCGTATAATATAGCCGACACCCTGTTGGAATTCCCATCCACGTTATATAAAAGGCCGCTTTCCGTAATCGCATTTGCGCTGCACAGATAAGCGTCGCATGCGTAGGTTTCCCTGTAAACTTGCTCGACCTCTTCCCGGGTCATACCGGGCTTGCTTCTGTCAAGGTAACGGTATTCCCCGTTTTTAATCCTGTCGAGCACCCCCGTTTCCTTTAAGGTAACAGAACCGCCACTGCTGACAGTACATTCCTTTGGCAGCAGGGATTCCACAAGCGCACACGCCTCTTTACTGGTTTTGCAATAATAGGCGTCCATATTGTTTTTCTTTAAATTTTCAATGGTTCTTGCAATCCTTTTTTCCATAATCTCCCGTTTGCTTTCCTGCATTATAAAACCTCCACCGTTTCTATTTTGCAAGCTTATTATACTACACTCCCCCAAACTTTAAAAGGCTTGTATGCAAATCCGTTCAATTTGCAGAAAATTTGCCGTGCGTATTTTTCAGGCATTTTTTGCTGTCGTTTATGCGAATGTACGGTTAAAATCCGGCAAAAATATTGAAAGCTACGGAAATTAATGGTATAATAATGAAACGAATGCGTAAATAAAACTTTATCTGAAAGGATTTATATAGTATGATCAAACCAAACGAATACCGCACACATCTCTGCGGTGATTTAAGAGAAGGCGACATTGGAAAAGACGTCCGTGTCGCAGGCTGGGTTGAAAATATCCGTGACCATGGCGGGGTCATGTTTTTGGATGTGCGCGATCAGTACGGCGTGGTACAGGTTGTCGTACACAACGCAGCGCTTTTAAACGATGTAAACCGCGAATGCACCGTTACAGTAAGCGGCAAGGTGCTCAAAAGGGACGAAGAAACCTATAACCCGAAAATTGCTACAGGCACCGTGGAAATTGCAGCGCAAACGCTCACCGTTTTAGGAAAATGCAAGGCAAGTCTTCCGTTTGAGGTACCTGCTTCCACAGAAACCAAAGAGGACGTACGCCTAAAATACCGTTTTCTGGATTTGCGCAATCAAAAGGTCCACAACCATATTCTGCTGCGCTCCCAGGTGATTGCGTTTTTAAGGGAGTGCATGCATAACCTTGGCTTTACCGAAATCAATACCCCCATCCTTTCGGCAAGCTCGCCGGAGGGCGCGCGGGACTATTTGATCCCCAGCCGCAAGCATAAGGGGAAATTTTATGCGCTGCCACAGGCTCCGCAAATCTTTAAACAGCTTTTAATGGTTTCCGGCTTTGACAAATATTTTCAGATTGCCCCCTGTTTTCGCGATGAAGACGCAAGGGCGGACCGCTCCCCCGGGGAGTTTTACCAGCTCGATTTTGAAATGGCGTTTGCCACACAGGAGGACGTCTTTGATATCGCACAGCAGGTGCTTTATGAAACCTTTTGCAAATTTTCAGATAAGGCCGTGTCTAAACCGCCGTTTCCGCGCATTCCCTATAAGGAAGCTATGATAAAATACGGCACAGATAAGCCAGACCTGCGCAATCCTTTGGAAATTAAAGACATAAGCGACCTGTTCATACAAACAGATTTTGCCCCGTTTAGGAAAAAAACCGTACGTTGTATCAATGTGCCCGGTGCGGCTGCACAGTCCAAAACCTGGTTTAAAAAAATGGAGGAATTTGCGCTTTCCATTGGCATGAAGGGTCTGGGATATGTAAAGGTTCGGGACGATATGACCTTTGACGGGCCGATCGATAAATTTTTAAAAGAGGGCGACCGGGAAAAGCTGATTGCGTGCAATCAATCGAAAGCCGGCGATGTCATTTACTTTATCGCAGACAGCAAAGAAGAAGCGCCAAAGCTTGCAGGGCAGATCCGTACCGAGGTTGCCAAGCGGCTGGGCCTGATTGATGAAAGCTGCTATAAATTTTGTTTTATTATTGATTTTCCCATGTACGCACACGATGAAGAGACGGGCGCAATTGTTTTTACACATAACCCGTTTTCCATGCCCCAGGGCGGGATGGAGGCGCTTTTAAAGCAGGATCCAACCGAAATTCTTGCCTATCAGTACGACATTGTGTGCAACGGTGTGGAGCTTTCCTCCGGCGCCGTACGCAACCACGATCTGGATATTATGATCCGCGCCTTCGCGCTTGCGGGCTATACACAGGAAGAGCTTGCAGATAAATTTACATCGCTTTATCATGCGTTTCAGTACGGCGCGCCGCCGCATGCGGGTATGGCCCCCGGTATTGACAGGATGCTTATGCTCCTGACCGGTGAAGAAAATATACGGGAGGTTATCGCCTTCCCCATGAACAGCAACGCGCAAGACGTATTGCTGGGCGCTCCAAACGAGGTAAGCGAACAGCAGTTGCGCGAAATCCACATCAAGTTAAGATAGAAAAAAGCGGCGGGCCTGATGCCGCCGCTTTTCTAAATATTCTTACGAAAGGTAGGAGCAGCATGGTTACACATGAAGACGTTTTACAAATTGCGCGCCTTGCAAAGCTTTCGATTAAAGAAGAGGAGCTTGACGCGTTGACAAAAGATATGGCAGACATTATTACCTTTGCAGACACCATCAACAATGCCTCTGAGCCGGGGGAAGAGTTTGACAATATCAACCATCTTTCCAACGTGTTCAGAGAAGACACCGTGGTTCCCTCTTATGACCGCGAACAAATTTTATCCAATGCAAACGACCGCGAAGACGGACATTTTCTTATAAAAAAACGTGTGCTTTAACGCATCTTCATAAAGGAAAGGACTGGTACAGATGGGCCGCATAGAGGGTAAAATTGCCCATATCAGTAAATTGCTCCAAAACAAGCAGATTTCCTGCGAGGAGCTGACAAACCAATACTTACAGCAGATCGACAGGCTAAATGGAACGCTCAACGCCTATGTAAACGTAACGCCTGAAGCAGCGCTAGAGACAGCCAGAAAAGTAGACCGCAAGATTGCACAGGGAACTGCTATCTCCCCGCTTGCCGGTATCCCCATGACGCTAAAAGACAATATATCCACCAAAGGGATTGAAACCACCTGCTGCTCTAAAATTCTCAAGGGCTATACGCCTATATACAACGCAACCGTATGGGATATTCTACAACAGCATGACGCCGTTTTGCTGGGAAAAACCAACATGGATGAATTTGCCATGGGTTCTTCCTGTGAAACCTCCTGCTTTGGCGGTGCACGCAACCCCCATAATACAGAACATGTGGCCGGCGGCAGCTCCGGCGGCGTTGCCTCTGCCGTGGGCGGCAACCTGGCCGTATACGGCCTTGGGTCCGATACAGGCGGCTCCATTCGGCAACCTGCAAGTTTTTGCGGCATTGTGGGGCTTAAGCCCACGTATGGCACGGTGTCTCGGTACGGGCTGGTTGCATACGCCTCAAGCCTTGACCAGATTGGACCTATCGCTACAACCGTTGAGGACGCCGCTTTCATTTATGATGCGATTTCGCTTTACGATGAAAAAGATTCCACTTCGCAGGGAAAAAGGGGCGCAAACACTTTTGATACGCTTCAAAACAGTTTAAAGGGCATGAAAATCGGCATTGCCAAAGAGTATCTTGACGGTGTGCGCGACGATGTAAAACAATCCATTGAGAATGCGGCGAAAATTTATGAGGAGCTTGGCGCGCAGATCGTCTATTTTGACCTTCCCGCATTAAAATACGCACTCCCCGTATATTATATCTTGGCCTGTGCGGAGGCCTCTTCCAACCTGGGCCGCTATGACGGTATTCGCTACGGCTATAAAACGCCGCAGTACCTTGACACAAACGACATGGTCTGCAAAACGCGCAGCGAAGGTTTTGGCAAAGAGGTGCAGCGCAGAATCCTTCTGGGTACTTACGTGCTAAGCGCAGGCTATTATGACGCTTATTATAAAAAGGCGCAGAACCTGCGTGGTTCTATTGTAAAAGCGTTCCAAAACGCATTTGCAAATTGCGACGTTATCCTTGCGCCCACTGTCCCCATGACTGCCTTTCGGGCAGGGCAGGCGGTAAGCGACCCTATTGAAACCTACCTGACAGATATCTGTACCGTTCCGGTCAATATAGCGGGTCTTCCCGCCGTATCTATTCCCTGTGGCTTCAATGCAAAGGGCATGCCCATCGGCATGCAGCTGATTGGCAACAGCTTTTGCGAAGGCAAAATTCTAAACGCCGCATGGCAATTTGAAAACGCTGCGCGCGACGCTGTTTTTAAATCCGCAGAAATGGGGGTAAAAATATGAAGTACGAAATGGTAGCAGGGTTGGAAACCCACATTGAACTTGCTACAAACACCAAAATTTTCTGCGGTTGCACCACACAGTTTGGGGGCAACCCCAACACCCACTGCTGTCCGGTTTGCATTGGCCTTCCCGGCACGCTGCCAAAGCTTAACCGCCAGGTGGTCCGGTATGCCATACTGGCCGGGCTTGCAACACATTGTCAAATTGCCAATATATCTAAAATGGACAGAAAAAATTACTGCTACCCCGACCTGCCCAAAGCATACCAGATTTCCCAATATGACAAACCGCTTTGTCTAAACGGTTATGTTGAGCTTTCAAACGGCAGAAAAATCCGCCTGACCAGAATCCATATTGAAGAAGACGCCGGAAAACTGGTCCACAGCCATGGAGATACCTACGTAGACTACAACCGCGGCGGCGTACCTTTGATCGAAATTGTCAGCGAGCCCGACATCCGCAGCGTGGAAGAAGCCAAAGAATACGTGGAAAAGCTGCAATTGATCATGAAATATATTGGTATATCCGACTGCAAAATGCAGGAGGGATCCATGCGGTGCGACGTAAATATTTCCGTCCGTCCGCAGGGCAGCGAAAAATTCGGTACAAGAACAGAAATCAAAAATATGAATTCCATTACCTTTATGGCAAAGGCCATGGAGTACGAATATTCCCGTCAGGTCGATCTGATTGAAAACGGCGGGGAAGTGGAGCAGGAAACGCTCCGTTACGACGAGGCAACCGACACCACTTCCAGTATGCGCGGTAAGGAAGACGCACACGACTATCGCTATTTCCGGGAACCGGACCTTGTAACGATTGAAGTGTCAGACGAAGAGATTCACGCTCTTAAAGAACGACTACCGGAGCTTCCATTTGAAAAACAGGCTCGTTATATTGATCAACTGCAGATTCCAAAGGCAGACGCACAGCTTCTGACCAAATACAGAAAAGTCGCCGAGTATTTTGAGCAGGCCATCCACGGTACGAAAAACCCTCGCACGGCGGCAAATTTCATCATTGGCCAAATTTTCAGAACCCTGGAAAATGACAGCGCAAAAGAGAACTTTGATGTAGCCGTTTCAGCGGAAAATTTAAACGGGCTGATTCGGCTGCTCGACGAAGGTAAAATCCGTATGAACCTTGCAAAAACCACCCTTGACAAAATGCTGAAGACAGGCAAAAAGGCAACAGACTTTCTTTCTGAAAGCGACATGGGCGTTTTAGACGAACAGGCGCTTTTACAGCTGTGCCGACAGGCAATTGAAAGCAATCCGGGTGCAGTAAGCGACTATAAAAGCGGAAAAACCAAAGCGTTAAAGGCTCTGCTTGGCTTTGTTATGAAAAACAGCCGGGGCAAGGCGGACGCCACCGCGGCGGAACAAAAACTCGTTGAGCTGATCGATTAATTTTAAATACGCATATGTCTTGGGATATATGCGTATTTTTTCTCTTGCATAATTGCACTTACCCTTATACAAAAAAAATCTGTTGCTTCTAACATAAAATTTATTTTTTCGCTATTTACACGGAGTCCAAACGGGACTATAATAGTTTTACAAGTATTTTTATTGGAGGTTTTACATCATGAAAAGCTGCCCTAAGTGCAACGCGCAGGTAAACGATACCACCAAGTTTTGTCCCAGCTGCGGCACGCAAATTCCACAGCCTGTAACAGCAAGTGCACAGCAACCCGCCTCTTTTCCGGGAACAAAAAGCACCCAGCAGGTAAATGCGCAGACACAGGCAAGTCAGCATGCTACATACCAGCAGCCGTCCGGTAATCAAAGGCCGCCGCAAAACGGTACAGGTCCCACCCCCGTTACACCTCCCCCTTATTATACGAGCACGCAGCAGACTGCCGGACAGGATGCATTTAAAAACGGTGTGAACAGTGCGGTGGATAAAACAAAGAATTTCTTTTTTAATACAACAGACGAAAGCACGCTTCATGACCAGGAAGATGTTGCACAAAACAAGGTTCTGGCGCTTGTAAGCTATTTGCATTACTTTTTCTTTATTCCAATGATCATTAAACCGCAGTCCAGATATTTGCGCTTTCACGGCAACCAGGGGCTTACTCTGTTTCTTTGCAGCCTTGCTCTTGCAATTGTGCACGCTGTTTTATGTACGCTTTTTGGGCTGTTCGCTTTTGCTGGGCCGGCCGGCGCCATTGCTTCTATTTTTCTCGTTTGCCTTTTCAGCGTTATCATTTACGGCAGTATTCTTCTCTGGACAATTTTGGGCATTTACAACGCTGTTACGGGAAAAGCCAAAGAACTTCCGTTGATTGGGCGTTTTCGTCTTTTAAAAGAATTTTAAAAGAACCAAAGGACATAGTAGCCAAACGGTAATTTTTTAATATGTTTTTTCTGCCGCGCCTTTGTTTTTAATCGGTATTTACAATACGCCGTCCATATGATATGGGCGGCTTTTTCTTTTTAGCGCAACAGTTCCCCGCTCCTACTGGAGCGGGGAACTGTCTGTAAAGCTTTCAATTTTTTATTTTTTAGCCTTACCGGTTTTATTTCATGTCTTATTTCATGTTCTTTTCGTACTGCTCGATCATTTTCTTAACCATCTGTCCGCCGACAGAACCCGCCTGGCGGGAGGTCAAGTCGCCGTTGTAACCCTGCTTGAGGTTTACGCCGACTTCAGAAGCCGCTTCCATCTTAAAACGGTCAAGAGCTTCTCTTGCTTCAGGTACTACGATCTGATTGCTGCTAGCCATGTCTGTTTTACTCTCCTTTTCTTAAGATTTTCACATATTTTATTGTCATTTCAACTGCGGTGTATCAACCTCTTGATGAACGCCGCAATAGTATTGTGTGATAATCTTTTTAATATATTGCAAGAAATTTTTGCCCTTTTTCTTTCCGCTTTTTTTCTTGTAAAACAAACCATGATAAAAAATAAGAATTTTTAAACAGTAATCCCGCTTAGCAGCGCCATTTTTGCAATTGGTTTTTCTTGTGTTATCCTTTTATTTTATACCTATCTGGCTTCCTCCTGCGGGGCATCATATATCGTTTGCTGCATTATACTGCTTTGGCCAAACTTTCTAAACCGATCGTATCTGCGCTGTAACAGTTCCTGTACGTCCATCTGCGCATATTTTTCAAATGTGCGGTAAATCAGCCCCTTGAGGCTTTCAAACATTCTGCTTTCCTTTGTTTTTGGTTCGCGGATGATTCGTTCTATCACCTGCATCTGAAACAGGTCCTGCGCCGTCAGCTTCAGACATTCTGCCGCTTCCGCCGTTTTTGTCGAATCTTTCCACAATATGCTTGCACAGCCTTCCGGTGAAATCACGGAATAGACGGCATTTTCCAGCATCCAAACCTCATCGGCTACCGCCAGTCCCAACGCGCCGCCGCTTTCACCTTCACCAATCAATATGGTAAGGATCGGTGTTTTCAGGGCTGACATCTCCATCAAATTTTCCGCAATCGCCTGCCCTTGACCGCGCTCCTCCGCGCCAATACCGCAAAATGCGCCGCTTGTATCCACAAGGCACAGCACGGGCCTGTTAAATTTTTCTGCCTGCTTCATCAAACGCAGCGCTTTTCTATAGCCCTCCGGATGCGGCGACCCAAAATTGCGTTCTATGCGCTCTTTTGTGTCCCTGCCTCTTTCCAGCCCAATCACCGTAACCGGCATGTTTTCCAGGCTGGCAAGCCCGCCGATTACCGCTTTATCGTCGCCAAAGCGCCGGTCGCCATGCATTTCAAAAAAGGTGTCGCCAAATAGGCTGTTTATATAATCGACAGATGTAAGCCTGTTGTTGGACCTCGCCTGCACTACTTTGTCAAATGCGCTCATAAAAGACAAATCCTTTCTGCTGTTTTTCAGGCTTTTACTGCAAGCCGTGCAGCTTCAACAGCTTTATAATCGTCATTTTTAAATCTTTACGTTTTACAACCGCGTCAATAAATCCCTTATCCAGCAAAAATTCCGCCGTCTGAAAATCTTTTGGGAGCTTCTGGCGTATGGTCTGCTCAATCACCCTTGGGCCTGCAAACCCGATCAACGCATTCGGTTCGGAAAGAATAATATCTCCTTCCATTGCAAAACTTGCCGTTACACCTCCTGTAGTGGGGTCTGTCAGCACCGTAATATATAAAAGCCCCTGATCGCTGTGGCGTTTGACTGCAGCGCTGGTTTTGGCCATTTGCATCAGCGACAAGATACCCTCATGCATTCTGGCGCCGCCCGACACGGTACATACAACAATGGGCAAGCGATTTTTTGTCGCATATTCAAAGGCCCTTGTAACTTTTTCACCGGTAACGGTTCCCATACTTCCCATCATAAAGCCGGGTTCCATCACGCATAACACTGTACGGATCCCGCCAATACGCGCAACACCCGTAACGACAGATTCATTTTCACCGCTTTTTAATTTACTGCTTTTAAGCTTACGGTCATATTCGGGAAAGCCCAAAATATTTTTGGATTCCATATCCCCGTTTGCCTCTTCAAAGCTGTCCCTGTCTGCAAGCAGGGCAATCCGTTCCCTAGCCGACAACCTCAGATGATGTCCGCATTTTGTGCAAACCTTGTTTGTTTCCTCCATATCGGACGCTAAAAGCAGGGTTTTACATTTTGGGCATTTCATCCACATGGCATCGGGTATATAGGGGCGGTTTTCCTCCACTGGTTCCCCTTCCAGCTCATTTTTTGGCTTTAAAAACGTAAAAATATCGCCATGAAACATAAGCAACCGTCCAATCATCTCTATTTATTTTCCATATGGTTCCTGCAGGTATGGATCTTTTTTACTTTTGCAAATTTTTTTCTCTTTTTTCCATAAAGTCGGTCGTATATGTGCCGTCTACAAAGGCAGGCGCAGAAAGTATTTCAATCTGCAAATCCCTGTTGTGTTCCACTCCATGAATATTCAGCTCACTAAGCGCCATTTTCATTTTTCGAATTGCCTGCTCCCTGGTGCGGGCCTGGACAATCAGCTTGCCAATCATAGAATCATAAAACGGGGGAATTTCATAATCCTGGTAAATCGCCGTATCAAAGCGCACGCACGGTCCGCCGGGAATATGAAGCTTATAAATCCTGCCGCAGCTCGGCCGAAAACCAAGGTCGGGGTTTTCCGCATTAATTCTGCACTCTATAGCATTTCCATGTATGTAAACCTTATCCTGCCGGATCGTAAGTTCATTGCCTGCAGCAATACGAATTTGCCACTGGACAAGGTCATTATTCGTAACCATTTCTGTAACGGGGTGCTCAACCTGCAACCGGGTATTCATTTCCATAAAATAAAAATTTCCATCCTGGTCCAGCAAAAACTCCACCGTTCCCGCGTTTATATAATGGACGGCCTGCGCCGCTTTTTTGGCGGCCTCCATCATTTTCTCCCTTGTCTGCGCATCAATCGCCGGCGAAGGGCTTTCTTCTATCAGCTTCTGGTTTTTTCTCTGTATGGAGCATTCCCGTTCGCCCAGACAAATGATATGCCCATATTTGTCGCAAAGCAACTGCATCTCTATATGCTTGACAGGGCTTAAAAATTTTTCCATATAAACGGCACCGTCGCCAAACGCACTGTGCGCTTCGCTGGAAGCCGCGTAAAATGCGCTTTCAAAATCCTCCATGCAGTCCACGCGGCGGATTCCTCGCCCGCCGCCGCCGCTGCGCGCTTTAATCAAAAGCGGAAACCCAATTCTTTCTGCCTCTGCCTTTGCCTGTTCAATACTGCTGACAATGTCGCAGCCGGGCGTTACAGGCACGCCCGCTTCGCGCATAGTTCTTCTTGCTTTGTCCTTATCCCCAAGCAGCGCAATCATTTGGGAAGAAGGGCCGATAAACTCTATATTACACTGCTCGCACAGTGAAACAAACTTTGCATTTTCTGAAAGCAGCCCATACCCCGGATGGATTGCCTGCGCGCCGGAGGCAACTGCAACGGTAAGGATTGCCGCCATATTCAGGTAGCTGTCCGCCACCTGCGGCCCTCCAACACAGTAGCTTTCGTCGGCAAGCTGCACATGCATTGCATTCTTATCCGCCTGGGAATAGATTGCAACCGTCGCAATCCCCATTTCTCTGCATGCCCGTATAATCCGCACTGCAATTTCACCGCGATTTGCTATGAGTATTTTGGAAAACATTTTATTCCTCCATAAAAGCGGATACCTTGCCGTCCGCTGTAAAAATTGTTGCCGCCGCTTTAAAAAAGCACAGCCTATTCTTCATTCTTTACAAGCGCAAAGGCAAATTCCGCACTTGCGCAAAGTTTGCCATCCACATAGCCTTTGGCCTCTACAAAATAAAACGCGCCTCTGCTTTTTACCAACGTACATACCGTCTCAAGCGTGTCGCCGGGCAGCACCTTGTTCTTAAATTTTACATTGTCCATTTTGGTAAAATAAGGTGTTGTCCCCTTGGCGCGTTCCCCCAAAAGCACGCAGCTTGCCTGCGCCATCGCTTCACACAAAATCACACCCGGCACAACCGGATTGCCGGGAAAATGCCCCTGCAAAAAAAATTCGTCGCCGCGAATGGTAAGCTTTCCTTTGGAAGTATTTTCATCTATCACATCCGCTTCATCCACCAGCAGCATCGGCGCGCGGTGCGGTATAATCTTTTTAATTTCTTCCTGGTTCATGGATTTCCAACCTTTCTAAACAGCTCTTAGCTTTTACAGCTTTTTATGTACAAAAATTGGTAAAGCCGTCCCTCTTACAAAATTTTGAACAACGGCTGTCCAAACTCCACAATGTCCCCATTCTGCACGCAAATTTCCTTGATTGTGCCGTCCTGCGTCGCCGTAATTTCGTTCATCAGCTTCATTGCTTCTATAATACATATGACATCGCCTTTTTTAACGGCAGAACCCACGCTTACATACGGCGCTGCATCTGGGGAAGGCGCTGCATAAAACACACCCACCATGGGCGCTGTTATAGCCTGCATACCGTCGTCCTTTTGCGTTTCCGCCTTTGGTGCATCAAGCTGCCCAGAGGCCTGTGCCGCAGCATTTTGCGCCGGCTGTACCTCCCGGATTACTGTCGCAGGGGCACCTGTTTCTTTTTTAATCATCAGGCGCTGGCCCTTTTCATCCCTGATCTCAAAACAGGAAATATCTGTTTTATCAATTGTATTAATTAAATCCTTCAATTGCTCCAGTTCATACATAGCCATTGCAAACTTCTCCTCAGATTGTATTTTAAACCCTTTTGAATACAATACAGGCGTTATGCCCGCCAAAGCCCAGCGAGTTAGACAACGCAAAGTCCACCTGTTTTTCTATCGCCTTGTTTGGGATATAGTAAAGGTCGCATTCTTCATCTGGAACTTCATATCCGACCGTGGGCGGAAGCACAGATTTAGAAAGGGCCAAAACCGAAAGAACCGCTTCACACCCGCCCGCAGCTCCCAGCATATGCCCGGTCATGGATTTTGTTGAGCTGATATAAAGCTCCGTTGCCTTTTGGCCAAACACCTGCTTTAACGCCTTGGTTTCCACCTTATCATTCAACTGCGTGCTGGTTCCGTGCGCATTGACGTAAATCTGCGCGTCTGGCCCAACCTGCGCTTCTTCTATTGCAAGCGCAATCGCCTTTGAGGCGCCCTCTGCTTCCGGGTGCGGCGCTGTGACATGATATGCATCACAGGTATTTCCATAACCGCAAATTTCTGCATAAATTTTCGCACCTCTTTGTTTTGCATGCGCATATTCCTCTAAAACCACAATTCCGGCGCCTTCCCCGATAACAAAGCCGTCGCGGCGCTTGTCAAAGGGAACAGACGCAGTTTTTGGGTCGTTTCTTGTGGTAAGCGCCATACAGTTTGTAAAGCCTGCAATCGAAAGCGGTGTAACCGCGGCTTCCGCCCCACCCGCTATAATCGCGTCCGCATAACCGGCTGCAATTGCATGGTATGCCTCTCCTATAGAATGCGTGCCGGTTGCGCACGCCGTTACAATAGGCAGGCAAACGCCCTTTGCCTGGTTTCTGATGGCAATGGTTCCAGAAGCTATATTGCTGATCATCATGGGTACAAAAAACGGAGAAACCTTTTTTGCCCCGCTGTTTTCAAGTGCAATGCAGTTGGCATTAAAGGTTTGCATACCGCCTATCCCGGTTCCGACATATACGCCAAACCGCTGCGGGTCTATGGCTCCCTTTATCCCGCTGTCTTCAACCGCCTGGGTGGCCGCAGCCACCGCATATTGTGTAAAAAGGTCGGTCTTTCTGATTTCTCTTTTTTCAAAATAGAGCGTGGGGTCAAAATCCTTGACCTCCGCAGCAATGGTTACTTTTAAATCAGACGTATCAAATTTCCGGATGCTATCAATCCCGCATCTTCCATTTTCAATAGATTCCCATGTTGTCTTTACATCGTTTCCGACAGGAGTAACCGCGCCAAGCCCAGTTACTACAACTCTTTTCATTGTGAGAATATCCCTCCTTGTTTTTTCATCCCGCAGGACCCTCTTTCCTGCAAAAAGCGCCTTACATTGCCATGCCGCCATCTACACGCAATACCTCGCCCGTGATATAGGACGCATCGTCAGAAGCTAAGAACGCCACTGCGTTTGCGATGTCCTGCACCTGTCCTGTTCTGCGCATGGGGATAGAGGCTTTGATCGCTTCCTTTACCTTATCGCTCAACGCGTTGGTCATATCTGTGTCTACATAACCGGGCGCAATCGCGTTGCAGGTTACGTTTCTTGCCGCAAGCTCCTTGGCGACAGACTTGGTAAGAGCAATAATTCCCGCCTTTGCGCTTGCGTAATTGGCCTGTCCCGCGTTTCCGTTCAAGCCTACGACAGAGGCCATGTTGATAATCCGACCGCTCCTTTTTTTCATAAAATGGGAGTAGGTATTTTTGATCATATTAAACGTTCCTTTTAGGTTTACGCGCAATACGCTGTCAAAATCTTCTTCCTTCATAGAAAGCACCAGGCTGTCGCGTACAATACCGGCATTGTTTACAAGGATATCTATCCCGCCAAATTGCCCAATCACATCCTCGCACAGCTGCTTTACCGCTGCAAAGTCAGAAACATCACAATTATACAGCGCACATTTTACCCCAAAAGCCTCAATTTCTTTTTTCGTTTCCTCCGCTCTTGTATTGTCGCCTATATACACGGCGGCAATATCTGCGCCTTCCTGTGCAAGCTTTAACGCAATTGCTTTTCCAATCCCCTGTGAAGCGCCGGTAACCAGCGCCGTTTTCTTTTCAAATCTCATGCGTACCGTTCCTTTCTATGATAAAAAATCCTTCGCCGCATTTCTTATGGCGGTTTACAGAAGCTCTTTTTTCACCTGCGCAAGCGTCTGTGCATCTTCTACATGGAACACACGTACCTGTGTATTGATCTTTTTTACAAGCCCGGACAGTGTTTTTCCAGGCCCTACCTCTATAAAGGTATCTGCTCCCTGCGCGACTAAGTTTTCCACCGTTTTTTGCCAGTATACAGGGCTTTGCACCTGTTTTGTCAACAATGCTCTGCAGTCGCCTTCATAAGGCTGTGCCGTTGCATTGGCATAAACCGGAATCTCAGGCTTGCCCCACGCGGCGTTTTCCAAATAAGCGTTCAGGCCCTGTGCCGCACTGTGCATAAACGGACAATGGAACGCACCGCTTACAGACAATTGTACTGCTTTTCCCTTTTGTTCCCGGACTGCCTGGCAAAATGCTTCCAGGTTTTCCTGCGTCATTGCAACAACTGTCTGTAATGGGCTGTTGTAATTGACAGGCCATGTGTTTTCAAACTGCTTGCAGAGCTTTTCCACCTGCTCTGCCGAAAGTTTTAAAACAGCTACCATAACACCCTGCTGCTGCCCTGCCGCCTGATCCATCAGCCGTGCCCTTTCACATACAAGTGCAAAAGCGTCTTGCTGCGTTAAAATACCTGCATAGCCTATAGCTGCGATTTCCCCCAGAGAAAAACCAGCTGCAAAATCCGGTATAATTCCTGCCTCCCTGACTGCGCAGGCCGCGGCAAGGTCTACTGCAAATACGCAGGGCTGGGTATTGACCGTCTGGTCAAGCGCGTCCTTCTGCCCTGTAAAGCATAGCGCAGACGTTCCGGGACGTATATGGTCAACCATATCAAAAACCGCCTTTGCAGCTTTTGAACAGTCGCTGAGTTCTTTTCCCATGCCGGTGTATTGGGAACCCTGCCCGGCAAACATCAACACTATTTTACCCATTTTTTGGCACCGTCCAATACTTTTTCCGCCTGTGTAAACAGATCTTCTATAATCTCCTTTGCAGTCTGCTCCTGCTTGACCATGGAAGCCACCTGTCCGGCCGGCACACATCCACCGGACACATCTCCCTGTCTGGCTGCTTTTCTAAGCGCGCCCACACCCAGCTGCTCCAGCTCCTCGTCAGAAATCTGGCTGTTATACTCCTGCTTTAAATATTCCCTTGTAAAAGCATTTTTTATAGAACGCACAGGATGCCCCAGGCGCTTACCTGTTACGACCGTGTCTATATCCTTTGCTTTTAAAATTTTATCTTTATATTCCTGTGCGATCGTGCACTCCCTGGCAACCAAAAAGCGCGTACCCACCTGTACACCTACAGCGCCCAGCATAAAACACGCAGCAAGCTGCCGACCGTCTGCAATGCCGCCTGCGGCGATTACAGGGATCGACACTGCATCCACAACCTGTGGAACAAGCGCCATCGTCGTAAGGTCGCCCACATGCCCCCCGGACTCTCCGCCCTCTGCAATTACTGCAAAAGCGCCGTTTCTTTGCGCAAGCTTTGCAAGGGACACAGAAGGAACTACCGGAATCACCTTAATGCCCGCCGCATTCCAGTCCTTCATATATTTTGCAGGGTTTCCCGCACCTGTTGTCACAACCGGAATTTTTTCTTCTATAACGACTTTTGCGACCTCCCCCACATAGGGGCTCATCAGCATTACATTTACTCCAAACGGCTTGTCCGTCAGTTCTCTTGCTTTTTTAATTTCTTCACGAAGCTGTTCCCCGTTTGAATTCATTCCCGCTATAATCCCCAGGCCGCCGGCGTTGCTTACGCCCGCCGCCAAAGAGGCATCTGCAACCCAGGCCATACCGCCCTGAAAAATAGGATACTCAATCCCCAGCAGTTCATTGATGGGTGTGCTTATCATATGCTTTTCCTCCGTTTATGTAATGTTGGTTTTACAAAACGCCGCGCGCCGGTTTGGGGCGGCGGCCTTTTTTAAATATCCCACCGAAGCACGCAACTACCCGTGGTAAGTCCTGCGCCAAACGCGCACATGGCAATCAGATCTCCCTTTTTCAGACGGCCGCTTCTGTGCGCGTCGTCCAGCGCCATGGGCATGCAGGAAGCAGACGTATTGCCGTAATGCGCAATATTTTTAATATACCTTTCCGCCGGAATCTGCAGCCGGGACACCGCTGTGTCAATAATCCGCGTATTTGCTTGGTGCGGGATCACATGATCAATCGCATCCTGCGTAAGCCCGGCCTGTGCAATGGCGTCTTTGAGTCCACGCACCATGGCTGTTACCGCAAACTTATAGACTTCCGGCCCATCCATATGCAAAACCGGCCTGTAGGATGGATGCTTATAAAACGGCGATGTATTTTCCCCATGCGGCGCATACAAAACGTCTGTATCGCCTTTGGCCGTCAGACAGATCGATTTGAGTGCGTCGCCTTTTTCCAGCACCACCGCACCGCCGCCGTCTCCAAACAGCACACAGGTGGAGCGATCCTTCCAATCTGTAATATTGGACAGGTTGTCCGCCGCTATGACAAGCACTCTTTGCACTCTGTCCCGCGCAAAAAAGCCGGCGGCTACATCGAGCGCATACATAAATCCGGAGCAAGCCCCGTTTATATCAAACGCAGGGCACGAAGCGCCCAGCTCCTTTTGCACCACGCAGGCCTGCGAAGGGGTGATGTACTCCCCTCTGAGCGTCGCGCATATAATCAAATCCAGCTGTTGTGCGGTAATATTTGCGTTTTCCAGCGCATTTTTTGCTGCGCCTACACAAATATCGGTAATCGTTTCTGTCGTGCATACATGTCTTTCATGAATGCCGGAACGCTTTCTGATCCATTCGTCACTGGTATCTACCATGGTGGAAATTTCTTCGTTGGTGAGTATGTACTCCGGAACAAATTTCCCCGTACCTGTTATGCGGAAGCTCACGATTTTAACCCCTCCATCTTTTTAAGCCTTGCGCTTAAAAACGTATTCATTCTGTCCATACAGTTAAGCAAAATGCCCTTTTCCTGCTGTGTCATGCCACTTGTAATACTTTTGGCAAGGCTTTTATGAAAACGCTTATGTATACGGTCGGCATGCCTGCCGCTGTCTGTCAGCTGCACATATACCAGCCTGCCGTCCTCCAAGCCCTTTTTCTTTACGGCATACCCTTTTTTTACAAGCTTATTGACCGCGATGGTTACAGAAGAAGGCGTGATCATCAGTTCGTTTGCAATATCCCCCATCACCCTGCCCCGGATCGGATCACGGTTAATGACCTCGATCAGATGCAATTCTGTAATGGAAAGATTAAAACGCTTGGAACGCGTAAGCATATTCTGCTCCACTCTGGAAAAAAGCGAATAGCTTTGCTCCAAAACAAAATGAAATCTTTCAATGAAATCCTCTGACATGCTTCCGCCCACCTTTTTATAACCCTGCCGGCCTATATAGTTTGATTGCTTAACTAATTTTATATCTACACTTTGTATTTGTCAAGAAAACAACGTGCAATTCTCCGTCTGTCTTCTCTATTTTACCTTTATAATATATTTCAAACGATTTTTTTGTAATAATATGGTTTATATCACGATTGATCCACATTTCTTTCTTTTATACAGCCGTCAGCTGCAAAAATCTTCTAAAAGCCGGGTCAGCTCCTTTTGTCCATATGCTTGTATTCCCTGCTTAAGCGTCTTCTGGTCATATTCCGGCAACGTTTTAATTTCCACTTCCGTTATTTTAAAGGGCCTTTCACTGCCTTGTGAAAAAACCGCAAGCCGGCCGTTATAGTCTTTGAGATAATAGACCGCTTCACTTGTTGTATCCGTCGGATTTTCTGCCTGTGCCTGGTTTTGTGCCGGAAACAGCGTAAATACCAGAGCCGTTACGGCAATTGCCGCAAAAAGCACGCTTACAATTATAACCAAACGTTTGCTGATCATAGCCGTCCCTTCTCCCCTCTGCCGCTGCATGACTTTCCTGTTTTTTTATAAAATTTGGCCGCTGTATTGCAGTTCTTTTATCTTTAGTATTGCAGCGCCGGTAAAGTTTATACTGCAATGATTAAAACGCCCTGAAATTAACAGAATATTAATGAAATAATCAAAAAAAAGATTCCTTTTTCTTCCTTTTAGTGTTATAATGTGAAATAAGTGTATCGTCTTTTTGTGCAGGCACTGCTTTATAGGCTTTTTATACTATACTTGGATTTTCAATTTTTACAGGGAGGTCGGCCACTCTATGCGCAAAACCGACATTAATAAATTTACAGGCGAAGCAGAACAGCAAAAAGCTGTGACGACAAACGCCGCCGTGAAAGGAGCCAAGGGGACGCTGTCGATTGTGTGGAAACTGCTGTCTACCTTTTTAATGATCTTGTGCGTTTCTCTTGTAGTCGTTGGTATTTCTGTAATGATTTATCTTTTCGGTTTGGCCAACGAGCCCACGGGTATTGACCTGCATGCCTCCAAGCTGCAGCTCACCAGCTTTATTTATGTAAACGACGAAAACGGCAATCCAGTGGAATACCAAAGGCTGCATAGTACAGAAAACCGCATATGGGTAGATTATGAGGATATCCCCCAGTCCATGAAGGACGCGATTATTGCAATTGAGGACAAGCGCTTTTACGACCATAACGGTGTGGACTGGGTGCGTACGGCAGGGGCTGTGTTCAGCCTTGCCTCCGGTTCTGACAGCTACGGCGGTTCCACGCTGACGCAGCAGCTGATCAAAAATATTACCGATGACAACCAGGTCAGCATCACCAGAAAATTAAGGGAAATCTTTCGCGCTTTAAATTTGGAGCGGGATTTTACAAAAGACGAAATTTTGGAAGCTTACCTGAACATTGTCAACTTTGGCAGCGGCTGCCGCGGCGTGCAGGCGGCGGCACATTTATATTTTGGCAAAGATATTCAGGATTGTTCGATCGCGCAGTGCGCGGCCATTGCCGGTATTACACAAAATCCGGCGGCCTATACCCCTCTTGATTATCCGGAATCCAACAAAGAGCGCCGTGAAACCGTTTTGCAGGAAATGTATGACCAGGGAAAAATCAGCAAGGAAGAATACGACCAGGCTATGGAAGAATCACAAACCATGACCTTTGTAGGCTACGTAGAGGAGGAAGAGGACGAAGAAGAGGAAGAAGAGGTACCAAACTGGTATATTGACATGCTTTTCCGTGACCTCCGCACAGACCTGGCACAGGAACTGAATATCAGCGAAGAGGCTGCTTCTACCAAGCTGTATACCGAAGGGTTAAAAATTTACTGTGCTATGGATACCGAAATGCAGGAATTTGCAGAGCAATACGTTTTAAATCTGGACACCCCTTCCGACCCTAACCTGCAAATGGGCCTGATTATGATGGATTTTGACGGGCGTATTATTGCCTCTGTCGGCAGTCGGGAAAAAAAGGACGGCATGCTGTTGTGGGACAGGGCAAATATTTCCGAACTGCAGCCCGGTTCCTCTATTAAACCTTCGTTTGTCTACCCACTGGCTATTGAAAATAAAATTTACCATTTTTCGTCGTTTGTATTGGACGAACCGATCGAACACTGGGCATGGACAGATAACGGCTGGATTTCCGGCCCAAACAACTCGGGCGGCTATTATTACGGTAACGTCCTTTTGCCCGATGCAATTGAGGCATCTTTAAACGGTGCGGCTGTACAAACCATGCAGCTGGTCGGCGTGGAAAACGCTTATAACCAGGCTGTAAACAAGACGGGCTTCCGGCATTTGACAACGGAAGATTCAGAAAACATCGGCGGCTTGTCCATTGGTGGCCTCAACGGAGGCGTCACCGTCAGGGAAATGGTCTCTTCTTACCAATACATGGGCAACGGCGGTAGATATTATGAACCGTATTCCTACTACTACGTAACGGACCAGGATGGGGAAATCATTTTAGACAACCGCGAAAACATTCCAATCCAGTCCTACTCATCTGAAACCGCTACAATTATGAACCGGCTTTTGCACTATAACGTTACCTATTCCAACCCGGCGCATACTGCTGCCGGTATGGCTGCCATTTCAGGTTGGGATATTCTTGGTAAAACCGGTACCACGGACTACGGTAAGGACCACTGGTTTATTGGCCTTTCCCCCTATGCGCTGCTGGGTATATGGACCGGCTTTGATACGCCTGCCTCGATTGTTGGCAGCACCAACGTTGCCGAGCAGACCTTCCATGACCTGATGTCAGAATATCTCTCTGATAAAGAACCGAAGGAATTTACGCTTTCACCCAATGTAGAAGCTATCCCATATTGCGCGTCAACAGGTTTGCTTGCCACCAGCTATTGCGGAGAAACCTATATGGGATATTATACAGAAGATATGCGCCCTGATTACTGCTACGGCGGCCACGGGTACAGTTATTATGATGACAGCTACGATAACTACGATGATTATGACGACGATTATGATTCCAGCTATTCCTACGACGACAGCTCAGACGTTTCGTCCGACGATGCTTCCAGTGGTGAGCCTGATTATTCCGATGTTCCCTCAGAAGACCCCGGTAGCGTGGCGCCTGAGCCACCGGCTTCATCCGATGATGTTCCGCCTGCCGAAAGCGGCGGGGACGTTTCTACTGGCGGGGATGTTACCAGCGGGGAGTATATATAGCCCCCCTTGGTAGCAGATTTGCTTTTGCGGTAATAGAATAAGAATTATGAAAACTTTTGAAGAGGTGTAAAATGATACAGGTAGCGATTATGGGCTATGGGGTTGTTGGCTCCGGTGTTGCGGAAATATTGCTCACGCACAGGGAAAGCCTGAAAAAAAGAGCGCAGGAAGAAATGCATATTAAATATATTTTAGATATACGCGATTTTCCCGACAGCCCCCTACACGACCGGTTTACCAAGAATTTTGACGATATCTGCAACGACGAAGAGGTAAAGGTTGTTGTAGAGACAATGGGTGGCCTGCACCCGGCTTTCGATTTTGTAAAGCGCTGCCTGGAAAAGGGAAAAAGCGTTGTTACGTCCAATAAAGAGCTGGTTGCAGCCAAAGGCGCGCAGCTTTTGCAGATTGCAAAGGACAAAAACGCCAATTTCCTTTTTGAGGCAAGCGTCGGCGGCGGTATCCCTATTATCCGGCCGATCAGCCAGTGCCTTGCAGCAAATGAGGTCAGCCAGATCGCTGGTATTTTAAACGGGACAACCAATTTTATTCTTACAAAAATGATTCATGAGCACATGAAGTTTGACCAGGCATTGGCGCTGGCGCAAAAGCTTGGCTATGCCGAGCGCGACCCTTCCGCAGACGTAGACGGTTATGACGCAGTACGCAAAATCTGTATTTTGGCGTCCCTTACATTTGGCAAACATGTTTATCCCGACAACATATATACAGAAGGCATTACAAACATTACATTAGAAGACGTGGCCTACGCTTCCGCCTGGGGCGGTGTGATCAAATTGATCGGCAGCGTAAAAATGCTTGACGACGGCCGGATCGATATTTTTGTAGCTCCCATGTTTATCAGCAGCCAAAGCCAGCTGGCCGGTGTGGATGACGTGTTCAACGGTATTATGGTTCGCGGCGATGCAACCGGCGACGTTGTATTTTACGGCAAGGGTGCCGGTAAACTGCCAACGGCCAGCGCGGTAGTAGCCGATATGATAGACTGCATTAAGCATTTAAAGGCAAGGAAATACCTGTATTGGGCCGACGGCACGGACGATTATGTGCTTCCCTGGGAACAAAGCGTCACATCCATGTTTATCAGGGCTTTTGCAGACAATACGGAAGATGCCCTTGCATCCGCCAAAAATATTTTTGGTGCTGTTACACCGCTTGGCCGCAACAACGCTGCTGACGGCGAGTTTGCTTTTATTACTCCGGAAAAGACTGTGGGCGCCATCCTTGCAGATATTGACAAGCTGCAAAGCCAAGGCGTGAAGGTTGTATCTAAAATCAGAATTGGGGATTTGTAATTATGATTCGGATTCAGGTTCCCGCGACAAGCGCAAATTTAGGCTCAGGCTTTGACAGCCTGGGCATTGCTTTGAGTATGTATAACCAGGTATGGATGGAAGAATTTGACGGGATTGCTATTACTTCAAAAGACGCCGTTGCCGTCCCAACCGACCAAAGCAACCTGATTTACTGGTCTGCTTCTTATCTTTATAAAGAATGTGGGCGTCGCTTTCCAGGCTTAAAGCTGGTGCAGGAAAACAATATTCCCATGACAAGAGGGCTGGGGAGCAGCAGCGCCTGTATTGTTGCAGGGCTGCTTGGCGCCAACCGCTTTCTTGGTAACCCGCTTACACAGCACGACCTTGTGAATCTTGCCTGCAAAATAGAGGGCCACCCGGACAATACTACGCCGGCTTTTACCGGCGGGCTTGTCACGTCCGCCATAGAGGGCGGACGTGTTCATTCTGTTACGGTCCCCATTGCCGCGCATATTCGCTTTGGCCTTTTTATCCCTCCCTTTGAGCTGAAAACCGAAACGGCCAGAAGCGCTCTTCCAAAATCCTACTCCCGCGAAGACGCCGTTTATAATCTTTCGCGTTCCGCGCTGATGACCGCGGCGCTTTTTTCCGGAAGCCTGGAAAACCTCCGCGTTGCTGTGCAGGACCGCTTACATCAACCCTACCGCACGCAATTTATCCCCGGGCTGGACACCGTCTTTCGCACAAGCTATGAGCTTGGCTCCTATGGTACTTATATAAGCGGCGCCGGACCAACCGTTATTTCCATCATAGATGACAAGCTACAGGATATCTTTCGTGCGCATGCGCTTACTTCTCTTGAAGAAAAGGGTATAAAAAACTGGCGTTTTAAGGTTTTAAGCCCGGATGCCTGCGGCGCACAGATCATGATCGACTGATGTATTCCCCGCGTATTTCCGGCGTTGACAAACGCCTGTTTTGCATATAAAATCTGTTGTGGATCTTTTTTCACAATGGCGAATATATATGGAGGTAACACTTTATGAGCCTGATTGTACAGAAATTTGGCGGCAGCTCTGTTGCAAACGCGCAGCGCGTTTACAATGTCGCCCGTATCGTAACAGATACCTATAAAAAAGGGAACCGTGTAATCGTTGTGGTTTCCGCGCAGGGCGACACGACCGACGATTTACTTGCCAAGGCAGAAGAAATCAACCCCAATGCTTCTAAACGGGAAAAAGATATGCTTTTAGCCGCAGGGGAACAGATTTCAATCGCGCTTTTATCCATGGCAATTGAAAAGCTGGGCTACCCTGTTGTTTCTCTGCTGGGCTGGCAGGCGGGTTTTCAGACTACATCCATGCATACGGGAGCACGCATTAAAAGAATTATCCCGGAGCGCATCAAGCGCGAGCTGGATAAAAATAACATTGTCGTTATTGCCGGCTTCCAGGGGATCAGCCGTTATGAGGATATTACCACACTGGGCCGTGGCGGCTCCGACACAAGCGCCGTTGCCATTGCGGCAGCCATGCATGCGGATCTTTGCCAAATTTACACAGACGTGGAAGGCGTTTACACCGCAGATCCGCGCAAGGTAAAAAACGCCAGAAAGCTTGACGAGATTTCATACGATGAAATGCTTGAGCTTGCTACGCTGGGCGCGCAGGTGCTGCACAACCGCAGTGTAGAAATGGCAAAAAAATATAATTTAGAGCTTGAAGTTCTTTCAAGCTTGACTTGTGCACCCGGCACAATCGTTAAGGAGGCAGCTAAAATGGAAAAAATGTTAATCAGCGGTGTTGCAAAGGACACAGATGTAGCAAGAATATCTGTTACAGGCGTACCAGACAGGCCTGGCCTTGCCTTTAAAATGTTTTCAAAGCTTGCTGCAAAAGATATTAATGTAGATATTATTTTACAGTCTATCGGCCGTGACGATACAAAGGACATTTCTTTTACCGTTGCAAAAGATAAAGGAAAGGAAGCCGTTGCCATTCTGGAGGATTATATTGCGACCATCGGCGGTAATAAGGTTCTGTATGACGACAAGGTTGCAAAAATTTCGATTGTTGGCGCCGGTATGGAAACACACGCGGGCGTTGCTTCAAAAATGTTTGAAGCGCTTTATGATTCTCAAATCAACATTCAGATGATCTCTACAAGCGAAATTAAAGTTTCCGTACTGATCGCTGTTGAAGACGCCGACCGGGCGGTCAGCGCCATCCATTCCAAATTTTTTGATGTATTAAATTAAATCTTTATTTGACATTATCCTGTATACATGTTATAATGAAGAGCGGTGACGGGGAAACCCGCCACCGTTTATATCCGGGTGTGGCGCAGTTTGGTAGCGCGCTTGAATGGGGTTCAAGAGGCCGCTGGTTCGACTCCAGTCACTCGGACCAAGTTGCCGCAAGCTTCACATTGCTTGCGGCAACTTTTCTTTTGTAAAGTTATTGCTCACTTACACCCGTTGGGGGTCGTCCACCTTTTCGCAAAAGTCATGCATATGCTACACTGCGTCTGCTTGCTTGTAAACATGCTTGTGACGGCTCTGCTTGCCATCAACTGCGGCTTACGCCTTTAAATGAATCGGTATTTTTTTGTCAATGCTTCTCATCTAATTGCTAAAATAATTTTAGTAATAAGGACAGGAATTATTTCTTCTGCGCTTGCCCTTTTAAGTCCATTTTGTTATAATCTGTTTAATTAATCACTCGGTAAATCGGGAATCGTGGAGGACAAATATGTTTGACGAGATTTTCAAAAGAAAGAAACCAATTCCAGATAAATTGATTTCTTACGGTTTTGAAAAAAACGGGAGCACTTATCAATATTCTACCGACATCCGAAATGGTGAATTTACACTTACTGTTCAAATAGGCGCAGATGGAACTGTTGATACAAACTTGACTGAAAACGAAAATGGTGAACCATATGTTCTTTATAAAACAGGTGCTTCTGGCACATATGTCGGTAAGATTAGAACCGCAATCGAACAAGTATTATCCGATGTTGCTCGGCAGTGTTATGAAACGGCAGTTTTCAAAACGGAACAGGCACAGATGATCATTAAATATGTTAGAGAATCCTATGGTGATGAACTTGAATTTCTTTGGAAGAAATTTCCGGATAATGCTGTTTGGCGTAGAAAAGATAATAAAAAATGGTATGGCGCAATTTTAACGGTCGCTGGAAAAAAGATAGGTCTTGAAACTGACAAGATCGTGGAAATCATAGACCTTCGCATGAATTCCACCGAGGCCGAAACTGTCCTATCCAGAAAGCATTATTACCCCGGTTGGCACATGAATAAAAAAAGTTGGTACACATTCGTGTTGGACGGAAGTATCTCAAATGAAGAATTAAAAGAAAGAATGATGGAAAGCTATGTATTGGCCGGAAAGTAAATATACCTTTCTCATTTATTAGAGAGATCGGAACACAGGGGAAGTGTTGCGCGAACACTTCCCCTGTTTAATCTAGTCTTCTATTGACTTTTCATTTTATAAACTCCTCTTTATTACATTTTTGTTGTTTTGATACTATTTTTTAATATAAAGTTATCAGTAGTAAAAAAACGGGCGGCAGAAAATCTGCCGCCCGCTTGCATTCCATAAAATGTAATGCAATAAAAGCATTTATATGATTAGCCGTTAATGGCTGTAACAACGCCGGAGCCTACCGTACGGCCGCCTTCACGGATAGCAAAGCGCAGACCTTCCTCAATAGCGATCGGCGTAATCAGCTCTACGTCCATATCTACGTTATCGCCAGGCATGCACATTTCCGTACCTTCCGGCAGAGAAATTACACCTGTAACGTCTGTTGTTCTGAAATAGAACTGGGGACGGTAATTGTTAAAGAACGGTGTATGACGGCCGCCTTCTTCCTTTGTCAGAACGTAAACCTGCCCACGGAACTTCGTGTGCGGGTTGATCGTACCGGGTTTTGCAAGAACCTGTCCTCTTTCGATCTCTGACCTCTGTACACCACGAAGAAGAACACCAACGTTGTCGCCGGCCTCTGCATAGTCCAGAATTTTTCTGAACATTTCAATACCTGTAACAACAACCTTTCTTCTTTCTTCGGTAAGACCAATAATTTCAACCTCTTCAGAGGTCTTCAACTGGCCTCTTTCTACTCTACCGGTAGCAACCGTACCACGGCCCGTGATCGTAAATACGTCTTCAACAGGCATAAGGAACGGAAGATCCGCCTTACGGTCCGGTGTGGGGATAAACTCATCAACCGCATCCATCAGCTCATGAATGCACTTGTACTCAGGCGCATTCGGGTCCTTGGAAGCGCTGTCAAGAGCCAGAAAAGCAGAACCACGGATGATCGGTGTGTCGTCTCCCGGGAATTCATACTCGTCAAGCAATTCGCGGATTTCCATCTCTACCAGGTCGAGCAGCTCTTCGTCGTCAACCTGATCCGTTTTGTTCATGAAAACAACGATATAAGGAACACCAACCTGACGGGAAAGCAAAATGTGCTCTCTTGTCTGGGGCATCGGGCCGTCTGCAGCAGATACAACCAGGATCGCACCGTCCATCTGCGCAGCACCCGTAATCATGTTCTTAACATAGTCGGCATGGCCGGGGCAGTCAACGTGCGCATAGTGACGCTTTGCTGTTTCGTACTCAACGTGCGCTGTGTTAATTGTAATACCGCGCTCCCTTTCCTCCGGAGCCTTGTCGATATTGGCATAGTCAACAAAATCTGCGTCGCCTTCCAGGTTCAGAACCTTTGTAATGGCAGCCGTCAGCGTTGTCTTACCATGGTCAACGTGGCCGATCGTACCAATGTTAATATGCGGTTTATTTCTTTCAAATTTTTCTTTTGCCATTGGAATTTCCTCCCTTGTAATAAAGAAATTTAAATTTTTCCAGTTGTCAAGCTATATTTTAGCAATTTTATAATCAAATTGCAATAGGTAAATGAAAAAAGAACGCTTTTACAATCAGTCTTCTTTCTTTGTGCGTGAAGAAATAATCGCCTCTGAAACAGACTTTGGAACTTCCGCATAATGGCTGGGCTCCATTACATACTGTCCGCGGCCCTGCGTCTTGGAGCGCATGTCCGTTGCATAGCCAAACATTTCAGAAAGGGGCACATGTGCATTGATCCTCTGCGCGCCGTTTTCCGCTTCCATACCCTGGATCATACCGCGTCTGG
Organism: uncultured Oscillospiraceae bacterium; assembly: GCA_900541565.1. Taxonomy (GTDB): domain Bacteria; phylum Bacillota; class Clostridia; order Oscillospirales; family Acutalibacteraceae; genus Scatavimonas; species Scatavimonas merdipullorum. The sequence continues at coordinate 29,972 of UQKB01000019.1, forward strand.
AGTTCAAATCGCCAATGACGTCGCCCATATATTCTTCCGGCACTATAACCGTAACCTTCATAATCGGCTCCAGCAATACGGGGCTTGCCTTCTGCATGGCCTCCTTAAAGGCCATGGAACCGGCAATTTTAAATGCCATTTCAGAAGAGTCGACCTCATGGTAGGAACCATCGTACAGCGTTACCTTTACGTCCACAACATTGTAGCCCGCAAGCACGCCGGAAAGCATGGCGCCCTGAATACCCTGGTCAACCGCCGGAATATATTCCTTCGGGATCGCACCGCCGACAATTGCATTGACAAATTCGTAGCCCTTTGTGGGATTGGGCTCAATCTTGATCTTAACATGACCATACTGGCCCTTACCGCCGGACTGCCTTGCATACTTCCTATCCACATCAGCAGCGGAGCGGATCGTCTCTTTATAAGCAACCTGCGGCTTACCGATATTGGCCTCTACTTTAAATTCACGCAAAAGCCTGTCGACAATAATCTCCAAATGGAGCTCGCCCATACCTGCAATAATGGTCTGTCCCGTTTCTTCGTCGGTATAAGCCTTAAAGGTGGGGTCTTCCTCTGCAAGCTTCGCAAGGGCAATACCCATTTTCTCCTGGCCCGCTTTGGTTTTCGGCTCTATAGCCACGCGGATAACAGGTTCCGGGAACTCCATAGATTCCAAAATAACCGGATGCTTTTCATCACAAAGTGTATCGCCCGTTGTTGTATTCTTCAGGCCGACAGCCGCTGCAATGTCCCCTGCATAGCAGATGTCAATATCCTTTCTGTCGTTTGCATGCATCTGCAAAATACGGCCCATGCGTTCGTTATTGTCCTTTGTTGAGTTATAAACGGTAGAACCGGCCTTGACTGTTCCCGAATACACACGGAAAAAGCAAAGCTTGCCTACAAACGGGTCCGCAGCAATCTTAAACGCAAGCGCAGCAAAGGGCTCTTCGTCAGAAGAATGGCGAACGGTTTCTTCTTCTGTTTCGGGGTTGATGCCCTTAATCGCCGGTACATCCGTCGGAGCCGGCATGTAATCTACAATAGCGTCCAGCAGCTTTTGTACGCCCTTGTTGCGGTAAGAGGTACCGCAGGTAACAGGCACCATCGTATTTTCAATCGTGCTCTTGCGAATCTGAGCTTTAATCTCTTCTACCGTGAGCTCCTCGCCACTAAAGTACTTTTCCATAAGCTCCTCGTTCTGCTCGGCAACATGCTCGATCAGCTCGTCATGGTACTTCTGGGCAAGCTCCTTCATGTCTTCAGGGATTTCTTCTTCCCGCATATCCTTGCCAAGGTCATCGTAATAGACCTCCGCCTTCATTTCAACAAGGTCGATAATCCCCTTAAACGTTTCCTCCGACCCAATCGGCAGCTGGATCGGTACTGCGTTGCATTTAAGCCTGTCTTTCATCATTTGGACAACTCTATAAAAGTCAGCGCCCATAATATCCATTTTATTGACATATACCATTCTGGGAACGCCGTAATTATCCGCCTGACGCCATACGGTTTCAGACTGGGGCTCAACGCCGCCCTTTGCGCACAGAACCGTAACAGAACCGTCCAACACACGCAGGGAACGCTCTACCTCAACGGTAAAGTCCACGTGCCCCGGCGTATCTATAATGTTGATTCTGTGTTCTCTCCAAAAACAGGTCGTGGCAGCAGAGGTAATGGTAATACCTCTTTCCTGCTCCTGTACCATCCAGTCCATAGTGGCGCCGCCGTCATGCGTTTCACCAATTTTATGGTTGATACCCGTATAGAACAGGATACGCTCTGTTGTGGTAGTTTTACCGGCATCAATGTGCGCCATAATGCCGATATTTCTAGTCTTTTCAAGAGAAACCTGCCTTGACATAAAATCCTCCTTAAACAATTACCATCTGAAATGTGCAAAAGCCTTATTGGCCTCTGCCATCTTATGCGTATCATCACGCTTCTTGGCAGCGCCGCCTGCGCCGTTCAAAGCATCAAGGATTTCACCGGCAAGTCTTTCCTTCATTGTTTTTTCACTGCGCTGTCTTGCATAAGTAGAAAGCCAACGCAGCCCCAAGGTCTGCCTTCTTTCTGCTCTTACCTCCATAGGAACCTGGTATGTTGCACCACCTACGCGGCGAGCCTTTACTTCAAGCACAGGCATTAAATTTTCCATGCACTGTTCAAAAACCTCTAACGGGTCTTTTCCTGTTTTTTCACGGATGATATCGAACGCGCCATAAACAATCTTCTGCGCAACGCCTTTTTTTCCGTCATACATAATGTTGTTGATCAGACGTGTAACAAGCTTTGAATGATAAAGCGGGTCCGGTAAAACATCACGCTTTGCTATTGAGCCTCTTCTTGGCACTTTACTTCCCTCCTTCACAATTAAGAGATATCATCGGTACTCGAAAGCGACAAACTCCCGTTGGCCAATACAAAAGGCTTTCGTATCTTAACATATATAAAAGCACATCTGTATTGTACTGGTATTTACAAAAAAATAACCTTATCCCATTGAAAGCCTTGTCAATTCCTTCTTACTTACCTGCTTTCGGACGCTTTGCGCCGTACTTGGAACGGGCCTGCATACGCTTTGCAACACCCTGTGCGTCAAGTGTTCCCCTAATAATGTGGTAACGTACACCAGGAAGATCCTTGACCCTTCCGCCTCTGATCAGAACAACAGAGTGCTCCTGCAGATTGTGGCCCACGCCCGGGATATAGGAACTGACTTCGATACCGTTTGAAAGCCTTACCCTTGCAATTTTTCTAAGCGCTGAGTTCGGCTTTTTAGGCGTAGCTGTTTTTACAGCCGTGCAGACACCTCTTTTTTGTGGGGAGCTCTGGTCAATTGCTCTGCGCTTTTTGGAATTCCAACCCTTTAAAAGAGCAGGCGCCTTTGCTTTCTTTTCAGATACCTCGCGGCCCTTGCGTACCAACTGGTTAAAGGTAGGCATAGACACAAATTCCTCCTTTCTTAAAAAATTTTTATGTCAACGGGAAATATTATAATATGTCCCGGTCAACAGCATTTTATGCCATTATTGGTAATATACAGAAAAAATGCGGTTTTCAGCATGTTTTGCAGCAGAAAAACCACTGTAAAACGTGCAAAACGCCATTACTCGGCAATTTAGAATGATACCACAAGTAACGGCGTTTTGTCAACGTTTTTATGCAGTTGTCATGCGGATTTTTGTAGGAGTTACAATGATGTGTGACAAATAAGAAAAAAAGATAGCGAATAGAA
>UQKB01000020.1 GCA_900541565.1 uncultured Oscillospiraceae bacterium
CTATGGCACATATCTGTTTGACCCTTCCTTTATTGTCTGATTTCCACTGCGTTTTCGATCCCCCTGTTTACTAAACAGGGGGATTTTTCTATAAGCAGACTGCTTGACGGGTCAACTTGCCAAGTAAAAGTAGACATACAAAACTACCATGGATTGGTTAAGACTCTGTAAAACTTGCGTAAAAGCTTATTTTTATTAAGATTCCCTGCATTATATAAGGATTTATAAACGTGATTCATATTCTGCATAATAAGAGAGTGGGCGTGTATACAGCCGGCAGCAACAGCATTTCATTGAAACCGGCAGGTACCTGTGCTATACTAATGAACGTTGACAAAAAAACCATAGAGGAGTAAAATGGATAAAAACGTTTGTTCGAGGTTTTTGTGGGCAATTTGCAATTGACCCAAATAAGCTTGCAAACAGCTCCGTTAGAAAAGCAAATTTTTGACCAATTATGGTCATAGTGGATAAAGGGAAGTATGTATGAGCAACCAAAACGATCAGGGAGTATTTCAATTGGTTTCTCCCTATAAGCCAACAGGCGATCAGCCGCAGGCGATCGCCAAACTGGTGGAAGGAATCAAAAGAGGGGACAAAGAGCAAACGCTGCTGGGGGTTACAGGTTCCGGTAAGACATTTACCATGGCCAATGTGATCGCGCAGGTGAACAAGCCCACGCTGGTTCTGGCGCATAATAAGACGCTGGCAGCGCAACTGTGTACAGAATTTAAGGAGTTTTTTCCGAACAATGCAGTCGAGTATTTTGTCTCCTATTATGACTATTACCAGCCGGAAGCGTATATTCCGCACACAGACACATATATAGAAAAAGACAGTGCAATCAACGATGAAATTGATAAATTGCGCCATAGCGCAACGCTTGCACTTTCCGAGCGCAACGATGTTATTATTGTTTCTTCCGTTTCCTGTATTTACAGTCTGGGAAACCCGATTGATTACCGTACTATGGTGATTTCGCTGCGCCCCGGGATGCAGAAAAAGCGCGACGACCTTTTAAAAAAGCTCGTGGAACTGCAATATGAAAGAAACGACGTCAATATGGTTAGAAATAAATTTCGGGTCAGAGGCGACGTTGTCGAGGTGGTCCCCGCATCTTCCGGCGGGAATATCATACGGGTGGAGTTTTTTGGGGATGAAATTGACCGGATTTCGGAAATCAACCCTGTTACCGGCGAGTTGATTGCGCATTTGCGCCATGTTGCAATCTATCCTGCTTCGCACTATATTGTCCCGCAGGATAAAATGAAAGCGGCCATTGCACAGCTTGAAAAAGAGCTCGAGGAGCGGCTTGCTTATTTTCGGGAGCAGGGAAAGCTGCTGGAGGCCCAGCGCATAGAGCAGCGAACCCGCTACGACATAGAAATGCTGCAGGAAATTGGTTTTTGTACCGGCATTGAAAACTATTCCCGGGTGCTTGCAGGGCGGGCGCCGGGCAGCGCGCCTTATACGCTTTTGGATTATTTTCCAAAGGATTTCCTGCTGTTTGTCGATGAATCGCATGTGACGCTGCCGCAGGTGCGCGGCATGTATGCAGGCGACCGGGCGCGCAAGGAAAGCCTGGTCCAATATGGCTTTCGGCTTCCGTCTGCCTTTGACAACCGGCCGCTGAATTTTGACGAATTCTATTCCCGCATCAACCAGGTCGTTTTTGTAAGCGCTACGCCGGGCGAGCTTGAAAAGGAAAAAAGCACGCAGATTGTCCAGCAGGTCATACGGCCCACGGGGCTGCTTGATCCAAACGTTTCCGTGCGCCCAACACATGGGCAAATGGACGACCTAATTTCTGAAATCAACCTTCGTACAGCACGCAATGAAAGAGTACTGGTGACAACACTCACCAAAAAAATGGCGGAGGATCTGACGGCTTATCTTGAAACTATGGGAATCCGTGTGCGCTATATGCACCACGATATCGATACGGTCGAGCGTATGGAGATCATCCGCGACCTGCGTTTGGGATCGTTTGATGTTTTGGTTGGTATTAACCTTCTGCGTGAAGGGCTTGACATCCCGGAGGTTTCGCTCGTTGCAATCCTGGATGCTGACAAGGAAGGTTTTTTAAGAAGCGAACGTTCGCTCATCCAGACGATAGGTCGGGCGGCGCGAAATGCCCAGGGGGAAGTCATTATGTATGCAGACAGCGTGACACCCTCCATGGAAAACGCGATCCGTGAAACATTGCGACGCCGAACAATCCAGGAAGCGTATAACCAAAGCCACGGCATTATACCGACCACAATTGTAAAAAAAGTGTCTGAAATTCTTGAAATCTCCACACATGCGGACGACGGCAAAAAAATGAAAAAACGCTTGACAAAAGCCGAAAAACAGCAGATGATAGAAGCATTGACCAAAGAAATGAAAGCGGCTGCAAAGCTTTTGGAATTTGAACACGCGGCGTATCTGCGCGACAAAATTAAAAAGCTGCGGGGCGAAAAATAATTGCCTGTTTTTATAAAGCAGGGAAAGGAATATACGGTATGGCAGGAAAAAACACAAAACAAGAATACGGCAACGACAGTATATCTTCGCTCAAAGGCGCCGACCGGGTCCGGAAAAGGCCGGCGGTTATTTTTGGATCCGACGGGATAGAAGGATGCCAGCATTCCGTATTTGAAATTCTTTCAAACTCGATCGACGAAGCCAGGGAAGGCTATGGAAAAACGATTACCATTACCCGCTTTGCGGACTGCTCCATAGAAATTGAGGACCATGGACGAGGTATACCTGTCGACTATAACAACAATGAACAATGCTTTAACTGGGAGCTTGTTTTCTGTGAGCTGTACGCAGGCGGAAAATATCACAATAACGAAGGCCAAAGCTATGAATTTTCCCTTGGTCTAAACGGACTGGGCCTTTGTTCAACGCAGTATGCATCGGAATATATGGATGTAGACATCCGCCGCGACGGGTACAGGTATTCCCTGCACTTTGAACGGGGGGAAAATATCGGCGGGTTAAAGAAAGAACCTTATCATAAAAAAGATACCGGGACAAAAATTCATTGGAAGCCGGATCTTGCCGTTTTTACCGATATTGACGTACAGCCCGAATATTTTGCGGACATTTTAAAACGGCAGGCGATTGTCAACGCCGGCGTTACCTTCCTTTTTAAAAATCAGAGGGGAAATTCCTTTGAAACGCAGCAGTTTTATTATAAAGAAGGGATTACCGACCATGTGCGTGAAGTGGTTGGGGAAGACGCATTGTCCGGCATTCAGTCCTGGCAGGCGGAACGTATGGTGCGCGACAGGGAGGACAAGCCACAGTATAAAGTAAAAATGCATTTTGCACTGGCCTTTTCCAATAAGGTAAAGCTGGCGGAATATTACCATAACTCCAGTTGGCTGGAGCATGGCGGCGCGCCGGAAAAGGCGGTGAAAAACGCCTTTGTTTATCAGATCGACGCGTACTTAAAGCAAAACGGCAAATATACAAAGAATGAAAGCAAAATCAATTTCGGAGATGTGGAAGACTGCCTTGTGATTGTCATTTCTTCGTTTTCCAGTGTGACCTCGTATGAAAACCAGACAAAAAAGGCGATCACCAATAAAGGAATACAGGATGCCATGACGGAGGTGCTGCGTCGCCAGCTGGAAATTTATTTTATAGAAAATCCAATTGAGGCCGAACGGATTGCCAACCAGGTGCTGATCAATAAGCGCAGCCGGGAAGATGCGGAAAAGACCAGGCTGAATATCAAAAAAAAGCTCACTGGCAATATGGACATAACCGGGCGGGTGCCTAAATTTGTGGATTGCCGCAGCAAGGATGTGGCACAGCGGGAGCTGTTTATCGTGGAGGGCGACTCGGCGCTGGGCGCTTGCAAGCAGGCGCGTGATCCGGACTTTCAGGCGATTATCCCTATACGCGGCAAAATTTTAAACTGCCTGAAGGCAGACTACGACAAAATTTTTAAAAATGATATTATTACCGACCTGCTAAAGGTGCTTGGCTGCGGCGTGCAGGTAAAGTCAAAGGCAAACAAGGACCTGTCTTCGTTTGATATCAATCTGCTGCGCTGGAGTAAGGTCATTTTATGTACGGACGCAGATGTCGACGGCTTTCAGATCAGAACGCTGCTTTTGACGATGCTTTACAGACTGACGCCCGCGCTGATTGAAGCGGGCAAGGTGTTTATTGCGGAATCGCCGCTGTATGAGATTACCACCAAAAATGAAATTTATTTTGCCTATACAGAGGCGGAAAAGGAAAAATATCTGAACCAAATCGGTGATAGCAAGTTTACCATACAGCGTTCCAAGGGATTGGGCGAAAACGAACCGGATATGATGAACCTGACCACTATGAACCCGAAAACACGCCGCCTGATCAAAGTCTTGCCGGACGAAGCGGACAAAACCTTCGCCATGTTCGACATTCTTTTGGGGGATAACCTGGCAGGAAGAAAGCAGTTTATTATCGACAATGGCAGCCATTATATGCATGACCTTGACGTAAGCTGACTTTAAAGAAAGACAATAAATTGGAGTGATCAAAATGGCGCCAAGAAAAAAAGCGGCTCCCAAACAGCAAAGCTCCGGAAGGACGCACGGGATTATAGAAGGCGCAGGAGCGGTTGTAGAACAGAAAATTCCCGTTACGCTCGAAGAGAATTACATGCCGTATGCGATGAGCGTGATCCTGTCAAGGGCTATCCCGGAGATAGACGGCTTTAAGCCCAGCCACAGAAAGCTGCTTTATACCATGTATAAAATGGGGCTTTTAAGCGGAGCGCGCACCAAATCGGCCAACATAGTGGGGCAGACGATGAAGCTCAACCCGCACGGCGACAGCGCAATTTACGACACAATGGTCCGTTTAAGCCGCGGGTATGAGGCGCTGTTGCATCCTTATATAGATTCGAAGGGAAACTTCGGGAAATTTTACAGCAGGGATATGGCCTGGGCTGCTTCCAGATATACAGAAGCAAAGCTCGACCCCATATGCAACGAGCTGTTTCGCGATATAGACAAGGACACGGTCGATTTTGTCGACAATTATGACAATACGCTGAAAGAGCCCGCGCTTTTGCCGGCAACATATCCTTCCGTTTTGGTCAATGCAAACACTGGGATCGCGGTAGGTATGGCCAGTTCCATTTGCTCGTTTAACCTCAAGGAGGTCTGTGAAACCACCATTGCCCTGATGCGCGACCCGCAGCACGACATTGCGTCCACGCTGCCGGCACCGGATTTTACCGGCGGCGGGCAGATCCTTTATGACCGTGCTACCTTTGACCAAATTTACCGTACAGGGCGTGGCAGCTTTAAAGTCCGTTCCAGATATGCATATGATAAATCGGCAAACTGTATAGACATCACGGGGATCCCGCCTACAACCACCTGCGAAGCGGTTATTGAAAAGGTTGTTGATCTGGTCAAAGGTGGTAAAATTAAGGAAATTGCAGATATCCGCGACGAAACAGGTCTTGACGGCTTAAAAATTACCATTGATCTGAAAAGGGGAGCAGACCCGGATCGTCTGATGCAGCGGCTTTTTCGGATGACAACGCTGGAGGACAGCTTTTCCTGCAATTTTAATGTGCTCATCGGCGGCGTGCCGATGGTGCTTGGCATCAAAGAGCTTTTGGAGGAATGGACGGCCTTCCGTATTGAATGCGTACGAAGAAGAACCTATTTTGATTTGCAGAAGAAAAAGGACAAGCTGCATTTGCTTTATGGGTTGCAGTGCATTTTGCTTGATATTGACAAAGCAGTCAGGATTGTGCGCGAAACGCAGGAGGAAAGCGAAGTCGTTCCCAATTTAATGATCGGATTTGGGATTGATGAAATACAGGCCGAATATGTTGCAGAGATCAAGCTGCGCCATTTAAACCGCGAATTTATCCTTAAGCGTACGCAGGAAACAGAGTCTTTGGAAGCAGATATCCGTAACCTGGAGGCTGTGCTTGCAAGCAAGTCAAAGGTTCAATCCATTATTATAAAGGAGCTGCAGGAGGTTGCGCAGAAATACGGCCAGCCGCGGCGCAGCATTTTAATTTATGCACAGGATATTCAGGCAGAAGAAGATGTGGAGGAAATACCGGATTACCCTGTTCACCTGTTTTTTACAAAAGACGGTTATTTCAAAAAAATTACGCCGCTTTCCCTGCGCATGGGGGGCGAACAAAAGTTAAAAGACGGCGACAGCATTATGCAAACCTGCGAAACAACAAACGCAACGGAGCTTTTGTTTTTTACAAATAAGTGCCAGGTCTATAAAGCAAAGGCTTCCGATTTTGCAGATACAAAGGCAAGCGTGCTGGGCGATTATATCCCCGCCAAGCTTTCCATGGAAGAAGGGGAGCTTGCGCGGAGTATGGTCGTTACAAAAGATTATACCGGTGTTTTGCTTTTTGCGTTTGAAAACGGAAAAATTGCAAAAGTGCCGCTTTCGGCTTATGCTACAAAAACAAACCGCAAAAAGCTTGCAAATGCATACAGCGACAAATCTCCGCTTGTAAGCGTCGCTTTTGCACAGCAGGACGCAGAGTTTTTGCTGACGGCTTCAAGTGGTAGGATGCTTTTGCTGCACACAGGGGCGTTGCATACAAAGGCCACAAGAAGCACGCAGGGTGTTGCTGTGATGACCCTGAAGAAGGGCCACCGGCTGATGCGTATGGAAGCATACTGTGAAAATATGTTTGCAAAACCAAACCGCTACCGGACAAAAAGTCTGCCTGCTTCAGGTGCGCTTCCAACGCCGGAAGATGCGCATGCAAAGCAGCTTTCTCTGCTTTAAAAAATTTTATTAAAAAAACTTGCAAAGCCAGCCTTTTTATGCTATTATGGATAAGCTATTGATATTTGATTTAAAAAGTGCCGTGCGCACGCACAGCTTTTAGAAAGGAAAGGTTTATAGAACATGAGCGTTTGGGAATACGTAATGGGCAGCGTAATGCTGTTGTTTTCCATTGCAATTATTATTGTTATTATTTTGCAGGAAGGCCATCAGAAGGGGATTGGTGTCGTTACCGGCGGCGCCGACACGTTTTTTTCTAAAAATAAGGCGCGTTCTATTGACGCGTTCCTTTCACGTTGGACAAAGGTCTTTGCAGGCGGCTTTGTACTGCTTGTCATCGGCCTGAACGCCTTTGCATTCTTTTCTTAATCGATTGTATAACATTGATAGCGGGACGGAACTGCCGTCCCGCTTTTTTCTGTGGCAGATCTTTTAAAAAGCTGCACCGCATTTTAACAGGGAAAAGCAGAAAATATTTTTAGAAAGATCGGGAAATAATTGCTGGTTTTACTTTACATGGAACACAAGATATAGTATCATTATTCTGGTAAACTAATAGAATTATAACGTATTCCATAGAAAGGACTGGAAAAAATGGAGCCCAAGTATAAAAGAATTCTTTTAAAGCTCAGCGGAGAATCCTTAGCAGGCAGCCAGAAGCATGGGATCGATTTTGACACGGTGCTGCAATTTTGCCGGCCAATCAAAGTACTTGTTGACATGGGCGTGGAGGTTGCCATTGTAGTTGGCGGCGGTAACTTCTGGCGCGGCCGCAGCAGCGGAAAGATGGATCGCACCAGGGCGGACCACATGGGGATGCTGGCAACGGTTATCAATGCACTGGGCGTTGCGGATGCTTTGGAGCAACTGGGCGTGGATGTCAGGGTGCAGACCGCAATTTCCATGCAGCAGGTAGCAGAGCCATATATTCGCAATCGGGCGGTGCGGCATCTGGAAAAGGGCCGGGTGGTTGTTTTTGGCTGCGGTACGGGCAACCCTTTCTTTTCTACAGACACGGCGGCTTCCCTGCGTGCGGCTGAAATTGATGCCGAAATTATTCTGAAAGCAACCATGGTGGACGGCGTGTATGATTGCGACCCCAAGAAAAACCCAGCGGCTAAAAAATATGATACGGTTTCTTATTATGAGGTTTTGAACAAGGACCTGGGCGTTATGGACAGTACGGCCGCGTCCCTGTGCAAAGACAACAACATTCCTATTTTGGTGTTTAGTATTGAACAGCCGGAGAACATTCTCTCCGCAGTTTGCGGAGAGAGCATCGGAACTCTGGTTGAATAAAATATGAGTTAGTGATTACGGAGGAGAGCGTTATGCAAGAAGTACTTTCAAAAGCAGAAAGCCGCATGGAAAAGCGCATGAACCATTTGGCAGGCGATCTTGCCGCAATCCGCGCAGGAAGGGCAAACCCTGCTGTGCTGGACAAAATTATGGTGGATTATTACGGAACGCCCACGCCGATCAATCAGCTTGCGGCTGTTTCTGTAACAGAGGCAAGAACGTTGATGATTCAGCCGTGGGACGCCAGTGTGGTACATCCCATTGAAAAAGCCATACAGATGTCGGAATTAGGGATCAATCCGCAGACGGACGGAAAGACCCTGCGGATTATTTTTCCACCGCTGACAGAAGACCGGCGTAAGGAAATTGTGAAGGATATTGCAAAAATTTCAGAAGAAAGCAAAGTTTCCATCCGGAACATCCGCCGTGAAGCGGTTGAAAAATTTAAAGCAATGAAAAAGAGCAGTGAAATTACAGAGGATGATCTCAAACAGGCCGAAAAGAAAATACAGGAGCTGACAGACCGTTTTATTAAAGAAATTGATAAAATGGCGCAGGCAAAACAAAAAGAGGTTATGGAAATCTGACCGTTGTAATAAACTTATACCATATGGAAGTGTTCGGCGGAAATGCAGGCTTTAAAAAGCATTTCCGCCCGAATTTATAAACCGTATTTTAGGCGGTGAAGGAATTGGGATTTGCGTTTAAAAAAAATCAGAAAAAACAGACTCCTCTTACGCTGAAGGATATTATTTTGCCCGCGCATTTGGGGATCATTATGGACGGAAACGGCCGTTGGGCCCAGAAAAGAGGCCTGCCTCGAACGGCGGGGCATACGGCTGGCGCGCAAAATTTCCGTACAATTACAAAGTACTGTAGCTCTATTGGAATACGCTATTTGACCGTGTACGCTTTTTCCACGGAAAACTGGAAGCGCCCGCGCCAGGAAGTGGATTCTTTGATGCGGCTGTTTAAATCATATTTGGAGGAAGCACTGCGGGATTTTAAGGATGAAAGCATTGTTGTAAAATTTATCGGCGATAAAACGGCTTTTTCACAAGATTTACAAAGGCTGATTTATGAGAATGAAGAATCGTCCAAGAACCGTACGGGGATGGTTTTAAATATAGCAATGAATTACGGCGGCCGGGACGAAATCGTCCGTGCCGTTCAAAAAATTGCAGAGGAAGTTAAAAGCGGAAAAATTTCGGTCGATCAGATCAACGAAAAGCTGCTGTCGGACCATATGTACACGTCCGGCCAGCCGGATCCGGATCTGGTTATACGACCAAGCGGCGAATACAGGACGTCGAACTTTCTTTTATGGCAGTCTGCCTATACGGAGTATGTGATTCTTGACAACGTGCTCTGGCCAGACTTTACGGAAAAAATGCTGGATAACGCGCTGCTGGAATATGCCAGGCGCAGCAGGCGTTTTGGAGGCGTATAAAAGTCTGATCAAATTATTACATTGAAGGCGGGACACATTTTATGAAAGCAAGAATTATTTCCGGCGTTTTAGGTTCCTTTTTGCTTGTTGTGGCCATTGCGTTTAACAAGCTTTTTCCAATATTGATTAATATTATTATTGCTCTGGCGGCTCTTACCTGTGTTGTAGAGATTCTGGCGGCCAGGGGACTTTTAAAAAACCTGAAGATTTCTGTGCCGGCAATGGCGTTTGCAGGGCTCTTTCCCATTTTAATCTCTACCGTATATTGGCCGGTTTTATTTGTTCTTTTTATTTTGTCACTGTTTGTTATGCTGGTGTTCTTTTATCAGGAAATCTCTATTGCAGATATTGCTTTTACGTTTACGACCGCTTTGCTGATTACGGCGGGACTTTCGTCTATTGTAATGCTTTGCGATCAGGACAGAAGCCACACCGGCTTTAACATTACAATGTCGCTTATCATCCCGTGGATGGCCGACGCAGGCGCATACTTTATCGGCAGTTTTTTTGGCAGGCATAAGCTTTGCCCTAAGATCAGCCCTAAAAAAACAGTCGAGGGCGCCTTGGGCGGCATTTTGTTCGGCATCCTTGGCGCAGTTATTGACGCGCTCGTTTTCCAGGTATGGCTTTTCCCTGGAAGTGAGCAGATTTACTACATAAACCTGGTCATCATCGCCTTTTTGTGCGCGGTGGTATCGATTATTGGGGATTTGTCGTTCTCCTTGATCAAAAGAAGCTGCCATGTGAAAGACTACGGCAGTGTGATCCCCGGTCACGGCGGTATTTTGGATAGATGTGACAGTGTAATTTTTGCAGCGCCGCTGCTATTGGTCTATGTGCAATATTTCCCAATCATGGTAATGTAAAAAGTACTTTCAAGGTGGTAAAATGACAAACAATTTATCCGTGCTTGGTTCCACGGGTTCTATTGGTACGCAAGCGCTTTCCGTTTGCGAAAAGCTTTCCATACGCGTTGGGGCGTTGTGCGCACACAGCAATGCAAAGCTCTTGGAGCAACAGGCGCGGCGTTTTCAACCGAGGCTTGCAGTGCTATATGAGGAAAAAGCGGCCAGCCAGTTAAAGACTGCGCTGGCAGATACAGATATAAAGGTTGATTGCGGTATGGACGGCCTGTGCGCGGCGGCCTCCCACCCGGAATGCGACACCGTGCTCAACGCGGTTGTAGGCATGGTGGGGCTTACCCCCACGCTTACCGCACTTGAGGCCGGAAAAAATATTGCGCTTGCCAATAAAGAGACCTTGGTGGCAGGCGGCAGCCTCGTTATGGAGGCGGTTGAAAAGAGCCGTGTAAGCCTTTACCCGGTGGACAGCGAGCATTCCGCTGTTTTTCAATGCTTACAGGGCGCTCCGGCAAATAAGGCCCTGAACCGGATTATTTTAACGGCCTCAGGCGGCCCCTTTTTTGGAAAGAAAAAAGACCAGCTTCAATCGGTTACGCCGCAAATGGCGCTTTGCCATCCTAACTGGAACATGGGTGCGAAAATCACGGTGGATTCTGCCACCATGATGAACAAAGGGCTGGAAATCATAGAGGCATGCTGGCTTTTTGGGGTGCCGGAGGACAAAATAGACGTATTGGTGCACAGGGAAAGCATCATCCATTCTATGGTCGAATATACAGATCATTCTGTTATTGCACAACTTGGAGAGCCGGATATGCGCATTCCCATTCAATATGCGCTGACGTATCCTAACAGAATGCCGTCGCCGGCAAAAAGCCTGGATCTTGCGCGCCTTTCGCAGCTTACTTTTTATGCGCCGGACCATGAAACCTTTGCCGGAATGCGTCTTTGCAGGCATGCAATCCGCCGGGGCGGCCTTGTTCCGGCAGCGCTAAACGGGGCCAATGAACAAGCGGTCAGCCTTTTTTTACAGGGGAAAATTGGATTTTTGGAAATAGAACGTTTGGTAGCTGCGGCAATGCATAATCAACCGGACTGTAAAATAACCTGTTTAGAGGATATACTACTTGCAGACGCCTCTGCAAGAGAATTTGTATTAAGCAACATCAGGTGACAGCCGGACTGTGTAGAAAGGGTGATTACAATAGAAGTCGCAGCTTTGATTCTGATCGGGATACTTTTATTTGAATTAATCATTTTTTGTCATGAAGGAGGACATTTCATCGCGGCAAAGCTGTCCGGCGTAAAGGTCAATGAGTTTGCGCTGGGGATGGGTCCCAAAATACTGAAATTTACAAAAGGAGAAACCACGTATTCTCTTCGCCTTTTTCCAATCGGCGGTTTTTGCGCGATGGAAGGGGAAGACGAAAAAAGTGAAGACAGCAAGGCTTTTGGCAATAAGCCCGTTTGGAAGCGCATTATCATCGTATGTGCCGGCGCATTTATGAATATCTTGCTCGGCTTGCTTATGATGCTTGTCATTGTTATACAACAGCCGTATTATGCGACCACTACCATTGACTCTTTTCCGGAAAATTCTGTTACACAACAAAGCCTGCAAGCTGGCGACCGATTTGTTTCGATTGACGGATACGCCATTTATAACGCAAAAGATATTATATTTGCTATGGCAACCATGCAAACGCATGCGCCGGACGTAGTTGTAGAGCGCAACGGCGAGATTGTGGATCTTGGCAGCGTGCAGTTTTACACATATACAGAGGACGGAAAGGAACAGGTCGCCGTTGATTTTTACACCCAGGCGCTTGAGCGGAACCTGGGGACGGTGCTTGTACAGACATGGGAGCAGACTGTATCGGTGGTGCGCATGATCTGGAGCAGCTTAATCGGGCTTATTACCGGCCAGTTTGGTTTTAATACGTTGTCCGGACCTGTGGGCGTGGCTTCCGTCATTACGCAGGCAGCCTCCCAGGGACTGTCGCAAAGCTTTTTAAGCGCCTTTAACAATATTCTGTATATTATGATGGTCATTACAGTCAATCTGGGTATTTTCAATATGCTGCCCATACCGGCGCTCGATGGCGGCAGACTACTCTTCCTGATTATTGAGGGGATCCGCAGAAAGCCGGTTCCTCCGAAATACGAAGGTGCCGTGCATGGCATTGGTTATGCGCTTTTGATGCTGCTGATGGTTGCCGTTGCGTTTAACGATATATGGCGGCTGGCCACAGGCACCATGTTTGGAAGCTGAAAGGACGGTTTGCAAAAGTGAAAAAAACCAGACAGGTAAAGGCGGGGAACGTGTGCATAGGCGGCGGTGCGCCTGTAACGGTGCAGTCCATGCTTAACGTACCTGCGCACGATATAGAAGGCAGTATCAGGCAAGCGGTAGAGCTTGCACATGCGGGCTGCGATATTATACGTGTCGCCCTGCCGGACCGCAGGGCAGTTTCCCTGATTCCGGCACTGAAAAACGCGGTGCATGTTCCCATTGTTGCAGACATTCATTTTGATTACCGCATCGCGCTTGAAGCCGCCAGCGCGGGGGTAGATAAAATCCGGATCAATCCGGGAAATATAGGCGACACTGACAGAATTAAACTGGTTGCGGATCTGTGCCGGGAAAAATCTATCCCCATCCGCATCGGCGTAAATTCCGGTTCGCTTGAAAAAGAAATTCTTGCAAAATATGAAGCGCCTACCGCACAGGCACTGTGTGAAAGCGCGCTGTACCATGCTTCTTTGCTTGAACGCTTTGATTTTACAGACATTGTTCTTTCCATGAAATCTTCCGATGTAAAAACAACCGTGCAGGCCTATGAGCTTGCAAGCAGCCGTTGTGACTATCCGCTGCATTTGGGAGTGACGGAAGCCGGCACAGAGCACATGGGGATCATCAAATCCTCTGCAGGGATCGGCTCGCTTTTGCTGCATGGCATTGGCGACACCATCCGAATTTCCCTTACGGCCGACCCTGTACAGGAGGTATATGCCGCGAAAGACCTGCTGCGTGCGCTGGGGCTTTTACAGGACGGCGTGCAGATTGTTTCCTGCCCCACCTGCGGGAGGACGCAAATTGACTTAATTGCCCTTACCAAAGAAGCGGAAAGCCGCCTTGCAGGCTGCAGGAAAAATATAAAAGTTGCCATTATGGGGTGCGCCGTCAACGGGCCGGGCGAGGCCAAAGAGGCTGACATAGGTATTGCCGGCGGCCGCGGCTGCGGGCTGTTATTTAAAAAAGGTCAGGTACTGCGTAAGGTGCCGGAGGACAAGCTGATAGAAGCGCTGCTTGAGGAAGTAGAAAAGCTTTAAAGATAATTTGGGGGATATGTTTGAACACATTTAATGACCTGTTTGCAAAGTATCTGTCGGATGCTCCGTTGTCACCGGAGGTTTGCAACAGCGCAATCAAATCGGTAAACATCAATGCAAAGAAAAGAGCAATGGATATCTACACTGCGTTTCAGGCTCCGCTGGAGTGCAGTGCGCTTTTTGCTGCAGAAAAAGCGTTGCAAAACGCAAAAGACCTGGGACTGACAACGGTACATATATACCCGCAATACCCGTCAGACACCTTTTCTGCAGAATACTATCCGCAGCTTGTTATGCAGCTGAAGCGGAGTATTCCCAGCCTCAACGGTACGGTTGCCGATTCCACGGCCTTGCTAAACGGCAATGTTTTAACCGTTATGCTTAAGCACGGCGGCGCCGCTATTTTGATTAGCAAGGGCTTTGATAAAGAGCTGCAAAAGCTGATTGCAAGCCAGTTTGGATTACGTCTGCACATAGAATTTGACGGCGTGGTTTCTATAGATGCAGATTCCGAAAACTATGTTCAAAAGCAAAAAGATATGCAGGAAAAGCAGCGGCGGGAAAAAATTGTAGAAGAGATAGAAAATTACGAATCCTCTATGGACGCAGCCCTTGCCGGCAAGCAGCAGCGTAAAGAAAAGGCGTCCGGCAGCATTGAAATCCGAAAGGACGACCTTTTGTATCCTTCTATTTTGCCGCAGACGGTAAAACCGCTGTATGGCAGTGTGATAAAGGGTACCTCCATTCCAATTAAATCGTTGACGCCCGACGCAGGAAAGGTTGTTATATGGGGCGATATTTTTAATATAGATGTGCGCACAACGCGCGACGGCTCAAAAAATATTATCTCCATCAGTGTTACGGATTACACCGGTTCCATGAACCTGAAAATAATTGATGAAATTAAAAATTGTAAAGCGCTGGTGCAGCTGAAAAAGGGTGTTACCATTCTTGCAAGAGGAGATTTGGAATACGATCGGTATGATAAAGATCTGTGTGTGCGCACAAGGAGTGTGAGCACCGTTTCAAAGCTTCAGGTCGTGGACCGTGCGCCCAAAAAGCGTGTGGAGCTGCACCTGCATACCAACATGTCTTCCATGGACGGCGTGTCGTCCGCCAAATCCCTGATCGAGCGTGCCCATCAGTGGGGGCACACCGCCATGGCCATTACAGACCACGGTGTAGCGCAGGCGTTCCCGGAAGCCATGGACACAGTTGAGGCAATCAACCGTGAAGACGAGCATTTTAAGGTCATTTACGGCACAGAGGCGTATTTTATCAACGATATGATCGCCGCGGTGGAAGGAAAGCGCGATATGCCGTTTGACGGCGAATTTATCTGTTTCGATACAGAAACCACCGGATTAAGCGCAAAAAAAGACAGGATTACGGAAATTGGAGCGGTACGGATCAAAAACGGGGAGGTACTCGACACATTTTCCACGTTTGTAAACCCGCAAATGCCGATCCCGCCGAAAATTACGCAGATTACCGGGATCACAGACGAAATGGTGCAGAATGCGCCCGAAGAAGAACAGGCGCTGCAGGCCTTTTATCGCTTTTGTGGTGCGCAGGATGCCGTTTTGGTCGCGCATAACGCGCCGTTTGATATGTCCTTTCTCAAAGCAGCTGCAAAGCGCTGCAATATGCCCTGTGACTTTGCATCTGTCGATACGGTTGCCTTATGCCGCGCAATTTTGCCCGATATAAAAAATTGTAAGCTGGACACCGTGGCAAAATATCTGCGCCTTGGCGCGTTCAATCACCATCGTGCAACGGACGATGCGCAAATGCTTGCGCGGATTTTTACCAGCCTGCTTATGCGCCTGCGGGAGGATTACGGACTGAAATCCGTGCAGGAAATCAATACAAAAATCAATGGTGCAGACTTTAGAAGGCTGAACACGTATCACCAGATTATTCTTGTAAAAAATCAGACAGGATTGAAAAACCTATATAAGTTAATATCGAAGGCACATCTGGATTATTTTTATAAAAAACCGCGTATTCCTAAAACAGAGCTGGTTCGGCACAGGGAGGGCCTTTTGGTTGGCAGCGCCTGTGAAGCCGGGGAGCTGTTCCGCGCAATTGTTGCGGGAAAGCCATGGGGGGAGCTTAAGGAGATTGCAGGCTTCTATGATTACCTGGAAATCCAGCCGATCGGGAACAACAGTTTTATGCTGCATAACGGGACGGTGCAGTCTGAAAAAGAGCTGCAGGACTTTAATAAAACGGTTGTCCGTCTTGGGGAAGAGCTGGGCATCCCTGTCGTTGCAACCTGCGACGTGCATTTTCTGGATCCGCAGGACAGCGCCTATAGAAAAATTCTTATGGCGGGCCAGGGCTATACAGACGCCGACAATCAGGCTCCCTTGTATTTTCGCACTACGGCGGAAATGCTCGAAGAATTCAGCTACCTTGGAAAAGAAAAGGCTTATGAAGTTGTGGTGGAAAACACCAATCGGATTGCAGATGCAATAGAGACCGTGCGCCCAATCCCCAAAGGCGTATATCCGCCGTTTATTGAGGGTGCGCAGGATGATCTGATACGTATTACATGGGAGCGCGCAAAGAATAAGTACGGTGATCCGCTGCCGCAGATTGTCAAGGACCGTCTGGACCGCGAGCTTGGGGCCATTACAAAATACGGCTTTTCCGTTTTGTATATGACGGCGCAAAAGCTGGTAGCAGACAGCGAAGCCCACGGCTACCTTGTCGGCTCAAGAGGCAGCGTCGGCTCTTCCTTTGTCGCCACCATGTCCGGCATTTCCGAAGTGAATCCGCTGTGCCCGCACTATATCTGCCCAAATTGCAAGCACAGCGAATTTATTACAGACGGGTCCGTTGGTTCCGGCTTCGATTTGCCGCCCAAGCATTGCCCGCAGTGCGGCACGCTTTATGAACGCGACGGGCACGAAATACCATTTGAAACCTTTTTGGGTTTTGAGGGGGATAAAACGCCGGATATAGACTTAAACTTCAGCGGCGAATACCAGTCCTTTTCCCACCGCTACACAGAAGAGCTTTTCGGAAAAGATAATGTTTTTAAAGCTGGCACAATTGCGACGGTTGCAGATAAAACAGCGCTCGGTTTTGTCAAGAAGTATGCGGAGGAAAAGGGGATTATTTTAAATAAAGCGGAAGAGTTGCGCCTTGCGGAGGGCTGCACCGGCGTAAAGCGCACCACCGGTCAGCATCCGGGGGGGATGGTTGTTGTCCCGCGCGGGAAGGAAATTTACGATTTTTGCCCTGTACAGCGTCCTGCAAACGATCAAAAGTCAGATAATATTACAACCCACTTTGATTTCCACTCCATTCATGATACAATATGTAAGTTGGATGAGCTCGGCCATGATGTGCCGACGATCTATCATTACCTCGAGGAATTTACAGGTATTTCCGTTATGGATGTATCCATGAGCGACCCTGACGTTATGTCGCTTTTTACCTCTACACAAGCCCTTGGCGTAAAGCCGGAGGATATTGATTCGCAGACCGGCACGTTTTCGCTGCCGGAAGTCGGAACAGGCTTTGTACGGCAAATGCTCATTGAAGCGCAGCCCAAAACCTTTTCTGACCTTTTACAGGTTTCGGGGCTTTCGCACGGGACAGACGTGTGGATCGGCAATGCCGCAGACCTGATCCGCGATGGCACGTGCACCATCTCTGAAGTGATCGGTACGCGCGACAGCATTATGACCTATTTGTTGCATAAGGGCCTTGCGCCTAAAATGGCTTTTAAAATTATGGAAATTGTTCGTAAGGGAAAGGCCACAAAGCTGCTTGCAGAAGAATATATCCAGGCCATGAAGGAGCATGGGGTGCCGCAATGGTATATTGATTCCTGTATGAAGATTAAATATATGTTTCCAAAAGCGCATGCGGCGGCATATATGATTTCAACGCTGCGCCTGGGTTGGTACAAGGTGCATAGGCCAATTGAGTATTACGCTGCCTATTTTACCGTGCGCGGCGACGGGTTTGACGCCGCTACGGTAATGGGCGGAAAACAGGCGGTTGTATCCAGAATGGACCAGATTCGGCAGAAAGGGTATGAGGCGACTGCCAAGGACCACGCAGAATTTTCTACGCTGCAGATCGTCAACGAGATGCTGGCAAGAGGTATAGGCGTGCTTCCTGTCGACATATATAAGTCCCAGGCAAAAATGTTTGTGGTGGAAGGGCAGAAAATACGTCTGCCGTTTTCCTCTATGGCCGGTGTGGGGGATGCGGCTGCGGAAAGCCTTGCAAACGGCGGAAAAAAAGGGGAATACCTTTCTATTGAAGACTTACAGCTGCGTACAAAGGTGTCGAAGTCTGTAATTGAAACACTGAAAACGATCGGGGCGCTTTCTGGCTTGCCGGAAAGCAGCCAGCTGTCCTTGTTCTGATTATTTATTTTACCGCAAAAAGGAGTGGAAAAGGCTCATGGAACCAAAAAAATTTAAAAGCCTGCTGCTTTTGATTACTTTTACGGTGTTTTTACTGTTTATTATGGTCAATTTTGGCGTAGTATGGGAACTGCTCGGTATTCTGGTTACCGTTTTAATGCCTTTTTTTGTGGGCTTCATCATCGCCTATCTGATCAATCTGCCCTATGTGTTTTTTGCAGACAGGGCGTACGCGGGGCTTGAAAAGCGGGGCGGCTTTTTGGCCAAAATGCGAAAGCCGCTGGCGCTGATTACAGCCTATATTATTGTTTTTGGCGTAATCGTCTTTTTAGTCGGGATATTGATCCCGCAGCTGGTGGAAAGCACCAACCGTTTAATACAAAATTTTTCTGATTATGCAAGAAGCTTTCAGGTTTTTCTGACGGATTTCCTTTCCAAATATTTTTCTATTCGCCTTGATTCTAACAGTGATATTATAAACTTTATCAATAACCTTGTAAAAATGGTAACGGGCGGGGAGCTGAACACCTTTCTCCAAAACCTTGCGTCCACACTTGCTCCCAGCGTTTTTGACATTACAAGAAACGTAACCACTACTTTAATCAACCTTGGTATGGGCATTGTGGTTTCTGTTTATTTGATCGGATGTAAGGATAAGCTGATCTTTCAAAGCAAAAAACTCTGCTATGCGTATGTACCGCAGAAAGCCGTCCCCAAAGTTATGGAAATTGCAGATCTTTCCAATAATATTTTCGGTAAATTTGTATATGGGAAAATTCTGGATTCTATGATTGTCGGTGTGCTTTGCTTTATCGGTATGTCTATTTTAAATATTGAATATGCCCTGTTGATCAGCGTGATTATTGGAATTACCAACATTATCCCTGTGTTTGGCCCTTTTTTGGGCGCGATCCCATCTATTTTTATTCTGTTAATGATCGACCCGTTTCAGGCTATTTGGTTTACAATCTTTATCCTGGCGCTGCAGCAGCTGGACGGAAATGTAATAGGCCCCAAGATTTTGGGCAATTCCATTGGTATTTCCGGCTTTTGGATTATGGCAAGCGTTATTGTAGGCGGCGGTCTGTTTGGTTTTTTGGGTATGCTGCTGGCGGTTCCGGTTTTCGCAACCTTTTATGTCCTGTTCAGCCGGATGGTCAACAACCGTCTGGTTAAAAACGGACGCATACAGGATTTTTCAAATCCACCAACTTCAGATATTATTCGCCAGAAAATGCCGAAAGACCCAAGAAAAGCGTCTGCATCCGATAAACCGGTCAAACGCGTAAAGGCAAAATTTAATTTTAAGAAAAAAAAGTAAGCAAAAAAACAGGGCGTAGCTGCGCCCTGTTTTTGCGGTTGACAAGACGGTTTCTATATGCTATTATGTTAGCGTACTAAAGCGAATGTAGAAGGGAGCTTCTTTTATATATGAAAAATTATTATAAAATAACGCCGGAAGGGACCAAAGACCTGCTTTTTGAAGAATGTACAGCAAGGAACAAAGTCACCCGTATGATTACCGGTGTATTTGAATCAAAGGGGTATCATCAGGTTGTAACGCCCGGCCTGGAGTTTTTTGACGCTTTTACCTTAGAAAGCGGTGGAATCCAGCAGGAAGATATGTATAAGCTGACGGACAATAAGGGCAGGCTGCTTGTTTTGCGGCCGGATTCTACGCTGCCGATTGCAAGAATGGCGGCAATCCGCTTACAGAAAGAAACAAGGCCGATCCGCCTTTATTATAACCAGCCTGTTTACCGGAACCGTCCTGCGCTTACAGGACACAGCAACGAGGTCAACCAGGCAGGTATTGAACTGCTTGGGACGGCGGGGCTCAGAGCGGACCTGGAAGTGATTGTGACAGCGATAGAGGCCCTGCAAAAAATTGTGCCGGATTTCCGCATAGAAATCGGCCATGCGGGCTTTTTCAGGGCCCTTGCAGACCAGCTGCCGGTCAACGAGATTTTGCGGGAGGAAATACGCCTTTCTATTGAGTCTAAAAACTATTCGTCGCTGAACAACATCCTTGACAGTTTAGAACAGACCGACGCGGTCAAGGCTATTCGTAGGCTGCCAAGGCTTTTTGGAGGGGAAGAGGTTTTTGAAGAAGCGTCCGCCCTTTTCCGCGGGGAGCTGGAGCAAAAAGCGCTTTCCCAGCTGAAAGCTTTATATCGCTCTCTTTCGCATTTGTGTATGGGTGATAAGCTGATCATCGATCTGGGCCTGGTGCAGCGCAACGACTACTACAGCGATATGATTTTCAGCGGGTATGTGGAAGGCAGCGGGGACGCCGTGCTGGT
Organism: uncultured Oscillospiraceae bacterium; assembly: GCA_900541565.1. Classification (GTDB taxonomy): domain Bacteria; phylum Bacillota; class Clostridia; order Oscillospirales; family Acutalibacteraceae; genus Scatavimonas; species Scatavimonas merdipullorum. Next base: position 20,411 of record UQKB01000020.1, read on the forward strand.
TGGCGGGCGTTATGATAAGCTGCTTGATGCGTTTGATTCCCCCATGCCCGCCGCGGGCTTTGGTATTCATGTGGATGCATTGGCAGAGATCCTGCTGGCAAACGGTTCTGTAGAAAAAGCTGCGCCGCCGGATATCCTTGTTCATGGGGATGCAGGGTATGAAATGGCTGCCATCAACCAGTCGCGCTTTTATCTGCTCAGCGGCATAACCTGTGAATACAGCGTTTTTGAAAGCCGGGCAGAGGCGACAGCTTATGCGCAGGCGCGCGGGATCCGAAAAATTTGCTTTGTAAATACAGATCACGAAATTGTTGATCTGTAAGCATTGCGCACACTACATAAGAACAGGAGCTTATACTATATGAAACCGCTGAAAATTGCATTGACAAAGGGCCGGCTGGAAAAAGACACAGTCGCTCTTTTAGAAAAATTGGGATATGATTGTGAAGCGCTTAAAAATAAAGGAAGAAAGCTGATTTTGCCGGTTGGCAACGGCGAAATTGAAGCTGTGCTTGCAAAAGCGCCGGATGTAATCACATATGTGGAGCACGGCGTGTGTGATCTGGGCGTTGTGGGAAAAGACACCATTCTGGAAAAGGGGACCGCGTTTTTTGAACTGCTGGACCTGGGTTTTGGAAAATGTCGCTTTGCGCTTGCGGGCAAAAAGGGAACAGATTTCTTTTCCGGCTATCATACCAGAACCATTGCAACAAAATATCCCAACGTCGCAAGAAATTATTTTGAAAACAAAGGGATGGACATCCGCTTTATAAAAATTGAAGGCAGTGTTGAGCTGGCGCCTTTGCTGCATCTTTCCGATGCGATTGTAGACATTGTAGAGACAGGTTCTACGCTGCGGGAAAACGGGTTGGAGATCATAGAAGACATTGCGCCGGTTTCTGCAAGGCTGATTGCAAACAACGCAAGCCTGAAGCTGAGAAAGCGTGAAATTGAAGCGCTGGTGGAAAAAATGGAACAGGCCATTGCCGGAAAGGAATGAGAAGGATATGCTGACAATCGTAAAAGCAGACAGCGGCGAGCAGAGCCGTTTTATCCATGCGTTGAAAAAAAGGGCGCAGCAGACAGACAAAGACGTGTCTGCCGTTGTTGCGCAAATTGTAGAAAATGTGCGCGCACATGGCGACCAGGCGGTGCGCGAATATACAGAAAAGTTTGACGGCGTAGCGCCGGAAAAAACAGAGGTCTCCCCACAGGAGATTGCAGCGCTTTCAAAAAGCTGCGCGCCGGCATTTTTACAGGCGCTGGAAAAAGCGGCAGGAAATATCCGGAGTTTCCATCAACGGCAAGTACAGCAAAGCTGGCTTACCGCCGAAAACGACGGGGTTCTGATGGGGCAGCGCGTCAGGGGCCTTGCGCGCGTGGGGATTTATGTCCCCGGCGGCACAGCGGCATATCCGTCCTCGGTGCTGATGAATGCAATCCCTGCAAAAATTGCCGGCGTGCAGGAAATCATCATGGTTACGCCGCCCGGCAAAGACGGAAAACCCAATCCCGACATTATGGCTGCAGCCCAGATAGCAGGTGTAGACCGTGTTTTCATGATGGGCGGGGCACAGGCGGTTGCAGCGCTTGCCTTTGGCACACAGACAGTACCGAAGGTGGATAAAATCGTAGGACCGGGGAATATTTATGTGGCCACGGCCAAGAAGCTGCTTTATGGTATAGTCGATATCGATATGATCGCAGGGCCCAGTGAAATATTGATTATTGCCGATCAAAATGCAAACCCAGAGTTTCTCGCTGCAGACCTGATGTCACAGGCGGAGCACGATGTTCTGGCCTCGGCAATTCTTCTTACAGACAGCCCGGTGCTTGCACAGCAGGTACAAGATGCCCTTGCAAGCCAAATCCAAAAGCTTTCCCGCGCAGATATCATCCGCCAGTCCCTGCGTGACTATGGCGCGATTATTCTGTGTAAAAATATAGATCAGGCAGTAGAGCTGGCAAACGAGTTGGCTCCGGAGCATTTGGAGGTCTGTACCGAAAACCCGATGGAATATATCGGCAGGCTGGACAATGCAGGGTCTGTCTTTTTGGGTGCTTATGCGCCCGAACCGCTCGGCGATTATTACGCAGGACCGAACCATGTGTTGCCTACAAGCGGAACCGCGCGCTTTTTTTCGCCGTTGTCGGTGGATAGTTTTATCAAAAAGTCTAGCTTTATTTACTATACGGCCGCCGCTTTGCAAAAAGGCAGTGCAGATATTGTTGCGTTGGCAAACGCAGAAGGGCTTACAGCGCACGCAAACTCCATCAAAGTACGATTGGAAAAATAATCTCAACATGCAAAGGATGTATTCACATGTACACGCTTAACCAAAAGATCCGCAATCTGGCGCCTTACCAGCCGGTTGCAGGTACATATAAAATTCGGCTCGACGCAAATGAATCCGCTTTTTCCTTGCCGGACGAAATCGCCAGCCAGATCCACGCGGCGATAGAAGAGGTCGATTTTAACCGATATCCGGACCCCAATGCCACGCAGCTGTGCAGTGCATTTGCCGATTTTTATGGAATTGACCCTGCCTGCGTAACGGCTGGCAATGGGTCGGATGAGCTGATCAGTATTCTGATGTCGTCTTTTTTAATGAAAGGGGAAACGGTAATCACGGCAGAGCCTGATTTTTCCATGTACCGTTTTTATGCCTCTTTGTCGGAGATGCAGTGCATTTGTGTGCATAAGCAGGCGGATTTAACCATAGATATAAAAAAGATTGTAGAGGCTGTGCGGCAGCATCACGCGGGGATGGTGATCTTTTCAAATCCCTGCAACCCCACATCCAAGGCGCTATGCGCGCAGGATGTAGAAGCATTGATTGCAGATTGTCCGCAGACGCTGGTGGTGCTGGACGAAGCATATATGGACTTTTGGGAAGAATCCCTGCTCAAAAAGGCCTGCTGCTATGAAAATCTGGTGATCTTGCGCACGGCATCCAAAGCGGTGGGCGCCGCGGCGCTCCGCCTGGGCTTTGCCGTGGCAGGCCCTGCTGTTACAAGGGCGCTTCGGGCGGTCAAATCTCCTTATAATGTGAACGCTTTGTCCCAGGCAGCGGGCACGGTCTTATATCATAACAAAGAATATCTTATGAATATGAAAAAAACGATTGTCACATTGCGTACAAACCTGTATAATAGCCTTGCAGGGCTTGCGGAAAAATATCCCGGTATATTTCAGGCTGTGGAAGGCTGTTCTAATTTTGTGCTGCTGAAAACATCCTGCGCAGACCAGCTGTATACCTATATGCTGCAAAACTCCGTTGCCATACGTAAGCTGGACGGATATGTCCGCGTAACAACGGGCACACAGCAGGAAAATGAAGTGTTTTTACAGCTGCTGGAGGCTTTTTTAGCCAAACGGCAAAAAGACGCGGCGGTTGTCTGAGTAAAAGGAGGCGCGCGGTGAGAAGCGCAAGTATAGAAAGAAAAACAAAAGAAACAGAAATTTTTATAGCGCTGCATTTGGACGGCGGAGAAGTATCCGTCCAGACCGGCATCGGTTTTTTTGACCATATGCTGGCTGCATTTGCCGTTCACGGTGCTTTTGGTCTGACGGTAAAGGCTTGCGGCGATCTGCAGGTCGACTGCCATCATACAGTGGAGGACACGGGGATTGTTTTGGGCCAGGCATTTGCAAAAGCACTTGCCGATAAGGCGGGGATTGCACGCTACGGGTCTTTTTATGTCCCTATGGACGAAGCGCTGGGCTTTGCAAGTGTGGATATCAGCGGCAGGCCTTATCTGGTGTTTGACGCTGTGTTTCCACAGCCCGCGGCAAACGGTTTTGATTTTTGTATGGTCGAGGAGTTTTTTCGAGCGTTTGCATTTCATGCGGGTATTACGCTGCATATAAAAGCGCTGTATGGGAGCAACAGCCACCATATTGCGGAAGCGCTGTTTAAGGCTTGTGCGCATGCCTTGCGCCTTGCCGTTCAAAAAAGCGGCCGGGCGCCGTTGTCGACAAAGGGTGCTTTTGACTGATACAAGGCGGAAAAACCGCGGTTTGTTTAATTGAGGATTCTGGAGGGGAGTCGAATGCTTGTTATACCGGCAATAGACATTAAAGACGGAAGCTGTGTGCGCCTGTTTATGGGTGATTACAACACAGCCCATAAAGTGGCGGACGACCCGGTTGTTATGGCGGAAAGTTTTTATAAGCAGGGGGCGTCTTGGCTGCATATGGTCGATTTGGACGGGGCCAAAGATGGGAAAAGAAGCAATGCGGACGTTATTTTGCGTGTAAGAAGTGCAACACCCATGCATATAGAGGTGGGCGGCGGTATCCGCGATATGGAAGCCATAGATTTTTATATAACCAATGGGATCGACAGAGTCATCCTTGGCTCTGCAGCCGTCAAGAAGCCGGAGCTTGTCAAAAAAGCAGTGGAAAAATATGGGGATAAGATTGCCGTAGGAATCGATGCCAAGGACGGTATGGTTTGCGCAGAAGGCTGGGTGGATCATTTACAGGTCGATTTTCTTACGCTTGCAAAGCAGATGGAAGCGATTGGGGTATCCAAAATTATTTTTACCGACATTTCAAAAGATGGAATGCTTTCGGGGCCAAACCTAAACCAGATCGACGAACTGAAAAGCGCAGTTTCCTGTGATGTGATCGCAAGCGGGGGTGTTGCAAATCTAAAGGATATTATCAATCTTGCAAAGTTTGATATTTATGGTGCAATTGTCGGAAAAGCCGTCTATACAGGGGATCTGGACCTTGCCGCAGCAATTGAAGTTGGAAAGCGTGCAGACAATGATTAACCAAACGAAAGGAAAGATGGGGATGGACCTTGACCGCTTTTTTCAAAAAGCACCGCTGCTTCCTGCCATCGTTCAGGAAAAATCTACCGGGCAGGTACTGATGCTTGCGTATATGAATAAAGAATCTCTGCAAAAAACGCTTGAAACCGGCTATACCTGGTTTTATAGCCGCTCCAGGCAGGAGCTGTGGAACAAGGGGGCAACCTCTGGTCATTTGCAAAGGGTTTTAGAAATATATGGCGACTGTGACGACGATACGCTGCTTGTTTTGGTGGAGCAGACCGGGAACGCATGCCATACAGGCAGCCATTCCTGCTTTTTTAACCGTTTGGAACGACTGAAATAGCGCAGCCTGGCATTTTGTCAAGACGGGATGAAGAAAATTTTTTATGAAAAAAGGAAGGATCAAAATGTATGAACATGTGCTTGCAGACCTCTATAACACGGTACTGCAGAGAAGGGAAAATCCAACGGAGGGCTCTTACACCTGTTATTTGTTTGACAAGGGCCTGGACAAAATTTTAAAGAAATGCGGGGAAGAGTGCAGCGAAACCATTATTGCTGCCAAAAACGGCGATCCAAAAGAAACGGTATATGAAATTTCGGATTTAATGTATCATATCATGGTTTTAATGGTACAACAGGGGATTCCGCTTTCCGACGTTTTGCAGGAATTGGAAAGGCGCAGCGCGAAAACGGGGAATTTAAAAACATTTCATCAGGTCGATAAAAATACATAATATAAACGCTGTGCGTTTTATACATTTTTAAATGGCTATGCTTGTCTATTTGTACCAAATAAATAAGCATGGCCATTTTTTTTTGATTTTTAATTGAATAAAAAACTTTCCACATATATAATAGTATTGCTGGATTGGAAGATTTTAAACAGCAAATGAAGTGGAGGTAAAAACAATGATCAAAAAATCAGCAGTCAGTATCTTGCTTTCCGCTGTAATGCTGATCAGTTGCCTTGTAATTCCCGTAACGGCAACGGCGGCAACAGATTCTGCAGAAACAGCGGCGGCGGACAATGCAACAGCCTATAATCTGGCGTCAGATGTGCAAAACGGGAATATTTTACATGCGTTCAACTGGCGTTTTACCGATGTATCCAGGTATATGAAGGAAATTGCACAGGCAGGCTTTACAAGTGTGCAGGTATCGCCTGTACAGGGGAGCAAACCCACCATTAACGTGGCTACATATGCCTGTGACTGGATGTACTACTATCAGCCTATTAACTTTGAAATAGGCAATGGACTGGGCACAAAGGAAGACTTCAGGCAAATGTGCGAAACGGCCGACGAATACGGCGTTAAAATTATCGTAGATATCGTTTCCAATCATATGGCGCAAGCGGATTCCGGTGTTTCCGGTGCGCTGCACCCTGATATTATCAGTGATTTAAGAGACGACGAAACAGCCTGGCATGCAGAAACAAGCAGTACGTCTGATTCCAGCCGCCAGAGTATGACGCAAAGGCTGCTGGGCGGGTTGCCCGACCTGAACACAGGCAGCGAAAAGGTGCAAAACTATGTCAAGGCTCTTTTGAAAGAATGCATAGATTATGGCGCGGACGGGTTCCGTTTTGATGCGGCAAAGCATATTGAGCTTCCCAGCGACGATGCATCGTTTGCAAGTGATTTCTGGCCCAATGTTACCTCCTATGCCAGATCCCTGAAGCCGGATATTTATATTTACGGCGAAGCGCTTGCGCCGCTTGGGACAGATACCGAAAACTATTTACAGTATATGAACCTGACCGACAGCGGTTACGGCAACAAGATCCGCAGCGTTATCAAGGGAACATCTGCAACTTCCACGCTTGGAAGCTATAACCTGTCCGGTGCAGATGCTGACCAGCTTGTTGTATGGATTGAATCACACGACAATTTTGCAGACGGTACGTCCAAAAACCTGACAGATGAACAGCTGTTGCTGGGCTGGGGCATTATCGGCGCAAGAGAAGGCGCGGCGGCGCTTTATCTTTGCCGGCCTGAGCATAACACCAAGGGCGTTGCCTATGACGAACTGATCGGCGGCCCCGGTTACAGGCTTTGGGAGAATGAAACGGTAGCTCAGATTAACCAGTTCCGCAATGCTTTTGAAGGCCAAGGCGAAACAGTGGCTTCCAGTGGTTCTCAGTTTTATGTACAGCGCGGCACTTCCGGTATGGTAATTGTTAACCTTGCAAAGGAAGATGCGGCCATCAACTACACAACAACCATGCAAGACGGTACATATACCGACCAGATATCCGGTAATACGTTTACGGTAACGGGCGGCCAGCTTACGGGTACAGTGGGAGCAAGAAGCGTAGCCGTTATTTATAATAAAGACAAATTTACGCCTGCAGCAAATGTTCAGTTTAACGGAGAAGCAGTCGACAGTGGCTCTGTTATGCACTTTGCAGGGGATACGGCAAAAATTGACGTTACACTGGAAAACGCGCAGTCCTTTACCTATGCAGTAGGTAGCGCAGCCCCGGTGGAGGTTACAGGAAACGGTTCTTTTACAATTGGCAGCGGAATTGATTACAATACAGAGATCCCTGTTACCATTACGGCTTCCAATGCAGATTATACAACTTCAGCTACTTATAATATCGTTAAGAAGGATCCTAACGCCAAGGTCGTTGCGTATTTCAATATTTCCGGTAATGAAAGCTGGATTGACGACAGCGGTATTTACTGCTATGCCAAGGATGAAAACGGCAACGAGCTTGTGGAATATCCCGGCTATGAAATGGTGCAGGTCAAGGGCACGGATTATTATAAGGCTGAAATCCCCGGCGTTACAAAGGCGATTGTAAAATTCAATGAAGGTCCTGTTTCCACAGGCCTTGACGGAAGGACCATCCCGCCTACAGTTGTCAATTACGGCAGTGCTGAAGTTGCAGAAAACCGCGAAGCCGGCGGCTTTGAAATTATTGGCGCTATGATGTGGGAAGACGGAGTATGGCAGGACTGCGTCAATGAGCCGCAAAGCGGCGACAGAACGGAATGCACCCCATATGCGCTGGGTGATGTAGACGGCGACGGTAAGCTGCAGGTTAAGGATGTGCTTGCAATTCAAAAGCATGTTGCAAAGGTTGAACAGCTTACAGAAAAAGGCCAGTTGGCAGCGGACATCAACGGCGATAAAACAATTGATATGGAAGACGTCCTTCCGCTTCAAAGGTATATAGCAGCTATGCAGGTCGACTATCCGATCGGCGAACCTGTTGAAGAAGAGGTGGGAGAATATACCATCTATTTTAACAACTATAAAGACTGGGAGCAGGTATATGCCTATTATTGGCAAAACCAGGGCGGTACTTCTGTGGCCTGGCCGGGTGTAGAGTTAACGGAAAAAGTTAGCGACACGGTTTATAAGCTTACTTTACCGACCGACCAGAATGCCATTATCTTTAATAACGGGGCAAACGGTGGACAGCAGTCCAATGATATTATCGTAACGCCGGAAAATTATGACAAGATGGTCACCTGCGCGTTTAATGAAGACGGCAGCTATGGCATCTGGACCGAGCCGGATGTTTTTCCGGAAATTCCGGACCTGAGAGAAACCATCTATTTTGAAAACACCACAAATTGGGCGGAGGTAGCCTGCTATGCGTATAGAAGCGGTTCCGGCCAGAACAACGGCGCTTGGCCGGGCGAGGTTATGACGCTTGTGGGAACCAATGCTGCGGGCAATGAGGTTTATTCTGTAAAAATAGAAAAAGACACCTACGACAGGCTTATTTTCAACAACAATAACAACGGCCGGCAATCAGCGGATATAGAAGAAGTTGTATACGGCGGTATTTACACGCCTGTGTCAACCTCCGGAAAATTCACCTGCACGGTTGAGGAATACACAGGTTTGGAATAAAACAACATACCTGTTATTATGACGAATACTGTACAGTAAAATGAACTTACAGGGTGATTCCTTTACGGAATCACCCTGTTTTTGTGTGAGAAAGTAAAAATTTAATATGTATTTTTGGTAAAAATTAAAATAAAATAAGCGATTTTGAACAGATAAAATGATTGTAATGGATTACAATTTGCAAAAGACTTGTGATTATGTACAAAAAATTTTTATTTAATATATCTATTCCTACAAAACCGGGAGCAAAATGATTATTTCGCTTCTGATTTATTGCAGCCTTTTTTCGACAGGCGTATAATTTATATATGTTAGCCATTACATTTATAGGAGGAACAGTAAACATGAAACGAAAAAAATCGATTATCAGCATCTTGCTGTCAGCTGTGATGCTAGTCGGGTGCTTGTGCATACCTGTAACATCGGCTGCAGCAGCGCAGGACAGTTCGCAGACCCTTGGCACTGGGAACGCCACAGCTTACAATTTGCCGGACAATATTCAGGACGGTAATATTTTTCATGCGTTTACCTGGCGTTTTACAGATGTTACAAAGTATATTAAAGAGATTGCCGCGCAGGGCTTTGGCGCGGTACAGGTGTCCCCCGTACAGGGAACCGCAGTCGCAGAGGTCGACAACGCAGCTTCCTATATGGTCGACTGGTGGAAATACTACCAGCCTGTGAATTTTTCCATAGGGAATGGTCTGGGGACCAAGGAAGATTTCACACAAATGTGCCAAACGGCGGAGGAATACGGCATTAAGATTATTGTGGACGTTGTTGCAAACCATATGGCGCAGGACAGCAACGGCAATTATTATTCCAAGTCTGACCAGATCCCGGCAGACCTGCGCGATGATGCAAGCTGCTGGCACTCTGTCAGAGCAACGGTCAGCGACAACAGCCGGTATGATATGACACAGAAATCCCTAAGCGGGTTGCCGGATTTAAATACAGGAAGCCAAAAAGTGCAAAACTATGTTAAAAATCTGATCAAGGAATGCATTGACGCCGGTGCGGACGGGTTCCGTTTTGACGCAGCAAAGCATATTGAATTACCAACCTCTATAGACGGCTCATCGGGCAGTGATTTCTGGCCGAATATTACAAGCTATGCAAAATCCCTTAAGCCGGATGTATATCTTTATGGCGAAATTCTCAATACGGCTGGTACCAGCTATTCCAACTACACACAATACATCAAAGTTACAGACAGCGGCCAGGGCAACGATATAAGGTCGGCTATCAAATCCAACAATTCCAGCACATCGCTTATTGGGTATAACTGTTCGGGCGTTTCTGCAAGCGACATTGTCACATGGGTAGAATCGCACGATAATTTCTGTGATAAGACTTCTACAAACCTTACCCATCAGCAGCTGTTGCTCGGCTGGGGTGTTGTAGGCGCCAGAAAGGATGCAGCGGCGTTATATTTCTGCCGTCCGGAGCACGAGCGTGTTTCCAGCGCGGGCTTCATTGATTATGACGAGCTGATCGGCGGTCCCGGCAGCACGCTCTGGCAGGACAAAACAGTTGGCGAGGTCAACAAATTCCGCAACCATTTTGTAGGACAAAGCGAAACGGTGACCTCTTCCGGTTCCCAGTTTTATGTCCAACGTGGCACTTCCGGCATGGTGATTACAAACTTTGCCTCCAGTACGGCTTCCATTAACTACTCCACCACTATGGCGGACGGGACCTATACAGATCAGGTCAGCGGCAATACGTTTACTGTTTCCGGCGGCAGGCTCACAGGCACCGTACCGGCAAAGTCTGTTGCGGTCATCTACAACAAAACAGAGACCACACCGTCTGTACAGCTTGCTTTGAATGGGCAAACCGTTACAGCCGACACAACGACATTCACAGGAAAAACAACAGGCTATTACACCAACAACCATAACTTTACAACGGATACCGCAACACTTGCGTTTACACTGGAGGATGCTACTTCCGGCACATATTCCATCAATGGCGGCACACCTGTAACCTTTACCGGGGATGAAACTATAACGATTGGCAACGGCATTGCTTCTAACACGGCCATTTCTGTTGTGGTGACGGCTACAGACGGCGTCAGGACGACAGAGGAAACCTACCAATTTGTAAAGAAGCTTCCGTCGGAAAAGCTGGTTGCATACTTTGATATAACCGGTTATGAAACCTGGAGCAATTACTGCTGCTTTGTCAAAGATATAAATGGTAATGCAATCAGCGCATACCCGGGTATTACTATGACAAGGGTAGAAGGAAATATTTATAAGGCAGAAATTACCGGCGTTACAGGCGCCTGTTATGTAAAATTTAACGAAGGCCAGGTTTCAACCGGGCTTGACGGCAGAACAATTCCGCCTACTGTTATTAATTATGGTACGGCGGCAAACGCTGCAAACCGTGAAAAGGGAGGATTCTTGCTCAACGGTTCCATGATCTGGCAGAATGGCGAGTGGAAAGACTATGATTATGAAACGTCCGAAACCCCCATTAATCCTTCCAATCCTTCCAATCCGACAGATCCCTCCAATCCAACAGATTCTTCCAATCCAACGGAAGGTTCACAACCGCAGGAACAGTATATGCTTGGCGATGCAGACGATGACGGCCAGATTAAGGTAGCCGATGTTCTACTCATACAAAGGCATATTGCCAACATGCTGCAGCTGCAGGGGAAGGCGCTTCTTGCAGCAGACGTTAATCAAAACGATAAGATAGAAACAGCCGACGTTTTGGAAATCCAGAAATATATTGCCGGTATGTATACAAGCTGCGAAATAGGGCAGTACTTTGGTACAGATACCCCAACACCAACCAACCCTACCACGCCTACAGTGCCGACAACGCCCACAACACCTACTGACCCGGCAGACACCATTACGCTTACGCTTAATCAGCCGCAGGGCTGGAGCTCTAACATTTACGCGTATCTATATAATGAAAGCGGTATAGAAAACGCAGCATGGCCTGGTCAGGCTATGGAAAGCAGCGGTACGTCGTACGAAATTACCATCCCGGCAACAGCGGGCTATACAAAGGTTATTTTCAGCGATACGCCGATAAGCGGTACAGATGATAGCGGCACCCCATATACGGCGGTACGTATGCAGTCGCCCTCTATGGATGTAAGCGGCAGCCGCGTATATGATATAGAAATGATTACCGTTACAGCAAATAATCTTGGGTTTACGCCGACCCACTGCTATTGCTACAATCCAAGCCAGGATCAATTTGCAGAAACAGCAAAATGGCCCGGTCTGGAAGTCTCCGGCAATTCTATTTTGATCCCGGCGGGCACTTATACGAAGGCGATCTTCAACAACGGCACGCAACAGCAGGAGATTGATATTACCGGCGGTGTTGTACCGCCTGACCCGCAGCCAGGTGACACGATCACGGTTTATTTCTCCAATGGTCAATACTGGGACAATGTCTACATGTATGCATGGCGCGCCTCAGATGAAAATAAAAACGCCGAATGGCCCGGTCTGCCAATGGAACCTGTAGGCCAAAACGGATATGGTGAAACCATTTATAGGGCAGAGATTAATCTGGCAGAATTTGACTATATTATTTTCAATAACGGAAGCGGAGCACAGACCCAGGATATTGCAATTTCAGCCGCTTCAAATAACATGGGTTATTACTGTGACACATCCAGCCAGAACGAACAGGGACATTATGCATATGGAACATACCCGTTCGATCCCTCTTTTATCGTCTAAAAATTCAATTATAAGTGAATTGTCAAACTAAGTGCAACAGGAATTGAGCTCAAGTTCCCATAATTCCT
>UQKB01000021.1 GCA_900541565.1 uncultured Oscillospiraceae bacterium
CCTGGTCTGTAGCCTGATTGACAAACGCACCGTTTGATGTGTATGCTACGGTTGCTTTGATTGCCGCGCTGCCACCCTGGGTTTTGACCTCAAGCGCCGTTGGGTTCCCCTGCGCATTGTACGTGTAGTTGTAAGATACCTTGTTCTGGCTGACAGCCTTGGTCATGTTGTGCTTGCTGTCGTAGGTATACTGGTAGTCGTACCCCTTGGCATCTATATATTTTGTAAGGTCTGCGTTGCTGTATTCCATATTGGACTTGCGGTCTGCATTTTGCTCCACCGTGACCAGCTCGCCGTCTTCGTTGTATGTATAGCTTTGCGTCACGTCTTTGATGAGCTGAATATTGTCAAAATAGGCCGTGTTTGCCTGCTGGTGGTACCTTAAATAGATCACAATTGCACTTGGCGTTTTATTGGCCGACGTTTCGTCGCTTAAATTAAACGCGGCGCTTGCAAACTGCCAGCCGGATATGGAGCGGTTGAACTCCGCCGGAAGCTTCCATACAGACGTGCCGTCTGTATATTTTACCTGTATGGAAATTTTAAAACGCCTGGTATTGTCGTCGTTTTCCGGCACCGCGTTTGCTCTGGCCCAGCCGCTGACGATGTATGTGTCGTTTTCGCTGCCCGAAACGGGCACAGACTGGTAAAGCTCCTTGTTTGCCTGTGCATCCCCGCGCATTCTAAAGGAATATGTGCCGTGCCTGTACTGTGTTGTGTCTTTAAAATCCGTATCGCTTGCAACCGTCAGCGCGCTGCCGGTCCACCCTGTGGGCAAATTACCTGAATATTTTTCAAAGCTTGCGTTTTCCAGCATGTTGTATGTATTGGGTACATTATACTGCTCCACCTGCACCGCGTCAAAGTATGCCGTACCGGTGGCCGCGCGCAGCGCAAGCTGGATTCTGGTTTTGCTGGAATTTTCCGGCACGGTAAAGGTCAGGCTTACCCTGCGCCAGCCGTTGTTGATGCTTGTGTCTGTTGTGCCCTTGATATGCTCAGACAGAAAGTCGGTGGTTGTATTGTCACTGTTAAATGAGGTCACGCCAATAAGCGCACCGTAGTTTTCGGCTGTAGAGGTCACATCTTTTGTTTTAATATAGCCAGATACCGTGTATTTAACGCCCGGTTCCAGATCGGCGCTTTCAAGGTCCTGATAAGCTCTGGCCCTGGAGTCGCCCGTATATTGCGTAACGTTCAGCTTCAGGGATTGCTTGCCAAGGTATCTTTGTGCGGTTGTATATCCCATTGTGTAGGTGTTGTCGCCGATCCACGCCGCGTTTGCCCAGTTTGCGGCGCTTTCAAAATTATGGTTTTTCAGCAGATTGACGGCATTGGAACCCACCGCGTGGTCTGAGCTTACCCGGTTGATCTGCCTTAAGTTGCTTGCGCTTGCGTTGACTGTTCCGCTTGTATAGTTGCAGCCCGCGGCGCCCAGGTCCCGGTTGCCGGTTTTGCTTTTGACAGATGTCGTTCTGCCGTACTGGTCAAACTGGTAGGTTGTGGTCAAATCGTCTGTATTTCCAAACACGCCGTCTACACCGGCGGATTTTACAAGAGTAGTATTATACTGGCTGCGGTCAAACGTAATTTTCTGCCCCGCCGTACCGTTTGTGCCGTACTCCTGCACAGACGCCACCTGCTTGCCCCTTGTGTTGGCGGTATAGGTAAAGCTTACCTTATAGCCGTCTATATCGGTAATACTGGTAATAGAGCCGTCACTGTCATAAGCAAACTGGATTTCCGTCCCGTCGGGATTTTCTATTTTTGTTAAGCGGTTCCCCGTATAGGTATATTTTTTGATACGTCCGGCAGGGTCTGTCATCTGTGTAATATAGCTGTAGCTTTGCTTTGCAAATGTAATGGATTTGCCTGCGCCGTCTTTTACCGAAAGAATGCTTTCTTTGTCCGCAGACAGGGTCAGGGTAATTGCATTGCCGTTTGCGTCGCTCATTTTCACCAGATTGCCGTTTGCATTAAATACCAGGGTATTGTCGTCTTCATCGGTAATTTTATATTTTTCATTTGTACTGGAAGACTGGATGGTAAGCTCCAGCTTCAGGCCATCTTCATCATAATACTTTGTCTTGCCGCTTTCTGTTTTTTTATAAAAATAATGGTCTGTGCCGTCTCCGTCTGTATAGACATACGGGTAGGTTGCAGCCGCGTCCCCCGTCAGGCCAAACTGTGAAGAAGGCAAAAGCGTCTGCTGGATATTCATGCGCCAACCCACACCCACATACGGCGCTATTTTAGAAAATTTTTCATTTGCCATATAGTTATTAAACACATGCTGCACGCTTACAGGCATTCTTCCCCCGGGTGTGGACATGTCGCCGTGTATAAATACAAGATTGCCGGTATAGTCGTTAATATACGCTGTGCCGGCCGTGCCTACGTCAAAGCTGGTATAGGTCCAGTAATCCTCCAGCCCTTTATTGTTGCGGTATGTAATTTCAAAAACAGGGCGTGGTACAAGGCTTGCCGGGTAATTGGCAGAATAAAAAGAGGCACACTGGTAATTATTTGCTTCGTCCAACGGCTTGAGCATAATCCCATAATTTGCCTGCCCATTGTACCATTTTTTTACACTGGTGGTAACATCCCATTTATGCCAGGTATTTGGGTCGTCCTCTACAAACGTATCATAATCCACAACGTTTGCATAGAAATTTGGGCGGCTGTTCCAGGTTAGGGTACTCTGCGTCCAATTTTCCTTCACCTCATACGCACCAATGTACATTGTATCATAAAAAGAATTTTGATATAAATGCAGGTTGATTTTTGCGTCAACAACCATGTCCCCTTTATTTAAATCAGGCAAATTTTTAATTTTTATAAAAGACCGGTATGTTTTGTTATTGCCCAATGTACCTGCATATACCGTCCCCGTGTACCCAGAGGCGCTTCCATAGCCATATGCTGTGTCGGGCTCATTCTGATTGATATAGGTGCACTCTACAGCACCCCAGCTCTGACTGGTGATAAAGGTTGGATCCACCATGACAGGGAAAGCCCTTTCTTCCGCTTGCAGCCATGTTTTATCCCCTGAGAGCAGAAGCTTCAGCTTATTGTTTTTTTGCTCTTTGATTGTAAGCGTCAGCTGTGTGCTGATTTCGCCGTTTGCATCGGTCATAAACGGTGCAGCAATTTCATACACCGGTTTCCCCTGATTATTTTGCAGCTCAATGCTATAAACATTTTTCTGTACAGCTGTTAATCCGGTAAGCTTATACTCCACAAAAAACTCTGTTTGCGCGCTTTTATCCTTTAAGATGATATTTTCCTTAACCCCTACAGGCGTGACAAAATACTGCATATCCACATTTGGATACACATCCTTATATAACGCCTGGCTGACAAGGTTTTTACGCACGGTAAACCTTTCATTGCCGGAAAGCGTTTGGTTGTTTTCAACAAATTCTATTCTGCTTTTGCTGATCCCCGTATAGCCCCAGCTGACTTGATAACCGTCTGATTGAATCCGAACCATATTGTTCTTTTTTGCCTTATTGGAAAGGCGGATATCCAGATCGCTCTTTTTCGGCGCGTATTCTGTTTCATTTCTGTCTTCCTGTATAGAAAGCGTACTTGGCGCGTCTGTCGCCGCCTGCGTTTGCCCCTGCGGTGCTGTGCTTTCTTCTTGCAGCGCATCGATATTTTCAGTCACCAATTCGTTTTCCGTTGAGGGTTCGTTTTCATCTATATAAGACACTCCTTCTGAGGGATCCTCTGGCTCTGTATGCACAGTTTCCGGTAACAATGTTGTTTGCTGCAATACACTTTCACCAACTGGCTGTGTCTGCATTTCTTCCCGCGTATTTTCTATCTGTTTTTCCTGTAATGTATTGTTGTATTCAACCCAGTTCCCTTCGGCATCCTGATAATGAACAGGGTATTCATACTGCACAGCCATAAAACTGCCGTTGTCCAGACGAAAATGCTTTGTAAAACGGTCGCGTTTCCCGTTGATCTCTGCAAGAATTTCGGCTGGCTTTTCCTTTTGTTGCGCCACGGCTATTTCCTGGGTGCTTTCCGTTTGTATTGTCTGTCCGTCTGCACTTGTCTGCGTTTTCGTTAAGGCTTGTGCCGCTGCCTGCACCGGCAGCAAAAAGGCCAAAAGCGCAATCAGCACAAATGCTGTGCTTGTCCGCAATATGTTCCGCATTTTCATGTTTTCTCCCATTCCTTTCCAGCTTTTAATAAAATACCCCAAAAATGCAGGCTTTACCTGTGTGAAAACAGTAACATATAACAAGAAATAAATCAAGGTATTTTTTACCATTTCATACATTTGCCATATAAAAAGCAAAGCAAAAAAAATGAAAACGCCAGTATTTTTTAAACAAAACGTTTAAACACACTGGCGTTTTTCACTTTTCTATTTTTCATTCTTCTGCAACAGCCTCAATCTTTTGTGGGCTTACCTTGTCATAATTTTCCAAAAATGTATGTATGGGTGCATTTTCTTCCTCACGGTATCCAATGACGGTCGATAAGTTAATATTATGTATGCTTCTGAATATGTTCATATCTATATAGCTGCTGGTTTTACGCAGCTGTGCCAGCAGCCGCTTGATCTCTGCACGCTTAGAGTTTTCTGCACTTTCTTGATTTTCAACTTCTTCTGTAAACCGGCAGGCGCAGCGAATAAACGAAAGGCCGTTGTAGCGCGCCCAGGCCACAATATCCTTTTCACGTATCATATACAACGGACGGATCAGTTCCATCCCCGGAAAGTTTTTGCTATGTAGCTTTGGCATCATGGTTTTAATCTGCGCCCCGTAAAGCATGCTCATTAAAATAGTCTCGATTACATCGTCAAAATGATGCCCCAGCGCAATTTTGTTGCATCCGGCATCCTGCGCCGCCCTGTAAAGATGGCCCCGACGCATTCTGGCGCATAAATAACAAGGAGAGCCGGTATTTTTGCTGACCACCTGAAAAATATTGCTTTCAAAGATCGTAACCGGGATTTGCAGTTTTTGCGCATTGTCCAAAATTTTCTGCCTATTTTCCATATTGTAGCCGGGGTCCATAACAATATATTTGGCATCAAATGGTACTTCGCTGTAAAGCTGCAGATGCTGTATGCATTTTGCAAGCAGCATAGAATCTTTTCCCCCGGATATGCATACGGCGATCCTGTCGCCGCTTTGAATCAACTGATAATCTTTAAGCGCGCCAATAAACGGATGCCATATGGTTTTCTTATACTTTTTAATAATACTGGCTTCCGCCTTTTGATGCAGTTCCAAAAATGTCACACCTTACATATTGCAGTCATAAAATAAAAAGACAAAGCACCGCAGCTTTTTAAAATCAAGCTCTGGAAAGGATGAATGCTTTGGCTGACCATTATCCATTTTCCCTGCCCCCTCTGCCCTATGCCTATGATGCACTGGAACCGATTATCAGCAAAGAAAACATATACCGGCACTATAATCAATCCACACAGGAATATGTAGACCGGTTAAATCAAACACTGTCTGAATATCCCCAGTTTCAGGACTGGAGCCTGAAGGCTCTTGTCGTTTACGCCGACAGCTTTCCCATTGGCATCCGTACACAGATACACAATTTCGCAGGAGGTCTGTACAACCATATCCTTTATTTTGGGAGCGCGAGCGAAAAGCGCAATACGTATCCCAGCGGCGCGCTGCTGCGAGAGCTCAACCGTACATACGGATCTTTTGAAAAGTTTCAAACCGCCTTTAAAAACTGTGCGCTTGCTGTAGCAGGGCCAGGAAACGCCTGGCTGACCTATAACGCCGCTTGCCGGCTGCAGATTATCTGCACGCCAAACCAAGATACACCGCCGCTTTCCATTTTAAACCCGCTGCTTGTGGTAGACCTGTGGAAACACGCATACTATCATACGTTCTATTTTGATCGGGAAACCTATCTGGACAACTGGTTGAAGGTAGTAGATTGGGATATTGTAAGCGCGCGCTATATCTGCTAATCATAAGGGCTGCCGCTCACCGCCCTTATCATAGATCATAACCAGGGCACTTCCCTGGTGGAGCGTAAGTACCGCACGGTTACTTTTGACCACATTGCTGACCCCTAAGGGAAAGGAGGAAGCAATTTCCTGTCCTGCAAGCTCATATTCAAAGCCCCGGTGCGTGACCGTGCAACCGGCGCACCCAAAAGGGAAAACAGAAAGCACGCAGCCCTCTTTGTTATGTACAGGGAAATCGCCAACGGGCACATAATGCACCTGCAAACCTTTGCCCAGGAGAACGCCATGCGCGCCGTTTTCATATAGATACTGTAAGGCGCTGTAGTTTGCAAACGTGTGGTCCTCGCGACCTCCAAGCGCGCCCAGCAGCACAAACTCCCTATATCCGCGGCGGATCCCTTCTTTGATTGCAGACATCGTGTCTGTGTCGTCCTTATGTGTGGGCAGCAGAACAACCGGTACATCTGTTTGCGGCCTATGGGACGAGTCAAAATCGCCAACAATGATCGATGGCTTCACCCCAGCTTTTTGGGCAAACAGATAGCCTCCGTCGGCGCAAATGACAAAATCATCCGCACGGACTGTCTGCCGGAGCAGGGCCGTATCAAAAGATGGGGAAGCCGCAACAATCACACATCTGCTCATTTTAGCTCCCACTCCTTTATATCCTTCACCTCGTTATACATGGAAACATAACTTTCAAAGCGGGAAAGCGGGATTGTCCCCTTTCCAACCGCCTCCTGCACTGCACAGCCCTTCTCTTTGACATGTGCGCAGGAAGTAAATTTACATTGGTGCAGATAAGGTTCAAATTCCGGAAAGCAGTACTGGAGCTGTTCTTTTTTAATCATCTCATAGCGCTGCAAATCCACTGTAGAAAAGCCGGGCGTATCTGCCACAAACCCACCGTCGGTTTTAAACAACTCCACCGCTCTTGTCGTATGGCGTCCCCGTCCCAGCTTTTGGCTTGTATGTGCGGTAGAAAGCTGCAAATGTGGAAAAACGCAGTTTAGCAACGACGATTTTCCCACGCCGGAATTCCCGGTAAACGCCGTTATACAGCAAGATAAAAGCGCTTTTACCTCGTTGATACCACTTCCGTCATATTTGGAAAAACAGATGGTACGGATCCCCGCCCTGTCATAAATATTTTGCAGTGCGGCCGGATCCTGCAGGTCTGTTTTTGAAATAACAACCACCGGCTCTATCTGCCTGTTGACGGCCGCCGCCGTCATTTTATCGATCACAAGCGTGTTGGGCGCGGGGTCACAGACAGACACAACGATAAAAAGCCTGTCCAGGTTTGCAACAGCCGGGCGCACCAGCCTGTTTTTTCTGGGTAAAATTTTTTCAATCGCCCAATATCCGTCGCTGGGGTGGAGAATTTCTACATAATCACCTACACAGGGCGAATCCCCTTTATTTCTAAATGCACCGCGCGCTTTGCATTCATACACTTTACCGGCGGCTTCCACATAATAGAAGCCGCCGGTCAATTTTGTTATAATCCCGTTTAACTGTTCCATTGGTTCGCCTGCTGTCAATAATACTCGTAGGGCTCTGTAGGCTCTTCCGGCGACCACCATGTTTCCGGCTCCGTGGGCGCTTCTGTAGGCGCCTCTGTGGGCGGTTCCGTCGCCGGATATACATAATCATACCTTGTGGTCGTAACCTCTTGCGTATCAAAATTCACAACATATTCCCTGTAAACATTGCCGTCCAGGTCGACCACCACATTTGTATTTCCTGTGCCGGTCACCTCTATCGTGTACGTGCTGTTATACCTTGGAACAACATATTTGGAATAGGTTTCATTGACAACGCCGTCGACTGTAACGCGCAGGAACACTGTGTCTTCCACATCTTCGGGAAGGTCGACATAAATTTGCACGGTAGATTCGCGGCTGATGCCTCTTGCCACAATGAGCTTAACGGTCGATCCGGCTTCGAGCCTTGTATCATACAGCGGGCTTTGCGCAATAACCGTATCCTGCGGCTTGTCGACCTCATCGTTATACTCATAGTCGACAACAAAGCCGTTTTCCGTTTCCAGCGTATATTTGGCTTCGTCAAGCGTTTTGCCCAGGACATTGGGTACCGGAATCTTCGTGGCCTCTGTATCCGATGTCTTGCTTACAAAGATTTTAACAACAGAGTCCACCTCAACTTCAGAGCCGGCCTTTGGGGATGTATCCCGCACCATTCCTTCCGCTGTGGAATCGTCGAGTACATAAATAATTTCTGTTTCCAGGTTTTTCTGTTCAATCTTCTGTCTGGCAGAATCCTCCGGTTCGCCGTTTACATACGGCACAGAAACGAGCGTGTTTGTACTGTTGACCGTGAGCGTAATCACAGAGCCTTCCCGGATCATTTTATTGCTGGGTTCAGGATCCTGCTTTAAGATTGTACCGATTGCCTGGTCTGGGTCAAAGGAATTTTGGATTTCCCATGTAAATTTATATTCCGGATTGTTCCTGACATCGTCTATATTTTGCCCCACAAAGTTCGGGATGGGAACCGCAGCACTGGCATCGCCCTGACATGCGTTAAACAGGGCAACGACCACACATACAATTGCTACCAACGCAAAGGATAATACAACGCCGATAATAATATTGGTTGTGGGTGATTTTCTTTTTTCCGCTTCTTCCTGTATATTTTCAAAGCTGTCATCATATTTTTTGCGGTCGACCGCACGCACGTCGTGAATTGCATCTGCTATTTTGGCAGGTTCTTCGTTTGTAAGATACGTATATTCAAAGCGTATGCTTGGGTTTTGCCTGAACAGCTCAATGTCCTTGAGCATTTCTCCCGCCGTCTGGTAACGCTGGCGCGGGTCTTTTTGCATGGCCTTGATCGTGATTTCTTCCAAGCCGTCCGGTATGGAGGGATTGATCTGCTGAGGAGGCTTAGGATTGGATTGCAGTTGCATAATTGCCACAGAAACCGCATTGTCTGCTTCAAACGGCAATTTCCCTGTGATCATTTCATACAGCATAACCCCTACTGAATAAATATCTGACTTCCCGTCGGTCAAATCACCCCTGGCCTGTTCTGGTGCAATATAATGCACAGAACCGATTGCCTTGTCGGTCATGGTACGGGTTTCCATATTGGAAAAACGCGCAATCCCAAAGTCGGTCACTTTGATCGTACCGTCCTGCAAAAGCATAATATTTTGCGGTTTGATATCCCGGTGAACAATACCTTTTTCGTGTGCATGCTGCAAGGCCTGCAAAATTTGTACGGTAAAATGCACCGCTTCTTTCCAATTGATCTGCTGCTGGTTATCAATATATTCCTTAAGCGTGATCCCGTCAATGTATTCCATGACGATATATTGGATCATATCGCCAAAACTAACATCGTAAACCTTTACAATATTGGGGTGTGACAGCACGGCAATTGCTTTGGATTCATTTTTAAAGCGCCGCACAAATTCTTCGCTGGCGGAAAACTCGTCCTTGAGAATTTTAATGGCAACGACCCGGTCGTCAATCGTGTCATACGCGCGGTATACCATAGCCATACCGCCCACACCAATAAGCTCGTGTATTTCATAACGGCTGTCCAGCTTTTTCCCCGAATACTTATCCATCCATCTCACTCCCGTTACTGTTGTGCAGTTATTACGGCAACTGTGATATTATCGCTGCCGCCCAGCTCCTTTGCACCGTCTACCAATGCCTGCGTAAACGCGTCTGCATTATTTTCCAAAGACAGCTTGACAATTTCTTCCGGCGTCAGGTAATTGGTAAGGCCATCCGAGCAAAGCAAAATTTTGTCGCCCGGTTCAAACGGCGCTTCTATATAATCAAGATGTATCTGCGGTACGATGCCAAGGGCCCTTGTAATATAATTTTTATTTGGGTGCACCATTGCCTGTTCCGGTGTCAGCTCGCCTTTTTCAACCATTTCCTGTACAACGGAATGGTCAACCGTTAATTGTTGTATTTTGTTTTTGCGTATAGCATATACACGGCTGTCCCCCACATGGACAATATGCACCTTATTTTCCTTTACCAGCACCAACTCTATTGTTGTGCCCATGCCGCGCAGCATCTGGTCTGCCTTTTGCATTTCATACAGTTTGCTGTTGGCACGTTGGACAACCCCTGTCAGAAGGTCGACAGTCTGGTCATTTGTCAGCGCTTTGTCATACTCCTGCATAAGAAGTTGCGCCACTGTTTCCACAGCAACTTCGCTTGCAACATTTCCGCCGTTTGCACCGCCCATACCGTCGCAGACAACGGCCCATACGGCCTGATCTGAAAAGCTGCCGCACTTGCACGCGTCCTGGTTGGACGTTCTGACAAGCCCTATGTCACTTTTTAAGTAAACCTCCAAGCTGTCATCCTCCTTTGCTTAGTATTTTATAAAAATTACATTTTATCAGCATTGTTTTTCTGGGAAGGCTCTATAGATTTTCCCTTCAGCTGGCCGCACGAAGCCCCAATATCGGCTCCAAGTGTACGCCTTACGGTTGCTGTGATCCCGTTTTTTTCCAGTATATTGCAAAAGGCTACCTGCCGTTTGGGACTGCTCTTCCTGTAGGACGCGCCGTTGATTGTGTTAACCGGGATCAGGTTCACATGGCAAAGCATTCCCTTGAGCAGCGTTACAAGCTCGTAAGCACATGCATCCGTATCGTTAAAATCTTCTATCATAGCGTATTCGAACGATATGCGCCTGCCAGTTTTATGAACATAATACCGGCAAGCTTCCATAAGCGCTGCGATGGGGTATTTCTTGTTGACGGGCATAATTTGCGTGCGCAGTTGGTCGTTTGGCGCATGCAAAGACACCGAAAGCGTCAACTGCAAGCGTTTGTCGGCCAGCGCCCGGATTTTATCCGCCAAGCCGCAGGTAGACAGCGTAATATGGCGCATGCCAATATTTAACCCGTTGTCGGACGTTACCAGTCTGATAAACCGCAGGACGTTGTCAAAATTGTCCAGCGGTTCGCCCATACCCATTAAGACGATATTGGAAATCCGGATATGGCAGTCCTTTTGCGCAGCCTGGATTTGCGCCAGCATTTCGCTGGGCGCCAAATTTCTGGTAAAACCGCTCTGCCCGGTCGCGCAAAACGCACAGCCCATTTTACAGCCAGCCTGTGTTGAAACGCACAGCGAATAACCGAAATGATAATTCATCAATACGGCTTCAACATAAGCGCCGTCGTGCAGACGGTACAAATATTTTATTGTATCATCATAACAAGAAATGTATTTTTTTTCAATACTTGCAACAGAAATGTAATAAATCTCGCTGAGCTTTACCCGTACATTTTTAGGTATATTCAGCATTTCATCAAAACTTTCAACAGACTTTTCATGCAGCCATTTAAAAATCTGCTGCGCCCGGTAAGGCTTAAGCGCAAGCTGTGCAAGCGACTGTGTAAGCTCTTCTACCGTTAACGATTTGATATCTGTCATACCCAATTCACACCCTTTTGAACGCGCTGATAAAAAAGCCGTCTGTCCCATTTATATGTGGAAAAAGCGTAAGCTCGTTTTTTTCTTCGTTGATCCCTCTTTGAATCCCCTGCGGCAAAATCAGCCCCAGCGGCACAAACGTTTTATGGTAGGCTTTCAGAAACCGCCTGGATATTCCGCCGTTTTCCGCAGGGTTCAGCGTACAGGTAGAATAGATAAGCGTGCCGCCCCGTTTTACAAGCGCAGCGGAATTGCACAGAATTGCATATTGCAGCTGTGGCAGCGTGGATAAGCCCAGATCGTTTTTATACCGTATTTCAGGTTTTCTGCGCAATAACCCCAAACCGGAGCACGGCACGTCGCACAAAACCAAATCGGCAGCTATGGCGCTTTTACCGCCATTTGCAGCGGCATCCCGTACCGATGTATGCACACTGGATAAGTGCAGACGTTTTGCCGTCTGCGCAATAAGCCTGCACTTATGGTCATACAGGTCATAGGCAAAAACCGTACCCATGTCCTGCATAAGCAGGGCAAAATTCATGCTTTTTCCACCCGGCGCTGCACATACGTCTACTACAGTTTGTCCTTCTTTTGGAGCAAGCATTTCACATAAAAGCTGTGAAGCGCCGTCCTGTATGTAAAACAGCCCCTGTGCAAAGGCTTTCCCCTGCTCAATTGCGCCTGTATCGGTAAGCGTAACCCCATTTTGCAAAAAGGGGACATCCTGTGCGTCTATCCCTTCTTCTTTCAGCGCCTGTACCAACGCCGCCTTATTTGTCAGGCCTGTATTGACCCTGGCTACCAGCGGCGGCCTGCCGTATAGCGACTGCAACAGCGCTACGGCAGTTTCCTCGCCGTATGCATCTGTCCAAAGATGTATAACTTCCTGCGGGCAGGCATATTTTATGCTTAAATATTTATATTTATCCTTTTGAGGGTCTGGCAAAACAAATTTTTCCGGCGCACGGGCTATGTTCCTTAAAACACCGTTGACCAGGCCACAGGCGGCATGCAACCCCCGCTTTCTGGCAAGCCTGACAGATTCATTGACGGCTGCGCTGTCCGGTATTTTATCCATAAAAACAAGCTGGAAAGTCCCCATGCGCAAAATACACCGAACCGCGGGCTCCATTTTCTGCAGTGGCATTTTTACATAACCATTTAAAATATAATCCAGCGTAAGTTTGCGCTCCAGCACACCATAGAACAGAGCAGAGGTAAGCGCAGTGTCGCGCCTGTCAAGGCCGCTGCGTTTTATGGCCGCGTTCAGTGCAAGATTGGAATATGCTCCGGAAAGCTCTACCTTTAAAAGCGCTTCCAGCGCTGTTTTTCTTGCGTCTGCCATAGGTCAGTTTCTGCGCCGGTTTGCTATGACCAGCAGACGCAGCAGGCTCATAATGGCTGTAAAGGCGGCAGCTACATAAGTCATTGCCGCAGCGGAAAGCACACTTCTGGCGCCGCTGTATTCGTTCCCTTCCAGCATGGTGCTGTTTCTGATTGCCGCAAGCGCGCGTTTGCTTGCATTAAATTCCACCGGCAGCGTAACCACGGTAAAAACGACCGATGCTGCATAAAACAGGATACCCAGATATAAAACCCAGTCGTACTGGACCGGCAGAAAGAGCCCGACGATGATCAAAATCCACGAAATTTTCGAGCCCACGTTGCAAACAGGAAGGATAGCGCTTCTGAGCTTATTGGGCAAATATCCCTGCGCATGCTGCACCGCGTGCCCCGCTTCGTGCGCTGCAACGCCAACGGCTGCAATTGTTGGTGAATCATATACCGGTTCGGACAGGCGGATTGTATTGCTTCTGGGATCAAAATGGTCTGTCATTTTGCCTGCCACACGTTCGATCCGCACATTCGTGATGCCATGCGCGGAAAGCACGCTTTGCGCCGCTTCCACGCCGGTTATATGGCGGGTATTAGGAATTTTGGAGTATTTGCTAAAGGTCGAACTTACTTTTGTCTGCGCAATCATGGATATAACCAGGCAAGGCAAAATAAACACAAGATATGTCCAGTCAAACCAGTAAAAAAAAGGCATCTTACACACTCCCTGTTCTATCTATCATAAATACAAACGTCTTATAAAAAGCTGTCGCCGGGCCGCAGTGGATGGCCGCGAAGGAAATCATCTGCTGTCATGCGCTTTTTACCTTCAAGCTGTACCTGCTCAATCACAACGCTTTTCTCCCCGCAGGCGACGGTAAGCGGTGCAATGGACAGCACGGTTCCGGCTTTTCCGCTTTTTTCACACAAGCGGGTATTATAGATTTTCAGCTTTTTTCCGCCAATGCTGGAAACCGCCACCGGCCAGGCGTTTAATCCGCGCACCTGGTTATGCACCTGCGTGTTTTTCTGGTTCCAGTCTATTGTACAGATGGATTTATCAAGCATTGGCGCATAACTGGACAGGGCATCGTCCTGCCTGCTTCCATGCAAATCTCCGGCCTGCAACGCCGCAAGCGCCTTTACAAGCAGCTGCGCCCCCAGAACAGAAAGCCGGTCATGCAACTGCGCCGCCGTTTCATCCGGCCCGATGGGCACCGCCTCCTGCAACAGAATGTCGCCGGTGTCCAGGCCTTCTTCCATTTGCATAATGGTGATTCCCGATTCTGTTTCGCCATTTAAAACAGCCCACTGGATGGGAGCCGCCCCTCTGTATTTTGGCAAAAGCGAGGCATGCACATTGATGCAGCCATATCTGGGGAGGGATAAAATCTCTTTGGGTAAAATCTTCCCGTAAGCCGCCACCACAATAACCTCCGGGCAAAGCGCCTTTAAAACCTGCAGCGCCTGCCCGTCTTTAAGCGTGGGCGGCTGGCAAACATCTATTCCATGCGCCTGGGCGCAAACCTTTACAGGCGGCGGCATAAGCGCATAGCCTCTTCCGCGCGGCTTGTCCGGCTGCGTAAAAACAGCCCGCACATCGTGCCCGGCCTGCAGCAGCGCTTCCAAACACGGCACAGCAAAATCCGGCGTACCCATATATACAATTTGCATGCTATCAGTCCTTATTAAAATATATGCAGCTTAAAACAAATTTATTGCTCCAGCTCCTCTGGGGAAAGCTTGCGGATGACCTTTGTTAAAAAAAGAATTCCGTCAAGATGGTCAATTTCGTGGCAAAAAGCCTTGGCAAGCAGAGCCCTTCCGCTTATTGTAAAACTTTTTCCGTTGCGGTCCTGCGCACGAACCGTGACATGCATTGGCCTTTCGGTGATCCCCCACTCTCCCGGGCAGGAAAGGCAGCCCTCTACCTCATACTGCTTTCCGCTTTCCGCAATAATTTCAGGGTTTACAAGTTCGATCACGCCTTCGCCCACATCTATTACGACCACGCGGCGCAACACGCCCACCTGGGGCGCTGCAAGCCCTACGCCGTTTGCCTGATGCAGGGTTTCGGCCATATCGTCCAGAAGCTGCGCAAGGCGCGCATCAAAGTTTTCCACCTTGCGGCAAACCTTTTCTAAAACAGGGTCACCCTGTTTGACTATATTTCTGATCGCCATATCTATCATCCTTTTATAATATAGAATCCGGATTGATATCCGCATACACAAAAACGCTTGTATATTTGCTGTTTTTACCAAAACCGGCCAGTAAACGCGCAAGCATGGTGCGAAAATCCCTGCTGTTTCTGCATTTGATCACCAGCTTATGCCTGTATTTATGATTGACCCGCTTGACCGCCGCTGGGGACGGCCCCAGTACGCGGAGCGGCAAAGAAGGATACTCCTCCTTTGCCAAGGCGCACAACGCCAGGGTAAAATCGTTTGCCGCACCGGCGGTTGTTTCTTCATTTTCGCCTACAAACCCTACCATGCAGATATCTGCAAACGGCGGGTAAAGCATGGCCTTGCGTATTGCAATCTCTGTTTCAAAAAAAGCAGCATAGTTCTGGGCCGCTGCAAGGCGGATCACCGGATTTTCCGGCGTAAACGTCTGAATAACCGCCCTTCCTTTAGCTGTGCCCCTTCCGGAGCGCCCCACCACCTGCGTTAAAAGCGAAAACGCACGTTCATAGCTTCTAAAATCATCATTGTAAAGCGCCTGGTCCGCGTTTAGCACGCCAACCAGCGTAACATTGGGAAAATCCAGCCCTTTTGCCACCATCTGGGTCCCGACCATGATGTCGTATTCCCCCTGTGCAAACTGCCGCAGCAGCCTTTCATGCGAATATCTGGACATGGTGGCGTCTGCATCCATCCGCAAGACTCTTGCTTCCGGCAAAAGCTGCAAAAGCGTTTGCTCTGCACGCTGCGTGCCTGTTCCGCTGTAGCGCAGGCCATGCTTATGGCAGGACGGGCATTCGTCTGTAAAGCGCTGCGAATACCCACAGTAATGGCACATCAGCCTGTTGTTTGCCGAATGGTACGTCAAAGAAATCGAGCAATTGGGGCAAAGCACCACTTCTTTACAGTGCCGGCACGCTACAAAGGTATTATGCCCACGGCGGTTTAGTAGAAGAATCGACTGCTTATTGGCTTCCAGATTTTCGGCAAGCCCCTGCAGCAGCAGCGAGGAAAAACCCGTATGGTTTCCCTGCTCCGCCTCTATATACATATCCGCCGTCAAAACGTCCGGCAATTGCGCATGCCCATAACGTTTTTTTAACACATGCAGCGAATAGCGCCCTGTTTTTGCATGGTAAAAACTTTCTACCGACGGTGTTGCAGAAGACAGCAAAAGCAGACAATGATGGTTTGCACATCTGCGCTTTGCAACCTCTCTTGCATGATAACGCGGCACAGATTCTGATTTATAAGTATATTCCTGTTCCTCATCTATTATGATCAGCCCAAGCTGTTCAAACGGTGCAAAGACGGCGCTTCTGGTTCCAACCGCAATTTTTGCATGGCCCCTGCGAACCCGCTTCCACTCATCCAGCCGCTCGCCCATGGACAAGCCGCTGTGGAAAACAGCTACGTCATCCCCATACCGCGCGCGGAACAGCGCGATCATCTGCGGCGTAAGCGCGATTTCCGGGACCATGACGATCACGCCTTTGCCGTCGTTGCATACCTTGTCGATCAGTCGCATAAAAACAGACGTTTTTCCCGAACCGGTAACACCGTACAGCAGCGATACGCTCCCTTTTCCCTGCATATATTTTGCAAGCAGCTGCTCATATGCCTTTTGCTGTTCCTGTGTTAAAACGATCGTATGTTTTTCGGGAATATCCTGCGCATACTGCGGCATACGCAGCACCTCTGCATTAAAATATTGTGCAACGCCTTTTTTTACCAGCGCATCACACACAGAACGGGTCACACCTGTAAAATAACAGACCTCCTTTAAAGAAACGGCGTCCGTCATCTGTAAAAGTGAAACGACCTCTTCCTGTTTTGGGGACAGCTTTTGCCCCTGCGGCGCTCTTTCTGTTAGACGAATCATTTTTTCAGACGCGTCCTGCACCCTGCGCACCGTACCATCCGTCCTGCACAGAAGGCCCCTGCGCACCATACTGTCCGGCAGGGGATGATCCACAGCAAAACCCATGGCTTCAAATAGCAGGTCCTTCTTCACAGGCTTCCTGCGGCTTTGCAGAAAAGCGATCACCGCGCGCTCCTGCTGTGAAAGGCTGTCTAGATGCTCTTCTGGCTGCATATGTGCATGCACGCTGTACAGCGGCGTAATTTTATATTGTATGCCCGCCGGCAGCATTGCCTTAACTGCGTCGTAATACGTACAAAAGCAATGCTCCCGGATAAAAAAGGCAAGCTGTGCAAGTTCTGCAGTTAAAATAGGGTGTTCGTCCAAAACGCAGGATATTTCCTTAAGCTGTGTCTCCTCTTCGGCGGTATCAAGTTGCAGGACAAACCCCTGTCTTGCCCGGTTGCCTTTGGCAAACGGAACAAGCACCCTGCTGCCCACGGCAACTTTGTCGGCAAAAGACTGTGGCACAATATAATCAAAAAGCCTGTCAAAATGATATGCCGTTTTTTCAACGGCGACCTGTGCTATCAATGGGGTTTTCTTAGTCATTGACTTCCGGCTCTAAAATATTGTATCTGTGCTGCTTAAAATCCTCGATGGCAAGCAGCACAGGTTTTTCATCTGTAATAATATTTTCTTTTTCAAACTGCGCGGCAATCTGCCTTGCGCGCTTTGCTACGCCAATGACAAGGGCATATCTTGTTGTTTTATTTTCCAGCATGTCGTCAACGGATGGTCTGCGCATCTGCAAGCACTTCCTTTATAAAATTTTTCATTTTTACTGTTTTGTTCTTTTCAGAACGTAGTATGCTCAGTATATCCTGCACACAGTCGTCCAGAGTGTCGTTAATTACAACGTAGTCATAATTTTCGGCCTGCCGGATCTCCTGCAGTGCGGCGTCCAGCCGCCGCCGGACGGTTTGTTCATCCTCTGTCCCTCTGCCACGCAGCCTGTCTGCCAGCACAGCGAAAGATTTTGGGATTAAAAAAACACTTACGGCGTCCGGACACTTTGCCCGGACCTGTCCGCCCCCCTGCACTTCTATTTCCAGAATAACGTCGTTTCCACAGGCAATCTGCTCATCCACATATTTTTTCGGTGTACCGTAATAATTTCCGCAATAGCAGGCGTATTCGAGCACTTCGCCGCGGTCGATCATTGCTTCAAAATCCTTTTGGGTGGTGAAAAAGTATTCTCTGCCGTTTTCTTCCCCCAAACGCGGTTTTCTGGTCGTGGCGGATACCGAAAGACAGATTTTGTCACTTGCTTTCAAAAGCTCTTTGACAACCGTTCCCTTCCCAGCACCCGAGGGCCCGGAAAGTACTACCAGCAGTCCCTTCTGCTCTGGCATATCAGTCCACCTCCTCAACCGATGCCCGGTTTGAAAGGCTTTCCGGGTTTTTGGCAGACAGCACCACATGGTCACTGTCTGTAATGATGACAGACTTTGTGCGCCTGCCGTAAGTAGCGTCTATTAAAGCGCCCTGTTCCTTGGCATCCTGTATGATCCGTTTGATCGGCGCGCTGTCGGGCGACACAATTGCAATGATCCTGTCCCCTGACACCATGTTTCCAAACCCGATGTTGATAAGCTTCATAATGCAGCTCCTTTTTTCGGATGGATTGCACATCAGATTCACCCGCATGCAAGCATCCTGTTATTCTATGTTCTGGATCTGTTCCCTGATCTTTTCAAGCTCGGCCTTGATATCCACCACCATGTGCGCCAGAGGTGCATTTTGTACTTTAGAACCTATGGTGTTGGCTTCGCGGTTCATTTCCTGCAAAATGAAATCGATCTTACGGCCGACAGGCTCTTCCGCCTCCAAAAACTTATACAACTGGTCAAAGTGGCTTCTTAAGCGCACCGTTTCTTCTGCCACCGCCGTTTTATCGGCGAAAATGGCTGTTTCCGTCAGCAGGCGCTGTTCGTCCACTGAAACATCCTGCAACAGCTCTTTTAAGCGTTCCTCCAGTTTTATTCTGTATTCCTGCACTGTTTGGGGCGAAAGTGTTTCAATTTGTTTTACAATGGAAAGGATCGTTTCGCAGCGCAAAAGCACGTCCTGCTTCATACGCTCGCCCTCTGTCCGGCGCATATTAAGAAAGCCCGCAAGCGCTGTATCCAGTACGGGTAGGACGCACGCCCACACTTCCTCTTCGTCTTCCTGGGGCTTGTGCAGGGTAAAAATATCCCCAAAACGTGAAAGCGCAGAAACAGAAATGTCATTTTGTATTCCGTATGTGTCCGCAAGCTCCTGCATAGCGCCGACATATCCGGACGCAAGGCTGTGGTTGAGCGTAACGTTTGCCTGTGTTTCCTCGGCGCAGACCACGCCGACATAAACGTCCAATTTTCCTCTGGATACCTGTTTTGAAATATACGATTTAAGCTTTTCCTCCAAAAAGGCGTAGCCTCTGCTTGTTCTGCAATTAAATTCAAAATAACGATGATTGACCGATTTGATCTCGACCGAAATCTCTCTGCCTCCAACCGTTTGCTCGCTTCTTCCAAAGCCGGTCATACTTTTGATCATTTTTGTACCTCGTCTTTTTTTCTGGCCATATACTGCCATATTACAATTTATATATTTTAGCAGTTTTATTTAAAAAAAGCAAGGTTTCCTCGTAAACGCAGGGTAAAATTTCCACAGCCAAACGCGGTATTGTTGCATTCCCATTTAAAATATGCTAGAATAAACCGTAAAAATATTTGCAGGAGGCAACCGAATATGTCAGGACATAATAAATGGAGTACAATCAAGCAGAAAAAAGGCAAAAACGACGCGGCAAGGGCAAAGGTTTTTACCAAAATCGGCCGTGAGCTTGCTGTGGCTGTGCGCGACGGCGGCAGTGCCGACCCTGCTGCAAACTCCAAGCTGCGCGATTGTATTGCCAAGGCAAAAGCAAACAATGTTCCCAATGAAAATATAGAGCGTATTATTAAAAAAGCATCCGGCGAGGGCAGCGCAAATAATTATGAGGCGATCACATACGAAGGCTACGGGCCGGGCGGAATTGCCGTAATTGTAGAAACGCTTACAGATAACCGCAACCGCACCGCAGGCGACGTACGCCATTATTTTGACAAGTTTGGCGGAAATATGGGCACGCCCGGCTGCGTTGCATTTATGTTTTCCCAAAAAGGCGTACTGGTTATTGACCGTGAGGAGCATGACCTGGACGAAGATAAAGTGATGGAAGACGCGCTGGAAGCCGGTGCTTCTGATTTTCAGGCAGATAAGGACGTATTTGAAATTTATACCGAGCCGGAGGATTTTGGCGCAGTAAACGAAGACCTGACAGCGAAAGGCTATTCTTTTGCATCTGCTGAGGTAGAAATGGTGCCCAGCACCTATACAAAGCTTACAGACGAGGAGCAAGCGACGAAAATGCAAAAGCTGCTCGATATGCTTGAAGACAACGACGATATCCAAAACGTCTGGCATAATTGGGAAATGGATGAATAAATGAAAGGCCGCCTGCAGGGCGGTTTTTTCATTTAGCTTTCCCGCCTTTTAAAAAATGGAGTAGATGCTATGAGGACCATTACAATTGAAAAAAACGACGCGGGACAGCGGCTGGATAAATTTATGGCCAAGCGCTTTAGGAGCATGCCCAAATCGTTGCTTTATAAATATATTCGTACCAAATACATTAAGCTCAACGGAAAAAAATGTCTGCCGGACACAGTGCTTGCGCCGGGGGACGTTATTACCCTGTATATTAAGGATGAATTTTTCACTCCTGTGCGCAAGGCGTATGATTTCCTAAAGGCGCCGGCTAAACTCAATATCGTATATGAGGATCAGAACCTTCTGCTGCTTGACAAAAAGCCCGGTTTGATTGTCCATCCCGACCAGAGCTACCATTTTGATTCGCTGGTTGCGCGGCTTTGGCATTATCTCTACAATAAAGGCGAATACGACCCGGAAAAGGAAAACAGTTTTTCCCCAGCGCTTGTAAACCGTATTGACCGTAACACCGGTGGGCTTGTAATTGCGGCAAAAAACGCAGAAGCGCTGCGGGTTTTAAATCAAAAAATGAAACAGCGCCAGATTAAAAAATTCTATCTATGCCTGGTTCATGGTAAAATGCCACAAAACAGCGGTACGCTTAAGGGCTACGCCGTAAAAAACGAGACGCAAAACAGGGTATATATAACCAGCACGCCAAGCGTGCGTGCAAAAGAAATATGCACGCGTTACAGGGTATTAAAGGAATTTGCAGACACAAGCCTGTTGGAAATTGAGCTGTTGACAGGGCGCACCCATCAGATCCGCGCTCATCTTGCTTCTATCGGGCATCCGCTTTTGGGGGATCGCAAATACGGAAAGGCGGAAAACAAAAGAAGCCCCTATTCGTTTCAGGCCCTGTATTCCTACCGACTGCTCTTTGAATTTACAGGAGCGCAAACCACACTGGATTATCTAACAGGGAAAAGCTTTACCGTCCAGAGCGTACCGTTTGCGCAAAGCTATGGATCCGGCAGCGGCTTTGCAGCGCCGGATGATTCTTTTACAAAACCATAAAATGCGTATTACAAACCGGGCACGGCAATCAGCTTGCCGTGCCCGGTGTTTATAGCTGTGTGTCTTGTTCGTTGCGATAATATTCCTCCAGCTTGGAGCGTTTGATCATCCTGCCGTTGTGAAAAACATACGCATCGTCCTGGTTTGCCTTTTCCTGCAAGGCTTCTTTAAATGCAGGGTCTTTTTGCAGGGATTCCTCTATGGTTTCCAGCGCTTTTTGCTGCGGTTGATTGTTTTCCTTTGTCTTGCTTTTTTGGATCAGCATCTTGTCCACCTTTGGATAGACAAAAAAATGGACAATATAGCAGACTGTTGCAGGAAGCACCGTAACGAGTAAAACGGCCATTATAATCCAGTTGGCCGTATAATTGCCGGAAAGCATAAACAGTGTGCTTACCACTGCCGTAAGCACAAGCAGACACAGTACAGACAGCAGATTGGACGGAAGTTCCCAAACCGCCATCAACGCGGCGTCCTTATAAACATAGCGCATGGGAAGCTCCAGCGTGACGGTAATAACCGGCACATAAAAAAACATAAACAGCAAAAACAGCAAAATGAACAGGCAAAGCCCAAAAAGCACATAAAACAGCGGATTGGTCGCCGCAGCCGCATAATAAAATACAATGGAAAAGTAGTCCAGTAAAATGGCCAGATAAAAAATAACGCCATGCAGCAAAAACTGCCGCCAGTTATTTTTGACGCCCTTGAAAAACGTGGAAACCGCTTTCCCTTTCCTGCCAGCTATCATATCTTTTGTAACCTGGACGACGCCGGCAAAAAACGGCGCGCATAATAGAACGGGCAACAGCTGTATAAAGACATTGAGCGAAAAAAGAAACGACAATCCCCATACGACCGCGCCGCTTACGGCAAGCGGCACCGCAAAGAACAAATTGGCGATCAAAATGGAAGGAAATCTTTTAAAATAGCCGCCAAAGAAATCGCCCATGCTTCTTCTTTTTGTTTTTTCACCACTTTGCATTGATTGAAAGGACATTTTTTATACTCCGTTTCTTGAAACTTCCTAAATATATACCCAGTATACCATATTTTATGAAAAAGAGAACACCCCGGAAAAGCAAAGGCTTGTAAGCACATCCAAAGCAGCAGCCAAAGCAGCAAGAATCAATATATAGCTGCTTGCAACCAGGTATTTAGTAAAATTAGGCGGTGGGCTTTGCTTTCCCTTCAGCCGCTTAGGTAAAAGCGCTGTTAAAATGGATTTGGAAAAATAAAATGCCTCTTTCCCCTGCAAAAGCATGGCAATGGACGATAAAAAAGCGCCCGGCAGCATCACCAGAAGATAAAAGCCAACTCCCTGCAGCTGATAGGTCCCATACAGATACCCGGCGCACAGACCAATACCAAACCCCTTTAAAAAAGTGGTGGCCGGCAAGACTGCCGTCCCCCACGCGCACATTCCCAACAGAAACTGCCCGATGTAAAAAATAAAATACGAGGTAAGGGAAGCTGCAAACGTTAAAAACAGCGACTGGGAAATACGCGCCTTAAAATTTGTGATAAAGAGGAAATCCAGGCTGTTAAGCATTTGCTCGTCCGCATCTGCAGCGGACAATGCCCCAAAAAACAGTCCCAGCACCAGCGCAAGCCCCAGAAAACACACAACGCCGTAGCGTTTAAAAAAATAAACCATATCTTTTGTTTTTATGCAGGTTCTTCCCGTTCCCGGCATAGATACAATTACGCCCTTCATACATCATCGCTCCCGATTTACGTCTTGTCACTAGAAATATATGTATAAAAAAGCGTATATATGTCCCACTTTTATTGAGAAAGCTCCTGAGCGCGCTTTGTACAGCTATGCATAGCCGATTGGATTGCTGTGTAGAAGCCCGCTTCTTCCAGCTTATTTAACGCCGCGATAGTGGTTCCTCCCTTAGAAGAGACCTTTTGGATCAGTGCATCCGGCGTGTCACCGGATTCTTCAAGCATTTTTGCGCTGCCTTTGAGCGTGGCACAAATCAGGCGCATCGCTGTTTTTTCTTCTATCCCTTCCTGCTTTGCGTAATCGGCCATGGCCTTTGCAAACAGATAAACATAGGCCGGACTGCTCCCGTTTACGGCAATCACCGTATTCATCTGGCTTTCCGGCAAAATTTCACATACGCCGGACAATGCAAACATATCATAAACCGTTTGGAAATCCTCATCCTTGATATTGTCAGACGGGCACAGCGCGGTCGCACCCTCCCCCAGCAGCAGCGGCGTGTTCGGCATAACGCGCACACATGGACAGTCACAGCCGAGCGCCTGTGTGACAAAGGCAATGGAAATGCCTGCTGCAATAGAAACAAACACCTTTTCCTTTGTTACCACACTGCGCAGGTCAAAGAGTACTTCCCGATAATTTTGCGGTTTAACGGCAAGCACAATTATATCACAGGCCTGCACCACCTGCGCCGCACTGGGGCAAGCGTTGATCCCGCGGCTTTGGCACAGCTGTGCAAGCTTATCTTTGTCTATATCGAACAGAAAGAGCGACTGCGGTGCGCAGGCCCCATTTGTAAGCATTCCGTTAATAATTGCCGTGGCCATGTTGCCCGCACCAATAAAGCCGATTTTTTTTTGCATTTTCATACATCCTTTCAAAACAGAAAACACGGTTGAACGGCTTTAAAGCCTTTCAACCGTTTTTCCTTTTTATCGTTTGCAGGGCTCAGCAGTTCCACCTGTACGGCATGTTGTACTTATTGGAAGACCCATCCCTGACATAATCATTATAAAAGAATACCTCCAACTCGTCAATACGCCTGTAAAGCAGTCCCCATACGCATTGACCACCGGCATGATGCCATTGAATCAGCTCGGCGATCAGGTCATCCTTATCGACCTTATTGAGATTGCGCACACCCGTAAAGGCAAAGGTCAGGTATTGGCTGGCACAATACCCCTGCGTCCCGTCGGACAGTTTCACCTTATACCACTGGCTGTTTGTTTTTTCCACCACGGTTACTTTTGTATTATAGGGCATCGCCAGAATAGAGGAATAGCCTGTTCCGGGGCCGGTTCGCAGCCACAGCCCGTCGGAGGAATTGACATATGCCACAGTTGCGCTGGTCGTAGAGGACGTTTCATAGCAATCAAGCAAAATTCCCTTTACGTAAGAATCGCTAAGCACGCCGGCACCCAGATTATAGACCAGCATAACCAGCGCATCAAACTGCTGTTGGTTAAATTTAATGTTATTGGTCTGCATAAAATTATTGACTGCAGCCGTATAGGAACCGCTGTTCATCGTCTGTACCAGATAGGCATACGCTTCGTCCCTGGACAGATTGTTATAAAACTGCTCACCTGGTGTGATAACCTTACCGTAGCCCAGTGTGGGGGCATTGGTAACCAGCGGATCATCTGTAACGGAACTTAAAAATCCCTCGTAATCAGAATTAAGCTCCAATATTTCATCGCTTGCGCGGCGTTCATCAAAAGATACCGTAGACGGAGAAGCGACATTGGATACAAAAACAGACGTTTTTCCGTCGTTACAGGTGCTCCATGCGCCATTTTTGCTGGAAAAGGCCGTTACGGTAAAGCTGCCTGAAAACTTAAAGGTTATCGAGCCTTTCCAGATATAATGCCCTTTGCTGTCAAGCGATTTGCTTGTGGCAGACACCGTGTATTGTTTTCCGTTTGCTGTAAATTCAAACTTGACGGCATCCCTGTCTGTGTCTGTAATCGCAATAAAGCTGACTTTGTCGTTGAGCGTTGCCGAATTGGGCGAGGTATATGCAAACCGGACAGGCGCCGCCTGCGTAACGGTTACGGCACAGGTTCTTACCTTACCGGAGGCCTTTGCCGTAATGATCGCCACGCCTTCTTTTTTTGCCAGAAGATAGCCCTGAGAGGAAATTGTTGCCACAGAGGAATCGCTTGTTGTCCACGTGGTCCCGGACGTATAGCTTTTTAAATAAAACGATTTACTTACCGGTACACTAGCCGTGGTATTGGACAAGTTGACATAACCGCTGGGCGCGGCAGTCACGCGAATTGTAATTGTCTTTTTCACCGCTCCGGCGGAATCCTTTACTGTAATTACCGCACTGCCCGCGCTTTTCCCTGTAACAACGCCTTTGGAGCTGACAGTTGCCACAGAGGTATTGCTGCTTGTATAGGTGACCGCCTTTCCCGCAGGCGTTGTCGTTGCCTTGATATAGGCATGGTTGTTTATGTAAATAGAGGTCGCCGTTGCCGAAAGCGTAATGTTGCTTACCTCCGTATTACTTTTTACCGTTACCTTGCAGGTAGCATATTTGCCACTGCCGTCCTGCGCCGTGCATGTAATGGTTGCCGTACCCGGCGCTACTGCCGTGAGCTTGCCTGCGGAGGACACCGTCGCCACCTTTGTATTGCTGGATTTCCATGTGACAGATTTATCTGTTGCATCAGACGGCAATACGGTTGCGGTAAACGAGCCACTCCTTCCTACCGGCCAGGAGATCGCGTTGGTATTCAGTGTAACGGAGGTCACTTTGACGACCGGTTTTGTCACCGTAACCTCGCAGGTGGCATATTTGCCGCTGCCATCTTGGGCTGTGCAGGTAATGGTCGCCGTACCCGGTGCAACCGCCGTGAGCTTGCCTGCGGAGGACACCGTCGCTACCTTTGTATCGCTGGATTTCCATGTGACAGCCTTGTTGGTTGCGTTAGTCGGCAGTACGGTTGCGGTAAACGAACCGGATCTGCCCACGGGCCATTTAATGGCGTTTGTATTGAGCGTAACCTTGGAAACCGGAATTTTCACTTCCGTAACGGTAACGGTACATTTTGCCGTTTTTCCGCTTCCTTTATGCGTTGCCGTTATGACAGCCGTGCCCGCGGCTACCGCCTGCACCTTTCCGGCAGCAGTAACAGCCGCCACGGAGGAATTGGAACTTTTCCACGTAACGGCGGTCTGTGCGCCGGAAACGCTGGACATAAACGCGGTAAGCATGTTTGCATCGCCCTTTTCAAGCGTCATAGCGCTTTGCGAAAGGTAAAGTGAACTGCCGCTGCTGTTTGCCTGTTCAAACCAGTCTGGCGCCTCTGTGTTAGAATACGACGGATTGCTTTCAGAAACTGAGGAGGAATTCTCCGTCTTTGGCAGTGTAATAGAGACCGCCAGAAACTCCCTGGTAAGCCATCCTGTTTTGCTGTCGGACGTTTTTACCTTGACCCATGATTCGTTGCTGTTGTCCAAAACCGTTACGGTTACGCCATCGTTTATAACACCCTGTGTGCTGTAGGAAGTTCCGGGCCCTGTGCGCAGGTTCAGGTAATCGGTCGTTTCGGCCGTGATCTTTACGCCGCTTGCAGTATTGACCTGCAAATAGTCCACGCTGCACCATCCTGTCTTTCCGGAAGGCTCTTTTACACGGATCCAGCCGTTGCTGCTGGATGACAAAAGTGTTACAGTCTTCCCCTGATCCATGGTCATAATGGTAGAATAAGAAAACCCCGCACCGGAACGCAGACGCAACGCATCGGTTGTCACTGCGGTATAAGATGCAGCGGAAGCTGTAATTATACCCACCGTAAATACAGAAAGTAAAATAGAAAATGCACAAAGCACCGCGACCGTTTTTCTGCAAAAGGGTCGCAACGTTCGTCCATTTTTCATTAAATTGCGCATATTATCCAGCTCCTATCGCCATGCTTGTCTTTTGCTTTTGTATAAAAAAATGATTCCGACTTTTATTATACTCTTCGCCCGAAAAAATGACAAGTTTTTTATTATACTATTTGTAATTTAAGCACAATTGCCTATAAATGTGTATCAGATTATTACATAAGTTACAAAACTGATACCTTTATCTTTTACCTTTTTCAAATCTTTTTTCATATACAGAAAATACACCTCCCTAAAACGATTCATTTTTTGCAAAATGGCAGCACAAGAGTGCAAACGCTTTGTGCCAAATAAGAAATTGCAGCAACAGAAAGGTGCAAATCAGCATTTTCTACCCGCAGCAAAACGCCCGCATATAAAAAAGCAAGGGTACGTTAAAAAGACGCACCCTTGCTTTTATGTTATAGTCTGCTAATGCACATTTTTAAACAGCTTTTTACGCCACACCTGGATATACACCGTAATCAGACGCGTTGCGGCAATATCGTAAACAATAAAAAAGAAATTGCCAAACAGCAAAAATACAAGCGGCAGATAAACACCGCCAAGCGTAAATGCCTCCCTTGGAATAGAAAGCAGATAGAGCCCCACATAAAACGCCGCGACCATACACAGATTGAAAACACCCCATTTAACAGCACGCTGCCCCCATCTTGTAGGAATTGTTTCTATTTTGGCCTTTAAAATGGGATAAAAACCGAAAAAAAGCATATAATACAAGGCCGCTTCCTTGTCGCCTGCAAAAAAGACAGACGCCAATGCAACCGCCGCAAATACCGCCCAGGCCCAGCCCGCGCCAAGCTCAATAACAACGGCCGCAAGCAAAAAGCCCGCAAGCGCGGGGCAGGCATATGTTCCAATGGGGATAAAACCCGTTATCAGCATAATCACAAGGCTGGCCGCCGCAATAATGCCGCCAAAGGCAATTTTATAGCTGCTCGTAACACCGTTTTTCATCACGTACCCGTTCCCTTCCGCTGTTTAAAAGTAAAAAAGGAACGCAAAAAGCGCTCCCTTACGCACCGGCATGCCACAGCCGTCAACAGCATGGGATCAGATCGCCGCCCATACACTCGCAGCAGCAGTCGGCACAGCACAGACCTGAGCACAAATCGCAGGTGGAACAGCCGCCGCCCGCAGCGGGCGATGTGTTGTAGCCGCCGTACTGGCCGTTTCTTCTGCTTTGCACATAATTGAGCGCCTGCCGGTATTCCATATTGCCAGGGTCCATCGCACAGGCCCGCTGCATATGGTTGAAGGCTTCTTCTCCCCAGCCCTTCTTTAGCAGCACTGTTCCCTTTAAAAAATACCATTCGGCATCGCGCGCAGAGGACGGCACGCCGTCTAGAATCTGCTCTGCATCTGCAAGCCTGCCGTTTTTAATAAGCATACGGACATCGGTATATTTTGAGCTGGACGTATAGCCCGCGCTATACCCTGCATAGCCTGCATTTCCACCCGGCTGCGTATTCCCGTTCTTGCGCGCCTCCATAATGGTGTCGTAGGCTTCGTTGATTTCCTTCATCTTTTCAGAAGCGACGTCCGAAAGCGGACTTTCTGCGTAATTGTCCGGATGGTATTTTTTTGCAAGATTTCTGTATGCGGTTTTGATTTCATCGTCGGTTGCATCTCTGGAAACACCCAGCGTCTGATACGGATCCTGCATAGAATTCTCTTATCCCCTTTAATATCCCTTTGTTATTTTTTCCTTACGCCTGCTCTTTATCCGCTTTTGGCGTAAGCCCTCTTTTTTCAAACAGCACCTTGCGCTGCATTTGTGGAATTCCCTTTTCCACAATATTTTCCAGTATTTCCCGAAACACCGAAAATTCCATTAAATAAAAAGCGGAAAGCAGCATGCTGACGTTTAAATTGAGCGCTTCATTACAATACAGGCTGACCTTATACGGCGCAACCTGCAAATCTTTCCCAGCAATATAGCGCACAAACGGGTTAAACCCACCGTGCTTCTGGTCCTTTTCCATGTCGTCTGCCGCGTCTATCAGGTACACCCATTTTCCAAGATAATACCCAAACTGCCCATACACCCTTGCCTGCGTCTGGTCCTTTGCCAGACGCTCCATGAGCTTTTGCAGCATGACCGCCGTGGGGTGCGCCGCGCGGTCCACTGAGCAGGCCGGGTCTTTTTCCGCCTGCAGCTGGGCTGTAAACATTTCAGACACAATTTTGTCCATATTCGCATAGCTTGCAAGCGCCTTTTTGCGCCAATGCGCGGCAAACGGCTTGAGCAGTTTTTTGAACAGCGCCTTTATTTTTGTACTGTCGCTGATATCGTCAAGCAGTTTGTAATAAAATGTAAAGACAGCCAACGCGGCGGCGTCTTTAAGGGCATCCTGCCCGCCGGCGCAATAGCTGCATTTTTTTGTGGGGTTAAATGGGCAGCGCCCTTTTTGAAACTGTGGGCACTGGCCGGAAAGGCTCATCTGCACCATAGCATAAAACGTACAGTCGTAGCTTAAAATCAGCCGGGAAAGCACGCCGTAATCTTTGCCAAGCCGCCTGCAAAGGCTACAGTATACACCCCTGTACGCTTCAAATTCTTTTATGCGCAGGTCGGGCTTGTCGGGCATAATATATCCAAACAAGGGCGGCAGTCACCTACCTATTATTTTCTTCCTATTATTCTACATTATTTTTGGCCGATTAAAATTAACTAATTGTAAATTTTAGAAGATTTTTTCTTGTAATATGCCCCTTAAAAAACTATAATGTAACAGGAATACATCTGTGGGGTGCGTTATGAACGTATATGATTTTGACAAAACCATTTACAAGGGCGACAGTACCGCCGATTTTTACTTTTTCTGCCTTTTGCGCCACCGTCGTGTATGGCGGTACGTACCAAACGCCGTTTGGGGGGCGGTACGCCATTATGTGCTGCACAGCTGCTCAA
The DNA here is from genome assembly GCA_900541565.1 of uncultured Oscillospiraceae bacterium. Classification (GTDB taxonomy): domain Bacteria; phylum Bacillota; class Clostridia; order Oscillospirales; family Acutalibacteraceae; genus Scatavimonas; species Scatavimonas merdipullorum. The sequence goes on from UQKB01000021.1 coordinate 29,928, forward strand.
AAACGCAGTTTAAAGAGCAGATGTACACCTTTTTGCGCGCGGCAGATTATCAAACGGACGTCCCGGCCTTTTGGGACAGACATGTCCATAAGGTTCAAAGCTGGTATAAAACACAGCAGCGCCCAGACGACGTGGTGATCTCTGCTTCGCCGCGCTTTTTGCTGGAGCCTGTGTGCGCACAGCTTGGGATCCGTTTTTTGATCGCCTCTGAGGTTGACGGAAAAACCGGCGTTTACACAGGGGAAAACTGCCACGGAAGCGAAAAGGTGCGCCGCTTTCATACAGTTTTCCCAAACGGAAAAATCGACCGGTTTTATTCAGACTCGCAAAGCGACCGGCCGCTAGCGCTTTTAGCACAGCAAAGCTTTCTGGTCCGCCGTGGAAAAATCACTCCCTGGCAATAGCACCCTGCCGGAGCGCTGCGTTTGCCCCCCCGGTACAAAACGGCAAAAAATAAAAGCCCTGTACCCCGGCAAACCAGCTGAGATGTAATAAAACAAAGATGGAGGAGAACATTATGAAGAAAACACTGACCCTTTTGCTGACAGCTGTTATGCTTGCCTGTGCTGTTTTTGGTACATACGGCTGCACAGGCACCGACGCGCCCACTTCCACCACACAGGCGACTGCTGCACCCACAGAAGCCCCCACGGAAAACCCGGACGATATAAAAGAGCAAAACATCAGCTACGCAAAATATACGCAGTATAAGCTGGAAACAGACGTGCCTGTAAAAAATATTATTATTATGGTCGGCGACGGCATGGGCTTAAACCATGTAAAGGCCGCGGAAATCCAAAAGGGCGACAAGCTTGCAATGGCTTGTATGCCGTACACCGCACAGGTAACGACCGATTCGCTGACGGGCACAACCGACAGCGCCGCCGCAGCGACCGCCCTTGCCTGTGGGGTTAAAACCTATAACAAATACATAGGCATGGACAAGGATGACAATCCTGTGGAAAACATTATGGAGGTCGCAGAAGGCTTTGGCATGAAGCGCGGGATTGCCGTAACACAGCATGTTGCACACGCCACGCCCGCCGGCTTTACCGCGCATGTAAGCAACCGCGATGCATATATGAAGATTTTGTCTGAGCAGCTAAAGGCGGAAATCGACGTGATGCTCGGCGGCGGCCAGCAGTTTTATAAAAAAGGCGTAAAAAATCTGCTTGCGGAGCACGACTACCAGTATGTGGATTCCGCTTCCAAGCTCGACACGCTCACACCGGACAAAAAGGCGCTGGGCCTGTTCCGCTATGAAAACATCCTTGCAGGCTATAAGCCCGCGCTTGCAGACATGGCAGACACGGCGATCCGCCTTTTGGAAAACGACAACGGCTTTGTTTTGCTGGTGGAGGGCTCCGACATCGACACGCGTTCGCACAAGTCTGACATGGAGGCAATGCTGCGTGAAATGATCATCTTTGACAACGCGGTGGACACCGTTTTGCGTTACGCCTCTGAAAACCCCGGCACGCTTGTTATTGTAACGGCCGACCATGAAACGGGTGGTCTGACAATTCCGGATGGCGCTACGGCAGAAGACTTGACTTCGGAGCTGTTCACCTCCGACGGTGAGCACACCGGCGAAAACGTGGGCGTTTGGGCCGCGGGCGCGCAGGCAGACACACTGTTTGAAAACGGCGGCGTGATTGACAACACAGATATTGGAAAAATGATGAAGCGCGTGCTGACAGAAGCACACGAAGATGCAGCCGACCAGGCGGCATAACGTGCAAAGCCATATGCAGTGCTCCTATACAAAAGGATGGTATCCTTTTTTAGATACCATCCTTTTTTTATTAGTGCTTTAGCAAGGGGGGTCTCTGCAAAGCGGAGGCCACTAAAAACCGCCCGCTAAGCGGGTGAGGTTCAAGCTTAAGCAAAGGAACATCCTTTCTTGGTAGAATGGTGATTGTTCAAGCCACCAAAAAGACAGAAAGGATGTTCCTCATGGCAAAT
>UQKB01000022.1 GCA_900541565.1 uncultured Oscillospiraceae bacterium
TTTCTATTCGCTATCTTTTTTTCTTATTTGTCACACATCATTGTAACTCCTACAAGAAGCAGTCAAGCGGTAACATCAATGTTCATTGACAATATTTACATTCTGTGATAAACTAGCTTGAAGCAAAATCTACAAATTGTCTTGCCGCTCATGCTTTTACTTTGCTATTTTATTTGCATTTTACTATAGGAAACGCTTATATTCAAGGAGAGTTTTTTATATGAAAAAGATTCCGTTTTCTCCGCCGGATATTACCGACCTTGAAATCAACGAGGTGGTTGAAACCTTGAAATCCGGCTGGATAACAACAGGGAAGAGGACCAAGCTGTTTGAAAAGAAAATTGCAGAATATTTGGGAACCTCTAAAGCGGTAACCTTTAACTCCTGTACCGCAGCGTTGGAGCTTACCTTGCGAATATTGGGCATAGGACCTGGCGATGAGGTCATTACAACGGCTTATACCTATACGGCAACGGCTTCGGTGATCCATCATGTTGGCGCAAAAATTGTGCTGGTTGATACTGCAAAAGACTCCTTTTTAATTGATCCCCAGAAGGTTGCCGACGCAATTACAAGCAATACAAAAGCGATTATTCCTGTAGACGTGGCCGGAAAGGTCTGCGATTATGAGGCGATCTATCGGGCCGTAGAAAGCAAAAAGCATTTGTTTTGCCCTTCCGGTGATTTGCAGGCGCTTTTTGGTAGGCCAATTATTATCGCAGATTCGGCCCATGGCTTTGGTGCAATGCAAAAGGGCAGGCACAGTGGACAAATTGCCGATTTTACTGCCTTTTCGTTTCATGCTGTTAAAAACCTTACAACAGGCGAAGGCGGAGCCATCACATGGAAGGACAAAGAAGGTCTGGACAACGAAGCGCTTGCAAAGCAGTTTACCATGTATTCCCTGCATGGGCAATCGAAGGACGCGCTTGCAAAAATGCAGCCGGGCTCCTGGGAATACGACATCGTTTATCCGGCTTTTAAATGTAATATGACGGATATACAGGCCGCTTTGGGATTAAAACAAATGGAGCGTTATCAGGGCCTTTTAAACCGCAGAAAAGAAATTATATTGCACTATGACGCGGCTTTTCTGCAAAAAGGACTGCAGCCGTTGATACATTTTGGAAAGGACTTTTCTTCAAGCGGCCACCTTTACCTTTTGCGTATACCGGGTTTTCATGAAGCGCAAAGAAATGCACTGATTTTGTCTATGGCAGAACACGGGATTTCCACCAATGTGCATTATAAACCGTTACCAATGCTTACCGCATATAAAAATTTGGGATTTACCATACAGGACTATCCCAACGCGTTTAATCAATATAAAAATGAAATTACGCTGCCGCTTCATACGAAATTAGCGGATGAAGATATAGACTATATTATCGATACGCTTATTGAGGCAATTGAATAAAAAGATGGGCAATAAACAATTTATTGCCCATCTTTTTTGTTGTTTTAAATAAAACGGATTGTGTTTAAAAACAGTATAAATTTTCTTTACAATAGCTGCTTACGATACAGCTCTGTATAGTAAATTCTGCCGTTCAAACGTTTGGATTGCATCAGGGATATATGTGTAACCAACATGGAAGCGGCACAAATCTCTGCATCAAACGCTTTTTTAAGCACAACCTGCCGCGCTATTGTAATATGCGGCCGAAATACGCGGGCATCTATTTGAAATCCACTTGCACGCAATGTTTGGCGGAGGCGGTCTGCAAGGCTCAAAAGCGCGGGATTTTTTTCTATCCCAACCCACCACAGATCCCCAAAACGGCCTACACCACTTAACGACAGTTTAAACGGTGCGCCGGTGCATTGCTGCATCGCACTTTTTACCGCTGCAACGCGGTTGCTTTCTCCAATAAAAGCTAACGTCATATGCAGGTTTTCCGGGCGGGTAAAATTGCCAGAAAGGCTTTGTGTTTTTAGCTTTTGGCATACGCTAGAAAGCAAAGCTTTGATTTCGTCAGAAAAACAGATGGCAACAAACAGCCGCATAACAGACCTCCGCAAACAAATCAATTTTACAAAAGCCGCATCAATCGTAATTGCTGCAGCGCTTTTTCAGCAGCCTTTTCTTATAGAAAATAAAATAGGGAACAAGGGGCTGCCACTGGCAGAAAATCCCTTCTTGCATTTCTTATCTTCCGCGAAGCTTTTTGCGTATTGCCCGCAGATCTTCCGGCAATTCTTCATCCTTCATATTGTCAGGGACAGCGGTCCCTCCATATTTTTTTGCGGTTTCATAATACCAGCATTTAAAACGGATCGTGTCTAAGGTTTCCTGCAATTCCACTATCTGGTTTTCTACCTCTTTTTTACGTTTCTGAAATAGGGCGAGCCGGGCTTCTATGGTTTCATCCCCTTGCATCACAAGCGCAATAAATTTACGAATATCCTTAATCTGCATCCCGGCAGCCTTAAGGCAATGGATGATTTGCAAAAATTCAAAATCTTTGTCTTGAAATACCCGGATACCGCCCTCCGAACGTTCCATAAAGGGCAATAGGCCCTCTTTGTCATAATAACGAAGTGTTGATGGCGCCACGCCCAGTAGCTTCGCCATTTCACCAATCGTGTATACCATAAAAATCCCCCAATTTTTTTGTAAAACCCCTTGACTTAAAGCTGGCTTTAAGTTGTAGAATGTTATTAAAGTAATTATAACACGCTTTATCTAAAGCGTCAATCAGAACGGAGGAAACTTAATATGCTAGGCAATTTTACGTATTCGAACCCCACAAAACTGTATTTTGGAGAAAATGCATTGGATCATCTCAGCGGGGAGCTTGCAAATTATGGGAATAAGGTATTGCTGTGCTATGGTGGCGGTTCCATCAAGAAAAACGGCATCTATGACCAGGTGATTGCCATCCTCAACGCCTGCGGCAAAGAAGTAATAGAAGATCCCGGTGTTATGCCCAATCCTACCGTGGAAAAGCTTTACGAAGGCTGCAGCCTTGCAAAAAAGCACAACGTCAATTTAATTCTGGCAGTGGGTGGCGGCAGTGTATGCGACTACGCCAAGGCTGTTTCGGTATCTGCATATTGTAAGGAGGATCCGTGGGAGAAATACTATCTGCGGATGGAGGATGTAGACAATGCAATTATCCCGGTGGGATGCGTGTTGACTATGGTGGGCACCGGATCTGAGATGAACGGCGGTTCTGTTATCACCAATCCCAGTCAAAAGTTGAAAATCGGCCATGTGTTTGGAGATCGTGTATTCCCGAAATTTTCGATTTTAAATCCGGTATATACCTATACGCTCCCCAAATACCAAATGGTAGCGGGATTTTATGACATTATGTCACACATTCTGGAGCAGTATTTTTCTGGAGAGGATGATTGTACCTCTGACTACATTATGGAAGGGCTGATGCGGTCGCTGATCCATTCATCCGAAATTGCATTGAAAAACCCAACTGATTATGAAGCCCGCAGCAATATTATGTGGATTGCCACATGGGCGCTGAACACACTGGTCGCCAAGGGAAAAGCTACGGACTGGATGGTCCATATGATCGGCCAATCTGTGGGAGCTTATACCAATGCTACACACGGCATGACCTTGGCGGCAGTATCTATTCCGTATTATAAGCATATTTTACCCTATGGGCTGCCAAAATTTAAACGTTACGCTGTCAATGTATGGGATGTCCGCTCTGAAGGAAAGAGCGATCTGGAGGTTGCAGAGGAAGGCCTTTTAAAGATGGAAAGCTGGATGCGCAAACTGGGGCTTGTGATGAATATCCAGGATTTGGGCGCTACGGAAGCCATGTTGGATGGTATTACCGAAGGAACATTTATTATGGAAGGCGGCTATAAAGTGCTGACAAAGGAGGAAATCAAGCAAATTTTAAAAGAAAGTATGGAAGCGGCAAAATGAAAAAGCTGGGCCTGGTTGCAATTGCAACCAGGCCCAGGCTGTAATATATTGAAATCCCTAAATTATAAATCATTTAAAAAGGCTTGCAAATTAATCCTTCAGTAAGCGAATATAGTGATTCGCCTCACGCAGTACATGGTCTGCCAGAAGCGGTAAAATAATGGAACGGATCTTGCATTCTTCGATTCCCTGCGTACCTGCCGCCTTGAAATCTCTGAACCTTATTGTTTCTTTCAGAGAATCTGCTGTTAACGTTTGATTTTGTGCGTTATGACAGGCATTTAACAACGTAGCATATTCTTTGACAAACCCGTCTGCTGAATGGAACAATTCTGTTTCAGAGGGATCTAAAAGTCCACGTATAAACATGGCGTGCTCCATCATGATCTGGTTCCAAAAACATTCCATTTCTTTCATAGACTGGCAGCTTAAATTTCCGTTATTTTCCAGAGTCTGTATATATTTTCGATAAAGCTTTGCTTCTCTAAGAATATGTTCTATCAGTAAAGGATAGTTTACTGTAAACATTTCGCAGCACAGAACCTTTTTCAAAACCGTTTCCTTAAACAAAATCAATCCATCCAAAAGTCTGAGCGCAGTCTGGTTAAGTCTTTGTACCTGGCGCTGCTTTTCGCAATTGTTTTCACATCGGCAATTGTCGCCGCTGCGTAACTGTAATTCCCGATTGGTTATGGCTCTGTTGATGGTAATTCCGGTAAAATGCTCCGTTTGTTTTTCAGCCAGAGCAGTAAATTCCGTAACCACTTCGCCTGAACACAGCACATCCCGGCTTACAACGCCATCGCTGAGCGCTATGGCACGACAAAGCAATTTTTCAAATTCTCTTTTAAAAAACTCTGCTTGTCTGGAAAAAGATACGTTAGCGGGCGTAAATCCTGCTTTGAGAAAAAAGGAATGCTCTTTCATAATACGTCCAAAGAACAGGTGTAGTTCTAAGGAGCTTGTAATATAATGATCCGTTTGCATATTTCCCTCCAAGATAAATGAAAAGTAAAAGGAATGAATCTGTTTGTATACTATGCCAACGGATTCTTTCTTGTTCCCTCTTTCAGATAACTGCCCGGACTATTGAAAAAGCGTATTCTTATGGTATAATTTATTTTAACTTGTTATGGCGACGATAAGCATGCCAATCCAAAGACGCAATTTATTTTTTGTATGCAAAAAGAGGTACTTTATGAAACTGAAAAAAATCAATGCAATTTTGGGCTTATCCATTATTGCCGCCCTGCTGTGCCATGCAGGCACAATGACGTATTCCTTGCTCACATCCTGGTATAACCTTACGCTATGCAAATTTTTTGCACACGCAGCAGTAGGAATCATGATTTTGCACGTATTAACGAGTATTTGTATATTCTTTTTTCTGCACGACGGTAGTGATGCACGCTATTCCCGCCAGAATATACGTACAATTATGCAGCGTGTTACGGCAATCCTGATGATTGTTTTTGTACACTTTCATACCTCCGCTTACGCGCACATGGCAACCGGCCAGACGCTTTCACAGGGTCAGGCAATATGCAACTGCATAACAGAATGCATCTATATCCTTTCGGTGTTCGTACATACCGCCGTGTCCTTCAGCAAGGCATTTGTCACATTGGGTTGGATAAATTCCTCAAAAGCGGCAAAACGGCTTGACCGAATTGCATATGCTGTCTGTGGGGTCGCTGCATTGGCGGCGCTTTTTGCAGTGATACGTTTCTTTATAGGTGATATTTTATGAAGCGGGTGTTGATTATCGGCAGCGGCATTGCCGGGCTTACCTGTGCCATTGAAACGGCAAAGAAAGGCAATAAAGCAATATTGGTATCCCCGTATCCCTCTGAACGCGCACAGTCGGTTATGGCGGCAGGGGGGATAAACGCCGTATTGCCAAAATGTGATGCAGAGGATAGTGTGCAGCTTCATATAAAAGAAACAATAGAAGGCGGCTGCAGAATTGCAGGCAACAAGTCGGTTACAGCGCTTTGTGAGGAAGCTCCCGAAATTATTCAATGGCTGGAAAGCATTGGTGTAGTATTTACACGGCAGGCAGACGGCAACCTTGCCCGCCGGGCGTTTGGCGGACAATCGCGTAAACGGACCGTATACGCCGGAGCTTCCACCGGAAAGCAGATTATTACAGCTCTGGTGCAGGAAGCACGAAAATGGGAATGTAACGGTAGGATAAACCGGCAGCTCGGCTTGCTGTTTCATTCTGCCCTGATCTATGACGGTGTTTGTCACGGTGCAGTATTCTATAACGAAATATCGAAAAATCTGGTGCCGTTTTATGCCGACGCCATCGTATTTGCTACCGGCGGGCAAAACTGTCTGTTTGGCAAGACCACCGGTTCTGCGCTTTGTGACGGATATGCGGCAGGAAAACTGTTTACGCAGGGGGCAAAGCTCAAAAATCTTGAGTTTATACAGTATCATCCCACCACCATCGAAACACCGCAGAAGCGTATGTTAATAACCGAGGGGGCACGAGGGGACGGCGGACGGCTTTATTATATGGACAAAGACCGTCGTGTTTATTTCATGGAGGAAAAGTACGGAGAAAAAGGGAATTTAATGCCGCGTGATATTGTATCAAAATGCATCTACGACGCACCGTCGCAGGTGTATCTTGATATTGCGTTTCTCGGGAAGCAAAAGATAAAAAGCAATTTAAGAGAAGTTTATGACCTCTGTAATGAATACTTGGGACTCGATGTAACGAAAGAAAGTATTCCGGTTGCGCCGTCGGTGCATTTCTTTATGGGTGGTCTTGCGGTGGATATCCGGCATCGTACCAATATTAAAAATATGTATGCCATCGGCGAATGTGCATCCATGTACCACGGGGCAAACCGTCTGGGGGGGAACTCACTTCTTGCTGCCGTTCACAGCGGAAGAGCTGCGGCAAAATCTATATCGGAAGAAGTAAAACCAGCAGCTGCGCCGGATTTTGGCAGCTATATCAAAGAACAAAGCGATAGGATTTTACAGCGCTTTGCATCAAAAAGCCGTTTTTCTGCCGTATATATACAGAATAATCTTTCTAAAATTATGAATGACGATCTTGGTATATTACGCACCGGAGAAAAGTTGATATCCGGCATAGAGAGTATCGATTACTATTTATCCATCAGCGATAAACTTATATATGACAGCGAAATTTCCCCTTATCAGGGGTACAGTCTGCATGCAATGCTGACCCTTGGTCGTGCGATACTCACCTGTGCAGAAGCACGAAAGGAGACAAGAGGGGCACACATCCGCTCTGACTATCCGCAGTGTTCAAAGGCTTACGAAAAATGCTCACTGATCAGCTACAACGGCGGAAAGTACGACATAACATACGAGAGCGAGGATGAGATATGCTTATAAAAATTAAACGGCAGCAAGATGCAGCAAGCGTCCCGTATTGGCAATCCTTTCAATGTGATACCACGCCGGATATGACCGTAAGCGCCCTGCTTGACAAGCTTAACTATACCGATGACCTCTATGACATAGAAGGAAACGCAGCGCCCCGTATTCGTTGGGAATGCAGTTGTTCACAAAAAATGTGCGGTGCTTGCGCGATGGTAATAAATGGAACCCCCAAGCTTGCGTGTGCGACTTTTCTGCGTGATATAAAATGTGATAAGCTGACCTTGGAGCCGCTCTCAAAATTTCCGGTAGTAGCAGATCTGATTGTAGACCGCAGCATGATTGAGGAGCATTTTCACAAAGCAGAAGTGTATCTGGGAGCGTATAAAAAGTTAGATAAGAAGGATTTTCCACAATTATATTCTGCTGCAAAGTGTCTCAAGTGCGGCCTTTGTCTTGAGGTCTGTCCCAATTACAGCAAGGGGGAAAGTTTTTTTGGCGCACTTTTTGCAAACGAAGTATACCTGCTTTCGCTCCAGAGTGCTGATCGCAGTGAAAAATTGAAAAAAGAGTATGCCAAACATTTTGCAACCGGATGCTCCAAGGCTCTTTCCTGCATAAAGGTTTGTCCAATGGAGATTGATACTTTAGCTTCTATGGCAAAGATGAACCGTTTTGGCAAGCACGGTAAACAGTAAAACCGCTCTGGCTAAAACCGGCGGTGAAAAAATGCAAGCTATTTTTCTATTCTACTTACTTTCGCACCATTACCCGCAAATCACCGTGGCACATCCGCACCCTGCAAGGCTTTTCAAGCTAGCGGAAAATCCGTGACCTGCACACGGCAGACAGCGAAGGAGGTGCGGAGTGATGGGAAATTTTCTTTTTATCGCTTTTTGAGCCAAATATTCCCATGCAATTTATTACCCTTTCTTCATTCAACTACTTCTGTAAGAGCAGCAATAATGTTTGATTCTAAAGCCTGCTGTTGAGAAGCCGTCAGTTCATCAGATGTACGCACCAATACAGTACCTATAACGGTATGAGAACCCGATGCAAAAATACCACCATCGAAGCTGGCAAGATAATCATTACGAGTAGTAGCATCTTCCACATTGGCATAAACCTCTATGCTTCCGCCAGCAGCAGTTCCTTTTTCGATAAGAGAAGTACCATATATCTCACTTTGATTCACTAGATCACTGGAAAAATAAATTTGAGCAGTGTAACCACCTGCTTTATTTAAATTGCCATTCGGATCGTTGTCCTCTGTGACGGCCGAAATGTCAATAATATTCTCAACTTTTTTCAAACACTCAATGACATATTCTTCGGTAGGCGCATCAACTAGGGCATACTGCTTGATACTTTTCTCAAGGGCAGATTTTTTCTCGGCAAGATTTGATAAAACGCTACCATAGTCAAGGGAATCTAACTGTTGCGATGCAACTACTATCTCATCTTCAGTCGTAGGCATCTCCATGATGGATTGTTTAGCAGATTTTGCCTCAGAAATAGCGGTTTCTAATGTAGGGATGAGAGTAACATCCAAAGCCGGTTTACCTTCTGTGACAAGGGCTTCTGCTTCGGAAATAGCAGTATCTAATTCTCTATTCTTTTGCTCCGCAGAACTTTTTGCGTCATCAAAAGCCTTAATAGCTTCTATCATTGCCTTACATTCAGCTACATGATCAGCAGTATCTTTATAATTTTCATAATCTTCAATGCTTTCGTACAACTCTAGGGCAGCTTGGTAATCACCAGCCTCTTGTAATTCAACAGCTTTATTGTAATCGCCACTTTTACAGCCTGTTAGAGACACAGCAATAACTGCCGACAACAAAAAGAGTATGATTTTCTTTTTCATGTTCCCCTCTCCTTTTATAAAAAAGTGCATAGCCGAAGCTACGCACCGAAAAACGTAGCTGGCTTTGTTGCGACACAGTTCACTCCAAAGCAGGAAATGACAGCCAAGCATACATTTTTATCAAAAGTATGCCTGGCTCAGAGTTTATTAAACTGTGTCGCAACAATAGAATAGCACAACCGAAAGAAAAAATACAGCCGTTTTCTAGAATTTTGATGAATTTTTTGTAGATGAGTAGCAAAGCCAGCTGAGCCAGTCAACGGTCAAGATGAACGGCGCATTTCATGCGCCTCCGTTGACAATCCCGTCCGCCTTTGCTAAAGGGTAATCAAGGTGGGAAAGCCTTAAAATGCATTTCCGCCCATTTCAATTTTGAGAGAAGAAACGCTCCAAAATCAGAAAGAGAGCGGCCAAGCACTTTGAGGGATTGGCCGCCTTGTCCACCCATTCAGCGGGACGGCGGGCGGCGGTCAAGGCCTGGTGTAAACCCGTTCATTTCCGTCTTGACGGTTGCCCGCTGTCTTGCCACTTTTTCGGAAGTGTGGCCACAACTTCGGGACACTTTGTCCACAAGTCGGAGCGTAGGACGAGGGACGGGGGCTTTCATATACCTGCCGCCGTTCTCTGAAAACAGCCCGATTTTTCGCTCATTCCCATTCGCAAAAATTCAGCCTGTTTTCCTGCCGGAGCAAACAGGACACATAAAGCACCGCAGCCCGTTTCACGGTCTGCTTGTAGTTCCTTTTAAACTGACCTAAGTGGAATTGTAAATACCATATATACCTCCTGCTGAGCATACCGCCGAAAATGAGTGTAGCAGGTTTTGTGTGGTGTTTTAAAGGAAAAAGTAGTCTAATGATATTCCAGAAGTATGGGAACATGAAATTCGCATATCGAAATCGAGAGTTTTGGTGTAAAGGGTATTATGTAGATACTGTGGGCAAGAATACAAAAGCAATCGAAGAGTACATAGATGACCAACTAAAAAAATAGAGAGGCCGACCAGTTGAGTATCTACGATCCGAGGGACACTTTTAAGGTGGCGAGTAATCCAATATCTGCAGCCAGTAGTATTAGGCCTATATCCAAAGCTGATATCCCCCCCTCGTTAAGCGAGGGGGGATATTTACTGTTGGCGGAAGCGGCGGTGAAAAACTGCAAGCTATTTTTCGGCGGATTGAAACCCAGAAGGCAAATTTACCCGACGCGCTATACACTAAATAATAATATTAAAAGAAACAGTACTGCACGATGGCGATTTTGACACCGTGTAGTACTGTTTTAAACATAATGTTATTAATGTCGCGCAGACGTGGATGTCCACGTTTTAAGGTATAGTCCCAGCAAGCATGACTTTTTGCGAAAAAGGAGGAGCAAGGGAGCGGGCAGATGGCTTATTTACGGTCGCAGACAAAAAATAAGCCGGAGCAAAGCGAACTTTGCTCCGACGTGGCGGCGATGGAATGGATGCGGGTCAGGGTGTGGAATTCACACAAAGAAAGCCATGGGTGGACGAATACGATCCCGATTGTCCTACCGATGAACGCAGGCAGCGCTTATTCCAAGGCCCGAAGAATCCGCTCCCGTTCTCTGCTGCCATTAGTGGCAAGTCGTAAAAAAGGAATTTCGTATTTTTTTAGAATAGAGTCTTTGAGCGCATTGCGCCGAAGCTGCTCCGGCCTGTTTTCATGGAAAGCAAAACCATCCACTTCCACCACCAATTTGCAGGACTTATCCTGCTTATAATATACGACAAAATCCAAAGAAGCACGGCTGTTGACGTAAGCCAATTCTTCGTCACTGAGGTTTTCCACGGTATTTAAGAGGTTACGTAGCAGCATCCCCTGTACGTAGCTAAAACGATCATATTGCGGCTGTGTGAGGATTTCCTCCAACAACACACGGAGTGCCTCTTCTGATTGATACCGTGCCGTCGAGTCCATCTTGGCTTTCAGAGGGAGTAGCTTTCGGGAATACTGCTTATACAACAAGTCGAAAACCGATACCACCTGACTTTCAATGACATTTTCATCGAGCGTACTGTACTGCATATAGCGAATCAGATCGCCGATGTTCTTTCCCTTTTTATAAAACAAATCATGATCCGTAACCAAAACGAATTGCTTGATAGCACGGGATACGGCTACGTTTACCATATGGGGATCGTCCACGAATTCCAACCCTCGCTGGCCCTGCCATGAACCATCCAATACGGTGGACAATATCATCAAGTCTTTTTCACGTCCCTGATACTTGTGGACAGTATCACTTTCAATCCCGTCCGGCATCAGGCTGCTGGCAACATTCGCCTGTTTACGGTACGGCGTTACAAAGCCGATTTGGCTATTCTCGGTTGCGAGATCAGGATTTTGCAAAATCTCTTCAACCGTTACATCCAGCTCCCGCTGATTATATGTTCCTTGTTTTTCCCCATGCGTAACTCTACGCATATGGTTTCCTTCTGCCGTTTTATACAGTACAAGCGGGGTATGTGACAAATCCGGGTTGGTATAAGGAATCAGCTTGCCGTCATAGTATTTTTGATTGCAAAATTCGATAATTTGAGGGTGACAGCGGTAATGCTCCCGGAGAACCACGCGCGGCAGATGATCGCCATATAACTCGATGATAGAGGACAGGATGCTGTGGTTAAAATAGTTGTATACAGGTTCCGGCGGAATATTTTTTAACTGAGGTTGAATTTTTTGATCGGTAATCTGAGGGAGCTGTTTTGTGTCGCCCACCACAATGACATTGCGGCAACAGGAAAAAGCCAGTACGCCGGTAATCAAGTCCACCTGTGATGCTTCATCGATAATGACATAATCAAGCAAATAGTTCTTTGGAATGGAGCGGCGTAAAGCATGCGTCGTACTGAGAATAATGGGATAGGCCCCAATAAACTGCTGGAATCTTACCTTAAAGTTCTTTTTCGTAAAGCCGCCATCGGTTCGTTCGCGGTGACTTTGATACAGACACTTGCGAAACAGCTTTTCGGAAACCTGTTGATGCTGTTCCAGCAGTGTGTCAAACGATGCGCCGTGCAACTGACCTTCCAAAGATGCGACATCGTTCTCCAGTTTTTGAATTTGCTTTTGGTAAAATGCTCGTTCAAGCAACAGCAATACAGAAGCCTCCTGCTGCTGTAGCTTTCGGAAAGCACCTTTGTATTTTATGAACATTCTCAGCTTATACATCAGCTTTTCCGTGTACTCGCGTTCTTTCGCCAGAGAGGTTTCCGCAAGGAAGGAAATAATCCGGTCCGAATTTGCTCTTAACAGGGGAAGTTTTTCAATTTCAACGACATCCTGACGGCTGTAATACTCGTTGAAATGCTCCTGCTCCAATTGCCATGCCTGCAACTCCTGTTTCAGCCGTGCCCTTTTTCTATCGATCTTTAACAGAGTATTCAGCCGCACATTCAGACTCTCAATCATTTGGACAAGTTCTTCCTTCTCTTCTGGACAGTTCCAATCATCCACATGGGCTACCGGCGGATCGGCGAAGAAAGTATCTTGATTCTTCTTTTTTCCAAGCAATGCTGTGAGAAAACCATACCCCTTCTTCTTCATTTTCTCAATAACATTCTTGACCGCTTCGTTGTTATTGGAAACCACTGCTACACTTTGCCCCTGAATAGCCACAAGGTTCGCCAGGATATTTAAAATCGTTTGTGTTTTTCCTGTACCTGGTGGTCCCTCGATCACAGACATGGAATGGGTAAGGGCATTTTCAAGCGCAGCTTTCTGGCTAAGATTAAACCGGAACGGAAAAATAATGCCGTTCATGGACGGCGTTCTGTTTTCAACGGGCTGACGGTTCAAATACCATCCTAACACGCTTTCAGGATGAACGAATGTTAGCTGATCCATCTCCTGCTTTAAAAATGCTTCTTCCTCCGGATCGTTTGCTGTGTACCTTGAAATCTCATGCAAATACGCCAAGATTCGCTGAGCATTTTTATCGGAGGAGCCGTTTTCCACAAGCGATAGCTCTTCGGGCTTTATCATTTGCGCAGTGCCGTTTTTATGAATAATCCGTATGCGGTTTTTAAAATCGAGTATGAGCCGAGGTTCATAAACAGGTACCCCATTTATATAGGCTACCCTTTCGTTCAGGTCAAAGCTTTTGGGATTTTCCAGAACCATCACGTTCGCCGAGTTATAAGAATAGGAACGTCCGCCAATATATGTTACCTGTGTTTTTCGGCTGGCGGTATCAAAGGAAACAGCGGCAACCGTCTCTGTTTTGTCCTCGCCCTTAACAAGAATCATTGTTTTTTCTATGTCCATATTGTTATATCCTTTACGAGTCTTATACTTTTTGTAGCATATCTATGTTTTTAATCTTATCATCACTTCCAATGTTTTTCAATTGTATTTATTTCTACCACTTACCACAAGAGCAAAACAAGATACCTAAAATTTTATTTTTGGAATGAAATTGGCGCATATTGGCCGGATTGACATTGATATTATTCCGATTACGTGGTAAAATATGGACAGAACTGCAGAATTTGCGCGGAGGTGCGACATGGATTATATCAAAGTATCGCAGGCGGCGGAAAAATGGGGGCTCAGCACCCGCCGTGTCCACATTTGACATACGCCCGAAACCGTGTATCATATCCATTACGACTCACTACCCGAAGGAGGATAAAACGATGCTGCATACCATAATTTCCAAATCGAATCAATCACATTACGCTCGGATTGTCCTCTGTGAAATCCGGGTTTAAACTGTATATGGACTTTTCATGCATACGGCGCAAGCGAAAACGGTAAATTCCGGTATTTTTAATTTTTGTGCAGGGCTGTCGTATTCGGCAGCTCTGTTTATTTATTTGGAGGAAGGAGAAAAGAAACATGATTTATTTTACTGCGGATACCCATTTCTGGCATGAAAACATCATCCGCTTTTGCAACCGTCCCTTCACCTGTGCCGCAGAGATGGATGAGGCTTTGATTGCAAACTGGAACAGCCGGGTTAAAGGCAACGATATCATATATATCCTTGGCGATATGTTTTTCGGTCAGTCAATTTTGAAGAAGTCCTTAAACGGCTCAAAGGGAAAAAGCGTTTGACCGTAGGCAATCACGATAGCTCATGGATGACAAAGGCCGATATTTTGAGATATTTTGAAAGCATTGACAAATTCCTTGAAACCACCGACGGGCAGCACTCCCTTACCTTGTGCCACTATCCAATGGTCACATGGAAGCACGCCCAAAGGTCATATATGATCCACGGACATATCCATAATGATGCGAGGGCGGATTACTGGCCACTGCTGACGGCTCGAGACAATTTCTGAAAGATGACTTTCTGCTGATCTCTTACCATGATCCGATCCGGGAAGTGTCGGAAAGCAAATGGTTTTGGGAGAGATATACAGGCTTTGAGATCACCATAAGCAGAAACGAAATCCTGTGGCTTTTGAAAGCTGCAAGGAAGTATTCAGGAATCGACATTTCTGAAATTGCCGGACAGATTCAGGGAAAGGCCGATATGCTTCCCCAAAAGCATCCGGATGAGTTCAAAGATTATTAATTTGAATATCAATAAATTATGACCTCTCAACGGAGGTTACAGTGTTTTAATAAAATCCTCCAAAAGCCTTGAAAATAAAGGATTTATCGCAATGTGTCTGCCTTATCTCTTTATACGGTTACACACAAGTTTACTCTTTCCCTCATTGCTCATAAGGGCAAATACAAGGGCAAAAAAATCTCATAACAAGATATAACAGAGTGTGGCAATCGGAGAACTGTTCTGAAAGAATATCGCAGAAATACATACACAACGCTACTTACAAGCGGCAGATTGAACACTTACCTTGCCGATATAGATAAACAAGCACAGGAGCGTATGGAAGGCTCACAGAGCAGATGAAATGGGCGCAGGGTATCACGGAGCAGTTAAAGGCGGAAAACGCTTTGGAATGGACACAAAGAATGAATCACATCCGAGCGTGTGCAAAGGAAATTGTAGAAAAGGAAATTATCTTTGCATAAGTTAAAAAGGCGGCAGGGAGAACTCTCTGCCGCTATTCATATTAAGAACTCAGAACGGATTTTTGACCAGTTGTGTTTTGAAATCAACCAACTATCGCAAATTCATTGAAACTATTATCTGCTTTACTTATAATGACATTGTAAGGAAAAAGAAAGAGGTGATTATCATGCAGGTCGAAATTAAAATTGACAGTTCACATATCGACCCCAAAGTAATCATACTGACTGCTTCAATGACAGAAGATGTGAGCAACATTGTAAAAAAACTTTCAGAAGATGCCTCACAAATAATTTCTGGTCATAAAGATGAAAAAATTGAAATATTGGAACAGACAGATTTGATTCGTATTTATGCAAATTCTGGAAAAGTTTTTGCAGTTACTAACAAAGGGGAATATATTCTTCGACTTAGGTTATATGAGATAGAAAATCGATTACCCTCTAATCAATTCATTCGTATATCAAATTCGGAAATTATTAACTTAAAAAAAGTCAATAATTTTGACTTGAGTTTTACAGGTACAATTTGCGTTAAATTATCAAATGGAATAACAACATATGTATCCAGACGCTATGTTCCAAAACTAAAAAAGATATTAGGAATATGAGGTGAATATTATGAAAAAGAAAATTATTAAGCGTAGTCTTTTAGGTTTTCCACTTGGAATTACAATGGGCTATTTAATTACAATCTTGATTTCTCTTGGTTGGGCAAATGGATATTACTCGCCTTGTGTACCCGAACTCATATCAATTATGGGAAATGAAATCAATGCTGTCATTTTGCAAACAGTTCTTTGCGGAATATTAGGTACAGGGTTTGCGGCAAGTTCCGTAATATGGGAAATGGATAGTTGGAGCATTGTAAAGCAGACAGGAATTTACTTTTCAATTATTTCAGTAATAATGTTACCAATCGCTTATTTTGCATATTGGATGGAACATAGTGTAGTTGGATTTTTAATTTATTTTGGGATTTTCGCTTTAATTTTTGTAGTTATATGGATAATACAGTTTGGTATAGGCAGGTATAATGTAAAAAAAATGAATGAGAAATTGTTTCAAACAAGGGATAATAGAAATGAGTAAGCAACAATGGATATATTGCCCTATCTGCGGCAATAAAACTCGCATAGTGATACGGGAAGATGCAGAATTAAGAAACTTTCCTCTATACTGCCCGAAGTGCAAAAAGGAAACAATCATCAATGCTCAGGATATGAAAGTCACGCTTGCAGAACACAAATAAGATTTTTATGTATGCCGCCGCATGGGTGATACCATAGCGGCGGTTTTTCGTGCCTATCGGCTGTCTCTGTCAAAGGATTTCTTTCTCTGTCTCGGCTGGTTTCGCTCTCTGCCCTCTGCTTGAAGCTGGCGCAGGCGTTTCAGTACGCTCTTCCGTTCAGGCGGCTTTGCCTGCTCTTTTCCTGCGGGTTTCTGTTTTTCCTGACTTGTCGCTCCCATGCGGCAAGGTCACGGTTGTACTGCTCCACAACCGCCTCCGCCTTGTGGTAGGTTGCCATGAACGCCTACACATCGGGATAACCGTTCTCTTTCAGAACATCGGGCAGTTTATCCAGCTTTTCAGCGATTTCCTGTTCTTGTCCGCTGTATCTGCTCTGTGAGCGCCTTGCGCTCCGATTTTACAAAAAAATCGGAGCAAGCGATATAATAAAGCTTGCTCCGACGTGGCGGAGATGGAGAGATTTGAACTCTCGCGCCGGGAATCCCCGGCCTACCGCATTTCGAGTGCGGACCCTTCAGCCACTTGGGTACATCTCCAAATAAAACCTGCTTTTCTTATTTTATTATAAAGCAAGCAATGCTTATTTTACTTGTTCCCACATAGAAAGTCAAGTACAAGTCACAACGTTTTTTCAGGCGGCATAGAATAAAAAAGCAAAGCAATAACCGTAAAGGCAGGTGGATTTTTTGGCGCTGGATACTAGGGAGCTTTTTGCAAGACTGATCAAATGCGAAGCCGGCGGTGAAGGCGACGATGGAATGGCATCTGTCGCTACGGTTATCATGAACCGCGCTACAGTTCCATACGGCGAATTTGCACGAGTCAGCCAGGGTGGAGACGTCAGGGCCATTATAGAACAGGCAAGACAGTTTGTTTGTATGCAAACGACGGTAGGCGGCGAGTATAATCCGCAAAATGTTTACAATATCGTACCGGACGAAATACAATACCAGATTGTTGATTGGGTGCTTGCGGGGAATTTTTTCGGTCCGGTTGGAAACTCTTTATTTTTCTTTAATCCATATAGCGACACATGTCCGCAATATTTCCCGCCAAACGGTACGGGAATTTTTTACACAAGGGTTGGCGCGCATTGCTTTTATGCGCCAACTGAAAAATACGAAAGTACTTAAAAACCTATCACTGCCATTTTAAAGAAAATCAGGGGGTAATACTATGGATAACAATTCAATTGACCTTGGACAGATTTACGGATTTAACAACTGTCCCGAGGGCGGCTGTGTACCAACCGGAAATATTATACCAAACATTCCGTCGCTTGAGCAAATTGCGGCTTATAACCAGGCGCAGGCACAATTGCGGCAGAGAGAGCCGGAGGAAGAAGTGCTGGAACTGGAAAGAACGCTTAGAGAGGCACAGCAGCTGGGGGTGGGGTACCCTGCAACAGGCTCTACGAGGCCTGTACAAGGAGAGCCTATAGGCGCATCTCCCGCTACAGGCATGCAAAGCACCATGTCTGGGACGACGGCCGGCATGGCCACAACACAGGCAAACGAATACAGCATGATCCGAGAATATTCGCAGCCCTTTCCGGTAACAGGGGAAAGCATCCAATACTTAAACGGCTTTATGCGTACGCAGATCGGCCGCAGAATCGAAATCCAAATGTTGGTCGGTTCCGATACACTCGTAACAAAAGAAGGATTTCTGCTCGGTGTAGGGGCAAATTATATTTTAATCAATGAAACAAACTCCAACGATCTGACAACCTGTGATTTTTACAATATAAAATTTGTCCGCTATTTCTATTAATCAACCCCATAAAACGCCGGCAATAAGGGCGTTGGAAAGCAAAAACCCCTTTTGCGACAAACGTATGCCTTTTTGGTCGCATGTTAACAAATTTTCCTTTGCGTATTTTTGGGCATTTTTTATGTAGTGGGAGGGGAAAGGCTTTTTATATTTTTGTTCAAACTCCTGGAAAACAAGCCCTTCTCTTAACCGCAGGGCAAGCATCATATATTCTTCCTCCCCGCCGCCCGGGCCGTCGTCGACGATCCTGTTTTCATAAAAGGCGGAAAAGCTTTGCGGCGTATAAAAGCGTCGACCATTGATAAACGAATGTGCGGAAGGTCCTAACCCTAAATATTCCCCGCAGCGCCAGTAATTTAAATTATGGCGGCTTTCCATTTTGGGTTTTGAAAAATTTGAAATTTCATACTGCGTAAATCCCATTTGTTCCAAATACGTACACATAAATAAATAAAGCTCGGCTTGCTCCTCTTCATCCGGCAGGTCGAGCTGCGCTTTCTGGTAAAAATAGGGCGTACCTTTTTCAATTTTTAAAATATAGCAAGATATATGCTGTGCACCGCTTGCAATACAAAAATCCATCGAAGCCTGCAGCGTCTCTTTGGTTTGGCCTGGAACACCAAGCATAAGATCCATGGAAAGATTCGTAATCCCCGCACGGCAAGCGTCCTGTGCGGTCTGTTTTGCATCCTGCGCGGTATGCTTTCTGCCTAAAACGGCAAGCTCTTGTGTATTTGCCGACTGTACACCCAGAGAAATCCGGTTAACGCCCGCATGGCGTAACGCTGAAAAATCCAGATGGTGTGCAGAGGTTGGGTTTACCTCTACAGTAATTTCTGGCTGCTGTATCAAAAAGTGCCGTCTTGCTGAAAAAATAATCTCCAAAAGCCGGTCGGTTCCCAGTGCGCTGGGCGTTCCTCCGCCAAAATAAAGCGTTTGCACAACCTTATGGTCGCCTTTGGCCTTTTCAGCAATCTGTTTACACATGTGCGCAGTATATTTGTCAGCCGTTTGCGCAGAAAAATTTACAGAATAAAAATCACAGTAAGGGCATTTGCCCTGGCAGAAAGGAATATGGATATACAGTCCAAACGGTTGCATCGTTTCAACATCTCCATAAAAATAGTGAAAGAAAGGTGAAGGAGCAGAAACGTTGGTTTCTGCTCCTTCAATTTGGAAGGTATATGAAAAAAAGGAAAAAGCACATATAATATCTTAAATTTAGAATAGTAGCTTTTTCCAAAAAAGTCAATACCTTTTCTTACAATATAATTTTACATATTTTTTACATACCTGTAAACGGAGAATTGACAAGAAAAGGTGAAAAATAGTAAAATAGAAAACCGGAAATTGCAACGGTTGTTTTTTACATTGCACAGGAGGAATGCATTTTGCCCGATTATAAGGATCAAATAGAAAAGCGAAGGACTTTTGCCATTATATCCCACCCGGATGCCGGTAAAACCACTTTAACGGAAAAACTTTTGTTATATGGTGGGGCAATCAATCTTGCTGGTTCCGTTAAGGGCAAAAAAACAGCAAGGCACGCAGTCTCAGACTGGATGGAGATCGAAAAGCAAAGGGGAATATCTGTAACCTCTTCTGTTTTACAATTTGCGTATGGAGGATATTGCATTAATATTCTGGACACACCGGGCCATCAGGATTTTTCAGAAGATACGTACCGTACACTGATGGCCGCCGACAGCGCCGTTATGGTCATAGACGCTTCAAAAGGGGTAGAGGCGCAGACAATTAAATTGTTCAAAGTCTGCCTGCTGCGCAATATCCCGATTATTACGTTTATAAATAAGATGGACCGCGAGGCAAAAAGCCCGTTTGATCTGCTTGAAGACATTGAAAATGTTTTAGGGATCCGCACATATCCCGTAAACTGGCCGATTGGCTGTGGAAAAGAATTTAAAGGTGTGTACGACAGAAAGCGTAAAAAGGTTTTGGCCTTTACCGCAAATAACGGGCAAAAAGAAGTGGAGGCAACTGCAATAAGCCTTTCCGACCCCATTTTAACAGATACAATTGGTCAAACGTT
Organism: uncultured Oscillospiraceae bacterium; assembly: GCA_900541565.1. Lineage (GTDB taxonomy): Bacteria > Bacillota > Clostridia > Oscillospirales > Acutalibacteraceae > Scatavimonas > Scatavimonas merdipullorum. Next base: position 20,218 of record UQKB01000022.1, read on the forward strand.
CCGTGACCAGCTTTCTGAGGAGATAGAACTGCTGGACATTGCAGGAGACGCATTTGACCTTGCGGATGTACGCAGCGGGAAGCTGACCCCCGTTTTTTTTGGGTCGGCTCTTACAAATTTTGGCGTAGAACCGTTTTTAGAAGAATTTTTGCAGCTTACAACACCACCTTTGCCGCGGCAGACACAAAACGGCGAGATTTCACCGTTTTGCGGCAGCTTTTCCGCGTTTGTTTTTAAAATACAGGCAAATATGAACAAGGCGCATCGCGACCGGATTGCCTTTATGCGCATCTGCTCGGGAAAATTCGAAAAAAATATGGAAGTATATCATGTACAGGGGCAAAAAAAGCTCCGCCTTTCCCAGCCGCAGCAGATTATGGCACAGGAAAGGGAAATCATTGACCAGGCCTACGCAGGGGATATCATCGGCGTGTTTGATCCCGGTATTTTTTCGATCGGCGACACTCTGTGCGCGCCGGATAAAAAGTTTTGCTTTAAAGGGATCCCCACATTTGCGCCTGAGCATTTTTCACTTGTCCGCCAAAAAGATACCATGAAGCGCAAGCAATTTATAAAAGGGATCAATCAAATCGCCCAGGAGGGTGCTATTCAGATTTTCCAGGATATCGGCGCAGGCATGGAAGAAGTAATTGTCGGCGTAGTGGGAACCTTACAGTTTGAAGTGTTAGAATACCGCCTGAAAAACGAATACAATGTAGATATCCTCATGAGCGGCCTGCCATATCAGTATATCCGCTGGATCGGAAATGAAGAGATAGAACCCGAAAAGCTGGATCTGTCCTCAGATACAAAAAGAATACAGGATCTTAAAGGAAACTATCTTTTGCTTTTTACCAGTGAATGGACCATCCAATGGGCGCTTGAGCACAATAAAGGATTAATTTTAGAAGAATTTGGAAAATAGGACTATATGCTTTAACCTTTGTTGTCCTCAATATATTTTACACTGAAAACGATGTTTAAAAACCATCGTTTTCAGTGTGTTTTTTTTAATAAGTTGTAATATTAAAAATTTTATGCTATATTATAAAATGGACGTTTCAAAAATTTTCCTCTTTTCTATATTGTTTTAAGGGACTTGCACGAACGGCACCTTCTCCGAATAAAATAAACCAAGTGTTATTTTATCAAGGGGGAGGAACCATGTTTTTTGAGCTTTTTGGAATCCTTGGCAATTTGTTGCTTGTTTTTATCCTGCATGTTACAGGTAACGGCGCTTTTCCAAGGCCTTTGTCACCGCAGGAAGAAAAAGAATACCTGCTGTTGTCCAGACAAGGGGATAAAAATGCGCGGAACAAGCTGGTAGAACATAACTTACGCCTCGTCGCGCATATCATCAAAAAATATTACGCCAATATTAACGACCAGGACGACCTTGTTTCTATCGGAACCATCGGCTTGATCAAAGCAATTAACACATTTGATCCAAGTAAAAATATCAAGCTTTCCAGCTATGCTTCACGCTGCATTGAAAATGAAATTTTAATGTTTTTCAGAAACAACAAAAAATCGGCGCAGGATATTTCTTTAAATGAAGCGATCGATACTGACAAAGACGGCAATCCGTTGACTTTAATGGACGTTATGTCTGTTGAGGATAATATTATTGAAACTCTGGCCTTAAAAATTAACAGTGAAAAACTCAAGCAATATTTAAAAGAGGTTTTAAGCCCCCGTGAACAGACGGTTATCCTTTTGCGGTATGGTTTGGGCGGCAGTGCGCCGCTTACCCAACGTGAGGTAGCAAAAAAGCTTGGGATTTCACGTTCTTATGTCTCGCGGATCGAAAAAAGAGCGTTACAGCTTTTAAGAAAACGGTTTGATAAAGCAGAAAGATATATATAATTTTTACATAGCTTATAAAAATATGGGGAGGTGTGCACCATCATTACAATTAAGGATGTTGCAAAAGCGGCAAATGTTTCTGTGGCGACCATTTCAAGAACGCTCAACAATGATAAAAATGTTTCAGAAAAAACCAGAAAACATGTGTTTGAGGTGATCGAGGCTCTGGGATATACGCCCAATGTCCTGGGGAGAAATCTGCGGGTGAGCAAAACCAATCGGATTTTAACGCTGATTCCCGATCTATCCAACGCTTTTTACAGCGAAGTTATCCGCGGGATTGATGACTTTGCGGAAAAATATGGCTATATGACAATGATTTCAACAACCAGAGGTACCTTGGAACTCGAAGAGAAATATATTGCCCAGCTATTTAACAAAAATTTTGATGGGATTATTTTAACCAGTTCTGAACAAACCGCTGAAGACCTTTCTAATAATGCAAAAAAAGCCCCGATCGTTATGTGCTGTGAATACAAATATGAAACAGATATTTCCGCCGTGCTTGTTGATAACAGAAAAGCGGAGTACGATGCTGTAACTATGCTGATAGAAAAAGGCCACCGGAAGATTGCGCTGGTCACAAATGCAATTTCCTATTCGGCAAACGAACGTACCAAAGGGTATATAGATGCACTGCAGGATCACAATATTCCTGTTCGCGAAGAATATATCATTTATGGCGGCTACCGTTATCACGATGGATTAGAAGCCGCAAGCAGGCTTTTACATATGCAGGAACGGCCAACCGCTATTTTATCTATTTCTGACATTTTAGGAATTGCAATTAACAACTACATTGTCAGTCTGGGGATGACGCCAGGTGTTGACATTGATGTTTTTGGCTTTGATAATACTACATTTTCAAATGTTTCAACACCGCCAATTAATTCTATTTCACAACCAGCGTATGAAATTGGCCGTGCTGCAATGGAAATTTTACTGAAAAAGATCCGAAAGATCGACAGTAAAAACGAAGTGATTATGAAGCCGCATATTATTATTGACAAAAATACGCATACCGTTCAATAGAAACCGCCCGGAACAATGTTCCGGGCGGCGTTTTGTTTTATTACAGAAAAATTTTTCCTATACTCGAAATCAAAAAGCAAAAAGAAAGACCCGTGACGGTTGGCAATAAAAAAGCAAGAGCGGTCCATTTCAGGCTTTTTGTTTCTTTATAAATGGTAATACAGGTGGTGGAGCAGGGGAAATGAAAAAGGTAAAAAATCATCACGCATATAGCTGTTATTATCGTCCAGCCTTGGTTTATAAGCAGCGTATGAAGCTGCTCCAGGCTTTGCATTTCTACTAAGCTGCCTGTAGACATATAAGCCATCAGCATAATAGGAATTACAATTTCATTGGCAGGAAATCCAAGAATAAACGCCATAAGAATTACGCCGTCCAGGCCAAAAAAGCCGGCAAACGGATCCAGGAAATCTGTACAATATTGCAGTAAACTGCTGTCGTTGACCGTAATGTTGGCAAGCAGCCAAATAATCAGCCCGGCAGGCAGCGCAACAACAACTGCGCGCCCAAGAACAAACAGGGTTCTGTCAAAAATAGAACGGACAATCACCTTTAAAATCTGCGGCCTTCTGTACGGCGGCAGCTCCAGTGCAAAAGAGGAGGGCATCCCCTTTAACACAGTTTTCGATAAAAGCCTGGACATTAAAAGCGTCATACATATGCCGAGCAAAATAAGTCCCAACAGTATAAGGGCACTTAGAAGCGTTTGAAACGGCAGCGCAACAGCTCCGGCAAAAAACATGGTGATGATTGCAATTAACGCAGGGAAAGCACAACCAAACAAAAACCGCTAAAAGGCCGCTCACCGTACATGATGCAGCTTTTTTTGTACCTGGACCCATATTTCCCCGGGCAAGAGCGGTTCGTGTTTTCCAATCGCTAAAATCCAGCGACTTTTATCGTTGCGTGTTTTACAGGCATTTCTATAGTTTCTGCGATTGTAAGGCAGCAGTCCGGCGGTTGAACGGCATTCTGCTTCTGTAAAAGATAAAGAGCTGCCCGCCTGATAAAAATAGTTCCATGCGCTTTGATCTGCAGCGCAATATACGGGGTTTGTAACGATATTGCGCACACTGTGCAGGGTAAAAGGGCGATTTTGTGCCGTAAGAATCCCCTGCTCGTTCAAGCGGTCGCTTGCCTGTTGCAGCGTATGCACACTAAGGTAGGTGCGAAAAACCTCTAACACGGCTTTGGCTTGTTCCGGCTCCTTTTTCAGATTGCAACAGTTTTTTGCGGCTCCGTCGGTCATATATATACGGCTTCTGTAGGCCTTATAGCCATAAGGCGGAGTTCCGCCCAACCATACGCCCTGTTTTGCAAGCATAAGCATATTGTCCGTTACTCTTTGTGCGATCGTTTCCCGTTCCAGCTGTGAAAAAACGGATGCAATATACATCATTGCCCTGCCCATTGGGGTGGTGGTATCAAATTGCTCTTTAATACAAATAAATGCCACCCCTTTTTTCTCAAGCGTTTCCAACAAAGTGGAAAAATCACTGACGCTTCTGCTGACCCTGTCCAATCGATAGCAGATCAAAACTTTAAATTTTTGCATGCCGGCATCCCGCAGCATTGCTTGAAACTGCGGTCGATCCAGATTCTTTCCGGAAAATCCGTCGTCTTTATAAATACAAAAAGTTATTTCATCCGCATTTTTCAGATGCTCCTGCGCATATGCCTTGCATAAAGCAATCTGATTTTCCACGGAATTGCCGCGGTCGCTATATTTTGACTTCCTTGCATACACGGCAACTGTCAAATCTATCACCCTTACTTAATTATAAAAATGGTAAAAAAGGCGCATTTATTTCTTGCCTTATTGCAAATAAGCAGTAAATGCAGTATACTAATACATGTTGTATTTTTTTGTTTTTTTTACTTTAAAAAGGAAAGGGTTGCGTTTAAATGCTTGTAAAAACAGCGGAAAGTCCGTTGCTGAAAGGGACACAGCGGCATAAAAAACTTCTGCTTTTTTTTGCTGCGCCTTTGCTTGTGCTTGTAATGCTGACCATTCTATATATCATTGAGGGAATTTGGCCTTTTGGGGATTCCAATATTTCCTATGCTGATATGGCACAGGCCTATGTTCCAAGGTATTATCATCTTTTTGATGCAATGAATGGGGATAAATCCATTTTTTTTGACTGGTATACCGGAACAGGGATTAATATGAGCGGTAATTTTTCCACTTTTTTCAGTCCGCTGAACCTCCTTTTTTATTTTTTCTCAAGAGAATATATCCTGGAATCGATGTCTATTTTTCTTATGATTCGTATGGCTTTGATGTCGTTTACCGCGTTTTATTTTATGTATAAGGTCTTCCCTGGACTGGATAACTTCTTTAAAATTACCTTTGGCGTAATGTACGCTTTCTGCGGTTATGTTCTGCAGTATTACACCAATATTATGTGGCTGGATACAGCGGCGTTGTTTCCTATCCTGATTCTAACCTTACTGATGCTATTGAACGAACAAAAGCTGATTCCGTACATTTGCGCGCTTACTTTTGGACTTATACTCAGCTTTTATCTTTCCTTTATGTCTATTTTGTTTATTCTGTTTGCTTCGGGCCTGTATATTTTGCTTTTGCTCCCTAAAGAAAAAAGAAAAAAGAGCATCTTCTATCTGGGAACAGGGACGGTTACTTCCCTGCTGCTCGCAGCCGGGCTGCTTTTACCGCAATTTTTACAAATGTCGTCTTCAGCAAGGACTTCCAGCAGCAATGGCTATTTTGATATTATCAGTATCACGCTTGATTTTACCCAGCCTGCGCAAATTAACAAGTTGTTAATGCTGCTTGGTGCCGAACTGCTGCTTGTATTGCTGGTAAAGCTTGTATGTAAAATAAAAGAGGATAAAAACGGCGTGCTTTTTTTCCTGGCATTGGTCGTTATGATGATCATTCCCATATTTTTTGAGGGCGTCAATTTGCTTTGGCATACCGGTTCGTATGCCGATTTCCCATTGCGCTTTGGTTACATTATTACCTTTGTTTTGCTGTGGGCGGCGGGATATTATCTAACGTATGGGAAGAAACGCGGGCAGATGTTTACAACGCCTGCGCAAACACCTGTATTTGCCGCATCAGTACCTGAACCCTCTGTGGCAAAGACCGTGGAACAAAGTAAGGAAAACGCGGCGCAACCGAAAAGCAAGCAAGCGAAAAAGGAAACGCATTCACTAAAAGTGCGTTTAAATCACTTGTTTACACAGAAAAATATCATTGTTGCAGAAAAACTTTTTTTCTGTGCCGCCTTGATTGGTGTTTCTATCCCTCTGTTGGTCAAAATTTCAAAAATTTTTGATCAATACGGTTTTTATTCCCTGACGCGTGATGATAACACCCTATATCAGCTTGTTATTATGGTTGCTATCATTTATATCATTGTGTTTGCGCTTGCATTGTCTTTGGCGGTAAAGCAGGTGCGCAATACAGTGATATCCGTAGCCTTGCTTTTGCCTGTTTTTTTCTATTCCACCGGTCTGATTGGCGTACAATATAAAGCTTATCCGGAACACGACGATCAATATATTGCAAGAACGTTGCAGGTGCAAAACGCGCTTTCACAGGATTCACACAGCGTGCTGGAGCGCATTAAAAACGCAGACGTGCAGTTAAATACAAATTATCCGCTGATTCTGGAGCGTTCTGCTATTTCCAATTGGACGCATATGATCCCCAAATCCCTGCAAACATCGCTTTCCAATATGGGGTACAGTACTATTTTTACGCGAACGCTCGACTCCGGCGGCAGCGTGTTTACCGACGCGCTTCTTGGCATTACCAATACGTTGACGCTCAACACGGCCGACAGCAATCTTTACCGCTTTAATCAGAAAGCGGGGGATTTTAATTATTATGACAACATATATACGCTGCCGTTTGGGATTACTGCGGATGAAACCATATTAAACAATCTATCGTATGACGTTTGTGCTTCACAAAACGCATTATACCAAAGTATTACCGGTACAGAAGACGAAATTCTGCACAAGCTGCAACGCACGGCCTCTTCCGATCAAAGCAAAATTATTTCAACTACAGCCACAGGTGGAAGTGGGTATTCCTATCAGATCCAAATTACAGGTAAGGAAGTCCTGTATTTTTGGAGTGCTTCTACCAACCTAAACATTTATGTAAACGGGCAGGCAGTAAAAATTCCCACCTATAGCATGCCTGATAATTTAAAATACAAAGCAAATTTTAACAATAAATTGATTGCGCTGGGCACCTTTGAAAACGAATCTATAAGCGTAACCGTTACAGGTAACAGCCAGCTTTCAAACGATTCGATAAATTTTGCGACCCTTTCTCTGGAAAAGATGGACGCACTTACAGAGCTTTTTTCCGGCTATACTTCCCAGCCCGTTGCAGGCGATGCGAGCCTTTCCATGACAATCAAAGCAGACTCCTCTGATAAATATGCGTTTATCCCTATTTGCTATGACAAGGGATGGAGCTGCACGGTAAACGGAGAAGAAATACAAATTGAAAAAGCCGCCGGCAGCTTTATGGCAGTTCCTTTACAAAACGGCGTCAATCAGATTGAGATGCATTTTGTCCCGGGTGGTCTCATACCGGGTGTGATCATTAGCGGCGTAACACTGTTGTGTGCCGCCGGGCTCATTTGGCTGTGTAAAGCGCGTAAGCGGCCCATTACTGTTCCCGCACCCGTGCTTACCATTGCAGAATACGTATTTTTTGCTGTGCTTGCGGGCGCTGTATTGCTGATGTATGTGATGCCCATTCTATATAGCGTTTATCAAACGTTTTATAAAGGGTAAAAAAGGGGAGAGGCACGCGGTTTTGGTTGCGGCAAACGTCCGTTACATGGGACAAAGCTGTTCGTTAATACCGCAATGCATCTTTCCCTGGGGGAATCAATGATCCGGCAGCCCATTACGCCGCATGCGTTGCATCCAAAGCCCATACACATGGTCAGTTGCTGTGCGTATATCTTGGGTTCAAATACCGTCTTGGCTGTTTTCGGTATACGGTGTTCCTGCAAATTTAAAATAAATAGAAATACGTTGGTGTTTTACTTTCCCTCTTTCCGTTTTTTCATAATATCCCTGACCAATCTCAATTCTTTCAATCAATCGAAACAACAAAGCCTGGTCCAGCTCACGGATATGCGCAAAACCGTCTACCCATCTTTTAAAATCTATATATGCATCCTTTTTTCGGCTGTCACACAAGGCAGAAAATCTCTTTCTTGCATCAGCAAAATCTCGACTGTCTTTTTCATATTTTGCTAGGAGCTTATGAAAACGTTCCTTGTTAATTTCCTGATGCAAGCGATCCTCATATAATTGTGCAATCAACCTGTCTGTCTCTTCTAGTTTTACGGTCAGATGGTCTATTTCCTGCCTGTAGATTCTTTCTTGCCTGTCTGCTTTTCTTTCTTTCTGAAGCGCTAAAGATAAATACGATTTATCTTCGGCAGACAGTTTCAGCTGCTTTTGTATGGCTCTTAGAACAATATGGTATAGAACCGTATAATCTATAAAATGATTTGTACAGACGGACGCGCCGTGTGCTTTGTATGCACCGCAGGCAAGGCAGCCGAAAGAATTTTTTTTCTTACAACCTACTGCAGACATTGACTTTCCGCAATCCGCACACTTTACAAGACCGGAAAAAATATTTTTAAATCCTTTATTTTTGTGGCAGGTTCTGCTTTTGGAATATTGTTGGACAAGTGCAAATATTTCCCGGCTGACAATGGGTTCATGCGTATGTTCTACAATAATCCATTCCTCCTTAGGATTGCTGACGACAGCCTTGCTTTTGAACGAAATTTTGCTTGTTTTCTTTTGTGCGGTATCGCCGCAATAAACAACATTTTTCAGTAATTTGGATATAGTGGAAGAAGTCCAGATTTTATGGGTACAGTTGTTGTAATTTTCTATTTGCAGATTGTATTTTTGACAGCGGTACACAATAGGGCAAAGGACCCCTTTTGCATTTAGATGCATTGCAATATCCGTAGGCCGGCAGCCATGGGAAGCCATATGAAAAATTTCTTTTACTGTACAGGCCGCTTTACTGTCTATTACAAGGTGATTTTTATTTTTGGGATCTTTTTGATAACCATAAGGAGCAAAATTGCCTATATAACAGCCGTCTTTCATTTTTGCAAGAAAAGAAGAACGTATTTTTTTAGAAATGTCTCTTGCATACATTTCGTTTATGACATTTTTAAAAGGAGCCATATCGCTATACGGATTTTCAGAATCATAACCGTCGTTAATCGCTATGTAACGCACACTTTTGGAAGGAAAATATATCTCGGTATATTCTCCTGCTGTAATATAGTTTCTTCCAAGCCGTGAAAGATCTTTTGTAAGGACGAGATTAATTTTTTTATTTTCAATATCCTGTATCATTCTTTTAAAGGCGGGGCGATCAAAAGTGGTTCCGCTAAATCCATCATCGATATATTCGTCATAAACAATAAATGCATTTTCCTTTGCATAGGATAAAAGCATTTTTCTTTGCGTCGTAATACTGGAACTTTCTGTGCTGCCATCCTCTCGCGACAGCCGCATATACAGTCCGGCCATATATGTTTTTTTTCTGTTTTGCACGGTATCTCTCCTTTTAATCCCAAAATATAAAACGATTCTTACCACTGATAAAAACTGTCTCTTATACACATCTGACGCTGCCGACGACTAGTCGAGTGTAGA
>UQKB01000023.1 GCA_900541565.1 uncultured Oscillospiraceae bacterium
ACGTCCTTTTTTCTTTCCCTAATCTGTAACACTTCATTGACAAACCTACATTTTTGCCGCGCCTTTTGTCTGTATTGTAGGGTTTGTATTTTTTAAAAGGAATTTGCAGGGCTATATTTAGGCAGATAAAAATGGCGGCGGTATGAAAGATTGAAAAAACAAAACATAAGGCCCTGCAGAGATTGCCGCCTGCAGGGCTCCGATTTATAGCTTGTTTAGGATAGGGGCGCGTATACGTCCTGCCCGGTCAGGCCTGCATGCGGATCATTGGCAAGATACCGCTGGACCAGCAACAGATCCTGTATGGAAAAGACATCGTTTCCGCTTACGGTGCAGACTTTTTTCTGGTAGTCTGTCAATGCAATTAGGCCGCCAAGCGCCTTTTGCATAAAGATGACATCCTGCAGGTCTATGACCTCGTTGCCGTCCATATCGCCGTAAAGGCCGATCCTGGATGCCGGTACGGCACGGATCTGCGGGCTGTGAATACCGGCCCTTGTGTCAATCCGGACTGTAATATGGCTGTTGCCGCTGGGGCCTAAAAGCAGCGTGTAGCCGCTTGCGATCGCATCTGTTAAAAACGACTGCACGGTGCCGTGGTTGTAATATGCATTGAGGATGGGATAGACAACGGCCTGGTCGGCGGCGGTATAAAACGGCGTTGCCGGCTGCTCCCCTTCAATTGTGCAGGTATAAGCATCTGTGTTGGGATCCAGCTGCAGGGTTACCTCATACACGCCGTTTCCCTTATAAGAAAACCGATGCCGTGTGGAAAAACTGTCCCAGGAGCCTTTGATATACAGGCTTCCTTCAAACGGCTTTTCGTAAAGAAGGCCCGCCTTTAAGGCAGCAAGTTCTTCTTGCGACAAATAGCGTGTATAGCTGGTTTGCAGGCTGGGCTCCGGGTAAGGCTGGCTTTCGTATGAGCCGACTATCCAGCTATAGGCAAGGGGGTCAACATCTTCTCCCAAAACAGACTGGATTTTCTGTACGGCCTGCTGCCAGTTGCCAAATTCAAAAGTCAAAATATGGGGGAGGCCGCTTGCCAATATGGCCGCATCAATTTCGCCGTCTGTTACCTCGCCGGAGGATTTTCCGGAGGTTTCCATGATTTCCTGGCGGAAATAGTCGCGCATAAACTGCCGGTAGCTGCCGTCTATCAAGATCAGCTTTACGCTGCCGTCTGTAAGGCGCGTGCGCAGCAGATTATATTCATGCTTTGCATACATTTGGGAATCCATTCTGGTTTCCGCATAAATACCGTTGTCCATTAAAACTTTTTGAAAGGCAATACTGGTCGGCCCGCAGCTGCCCCAATAAAGCGTCAATGCTTCGTCTGTGCGCTCTTCAGGCGAGATTCCGCGGATTTCCCGGATCTTGTCGGCAATTTCCGGGTAATTTTCGTTATACAGTTGTTCTATGGAAGCCCGCGCCTCGTCAAGTGTGGGCCATGTGGGGTTTTCATATCCCGCGGCACTGCCCGCTGTTGTTTGCGCGCCGACGCCGACTGTGGTTATGCTTGCAAGCAGGCATAACACAAGCGGCAGTAAAGCTGCCCTGTAGCATTGTCTTTTCTTTACCGTCATGGGAATTCCTCCTTTTTTCATACAGGCGGCAAAGAGGGGACTGCCACCCTTTGCGATAAAGCCCATTCTGACGGCAATGGTATACCGGTCGCGGTATTTTGTCAATGCATTGGTGAAAAAAGGTTGTTAAACTGTTAAAAATGGTACAAGCAACGGATAAAAACCAAGTATAACGCTCTGTTTTTACGCTTTTGGTTCCGTATGTGGTAAAAGCTTTTGCTTGAGCTTTGCCTTGTCCAGCGCAAGGGCGGCGACCAAAAATACGACTGCGCTGCCGACAGCCTGAATGGTATTTTCGGGAATGTTTTCCAGTGCCGCACCCCATGTAACAGGGTTTGTAAACGCGCCCCAAAAGCCCTGGGAGGCCGTGGCCTGGTCAAACGCCAGCAGAAAAACCTTGGTCAGGTAATAGCCGGCGACGGTGATAACGCCTGCAGGCAGCACCATACATGCGTTGCGGCTGGTCAGAATTTTTTCTGCCTTTCTGGAGAAGGGAAGTGCAATGAGTGCCTTAATCAGAAAGGTGGGGAATAAATAGACAAAATAGCCTCCAAACAGGTCAGACAGTGCGCCGCCGATCCCAGCGGAGAGCATAGCGTATGGCGTGGGTAAAAAGCAGGCGGCAAGATAAATGACCGCGTCCCCCAGATGAATATAGCCGCCGCCTGCGGTGGGAATTTTTATAAAAAAAGTCAGTACCGTGGTCATAGCTGCAAACATGGCAGACAGAACAAGCAGCTTTAGCGTTCTTTCGGTATGCGTTTTCATGGGATCAACCGTCCTTTATTAAAAAGATAACACCAGGCAAAGGCACGGCGCAAACGGAAGAAAAAACCTTTGCATGTGTGTTGCCGTTATCATAGCAAAAAACTGTGCATTTAAAAATGCACAGTTTTGCAAAAAATAAACAGGACAGTTTAAAATTTCCAATCATTCCTGCGGGAATACCTCCAGCTGCAGCTGCAATTGTGTCCATTGTTCAATCAGTTGCTCAAGCAGCTGCCTGTGTTCCTCCAATTCTGTTGTAAGATGTGTCAGTTTTTCAAAATCTGCAGCAATTTCTTCGCTTTCAAGCATTGCTTCCAGATCTTGTATCGTTTTTTCTTCTGCTTCCACTTGCTGTTCGCATTTTTTCAGCCTGGTTTGCAGCCTGCGCTTTTGCGATTGCTGCTCTTTACGCTGAAAATATGCATGGTTCTTTGCCTTTTGTGGTTTTTCGTAGCTTTCTGTTGAACCGGCGGATGCTTCCTTTGTTTTTTCAAGGTATGCGTCGTAGTTTCCCCAATATTCACAGACGCCGCTTGGAGAAAGCGTAATCACTTTATCTGCAAGCTTATTGATGAAGTACCGGTCGTGCGAAATAATCAGCATCGTACCGCCGTAAGCTTTCAAAGTATCCTCAAGGGCCTCCCTGGAAGCGGTATCCAGGTGGTTGGTCGGTTCGTCCAGCAGCAGAAAGTTTGAACCGTGCAGCATAAGCTTTAACAGTGCAACGCGCGCGCGTTCGCCGCCGCTGAGCATTTTAACTGGCTTGAAAACGTCATCTCCTTTAAACAGAAACGTGCCAAGCGCCGTGCGCACCTGTGTTTGGCTCATATTCGGGAAGGCGTCCCATACCTCGTCGAGTGCGGATTTTTCCAGGTTCAGATCTGCCTGTACCTGGTCAAAATAGCCGACGTCTACGTTTGCGCCAAAACGAATTTCGCCCTGTGCATGGTGCTTTCCCATTAAAATTTTAAACAGCGTGGTTTTTCCACAGCCATTTGCACCCAAAAGAAAAACACGCTGCCCTTTTGTAAGGTGCAGGTTTACGCCTTCAAACAGGGGCTTTCCATCAAAAGAAATGGAAAGATCCCTGCATTGCAGCACGTCGTTGCCGCTTTCGCGCCTGGGGGTAAGAGAAAAGTGGATGGCCTGTGCGTCATCTTCCGGCTTTACAAGCGCTTTTTTCAGGCGGTCAGCCTGCTTTTGCTTGCTGGCCGCCGTTATAAAATTATGACTTTGTCCCCAGCGGCGCTGCTGCTCCACAATGCCCTCTATACGCTTGATTTCTTTTATTTCGTTTTCATAACGGCGCTTAAGGTCTTCGTTTATTTTTTCTTTTTTCTTAATAAATTGTGTGTAGTTTCCACTGTATGCAGTCAGATGTCCGTGGGAAAGCTCCATGGTCTTATTTGTAACGGCATCCAGAAAATAACGGTCATGCGATATGATAACAGCGGCGCCCTTAAAGTCTTTGATAAAGCTTTCCAGCCATTCTACCGAGGCAATGTCCAAATGGTTGGTCGGTTCATCCAAAAGCAGAAGATTGGCGCCAGACAAGAGCAGTTTTGCAAGGTTCAGCTTGGAAAGCTGGCCGCCGGAAAGCGTTAAAGCCGGTCTGTGCATGTCTGCCTCTGTAAAGCCAAGCCCCAAAAGAGCGGCCCGCGTGCGGCTTTTGTAGGTAAGGCCGCCGTTGTTTTCATATTGCTCCTGCAGAGATAGCTGCCGTGCAACCAGTGTGTCTATATCTTTTCCGTTTTTTTCTATTTGTGCGGCAAGCAATTCAAGTTCCTGCTCCATCTTTTCAAAATGGGAAAAAACGCTTAGCAGTTCGCTGTACACCGTCCGGTCTTTCTCTACGCCGGCATGCTGCTCCATATAGCCTATTTGTATGTCCTTTGCTACAAATACATCCCCCTGTGCAGGTTGTAGTTGTCCCGAAAGAATTTTAAAAATGGTGGTTTTTCCAACGCCGTTTGCGCCGATAAAACCAATTTTATCCCTGTTTTCCACATCAAAGCTTATGTTTTCAAACAGCAAGCGGTCAGAAAAGGAAAGACGCAGGTTTTGTGCGCGAAGTAAAGCCAAGCCGCATGCCTCCCATGTTTTGTCATACATTTTTGCACCCTTACAGCGCTTTGTAAACTATAACACAAATCAAAGAAAAAATCTATAGCAGCAAAGGCTTGTGCAGGTTTTAAAGAAAAAAGAGAGGCAGCGGCTGTAAATTGCCGAGCAAAAAGAAAATTTTGCGCATGAAAAACGCGCAGCGAAAGGCCGCCGCGCGTTTTCATGTATATGTATGTTCAGTGTTGAGAGAGTGTGTCTTTTTTTACAGCATGCGTATGGCAGCATGCGCCGCAGTTGCCGCTGCATCCTGCACAGCCGCCCCTTTTGCGCGCCTTATAAAGATGCCGGATGATCAGCAAAACGACGGCAAGCAAGGCTGCTGTAATCAAAATAGTCGAAAGATTTTGCAAAATCCATTCAAGCATAAAGAACGCTCCTTAAAATTGGTTTTATATACCCGCCCGGACGCTCTTGAGCCGATTGCTTTCCTTGTAAGGCCTGAACAGCAAATACAGGAAGACAGCAACAAGCAGGAAGGCGATTGCTGTAAAGACATTAAAACCGCCGCCCATAAACAGGTTACCGATCTGGAAAATGCACATAGATACGGCGTACGCAAAAATGGTCTGATAGCCAATGGCAAAGAACGTCCATTTTGCGCTGTTCATTTCACGCTTGATTGCACCTATAGCGGCAAAGCACGGAGCGCACAGAAGGTTAAATACCAGGAAGGAATACGCGGCAATCGTTGAAAAGCTTGCCGCAAGCGTAGTCCAGATTTCCACGCCGTCTTCCGCGACTTCTGCAAAGCCGTAGAGAATACCAAATGTTCCAACGACGTTTTCTTTGGCAACCAGCCCGGTAATTGCCGCAACGGCAGCCTGCCAGTTCCCCCAGCCAAGCGGGATAAAGATAGGCGCGATGAAGCTTCCGATTGCAGCCAGCATACCGTCAGAGAGGTCTTCCACCATAACAAACTGGCCGTCGACAAAGCCAAAGCTTGAGGTAAACCAGATAAAGATGGTGGAAAGCAGAATAACCGTACCGGCCTTTTTGATAAAGGACCAGCCGCGCTCCCACATGCTGCGCAGCACACCGCCGACTGTGGGAAGGTGGTAAGCCGGCAGCTCCATGACAAACGGGGCGGGGTCGCCTGCGAACATTTTTGTTTTCTTCAAAATAATGCCGGACACGATAATAGCGGCAATCCCTACAAAATACGCGCTGGGGGCGACCCACCAGGCGCCGCCAAACAACGCGCCTGCGATCAGTGCAATGATCGGCAGCTTTGCGCTGCAGGGAATAAAGGTGGTGGTCATAATCGTCATTTTCCGGTCACGGTCGTTTTCAATTGTACGCGAGGCCATAATGCCCGGCACGCCGCAGCCTGTGCCGATGAGCATGGGGATAAAGGATTTTCCCGAAAGGCCGAAACGGCGGAAGATCCTGTCCATAATAAAGGCGATCCTGGCCATGTAGCCACAGGATTCCAAAATGGCAAGGAAAATAAACAAAATCAGCATTTGGGGAACAAAACCCAGCACAGCGCCCACGCCGGCGACAATACCGTCAAGGAGCAGGCCCTGCAGCCAGTCTGCGCAATGAACCGCCCTTAAAGCGTCCTCAAGCAAAACGGGAATACCCGGAACCCATACGCCGTAATTTGCGGGATCTGGCTCCTCGGCCTGCAGGGCGGCCTCAAAATCGGTAAAAGCGACGGGAATGGTTTCTTCCACGTTGCCCTCCTCGTCAGTCAGTTCGGCCTGCGCGGTAATATCTGCGGTTGAGGCCGAAGCAAGGAAAGAATCTATCACAGAAGCGTCGGGTTCTTCGGCTTCCAGCGTTTCGGTAATTGCCGTGGTATCCAGCCCGGATTCCTCCGCAGCGGCCAAATAGGTTTCTATTTTCAGGTTTTCCACATCGTAGGCGCCCACGGCTTCTTCATATTCTGAAGCGCCAATCCCCAATAAATGCCAGCCGTCGCCAAAAACTCCGTCGTTTGCCCAGTCTGTGGCGATAGTGCCTACTGTTGTAACGGAAACAAAATAGACAATAAACATAATAACGGCGAAGATTGGAAGGGCCAAAAACCGGTTGGTAACGATTTTATCAACCCGGTCGGAAATGCTCAGCACCCCTGCGCGTTTTTTGCAGCAGCAGCTTTTGATCACAGAGGAGATATAATTGTAACGCTCGTTGGTAATGATGCTCTCGCTGTCATCGTCCATTTGCGCTTCTACATCCCGGATCAGGTCTTCTGCGTTTGGGCATGCATTGCCAAGCTGCTGAACAATTTTGTCGTCGCGTTCAAACAGCTTAATGGCGAAAAATCTTTTTTGCTGCGCGGGGACATCCGGAAGCATTTCCGCAATGGCGTCCAACGCCTTTTCCACTGGTTGTGAGAAACTATGTACGCAGGCGGTCTTGCCTTTTTGCCGTGCCAGGTCTACCGCTTTTTGCGCGGCCTGCTGTACGCCTGTACCTTTTAAGGCGGAAATGGGAACCACTTCGCAGCCCAGCGCCTTTTTCAGCTGCGCCGGGTCGATTACATCACCGTTTTTCTGAACGACATCCATCATATTTACAGCCATAACAACGGGAATCCCAAGTTCTGCCAGCTGTGTGCTCAGATACAGGTTTCTTTCAATATTTGTGCCGTCAACAATGTTTAAAATAACATCCGGCTTTTCCTGCAACAGGTAATTTCTTGCCACAACCTCTTCCAGGGTATAGGGGGAAAGAGAGTAAATACCCGGCAGGTCGGTAATTGTTACGTCCTTATTTCCTTTTAATTTCCCTTCCTTTTTTTCAACGGTCACGCCCGGCCAGTTCCCGACAAACTGGTTTGCACCCGTAAGCGCGTTGAAAAGCGTTGTCTTGCCGCTGTTAGGGTTACCGGCAAGTGCAATTTTAATGTGCATTATGTCTGCCTCCTTCAAATGTTAGCTCAGACTAACCGAAAAGTCTGAAAAAGAGGTTTCTTTATTTTAAGAAACCTCTATTTGCGCTGCATCCGCTTTCCGAATAGAAAGCTCGTATCCACGCACGGTTACTTCTACGGGATCTCCCAAAGGAGCGACCTTGCGCACAAAGATCTGTGTTCCTTTGGTAATGCCCATATCCATAATGCGGCGCTTAACGGCTCCTTCGCCATGCAGCTTTTGCACAATTGCAGTCTGACCGCATGGAATCTCTTTGAGCGTTTTCATTTACATCCTCCTCAATTTGTTAAAATACGCGCAGCCATTGCCTTGCTGATCGCGACCCGCGTGTTTTTTATATTGACAATCACGTTGCCTGCAAGTTCAGAAACAACTGTGACCGGCGCGTCTTCCACAAACCCAAGGCTGTTTAAAAAACGTTTGGTATCGTCCCGCCCCTTGATAGAGCATATATGCACCTGTACACCCGGCTCTGCCATACTCAGCGGAATGGTACCGGAGCACAGTGGAACCTTGTGGAAAGCCGCGTTGTTATAAAGGCCCGGGGCGGTTGTCTCACGGAACGACATGGCACACACCTCTTTCTGTTAGCTAAAACTAACTTATGTCGCTGAAAATAGAGGTAAGCATACACTAACCTCTTCACATTTATAGTTTACTGCCGGTGCAACAGATTGTCAACTCACCCAAGAAAAAATTGTATATTTTCGGCATATTTACAAAAATTTCAATTATCTGGAATTGCTGGCTTGCATGTTTTGTATAAGAATAAAAGAGCCCCCGCGCAGACGCGCCTGTATATCGACCTGTTTAAATGCCGGCGCGCAATGATTGGATGTTTGAGATAAAAATTCTGTAACCAATTGAAAGCGCACGTTTTTTGTTGTATTATATAAAAGAACAGTATTTGGGGTGATAGCATATGGCGACAAAAAAACGCACTGCTTCTTGCGCCGCCGAAGAGAAAAACAAAACGCCGCCCACCGCGGCGCCGGTTACGCCCAAACAGCCTGAAAAAGGAACCTGTGGGTACAGCGAACGGTATGGGGGCGGGTACAGCACGTCTGCCAATATAACGCCGGAGATCCGGGACGCCGCAAACAACATGGGCAGCGGGCTGAAAAGCCTGGCCGAGGAAATGGGGCTTACCATCACCCAGAAAAAGGGGTATTTTAATTTTGGCGCAGGCATACAGGTACACGGAAGCGATTATATTATGAATATACCCTCCGCTTTTATATATAAAACGGATTTTTTCAGCAGAGAGCTGATTGCGTATTCCAAGGACTGTCAGGAGGATTACAGGCAGTCGCCCGTGATTATTGAGCTTGAGCGTGTAAAACTGCAGCAGGCGCTCACCGTGCAGGAGCTTTCCGCACGCCAGCAGGCCGGGGCGCAGATTACCGGGCGAACGTTTAAAGCGCTTACCGTAAACGGCGTATGCGTCACCATGACAACGGAGCAACAGGAAAACTTTCCTTTAATCAACCGCCTTGCCATTTTAAAACCGGGCGGACGGGAACTTTTTAATTTAATCATTACCTTTAACGGCGCGATTGAAAATACAGACGAGGTAACAAAGCGGATTTATTTCAGCTTTTACATCACAGGCTGAACCCGCGCCGGAAAATGAGATATATGGAGTGTATGCATGGAACTGCAAATACTGGATTTTATACAGACGACGTTTGCAAACCCGTTTTTTGACTGGCTGATGCCTTTTTTAAGTGCAATAGGGGAAGGCGGCCTGGTGTGGATTGGCATAGCGCTTGTGATGCTTTGCTTTAAAAAATACAGACCCTACGGCATAATGGCGCTGATCGCCATGGCGTTTGGTTTTTTGGTGGGCGAGGTGTGTATAAAAAATATTGTATGCCGGGTGCGCCCGTGCTATGAAAACCCGGATGTAATGATGCTGGTTGCCAGGCCGGGTTCGTATTCTTTTCCCTCCGGGCATTCCTGCTCGTCGTTTGCGGCAGCGTGCATGGTTTTCCGCGCCAACCGGTATTGGGGCGGCGGCGCGCTGGTTTTGGCGGGGCTGATTGCCTTTTCGCGTATGTACGTGTATGTGCATTATCCCACCGACGTTTTGGCGGGGATTTTACTGGGGTTTTTCAGCGCGTGGCTGACCTGGTTTGTATATAAGAAATGGATCCTGAAGGATAAAAAAGGGGGGAGCCGGATTGAAAAAATATGAGTTTTTGGGTTCGTGTACAGGGAAAAAATTTTGCATCCGCGGTATTAATGTATATAAATATAAATGGATGATGGAGGGGGACTGCGTGATTGTGACAGACCCCAAAACAGGTAAGCCGCGCAGCTTTTCCGCTTATAAGATCCAGCTTGGCGAAAACGAGCTGAAATTTGTTGCCGGTACGCTTGGCGACGGCAGCACGGGGTTTTATGAATATCCGGAATAACGCGCCGGCGGGTTAAAAGGCCGGCGGGGAATAAATAACAGTTTGGAAAGGGTTGGGAGAGGTGTTTGATTTTTTAAAGACAGAGGGGCTTTTAAGCCTTGACAAAACCATTGCGGCGCTGCTTTTTGAGGGCACGCAATATCCGTGGGAGGTGCTTTGCGAGCTTTCTGCTTTTATTATAAAGCTGGGGGAGCAGCTGCCAAAGGACATATATGTACAGCTTGAAAAAGACGTTTGGGTGGCAAAAAGCGCAAAAATTGCAAAAAGCGCAAGTCTGGCAGGGCCGTTGGTTATCTGCGAGAATGCAGAAATCCGCCATTGTGCGTTTATCCGCGGCAACGCCATTGTGGGCGCGGGCGCCGTGGTGGGCAATTCCACAGAGATTAAGGGTTCCGTTTTGTTTGATAAGGTGCAGGCGCCGCATTATAATTATGTTGGGGATTCCATTTTGGGCTATAAGGCGCATTTGGGCGCAGGCTCAATTACTTCAAATTTAAAATCAGACAAAACGATTGTGTGTATCAGTGTGGCGGGGGAAAAAGCCGACACCGGGCGCAAAAAGCTGGGCGCCATTGTGGGCGACCGCGTGGAGGTTGGGTGTAATTCTGTTTTAACCCCCGGTACAGTCATCGGCAGGGACAGCACGGTCTATCCGCTTTCAATGGTCAGGGGCTATATTCCCCCAAACAGCATCTATAAAGGCCAGGGCAAAATTGTTGATAAAAAATGAGCGAAAAGTCGAGCTAAAACTCTATGCCGCGTCTTGCCGCCGCCCCATGGTCGAAGGGGTGGCGGACTTTTTTGATGTGCGACGCATAGTCGCACATCGCGATACAGCGCGCCGGGACCGTGTGCCCGGTTAAAACAAGCTCCGCCTGCCCGTGGTAGCCGCGCAAAAAGGAAAACAGCGTTTCTTCTTCTAATATACCGCAGTCGCACAGGGAAAACACTTCGTCCAGAATAAGCATGTCGTAGCGGGTCTGTTGCTCCGGGCGCACGGCTCGCTCAAAAAAATCCCGGTAATACGCCTTTGCGGCGGCAAGCTCCTGCGGGCGCATTTCAAAGGTAAAGCGCACCTTTTGCGGGCAGGGGAAGAGCACAATATTTTCCACTGTGCGCAAAAGGCTGCGTTCGCTGCTTTGCTCCGGCTTTAAAAACTGCACAAGCAAAACGCGCATGCCGCTGCCCGCCGCGCGCACCGCCATACCCAGAGCGGCGGTTGTTTTGCCTTTTCCGTCCCCATAATATACATGTATCATACAAGCCGTTCCCTTTCGTTTTTATGGTATGTATATTCAGTATAGCAAAGCGCAGGGGCTATGGCAAACGCACATGCGGGCGGGGCGCGCACAGAAAGCGTGGAAAAATACAGCGGAAAACCGCAGAGAAGCCCAAAAACCCGGCGTTTTGCAGAAGAGGGAGCAATACTATGGCGCGCCGAAAAAACAAAAACAAACAGGCGCACACTGTTTGTACGCATTGTAGCGATTGTGTGCGCCGCTTTGACTGTGGGCTTGTATGATCGGCGGTTATCGGTAGTATGGCTCGGTTGAGTGCGCGTCCATATATTCCTGCGCCAGCCGCCGCAGGTCTTCGCCGCTTTGAATTTGCGAGGCATGCTGGTTGACCGCCTCTTTTACGTCCTGCGGCAAAGAAAGGTAAAAGCTGCCTGCGTCTTCTTCGTATTTTGGCAGCAACGACAACAGCGGCGTTGCGCTGTCGGACCGATCGGGCATATTGATCACCTCGTCCATAGTTTTTACAGCAGGCGTGCAGAATATAATCCGGTTTTTTAAAATCAAAAATTTTATGCCGGCGCAGGGCGGCAGATTCTTTTGCAAACATAAAGAAGGCGGGCTTTTAAAGCCCGCCTTCCCGGTTTAGCCCGGTTTATCCTTTAAGATAAATTACAGGTTTGAAATACAAAAGGAGGTTTGTACCCAAATTAAAAACCGTGTCATACAGTCATGACGTCAAAAAAATTTAAAGATCTTAAGTATTGTTTGTAATGACCATCTTCGACATATATATTATGTACATTTACGCCTTAAAAAACTTACAAAACACAACGTAAAAGCTACGTGCATGACGCGCAGAAAGGCAGGCACAGAGCCCGCGCTTTCTGTTTTGGCGGCCTTCTGCGGCGTTTTTGCTGCAAAAGCCTAACGGAGGTTTTGCAGCGCTGCAAAAAGCCGCCGCGCAATGCGATATTGCTTTACCCTTCAGTTTGAGAGCGCAGCACTATGTAATCTTTACAACTGGAACACAGCTGTAAAGAGCTCAACGGCACAGCGGAGCGCAACTGTAAAGCAACAGTGCAACAAAAAGCTTTGACCGGTATTACCCAGCTTCTTCAGCCAAGGCCTAAGCCCCGGGACAAAGGGTTTAAACAGCTTAAACCAACGTCCGGCGCTTTGCCTGTTTTGAAGAACCATGCCTCTGCCCGCCTGCCCGCAATGGAGCATGCGCGCTTAAAGCATGCAGGCTAACCTTTCGTCTTTCCAGTTTAATTTGTGAACCGCGCTGCCGACATCCAGCAGGCTTGCCTGTGTGATGTAAACAGGGGTTCAATTAGAAAGTAATTTAATAAGGACAAATACAGGGCGTACGTCCCTGTACTCTGCATGTTTTTGCCAAAGCGTCCTCAGGCTGTGACAAAAATTCACCCATAAAGGATAAAAAGCAGAGAACCGTGGCATTGCATGCCGGCGCCGGTATGCAAAAACAGGAACTTCCCACCTTTCCCATTTTACATGCCTGCTATGCAAGTGGGAATTTACATAACACGCCGTGCAGTATACAAAAGCACGGTGCTTTATAAATCATGCAAGGGGCCATGGATCCCTTACAGATTTACCAATCATAAAGCGGGTATTACCCGCACAGCGGCCCGGCGCACCAGTGCGCCGGCAAAAAAGCGCAATGTGGAGGAACAAACAGGCTTGCGCCCTTTTATAAAAAAACGGATGGATCTAATCTATAATAAAAGGTGGTGTGCAAGGGGCGGCCCGCCCAAGAGCGGAGGAGGGCTGCCGGCTTAAGCGCCGCGCTTTGCAGCGCTTAAGCCGCGCCTGCTACAGGGAAAAACAATGAGGGAATTTGCATTTTTGTAAAAAATACGGAATCAATTATAAAAAGATAAATTTAAACTATACAATTGTGAAAATTTAAGCTATGGAAAGCTATGAAAAAAAGATTAAATAAAATTTTAAGAAAAAAAAGATTAAATAAAATTTTGAGAAGTAAAAACAGTAAGGGGGAAAAGCAGCGCTTTGCTGTCACGGCTTGCAAACCGAACTGTCAGATTCTTCAGCAATTTTTGGATATACCCGGTACCGATAATACGCAAGACGATCCTTTGGAACAGGATCCTTGTCCTTCCCCAGAAAGTAATCGGCCGTTACTCCGTATAAAAGAGTTAAATACACTACGGTTATGCAACCGAGCTCTCGCTGGTATTCTTCTAGTTTTTCATAGGTTTTCACCGGAATGCGCAAATAACGTGCAACTTCCTCCTTGCTAAATTTACATTTAACTATCTAATCCTCAAAAACCATTGATTTTTCAAGGCTTCACGCCTGTTTTTCATTCAAACCTTATCTGTTTGCCCTTGTTTTTGCCCTTACGAGCCGAAACAAGGGCAACTTTTTATTCCCCGCCGACCACCTTATCCAGCAGCCTTGCGGAAGTACGCTTCGCTTCCCTTGTAGAGTGAGCGTAGATGTTCATTGTGGTACTGACATCGGAGTGTCCGAGAAGTTCCTGCACATCTTTCGGCTTTGCGCCGCCGGAAAGCAGATTGCTTGTGTAGGTGTGACGGAGCGTGTGGAAATGGAAATCTTCAAGCCCTTTCACTTTCTTCTTTGCCGCCCTGCACATAATCCCTACCGTACTCGGCGCTTCATACGCTCCGTCTGCTCTCAGGCAGACAAAGGAGATTTCCTTGTAATCTTCCGGGACTTCCTCTGTCCTTTGCAGGCTGTAAACCTCATAATAGGTGCGCCCTTTTTCCTTTACTTCTTTGTAGTAGTTCAGGTGATAAAGTTCCCCGTAGCGGAAACGGTTTTTGCGTTGTTCTGTTCTTGCCGCCCGCAGGATTGCCGCCAGCGTGTCGCAGAAATCAACGGTGCGGACTTTGCTCCGTTTTGTCGTTCCCACTTCGGTTGTGTGCCTTGTTCCGTTATAGCGCATACTGCGGCGTACTGTAAGATATTGTTCCTCAAGGTTAATATCCTGCCAAGTCAAGCCGCATACCTCCCCGATACGAAGCCCCGTATAGTAGGCTATCTGCACAGGCAGCAAAGCAGGATTATCCTTTGCCTTGAGAAATTCCTCCAGCTTTTGGAACTGTTCATGGGTGATAGTAGGAATACTGGAAGTATCTTCCTCACTGTCCGAGAAAATATCCGTTTCCTGCTTCCTGCCTCTCAGCTTCACATACTGCATAGGGTTAAAGGTAATCAGTTTTTTCGGGAATACCGCAAAGCGGAAGGAATTTTGCAACACCGCCGAGAACAGGAGCATATATCCTTTGCTCATGGGCTTTGAAGTTGTCCCGTCCGGGTTTGTCCCACCGTAGCTCAGAAAATCAATGAACGCCTGCAAATGGTCGGCGGTCACGGTTTTCAGCTTGCGTTTGCCAATGGGATATTGCTTGATACGGTTGACCGTTCCCTGATAGGACATGACCGTCCCGTTGCTTAAGTTGCCGGGTTTCAGTTCTTCCTCTACCCACATATCCAGCATATCGCCTACCGTGATATTTTCTGCTTTCCCGACAAACTGCTTTTCCTCGTAGTCTGCTATCGCTTTGCGGAGCATGGCTTCTGTCTCCGCCTTGCTCTCTGTGCCTGCAAACTCTTTCTGCACTTTTCTGCCGCTTTCATCTTCAATGTAAAAGCGTCCGTACCACTTTTTTCCTTTCTTTCTTACAGAACCTTTTGCCATAGATAAAAAACTCCTTTCTATCCGTGGCAATCGGGACTGTGACATATGGTGTGCGTAAAGTAATTGTGTCACTTCCGCCAGTGAAAGTCAACTGGCGTCTTTACTTGTCAAGGTGCCACGGAATTTTCTTTTTCGGATAGCCTTTCTTCGGCTTCCTCCACTATCCCGAAAAGTGCGCCCATCGACATTCTTGTGCGCCCCTCATCGTGGATATGTAAAATCCCGTCTAAAAACCGTTTCATATTCTCAATCGGTACTTCCATCTTCTTGCGGTATACCTGCTCCATGATTGCCCCGGACTCTATGGCGTACCGTCCAAGAGACTCTTTCAGCCCCTTGTCCTCCGCTACACGGTCAACTTCCTCCATAGCGTCAGCAAAGTAGTAGGTCATAACCGTATACAGGTCAACCATCTTGCCGAGAAATGTCGTGAGAAGCTGCTGGTGCGGCTCGCCCTTTACCGTATGGGAAACTGTGTCCAGATACTTCTTGATGTGTTCCTCAATATCCCGCTGGCAGAGAGTATAGGTGTCATATTCCTTATCATCGGAAAGACCTGTCAGCCATTCGGGAGTTGTGAGCAACGCTTCCGCAAGACCGTTGATAACCATTGTGCGCTTCGGATCAACCCCGTCCGCTTCGTACCGCTGAATGGTGGATTTGTTCACGCCTACACGCCTGCCAAGTTCCGGCATGGTAATGTTTAACTCTGTGCGGCGTTCCTTAATCCTCCTACCGACCTGTTTTGTGGTGAATGTGGTTTCTTTTTTCAAGGTGTTCACCTCCTGACTGGTATCAGTATAACACGCCGATACTTATTTTGCAACCTTTATCTCAATGAAAGTTGTAAATAAACTATGAATGGTTGCAAAATAGGTTGACAAGAGATGGCAGAATAAGTATAATGATAAAACAGTAGTTGCAAAATGAGTATTCTAAAAGGAGGTTGATAGAATGAGCGCAGTCAAAATGGGACTTACCATAGAGGAAGCCGCAGAATGTACGGGTATCGGCAGGAACACCATGCGGAAGCTGGTGGAATGGGGAAAGCTGCCCGTCCTCAAAGTGGGGCGCAAGACCATTATCCGCAGGGACACGCTGGAACGGTTTCTGACGGTCAATCAGGGAAGAAATCTTCTGAAGCCCGATGATGTCCGCAGAGTGGAATGACCATCCATTCTCTTTTCGGAAAGTAACCCTAAGCCCTCGGCGTTTGAGAGCGAAATACACCCCTCGCACAAATCTTCGATTTGTACTCCGGGTATTTCGCCCTTGCAGGGGGCTTCCGTATCAACCGCCTGCGGCGTATGATACGGGGCTGTCACCGCTGCCGCAGCGACAGCCACAACCGTAAACGGTTGCAAAAAAAGGACGCACCTTGACAACAGAAAACGGAGATGATGTATGCCGAGACACAGTTTTATCCAGATGTCAAAACTGCCCAATGTCAAAGGGCGAATATCGTATATTACAAGCCATGCAAGGCAGGAAAATCTCTATGCCACCTACCGCACCGCCGACAGCACCTTTTGGAGCAACCTTGCAAGGGAAAGCCAGCAGGAGTTTCAGCGCAGCGGCACAGAGGGCAAATGTATCGAAGCAAGGGAACTGATTATCGCCTTGCCCGAAATCTATACGCAATACGAGCCGCAGCAGGTACTCACGGACTTTACAGAGGAGTTCCGCAGGCGGTACGGTGTGGAGTGCGTGTCCGCCCTCCACCACAACAAGCGCAAGACAAATTATCATATCCATCTGATTTTCAGCGAGAGGAGGTTGCTCCCCGAACCTGATGTAAAGGTTGCTTCCCGCAGCGTGTTCTTTGACGAGACTGGAAAGCGTGTCCGCACCAAAAAGGAAATCACGGGGGAGGACGGGCAGATACGGAAAGGCTGTACCGTCATCAAAAAAGGCGAGGTATACGAAAGCCATCTGTTTACTACCAAAGATACACGCTTTAAGGGAGAGCCTTTTCTCCGAGAGATAAAGGAAGTGTATTCAGAACTTATTAACTGCCATATCTCCGATCCTGAGCAGCACTTAAAGGTATTTGATAAAAACAGCGTCTATCTTCCGGCCAAGAAAATCGGCAAAAATAATCCCAAAGAGGACGAAATCAAAGCCGATAATGCCGCAAGGCAGGAATGGAACAGGACAGCGGATATGGCGTTATTATCAGGTATCTCCGAAGCAAAGATTTTAGAAGTCAAGCAGACAGAGATACACGAAAAGGCGAGCCAGTCTATCAAAAGCAAGGGCTGGCTGCCGGGTCTGTTCCGCAGTATCGTAAACAAGGCTAAGGACTTCCTGCAAAACTTAATCCGTGAACACGATATGCCGCCGAAGCCTGTCCTTGAAATAGATATGGCAGAGTTCCGTACCATGCAAAAGCTGATGATAAAGGCGCAGGATAAGGCGAAAGAAATCCGGCATTTGCAGGATACGGTACTTCCGAAGCTGAAACAACAGCTTGCCGATACAAAAGGGATTTTCAAGGGTAAGGAGCGCAAGGCGCTCACAGAGCAGATACAGCGGACAGAAAAGGAAATCGCTGAAAAGCTGGATAAACTGCCCGATGTTCTGAAAGAGGACGGTTATCCCGATGTGCAGGCGTACATGGCAACCTACCGTAAGGCGGAGGCTGTTGTGGAGCAGTTCAATCGTGACCTTGCCGCATGGGAGCAACAGGTCAGGGAAAAACAGAAACCCGCCAAAAAAGAGCAGGCAAAGCCGCCTGAACGAGAGAGCGTGCTGAAACGCCTGCGTCAGCTTCAGGCGGAGGGTAAGCAGAGAAACCAGCCGAGACAGAGAAAGAAATCCTTTGACAGAGACAGCCGATAGGCACGAAAAACCGCCGCTATGGTATCACCCATGCGGCGGCATACATAAAAATCTTATTTGTGTTCTGCAAGCGTGACTTTCATATCCTGAGCATTGATGCTTGTTTCCTTTTTGCACTTCGGACAGTAGAGAGGGAAGTTTCTTAATTCTGTATCTTCCCGTATCATTGTGCGAGTTTTATTGCCGCAGATAGGGCAATATATCCATTCTGTGGCTTTCATGTTACTTTTCTAATTTCAAGTCTTTTATTTTTTGAGATATTCTCTCAATGACCTGTATAAAACATTCATCACTTTTGCCCGTCGGATCGGGAAGTCCCCAATTATCATCAAACGCTCTACCGATATAGGGACAGCCGACATCACACCCCATTGAAATCGCAATATCAGGCGTGGGGATTTTATCAATCGTCTTGCTATACTGGCTTTTCTCCATATCTATCCCATAAAGCTGTTTCATAAGCCGCACAGCATCCTGATTGATTTGTGGTTTTGTTTCTGTTCCAGCAGAATAGAAATCAAACTTATCTCCCGCCAAATGTTTTCCAAGTGCTTCTGCAATCTGACTGCGGCAGGAGTTATGCACACAAATAAAGGCTACCTTTTTCTTATCCATCGTTAAAACCCCAGCTTGTGCAGCAGAGCAACTACATCAACGGCTTTCAAAACCTTGCCCATAGCAACAACCTTTTCATTGACAACAAGGGCAGGCATACTCATAACCCCGTATTCCATTACTTTCTGCATGTCGGTAATGTATTCGACCTCTACGGAAAGTCCCATATCCTTTACCGCCTGTTTTGCGTATTCAAATTGTTCGTGGCAGGATTTGCAACCTGCTAACACTTTGATACAGCAGATTTCTCCCTCTTTCAAATCAGGACAGCAATCGTTTGTAATGCTTTCTGCTTCGCTGGCAGCACCACCACAGCTACAAGCGCAAGCAGGTGTTTTCTTTTCTTCTTCCTTTTTCTTTCCAAAATTAAATAATGCCATAATAATAACCTCCTAAAATTAAACAATTAAATATTGTATTGCGTTGAAAAGATAGCCTACAATAATAATACCAGCGGCACATATTCCAATGAAAATACCGAGCAGTTTCGGCTTAACTGCTTTGCGAAGCATAATTATTGAAGGGAGCGAGAGCGTTGTAACGCCCATCATAAAGGAAAGCACAACGCCGAGCAAAGCACCTTTTGCAAGCAGGGCTTCTGCAATCGGGATTGTACCGAAAATATCCGCATACATCGGAATACCTACTATCGTAGCAAGAATTACGCCAAACGGATTATTTTCGCCAAGTGCTTTGACAATAAATTCTTCAGGAATCCAGTTGTGAATGAAAGCACCAATGCCCACGCCAATCAGAACATAAGGAGCAACCTTTTTAGCGGTTTCAACAACCTGTTCCCACGCAAATTTCATACGGTCTTTGAAATGCAGCTCCTCCTGCGGAACATCAATTGAGTGACCGTTTCGGATATATTCTTCCACTTGATTATCGAGGTGCAACTTTTCAATTAGCGTTCCGCCAGCCACAGCGATTACCAAACCGAATATTACATATAAAACAGCAACTTTCCAGCCGAAAATACTCATCAGTAAGACAAGGCTTCCGAGGTCAACCATCGGCGAAGAAATCAAAAAGGAGAATGTAACGCCAAGCGGCAAACCTGCGCTTGTAAACCCGATAAACAACGGAATGGAAGAACACGAGCAAAACGGTGTTACCGTACCGAGCAGAGCGGCGATGATATTCGCCCATATTCCGTGAAATCTGCCGAGTATCTTTTTAGCTCTTTCGGGCGGGAAATAACTTTGAATATACGAGATAATCAAAATCAAAACGCCAAGCAGTACCATAATTTTTATGGTATCATAGATGAAAAACTGAATACTCGCTCCTATTTTGCCCGTGGTATCTAAACCGCAAGCGTTCAAAATTGTTTCAATGAGACGATTCAGCCAGTTCATACCGAGGACTTCATTTTGAAAAAAGTCCCAAATTGTTTTTAGTGCCTCCATAAAAAGCTCCTTTCATATAGTCATATTGAAATATGTCGATTTAATATTCCGAATATAAGTCGTGCGGAAAAGCATTCAAATAAACTTCCTCACTTTTCACAGCACGACTTATTTTCGCTTTCAACATCAAGTGTTGTCAACTGCCGCAAACATTCTTTTGCCTGTTCCACACCTTTTTCTGAAATAGAATAGTGTGTCCATTTTCCCTCTTTGCGCCCGACAACTATTTCCGAGTCACAAAGAATTTTCATATGGTGGGAAAGCGTAGGCTGCGTGACATTGATTTCTTCCAACAGCTTGCAGGCGCATTTTTCACCTGAACGCAGCAGTTTTATAATCCTAATGCGATTTTCATCACAAAACGCTTTGAAAATTGCCGCAATTCTTTTTTCATCCATCTCTCTCAATCACCTCCTATAGATAAATGTCTATGTGTTATTATATGCAACACATAGAAAAATGTCAATATATTTTTTTGATTTAAGTGAAACAGCGGTAGGAAAACTAAATCCTACCGCTGTCTTCTTATGCAAAGATGATTTCTTTTTCCACAATCTCCTTTGCACACGCCCGTATGTTATTCATTCTCTGTGTCCATTCCAAAGCGTTTTCCGCCTTTAACTGCTCCGTAATACCCTGCACCCGTTTCATCTGCTCTGTGAGCCTTTCCATGCGTTCCTGCGCCTGCCTGTCGATGTCAGCAAGGTAATTGTTCAGTCTGCCGCTTGTGAACAAGGTTATGTAGGTGGCTCGGCGGTATTCTTTCAGATACCGCAAGTGCCGCTGTCCCCACAAACCAATAGGCTGTTCTTTTTCGGCTGGTAAGATAAGACATGGGATATAATAATCTCCTTGCAGTTCATACCACAGACCATTTTTATCATCGTAAATGTACTTGTCCATTGAAAAATCCTCCGTTATAATATATTCGCACATACATCACAGTTCTCCGATTGCCACACTTTGTTATATCTTGTTATGAGATTTTCTTGCCCTTGTATTTGCCCTTATGAGCAATGAGGGAAAGAGTAAACTTGTGTGTAACCGTATAAAGAGATAAGGCAGACACATTGCGATAAATCCTTTATTTTCAAGGCTTTTGGAGGATTTTATTAAAACACTGTAACCTCTGTTGAGAGGTCATAATTTACTGATATTCAAATTGAAATTTTTCCCGCAGCTCTTTCATCCTATGTACCATACACACCGCCCACCTGCACAAGTTGTAAGCTTGTTATTCTTTTTTTTTTGAAGTTTATACTTTTCCTGTAAGCTTTTTAACTGCATTTCCAGCATGCTGGTGGCAACGTTGTTAAAGCTGGAATCGGTTTTAATTGCAATTTCTTCAATGCCGGCGATCACATCGTCGGGAATATAAAGGGATTTACTGGTGCATTTTTTTCTTTGCCGAATCCCCATTTCATCAAAATCAAATTCAAAACTCATGAAGCTGTAGCCTTCCCTTCAGATATTATCAAATGATAAAACAAAATTTTCATTTGAAATTTACGCTTAAAATCCATTAAAAAATGGAATAGAAAAATTGTCATTTATTTCTTTTTCATCTGTCTCTTATACACATCTCCGAGCCCACGAGACACTGAGCGATC
>UQKB01000024.1 GCA_900541565.1 uncultured Oscillospiraceae bacterium
TCTTTCTTCTAATAAGCCTTTGTTCATTTCTTATGGAAGAAACGAACCAAAGACCCCCGCTCTTTATACACCGCTTACAGCTTACCCGCCGGCTTTCTGCGTTTATATATCTTTCTTCTAATAAGCCTTTGTTCATTTCTTATGGAAGAAACGAACCAAAGACCACAAAAGGGGGGTTGCGATCCCCCCTTTTGAAACCCCCAACCGCCTCAAGGGGGTATCCCCCTTGAGAATCCCCCTGAAAACTTTATAACTGGCCACCAACTTTTATTATATTTATAAGCTTTCTAAAAAATATAGAATAAAATTCCATATTTCATAGATAAAATTCAATAATAAGGAATCCTATTCCACTACCAATGAACAACTATACAGTATAATATGAGATAGAAAAGTAGCACCGTATTTAAATATTTGGAATAGGTATAAAGCATTGGATATAAAAACGACTTAATAAAACGGAGGAAGTAAACAAATATAAACCCACATAAAAAACAAAAAATTAATGAAGGAGGCCCATAATGCAAGGCGTATTAAAAGACATTTTCTACGGGGAATTTCGCGCGGACAAACAAAGGCTGGAAAGAAAACCGGGGCACCAAAAAGCAATTGCGCGCTACTGCGAAGAAGAAAAGCGACTGCGCAAGCTGCTCAATACGGAACAAATTAAACTTTTAGAGCATTTTCAAGACAACAACAGCCTGCTTGAACAGATGGAAATAGAACACAGCTTCCGGTTTGGCTACCGCATAGGCGCACAGATGACGGCAGAGCTGCAAAAGGCTATGGACAGCCCGATAGAATAACACAGAAAGGAACCAAGTAAATGAAAAACATATTACAGGAGCTTTATTTAGGGAACATAAGCCCCGCAGTTACCTCCCCGCGCCTTGCTCCGGAATATCAAAGAATCAAAAAGAAAGCAAATAAAGCGTATGACAAGCTTTGCAAAAGCATGACAAAACAGGAAAAGCGGCAGCTGGAAGCGATGGAGGCAGCGTTAGACCGGGCCAGGCAGTACGATGAACTATACGCCTTTATTACAGGCTTTCGTCTGGGTGGTGCTCTGACCCGTGAAGCATTTGCAGACATTGACGAGCTAGTGGATTACCGGGAACGCTATGAAACATTGGAGGACTAAAAACTCTGCAACAAGCCAAACCCAAATTACAACTTTAAACACATACATTGTAAGTATGCAAAAACGATTGTATAAGAACCATCAGGGGGATTCTCAAGGGGGTACTCCCCTTGAGGCGGTTGGGGGTTTCAAAAGGGGGGATCGCAACCCCCCTTTTGTGGTCTTTGGTTCGTTTCTTCCATAAGAAATGAACAAAGTCTTTTTAGAAGAAATGTATATAAACGTACAAACCCGGCGGAATAGAACAAAACAATAAAAGTGCTAAAAAACAATTTTTATAAGCGTAAAAAGCAGCCCACTACCGGGGCTGCTTTTGCTCTTTCTTTTTTAAAAGTTGTTCCATAACTGTTATAACAGCGTTTAAATCTTCCTCTTTCAGCTCTTTTGCAAGCTCTGTCACTCTTCGTACCAAAATCGGGTTTTCCAGTTCTTCATTAAAAAAATCTGCCACAGTAATACCGAAATACTCACAAATATAAAAAAGCTCTTCATAAGAAGGCAGCTTTCCACTATTAATAATCCCACTTACATAACCGTCACTATGCCCCAACTCAAAACTTAATTGCCGCGCGGATATTTCTTTTGACAATTTAAGTTGTATTAATCTATCTCGTATAAACTGTTTATCCATAATTTATCACCTTAATTAATAGAATAAAATATGTTTAAGATGAATTCGGATTCTAAAAGAATATATTTTGTTGAAAATCTATTCTTTTTGTATTATAGTGTAACTAGCTTTATTTGTTCCAACAACTAACATTTTTTAGTAAAAAACCCACAAGCATAAACATAGCTTGCCGGCTAGCAAAAAGTTGTTAGGGGGTTTCTTATAGGGGGAATACCCCCTTAAGGCGGTCAAGGGGGGTTTCAAAAGGGGGGACAATCGCAAGTCCCCCCTTTGTGGTCTTTGGTTCGTTTCTTCCATAAGAAATGAACAAATCTTATAAAAATAAAATTTATATAGTAAGTAAACTATTTCTCCCATCTATCGGTTCGCTGATCTTTACTTAATCCCAAAACATAATCCGCAGAAAGTTGATAAAGCTTTAAAAGTTCCGTAAATATTTCTATGGGCATGTTTCTTTTATGATTTTCATATTGGGAAAGCGAATTCTGGGCAATGTTTAACTGCTTGGCAATATCCTCTTGTCTTAAATCGTGATCTTCCCTATACTCCTTCAAAATTTCATAATATTTCTTTGAAGCAGAACGGCCTTTCCTCATAATAATAAATCCCTTCTTAAAAAATCTAATTACACTTTAATCTATCTCGAATTGCGAAGTTATAATTATCTCAAAATGTAATATAACAAACGATGTATAAAAGGGATCCAAATCACCGGAATGAATAGCGAAAACGGTACTGCATGTTAATATTGTATGTTAAGTTGCTTAACAAAAATACACATGAAAATTTTGTATAAATAAAATTTATTTTTAGGAGGAATTGTTATGAAAGAACAAAACCCCAAAAAAAATAAAAAAAATATTTCTATCCCCAAAACCAGCCCCAGCGAAAGCCGCAGCATCTACATGAAAATATCGCTTATAGAAGAACTGGAGCAAATCGCTATACAAAACGACGTAAGCTTCAACTTTACCGTTTGCTGGATTTTGCATGAATACCTGCACAACACCAAGCTACAGCCCAAAGAAGAACGCACGCCATACAAAAACGTATCTGTTCCCCACCCATACAAACAAGCGCCCAAGCGGGTAAAACGCTTACCCGCATTACATAAAACAGCACAAACCAAACAACCGGAAAAACCGGAAAAAACAAACAAATCCAATAAAAACAAGGAGGATCTAACATGAAAACAAACAACAACCCCAAAACAACCAAAAGCACCGCCGCCGCATCTGCAAACGCGGCGCAAACCCCGCTGCAGCCCCAAACCCCGCCGCTAAACAACGCGCTGCCGTTTGAGCTGGATTACGACGCAATGGAGAAAATCGGCTTTGCGCTGTACTGCTTTGAAGATTTTGTGCGCATGCGCGGCGAATACTTCGACAGCGATTTCCTCAGCAGCTCCCTGTACGATTTCATCCTCATCACCCTAAGCAACCTGCACAATTCCTCGCGCCAAATCTACATTGAAAGCTGCTACGACAACGTGCTCGACATGCTCGAACAGGCCATCAAAGCCAAAGACAAAACAGCAAAGCCGCCGGCGTCCCCAGACAAAAATCAAAAAACAAGGAGGTCCTAACCATGACAGAACTCGAATGCAAATTTTTTCTTGCAAAACTAGCGCGGCGCTTAAAAACGCTGCGCCTGGAGTACCACTTCACCCAAAAGGAGGTCGCAAATTACCTGGGCGTCCACCACAGCGTCTATTCCCGTTACGAGCGCGGGATCAGCGAGCCCACCGTAAACGAGCTTGTAGCGTTTGCAAAGCTGTATAAAACAAGCACAGACTATCTGCTGAGCCACACAGAAGACAGGCGCCCTTCCGGTCTTTTGGATGGGATCACATATTGTAAACCTAAAAAATAAAAAAGGTTGACAATCAAAGCGCTTTGCCGTATACTCTTTGCAGCAGAAAAAATCCTTTTGCAGGAGGCGTGTACCATGGAGCAAAGCCAAAAAAGCCGCGCAAACGTCTACGGCATGGTGATCACCGCGCTGTTTACGGCGCTCACCGTCGTTTGCGCGCAAATTTCCATCCCCATCGGGCCGGTGCCCATCAACCTTGCGCTGTTGGCCGTTTTTGCCGCCGGCGGGTGTCTGGGGCCTGTAAAGGCGGTCATAAGCCAGCTGGTCTACCTTTTGGCCGGCCTTGCCGGCCTGCCCTTTTTTGCGGGCTTTCAGGGCGGCCCGGGCGTGCTTTTGGGGCCCACGGGCGGCTACATCATCGGCTATGCCTTTGCGGCGCTCATCACGGGGCTGCTTGCCGTGCGCTTTCACCGCCGCTTCTGGCCGTGCGCGCTGGGCATGCTGCTAAGCCTTGCGGTGTGCTACGCCTTTGGCACGGCCTGGTATGCCATAAGCACCCACACCGGCTTTGTCCCGGCGCTTATGGTGTGCGTGGTGCCGTTTATCCCCGGCGACCTTTGCAAAATTGCGCTTGCGGCTTTTTTAACCGCGCGGCTTAAGCGCATATACAGCGCGCACCTGTGAGCAAACGCCGTGCAAAAGCGCCCGGCTGCGCCCACACACCACATACAAACACACAAAAAGCGCGCCTGCAGGCCAAAAAAAGGCTTTGCAGGCGCGCCTTTGCATGCAAATGTGACGGTACTGTCACTTGACATTTGCACCATAAAACTATATCATCAATTTATCAGAACCCCCCATTTTCCCAATGGGCAAAGGAGGTGCGCAAGCCCTTGGACGCGTTTTTGGAATCCCTGAATTTTCAGTTTATCACCGACCTTGCAATCGTTGTACTGCGGATCCTCATCCCCATTATGGGGGTGATCGTGGTGTTTCAGTGCTATTCCTCCATGCGCCGGCAAAGGCGGGACGAAAAGCCGCTGATCATGCTTGTCAACAAGCAAACAGACGACTGCCTGCCCGTGCTTTCGTGGGAAAACTCCATCGGCCGCGGGCGTAGCTGCGACATCACACTGGAAGACATGGCCGTTTCGCGCGACCATTGCGTGCTGCTGCGGCGGCAGGCCGGCTGGTTTGTAAGCGACACCGGCTCCAAATACGGCACATACGTCAACGGGCAGCGGGCACAGGGGCGCACGCCCGTGTATATCAACGACGAAATTACCGTCGGCAAAACCACCCTCACCGTCAAGCGTGCCGAGGATTATACAGACATCAGCCGTTCCTGGTTTTTTAAAAAGCCGGGCAGCAAGGCGAGCATCACGCCGTTTTCGCTGCTGTTTTTAATCTCTGTCTTTCTGCTGTTTCTGGCGGTCAGCGCCTGCATCAGCATAGAAGCCACCGATTTTATGCCCCTTGTCATCTACGCCGTATACATGGCAGTGGCGTGGACGTTTTACCTTATCTCTACCAAAGCGCTCAAGCGCGTGGGGTTTGAGCTGGAAAGCCTCGCCATCTTTT
The DNA here is from genome assembly GCA_900541565.1 of uncultured Oscillospiraceae bacterium. Lineage (GTDB taxonomy): Bacteria > Bacillota > Clostridia > Oscillospirales > Acutalibacteraceae > Scatavimonas > Scatavimonas merdipullorum. Next base: position 5,166 of record UQKB01000024.1, read on the forward strand.
TAACGGGCGTGGGCGTCATGCTTTCGGTGCGCCAGGGCATCCGCCAGACCTATGTGCAGATCATTGCCGCGGCAATCGGCATGGTGGTGTTCTGCGTCCTGATCAAATTTATAGAAAACCCGGACCGCGTCAACAAATGGCGGCTTGCCATCATGATCGCGGCGGTCGGGCTTTTGGGGATCAACATCATCTTCGGCACCATACGCGGCGGCGCCGCAAACTGGATCATCATCGGCGGCGTTTCGGTCCAGCCGTCCGAATTTGTCAAGATCGCCTTTATCTTTGTGGGCGCGTCGTCGCTGGACTACCTGCAAAGAAAGGGCAACCTTATCGGGTTTATCATTTTTTCCGCCATCTGCGTGGGCGCACTGTTTTTAATGAGCGATTTCGGCACGGCGGTGATCTTTTTCGGCACATTTTTGATGATCGCCTTCATGCGCTCCGGCGACCTCAAAACCGTAATTCTGGCAATTGTCTCCGCTGTGCTGGGCGGTGCGATCGTTTTGCGCTTTAAGCCGTATATTGCAGACCGCTTTCAGGCCTGGGGCAACGTTTGGGAATACGCAAGCTCCACCGGCTATCAGCAGGCAAGGGTGCTCACCTACGCCGCAAGCGGCGGCCTGTTCGGCGTGGGCCTTGGCAGCGGCTACTTAAAGTACGTTGCCGCCTCAGAAAGCGACCTGGTCTTCGGCCTGCTGTGCGAAGAAACAGGCCTGATCCTGGCTTTGACCGTAGCGGTGGCAATCGGCGCGCTGTTTTTCTATTCGCGCGCCATCACCACGCGCAGCCGTTCCACGTTTTACTCCATTTCCGCCTGCTGTGCGGCGGGGTTGCTTGTTCTGCAGTCTGCGCTGAACATCTTCGGCGCAACAGACATCCTTCCCCTTACGGGCGTTACGCTGCCGTTTGTCAGCCTGGGCGGCTCCAGCATGATCTCCTGTTGGGGGCTGCTTGCGTTTATCAAAGCGGCGGACGAGCGTACCTACGCCGTTGCAAAGCGCAAGGCAAAATAAAAGCAACCACAAGCAGAGCCGGTAAGGCACACAGCCAGGTACCTCCGGCTCTTTTCCAAAAGGGGCCGCACAGGGCCCGTGCAATCCAACAGAAAGGGGCGGCTTTATGAAAAAAACGCTTACGCGCTCCATCTTTATTTTTATTTTAACGCTTGCGTTTTTCGGCGGGCTTGCGCTTTTTACGTTCCGCATCTGCGTAAACGCAAACGACTGGATCCAGCAAAACTTCAACGGCCATATTTCCGGCAGCGGCGGCCTGGAAAAGGCCGGCAAAATTTTTGACCGCAACGGCAGCGTGATGGCCCAAAGCATAGACGGCCAGCGCTATTATCACGAAGATTACACCACGCGCCTTGCAACGCTGCACATTGTGGGCGACAACAGCCTGAATATCTCCACCGCGGTACAAAGCACATACCGTTCGGAGCTTTTGGGCTTCAACTACATCTGGGGGCTTGAAATGCCGCAAAGCTTCCGCGGCGGCAACAACCTCACCCTCACCATAGACAGCGCCGTGTGCAAAGCAGCCTACGAAGCGCTAAACGGCAAGCGCGGCGCAGTTGTTGTGCTCAACTATCAAACAGGCGAGGTTTTATGCAACGTAAGCTCCACCACCTACGACCCGCAGGACCCGCCCGAAATCACCGAAGAAAACGAGGAAGAATACAACGGCGCTTATTTAAACCGCGCGCTTTCCTCCTCCTATACGCCCGGCTCCATCTTCAAGCTTGTCACCGCCGCGGCAGCCATTGACAACATTCCGGATATTTTTGACCGTACCTTTACCTGCAACGGCGGCGTTGTGCTCGGCGGGGAAGAGATCTCCTGCCTTTCCGACCATGGCACCATCAGCTTTCAGGACGGCCTTGCGCAGTCGTGCAACGTGGTGTTTGCAGAGCTTGCCGTAGAGCTTGGCAAAGACAAAATGACCCAGCAGGCAACACAAATGGGCATAAACGCCAGCTTTGACGTGGGCAACGCCCCCACTGTCGAAGGCAAATACGATGTTTCCAAGGCCAGCGAAAACGAGCTGGGCTGGTCGGGCATCGGGCAGTACACAGACCTTGCAAACCCCATGCAGATGGCTATTTTAATGAGCGCGATTGCAACAGACGGAACGGCCGTGGAGCCATACTTTGTTTCCTCCGTTTCTTCTGCAGATTTTTCCCCCGTCCGGGCAGGCAGTGCCTCCAAAGGCCGGGCGCTGTTAAGCGAAAGCACCGCGCAGACGCTCAGCGAAATGATGCGCTATACCGTCACCTCCAATTACGGTGATTCCATGTTCCCCTCGCTTGAGGTATGCGCAAAAACGGGCACAGCCGAGGTCTCCGACGACGAAGACGGCAAAAACGACGCATGGATCGTCGGCTTTTCACGCGACGAAGACGCGCCTCTGGCCTTTGCCGTTGTGGTCGAAGACGGCGAATTCGGGTATTCCACCGCGGGCCCTGTCGCCGTTGCCGCCATGGAAGCGGCGGCACAGGCGCTCAGAAGCGCAGAGTAATCCTAAAACAAAAAAGTACGGGCAGCCTTTAAAAAGCTGCCCGTACTTTTTTGTGTATAAAAGGCTTCTTTCCCCTGCGCGTATTTGCAGATACGCCTAAAGCGCACAACTTCAGTCGCCGTTTTCGCATGATTCCTCTACGCGCCATTTCACGCCCTGCGGCGTATCCTCCAGAACAATATGCCGGGCCTTGAGCGCATCACGGATTTTGTCGGCAGTGGCCCAGTCCTTATTCTTTCTTGCCTGTGCGCGCTTTACAATCAGTGCTTCAATTTCCTGGTCCAGCGTCTGGGCCTGCCTGTTTTGTACCAGTCCCAACACATCTGTAAGCTCGTCAAACAAAGACAGCGCAAACGTACACAACGCCTTAGACGGTGTATTTGCACCCGTTAAATTTGTATTGATGTCCCTTGCAAGCGCAAACACGGCGGCAATCGCATCGGCTGTGTTCAGATCATCGTCCATGGCCTCTATAAATTTGTCGCGATAAACACCCAGCGCCGTTTTGCGCGCGTTGTCGCCGTCCTTTTGCGCTTCCTGTGCATTATCCAGGGCAAAAACCAGGTTTTCGCGGCAGTTGTACAGCCGGTCCAGCGAGGCCCTGCACTGCTCAATAATTTCCGCGCTGTAGTTGATCGGGCTGCGGTAATGCGAAGAGATCAGCATATACCGGATCGGCTCATAGCCATACTTTTCCGCCACGTCGCGCACAGTAAAAAAGTTGTTCAGCGACTTGCTCATTTTTTTGTTATCCACATTAATATACCCGTTGTGCATCCAGTAATTGGCAAACACAACGCCGTTGCAGCATTCGCTTTGCGCAATTTCATTTTCATGGTGCGGGAAAATCAAATCCTGCCCGCCGCAGTGGATGTCAATGGTATCTCCCAAATAGCGCCGCGCCATGGCGGAGCACTCAATATGCCAGCCCGGGCGCCCGTCGCTCCACGGTGCCTTCCACATCGGTTCGCCGGGCTTTGCTGCCTTCCACACGGCAAAATCCATGGGGTTTTCCTTTACCTCCCCAACAGAAATACGCGCCCCCGCTTCCAGCTCCTCCAGCGGCTGGTGGGAGAGCTTCCCATACTCTGCAAATTTCCCAGTCCGAAAGTACACGTCGCCGTTTTCCGCTCGATAAGCATAGCCCTTGTCAATCAGCTTCTGCACAATATCCAGAATCTCGTCCATATTGTCCGTCGCTCTGGGATGGATGGTCGCTTCACGCACACCCAGGCCGTGGGCGTCCTTTTTATATTCCTCTATATAACGCTGCGCGACCGTCATATAATCCGTATGCTCCTCGGCCGCCTTTTGAATAATCTTATCGTCAATGTCCGTAAAGTTCTGGACAAACGTTACCTGATAGCCCCGATATTCCAGATAACGGCGCAAAATGTCAAAAATGCAGATCGGCCTTGCATTCCCAATATGGATATAATTGTACACGGTCGGCCCGCAGGCATAAATTTTTACATGGCCGGGTACAATGGGCTTAAGCTCCTCTTTTTGGCGTGTCAGCGTATTATAAATTTTCATACGGTTTTTTGCTCCTTCCGTTTTGTTTCTGTGTTTTATCGCAAGATTCCGGCTGTTCTGCAGGCTGCAATAGCTCCCGCTGCAGCTTTGTGTAAAGATACTCCAGCTTACACAGCTGCTGGGCAACCGGGTCGGCTATATGGATATGGTCCAGGTTTTCATTGCGGACGCCATTTATGCGGACAATGCGGGCCGGCACGCCAACGGCGGTCGAATTTTCCGGCACCTCGTCCAAAACCACCGCGCCCGCCGCAATTCTTGCGTTATCGCCCACCTTAAACGGGCCCAGCACCTTGGCGCCCGCCCCCACCAGTACATTATTGCCCAGCGTGGGGTGGCGCTTTCCGTGCTCCTTGCCGGTTCCACCCAGCGTCACATTTTGGTAAATGGTGCAGTTGTCGCCAATCTGTGTTGTCTCGCCAATTACCACACCCATCCCGTGGTCAATAAACAACCCTTTTCCTATTGTTGCGCCGGGATGGATTTCTATGCCTGTTTTGTGGCGGGCACGCTGGGAAATATAGCGCGCAATAAACTTCATATTGTGGCGGTAAAACCAGTTTGCCTTTCTATAGGCGCGCACAGCTTTAAAGCCAGAATACAGAAAAAAAACCTCCAAGCGGCTGCGCGCCGCTGGGTCGCGTTTCATTATGGAATCTAAATCATGCTTTAACGTTTTAAACATACTGCTGTTGCTTTCCTTTCTGTAGAAAAGTCTGCGCTTTTTCATAAAAATAAGCCCATCCCAAAAACAGGGACGAGCTTTCGTTCGTGGTTCCACCCAAATTCAGCGCAGGCACGCCTACGCCCTTATGCGCCCTGTAACGGGGGCTTCCGCACAGCGATACTTACAGACAACTGTTTCCCACTGTGTGCTAACGGGTGCATTTCACAAAAAGCCAAATCAAAAGCCGGTTTCAGCCCAGGCCGGCTTCTCTCTGGTGTTGATTTTTTGCTACTTTTCCCGGTAAACGCATGTTTCCTATCTATTTGTCATTTTATCAGTATTATATAGCAATCTTTTTAAAAAAGAAACCTGTTTTTAAAAATTCCTTATTTTTTTCCGCTGATACACGTTCTGTTATCATACAGATAAACTACGCCGGAAATCACGGCAAGCAAAACAGAAATCCAAACCAGTACGTTGGTTATAATCGAAAAGGCTGTTTCCATGCCGGGGGAAATCAAAAAAACACCCATACCGGCAAGCTCCAAAATATACTGCAAAATAAACACGCATACCACCGCTATCATCTGGCTGACAGTTTTTGCTTTTCCCCACAAATTGGCTGCAACCACCTTTCCGTTGCTTGCAGCTACAAGACGGATAGAGGTCACAGCAAATTCCCTGAAAAGCAAAACAATAACGGGAACGGCACCTATAATTCCAAGCTGCACAAAGCATATCAGTGCGGAAATCACAAGGATCTTATCCGCCAAAGGGTCGGCAAACTTGCCAAAATCGGTAATCTGGCCGCGTTTTCTTGCCAGCTTCCCATCAAGCAGATCCGTCAAAGAAGCAACACCAAAAATCAGCCCTGCAATCAAAAAATGGTGGGGGATCACCGCAAGCAGAAGCGCCGCCACAAAAAACGGCACCAAAAGAATCCTTAAAATTGTAAGCTTATTTGGAGTGTTCATTTTCTATACGCCACCAGCCCGTCAAAAATTTTACGCCAGCGCGCCGTCTTGCTGCACCAGCTCCCCAATCGGGTCGCAATCCAGGTAATCGTCCACCCGCACTTTCACAAACTGCCCCGGCTTTGGCTTGCTTGCGCCGCTGGTAAAGAAAACCTTCCCGTCAACATCGGGCGCGTCTGCTGCAGACCGGCCAAAAAAGCACTCTGCGTAACGGTCAAATCCTTCCACCAGAACGTCAATCGTTTTAGAAAGCAGGCTTTGACAATACCTCTCCATAATTGTATGCTGCTGTTCCATAATAATTTCCTGCCGGCGGTTTTTAATTTTTTCATCAATCTGGCCTGCAAACGTTGCAGCAGGTGTATCCTCTTCCTGTGAATAGGCAAAACAGCCCAAGCGTTCAAAGCCAATTTCATTGACAAACGCAGACAGTTCCTCAAAATCTTGCTGTGTTTCCCCGGGAAAGCCCGTAATCAGCGTCGTACGCAAAACAATCCCCGGCACGCTGCGCCGGATCTTCTGTATCAGCGCAGTAAGGCTTTCACGGCTGCCCCTGCGGTTCATCGCTTTTAAAATATCTGCGCTGCAATGCTGCAGCGGCAAGTCCAAATATTTTACAATCTTCTCTTCCTTTGCCATCAGGTGTAAAAGCTCGTCTGTAATCCTGTCCGGGTAACAATATAAAAGACGGATCCAGCGGATCCCGTCGATCTTGCACAACTCCTGCAAAAGTGCCGGCAGCATCAGCGTGCCGTATAAATCCTCGCCGTAGCGCGTTGTGTCCTGTGCAATCACAATCAGTTCTTTTACGCCATAGGCGGCAAGTGTTTTTGCTTCCTGCACAATTTCCTCCATCGGCCGGCTTCTGAATTTACCGCGGATCAGCGGAATCGCACAATAGCTGCAACAGTTGTCGCAGCCGTCGGCTACCTTTAAATACGCATAATAAGGCGGCGTGCTTTGCAGCCGCCCGCCCGAAAGCGGCATCAGCAGCTTATCGGGAAACAATTCCACCTTCTCCCCGTTTAGGCAATCCTCTACAATCTGCGCGATTGACGCATTTGCGCCAATCCCTACAACGGCGTCCACCTCATACAGCTGCTGCATAACCTGCTCCTGATAACGCTGTGAAAGGCAGCCTGTCACAATAATCGCCCGAATCCGGCCCTCTTTTTTCAACTGCGCAAGCTCTAAAATTTCATCTATGCTCTCCTGCTTGGCAGCCTCAATAAACCCGCAGGTATTAACGATCACGGCATCCGCCGCAGCGGGGTCCCCAACAATCTGGTATCCGGCATTTTTCAGGGTAAACAGCATCATTTCCGCATCTACCCTGTTCTTTGCGCAACCCAAACTGACAAGCCCAATCCTATAAGACATTCCATTTCTTCCTTTTATCATTCGTATTGGCTATCCGCCTGTACATATTCCTCCAGCACAGGGCGTATGTCTCCCCAGCTATATCCCATACGCTGTAAAGCCGCAACCGTCCGCCTGCGGCTTTTTTCATCGTGCAGCTTACCCGCATACTTCCCCTGCAAAAGCGCGTGAAGCTGCTCGCTTGCAGAAACCTTACATTCCTGCAGCGCTGCCTGTGCAAGCTCTCGGTCAATTCCCTTTTCACGCATTTTATACAGTGCAGCACCGGGCGCAAGCCGCTTTTTATAAATCAATTGGCGGGCATAACGCCTTGCAAAGGCCCGGTCATCAACCAACCCCAGCTGTTCCATGCGGTCGGCGGCCTCCTGCGCCGCCTGTTGGGAGCAGGTGCGCTTCATTTTATCGACCAGCTCTTTTTTGGAATGGTCGCGGTACGAAAGCAGCCATAACGCCTTTTCTTTCGCGCGTCGCAGGTCTGACTGATCAATCAGCATTTTAAGCTGCTCGTCTGTCAGCGTATCCCCCTGCGCAATATGGTTTTCCTGCAAAGTCTGCATATCCAGCTTCAGGGCATATTCCCCGTCTATGTAAACGGCGCACATCGATTTCCTGCACGGCTTTAAAAGCGTAATCCGCATCAGTCTTCCACCAGAATATCAATATTCGCCTTGCTCACAGCAGGCGCAGCCTGCGCCTGTACAGGGGGTTCCACCGGCTTTGCCGCCGCATGTACACCTCCGCCGGAGCCAGTCGGGCGGTTTTTCGCACCGGCGCCTGTTTTTCCCGTGAGCAGATCCAGATTTTCCATAAGCTGCGCTTCCACGCGCGCGGCAACGTCCGGGTTTTCTTTAAAGAAAATCTTCACGTTGTCCCTGCCCTGGCCAAGCCTTGTCCCCTCAAAAGAAAACCACGCGCCGCTTTTCTGCACAACATTTGCTTTTACAGCCAAATCCAGCAGCTCGCCCTCGCGGGAAATTCCATAGCCATACATAATATCAAATTCCGCCTCTTTAAACGGAGGCGCAATCTTATTTTTTACAACCTTCGCCCTTGTGCGCGCGCCAATCATTTCCCCGCCTGATTTAAGCGTTTCTATACGGCGGATATCTATGCGCACAGAGGAGTAAAACTTTAACGCCCTGCCGCCGGGCGTAACTTCCGGGTTGCCATAAACAACGCCGACCTTCTCGCGCAGCTGATTGATAAAGATCGCAACACAGTTCGATTTTGAAATAGCGCCTGCCAGCTTGCGCAGCGCCTGAGACATCAGCCGTGCCTGCAACCCCACATGGGAATCGCCCATTTCACCTTCAATCTCCGCCTTAGGGACAAGTGCCGCGACAGAGTCTACCACAATCACATCAATCGCGCCAGAACGCACCAACGCCTCGGTAATCTCCAGCGCCTGCTCACCCGTATCAGGCTGTGAAACAAGCAGGGAATCCACGTCAACGCCTAAAGCAGCCGCGTATACAGGGTCAAGCGCATGCTCAACATCTATAAACGCAACATTGCCTCCGTCCTTTTGCCCCTGCGCAATACAATGCAGGGACAAGGTGGTTTTACCCGAAGACTCCGGCCCATAAATTTCTATAATCCTCCCCCTTGGAAGGCCGCCTATACCCAAGGCGATGTCAAGGGAAAGGCTTCCGGTGGAAACATGTCCCACGTTCATAGCCTGATTTTGCCCCAAACGCATAACCGCGCCCTTTCCAAATTGCTTTTCAATCTGCGTAAGCGCCGTTTCCAGCGCCCTGGCTTTGTTGTCTGCTGCCATCATGCAATCCCTCCGATAGACGTAAAATAGGAACATAACCAACTGTAAACTTAGTGAAATTATACCTGATTTACAGAAAAAATGCAATAAAAACAGAACATTTTTTCGAATATTTGCATTTCTGTTGCAAAATAAGGACATACCCGTACACCGTTATACGCGTATCGCGCTTACACAACGGTCTGTTTGTGCAATATCTTTTGCAAAACGCACGTCTGTATAGCCGTTTTGTAAAAGCAACGCCTTAACCGGCAAGGCCTGCTCCTCCCCCACTTCAAAAGCAATCTGCCCGCCGTGCTTTAAAAGCGGGGTCCACTCTTCAATGATCTGCCTGTAAAACATAAGGCCGTCTGCACCGCCGTCAAGCGCCATAAACGGCTCGTAAAGCACCTCACACTGCAATGAAGCAATCGTTTCTGTACAAACATACGGCGGGTTAGAAACAAGCAGATCAAAGCTCTCGTCGGCAAAATCCCGAAAGGCCTTAAAAACATCGCCGTGCACAGCCGTTACATTCTTTGTGCCATGCAGGCTTATATTTTTTTGCAAATAAAAAAAAGCTTCCTCTGAAAGCTCCAACGCCCAAACGCGGCTGCCGGGCAAGCGCTTTGCAAGGGTAATGGCGATAATCCCGCTGCCAGCGCATAGATCCATAATCTGCGCCTGCGGCTTCCCCTGCACAGCCTGTTCTGCCTGCAGCACTGTAACCTGCGTATCTTCCCGGGGGATCAGCACGCCCTTACCTACGTAAAACTCCCGGTCCATAAACTGCCACTTTCCAAGGATATACTGCAGCGGCTCACCCTTCGCGCGCCGGTCTGCAAGGGCTGCAAACTGTGCCGCTTCCTGTTGCTTCACTTGTGTGTCCCCATGCAGAATCAGCCCGGCGCGGTCCAGTCCAAAGCAATGCTGCAAAAGGCACATAGCATCAAAGGCGGGACTTTCAACGCCCGCCTGTGCAAAAATTTGCTTTGTTTGCCTGTAAAGTTCGTTGTATGTCATCATAGCCCCGTTACTTTTTTTGTATCAGATCTTCTCCGTTTTCCGGAATAACCGGCTTCATCGCCGCAATTGCAACCTCCAGCATCGAATCGTCCGGCTCCTTTGTGGTAATGCGCTGCGCCCACAATCCGGGCGCGGCAATAATCCTTGTAGCCAGATTATCGTATTTCCCACAAAGCTTAATCAGCTCATATCCAACGCCGCAGGAAATGGGCAAAAGCAAAATTTTCACCGCAGAGCGCAAAATGGGCTCTTCAATTGGAATAAACAGGCCAATTATAATCCCCAGCAGCAGCATAATCACCATAAAGCTCGTGCCGCAGCGCGGATGAAAGCGCCTGTACTTACGTATATTCTCCACTGTAAGCGCCTCATCGTTTTCATAGCAGAAAATTGTTTTATGCTCGGCGCCATGGTACTGAAAAACACGCTTCATATCGTTCATTCGGGAGCACAACACCACATACAGCAGAAACAGGGCTATCCTTAAAACCCCTTCAAACACACTGCGGTAGACCATAGCGTCGTATAAAGACGGGAAAAAATGCGTTGCAATCGTATTAAAAAGCCAGGTTGGAAAAATAAAAAACAACCCTATGGCAAGCGCAACCCCCAAAACGGTAGCTACAACCATCAACACCTTCATAAAGCTGTCGCCAAACACCTTGTCAATCCATTTTTCAAACCTTGAAGGCTCTTCCTGCGGGACATCCTCCATTGCCTTTTCCGCAGAAATCGAAAGCGCCTTAAAGCTCAGGCGCATAGAGTCGATCAATCCGCCCAACCCGCGAATAAACGGGACTCGAAAAATCCTAAACCGTTCGGCAAGGCTTTTAAACGTAAGATCCTCTGTATAAATCTCATTTTCCTTTACACGTACCGCCACAGTCGTTCGTTTCGGTCCGCGCATCATAATTCCCTCAATCAATGCAGATCCGCCGATCGAGGTGATACGTTTTGTTTTTTCTATTGCCATATGTAATCTCCTTATACTATGCCGTGTGTGCTTTTCAGCAAAAACAGGATCGCATTTCTAAAAATAAGCTTTCTGCTTTATTATACATGAAAAGGACAATAAATTTGTGAATGCATCATGAATTTGTCAATTTAAATTTTAACAGGTTATCCGTATGCAGCGTGCTCTCCCCGCCGCCCCAGTCTACACCAATGCAAACGTAATAAATTCCCGCTTGGTTCGGCAGCGAAAAATCATTTCCGTTTTCTGTCAGCACCTTCCCATTTTCGTCAAATACGGTAATTGCAACCTGGTTTTGCGAATGCGGTCCATTGACCGAAAGGCGGCTGGATTTAAGGTCGTCCTGTGTGCAATCCACCGTTACAACCTGCTCGTCATACAATGTGGGATCGCCCGCATCCTCAACCGAAAAAGCCGTATATTCGCTTCCGCCCACGTCCAGCTTTACACTGCCCGCGCCAGAAGCACAGCCGCAAAATATGCTCATGGCGGCCAAAAGCAAAATGCAAAAATAACAAAGCGTTTTTTTCATAAATCCGCTGCCTTCTTTCCTCTTCAAGACTGCTGCTCCTCATCCTCTGAAACGACCGGGATCGTCAGCGTCACGGTTGTTCCAACGCCCTCTGTGCTTTCAATTTCAAGCGAACCATTATGCAGCTGCATAATCTCGTCGGCAACGGCAAGCCCTATACCGGAACCGCGAACTGTCTGATTTGCCTTGTAAAATTTGTCCTTAATACGCGGCAGATGCTCTGCAGGAATGCCGCATCCGTTGTCGCTGATCGTAATTTTCAAGTTCTGGTCGTCATAGCTTACCTGTATACCGATCACGCCGCTTGCAGGCGTATACTTCAAGGCGTTGTCAATAATATTGATAAACACCTGGCGCAGTCTGTTTTTATCGCCCATAACAGCGGGCACATGGTCCGGCTCGTCATACAGCAAATGCTTATTTTCAGAAAGCGCGCGCTCACGCAGCATATAGATCGCCTCATCCAGCTCTGCCAGCAGGTCAATCTTGTCCATTGTCAGCACCATTCTTCCGCTTTGTATCCTGGAAAAGTCAAGCAGCTCTTCTACAATACCGGTCAGGCGTTCCGATTCTTTTACAATGACCGACATCCCCTTTTCCATGGTCTTAGGGTCGGCCGTTCCGCCCAGCTGCATGGTTTCCGCCCAGCCCTTAATCGCTGTAAGCGGCGTACGCAGCTCGTGCGAAACAGAAGAAATAAAGTCGTTTTTCAATTGCTCAGACGCAGCAAGCTCACCCGCCATATAATTGATAGAATCGCACAACTCCCCAATTTCGTCATCGTGCATTTTATCAAGCTTTGCTTCAAAATCCCCCTGCGCAATCCGCTTGGCGGTAGCGCTCATCTCACGCACAGGATTTACGATAGAACGGATGAAATACGCACCGGATATTACAACAAAAAACGTCACCAGAAGCCCCGCTAAAATCAACGCGGCAATTGTAAGAAAAATTTTTCGGTTGGCCGCTTCCAAAGATACGGCGTACCGTACCGCGCCGATCGTGTCGCCCGACGTATTCTGGATCACTCTTGTAACGGTCATAACATCTTCCCCGGAGCTGAGCCTCCCCGTCCACATTCCAAACCCTTCCGGGTTTTCCTTTGCCTGTTCATAATCCGGCATCGGCTCAGATTCATCGGGAGCAAACCCGGTGGAGGTAATGATGACCTTCCCATAGCTGTTGATAACCATCAGCTCCATCATTTCCTTGTCGGGGAAATTTTCCACATATTCTCTGGCAGTCACATTAAACTGCTCGGTGTCCGCCGCGGTGTAATTTCCAAAAAAGTTCACAAGCTCGTTGCTCCGGCCGCTGATGGTTTGCTGAATCCCATTATAATAAAAGGTCTGTATAACAAAAGACAGCACCACGATAATCGTAATCAATATTGCAAGAATAATCCCCAGTGTATTGACAATCCAACGCCGCGTAATACCCTTTCGCATGGTGCCGCCCTCCTTTTCCATCATTTTTCAACTGCTATATAACGGTAAACACTTTCCGTCTTAAGCGTCCCATTTATAGCCAAGCCCCCACACAGTAATAATATACTTCGGGTTGCTCGGCTCGTCCTCTACCTTCATACGCAAACGGCGGATATTTACATCCACAATCTTTTCTTCCCCCACATACTGGTCTCCCCAGACATGCGTCAAAATATCGGTCCTGTCAAGCGCAACGCCGGGGTTGGAAAAAAAGTATTCCATAATCTGGAACTCCACCTGTGTAAGCTCGATCATTTTCCCGTTCTTCAAAAGCGCCCGATTGCGCAGGTTCAGCACAAAATCTCCCGATTTCAGCTCTTCTTTAAAATGATTTTCGTTGCGCTGCTGTGCCAGCATGACCCTTCTGTGCAGCGCGTCTACCCTGGCAACAAGCTCGCTTGGGGAAAACGGCTTGGTAACATAGTCGTCGGCACCCAGCATCAGCCCGGTTACCTTGTCCATCTCCTGCGTGCGCGCCGTCAGCATAATAATCCCAATTCCCCCGTTTTTGCGGCGCAGCTCCTTGCATACCTCAAAGCCGTCAATTCCCGGCATCATAATGTCCAGGATCGCAACGTCAAAATCGCCCCCATGCTCCTCATATTTTTGCAGGGCCTCTTCTCCGCTGGCCGCCTCCACAACATCATAGCCTGCCCTTGTCAGGTTGATAACGACAAAGTCCCGGATGGTTGCTTCGTCTTCGCATACTAAAATTTTTTTCATCGTACGTCTTCCTTTCAAAAACATGACAAAAACTTGTTGATTCTTTAACCGTCTATAAGCTTAAGGTTTTCGCTGATCTCGCTTAAAGAAAGCGTAAGCATAGATTCCTCCTCCGGAACCCGCACAGCGTAGATCAGCCCGGAATGGTCAAGCATTTCTACAAAACCCTCCGTGCCTTTGCGTTCCGACCAGTCCTTTTCGGTAAAAACCTGAATTGTCAGCAGGCTGCTGCCTTTACGCGCCAGCCGCCCGGTACCCACCCATTCATAAAAGGTAATAGAGCGGGCGGTGGTGTCTATCCTTGCGGTAATCTTGTCCGTCCACTTGTCCGGAATAATAAAATAATAGCCGTCGGTAGAATTAATTACCGTCTGCATTACAGACGTAAGCCTGCCGTCCTGTGCACGGATGGTGTTCCAGTCAGTACGGTTGCAGACGCTTTCATCTTTTTCTGTGGACTGCTTGGGCATGGATGTGACCGTCGGGATCTCCATAATCCCGTCGCTATTGATATCCTGGCAGACAGAAGACGTCGCCCGCTCGGTTCTATTGGAAGAAACACCGTTTTTTACAGTATAAAGGGGGTTTTCCAGACCGGCTTTCTCCTGGTTCCAATATAAAACCTCTGTTGTCAGGGTATTGTTCATCGACATCCCGTCTACAAACACCGCGCTGTTTTTATCAGACGTTTCCCCAGCCTGTACGCTGGTGTATCTTGTTACTGCGCTGCTCATTTCCGTAACCGACCGCGTATAAATCGCCTGTAAATCCGTATTGTACTGCAAAAGCTTTGCAGTGGCGGGAATATCGCTTGCTCCAAGCGATAAAAGAAGAATATCTTCTATATTGTCGTTTGTAAGGTCGGTCAAAATAAACTGCGAATACGTTTCATCTATTTGGATTTCCCGCATCTTCTTCCCGTTGTGCAGATAAACGGTCATTTGATTGACCGGCGCGACATAATTGCTCCAGCTTACGGCCACCTCGTCGCTGCCGTCTCCGTCAATATCGCCAATGCAGATTTTATCCACTTCGGTATTCTGGTTGGTAAAGTCGCCTGTTGCCTGCCATACCCCGTCGATCTCTTTGATAAAAAGAATGTGCGTTGCAGAAGTTTCCCCCGACGGCCTATACAGGGCAATTGCCTCTTCAATCCCGTCCTTATCCAGATCCTGCGTGATAATCGCCGAACGATAATCGCCGTTTTGCGGATATTTCAAAGTATAGTCGCCGCCCGCCTTGCTTTCAATTACCTCCTGAATTTGCGCCTTATCGCCGGTGGCCCTTGGTGGCCGCAAAAGGTCGGTATTGTCAAAGCCGGCCGACGTGCAGCCTGCCAAAGTTGTACAAAGAAGGATCAGCGCAAAAAGTGCCAAAGGTTTTGTTTTCATAAGCCGGCCTCCTTTCTCATGTACCGATAAAGTAAAGCTTACCGGTTAACAGCCGTACAGGCATAAATTGTTTTTCCCATTTTTGTAAACATTTTTTCGTGCTCGGTCTGGATATTGTCCGCAATTGCGCAATTATGCAGATCATCGGTCTGAAAAGGAATAGAAAACCCACACTGCCCAAAATATGCAAGGCTGTCGTAAAAAAGCCCTTCGTCGTCCGTTTTAAAGCGGACTTCCCCTCCCTTTACAAGAAAGGCCTTATATAGCGCCAACTGCCGGGGATAGGTCAGTCTTCGCTTTTTGTGCTTTGCCTTTGGCCACGGATTACAAAAATTGATATAAATTCGCTCTATCCTGTCATCGGGGGAAAGCATCTGGTCTATCCGTGCAATGTCGTGCGACATCAACGCAACATTACTGACCCTTCGGCCGTTTTCTTCAAAAAGCCGTACAATCTCCCGCCGTCCAATTGCCAGAACCTCGCTTTTAATATCGACCGCTAAATAATTGATCCCCGGGTTTGCAAGCGCAAGCTGCGCCACAAACCCGCCCTTGCCGCAGCCAAGCTCCAAATGTAAAGGCTGCTGTTTTTCAAACCAGTCCGCCCACTTCCCCTTATGCAGACAGGGCTCGTCCACAAAAAAGCTACAGGCAGCAAGCTCGGGTCTGGCCCAGGGTTTTCTTCTAATCCGCATGTACTCACCATCGTATAAAAAATTCCTATAAAATATCATCTTATTATATCAGATAAAACATGCTTTTGCAATGCAGATTTTATAAACCAATACGCCGCCTTTGTAGGAGTTACAATGATGTGTGACAAATAAGAAAAAAAGATAGCGAATAGAA
>UQKB01000025.1 GCA_900541565.1 uncultured Oscillospiraceae bacterium
CTTTCTATTCGCTATCTTTTTTTCTTATTTGTCACACATCATTGTAACTCCTACACAGACAATCCCTCTGCCCGTTGCGTTATGCTTCTATATACGCTTGTACCCTATTGAGCATCTGCGCGTCCAAAAGAGCTGTGACGGCAATTCCCTGCTCTTTATACTCCTCCGACAGAAGCGTGGCCTTTTCACGGATTTCCGCCACAAGCCCGGCCTGTGAAAACGGAAGCAAAAGCGACACCTTTTTTACTTTGACCGGCAAATGGTCTTCAATTGCCTGCAACAGCTTGTCAATCCCTCTTCCGTTTTTTGCGCTGATCCGCACGGCGTTGCCAATCATAGGGATATCGTCCAGCCCGCTTACAAGATCGCACTTGTTGAGCACCGGGATCACTGGCCGGTCTGCACAGCCAAGATCATTTAAAAGCTCCCTTGTAACCTCCAGATGTACCTGCGCTTCTTCGCTGGATGCGTCACACACGTTTAAAATAATATCCGCCTGCGCGGCTTCCTCCAAAGTGGATTTAAACGCGTCAACCAGATGGTGCGGCAGCCGCCGGACCAGCCCGACCGTATCGGTCAGCAAAACAGTTACACCGCTTGGCAGCTTTAGCGCCCTGGAGGTAGGGTCAAGCGTTGCAAACAGCTTGTCCTGCGCCAAAACACCCGCGTCTGTCAGGTAATTCATCAATGTGGATTTTCCAGCATTGGTATATCCAACGATCGCTACAGTAATCACGCCGCTCTTTTCACGGCGGCGCTTGATCTGCCCGCGGTGCTTTTCAATCGCCGCAAGCTGCTCTTTGATCGTTTCCATCCGCCTTCTGATATGGCGCTTGTCTGTTTCCAGCTTTGTTTCACCGGGCCCTCTTGTTCCAATCCCGCCGCCCAAGCGCGACATTTCGGCCCCTTTGCCTGTCAGCCTGGGCAGCATATATTGCAGCTGGGCAAGCTCCACCTGCAGCTTTCCTTCCCTGGAACGCGCGCGCAGTGCAAAAATATCTAAAATCAACATGGTTCGGTCAATCACTCGCACGTCTGTTTCACTTTCAATATTGCGGATCTGCGTGGGCGACAGCTCCCGGTCAAAAATCAAAAGGTCAATTTCTTCATTTTTACAAAAATCGGCAATCTCCTTAAGCCTGCCTGTTCCCACACACGTTGCTGTTTCCGGCTTATCGCGCTTTTGCATCATACTGGCCACCGTCTCTGCACCGGCGCTGTGCGCCAGCTCAAACAACTCGTCCAAAGACGCCTGTGCGTCATATTCGCCTGTATCCAAAGACACCAGCAATGCTCTCTGTGGTTTTACCTCGTTTTCAAACAGCTCCATACAAACCTCTTCCAAATTTTTATACTTTTTTAACTGTACCATAACGTACAAAAGCGGTCAACCATAAAAAACTATTTTCATTGTACCTTTTTTATGATAAAATGATTATTATATCCAGGTTCTGACATTTTATGCAAATATATACCGAAAGGCAGCACAAAATATGAAAAAACAATACGACGTGATTATTATCGGCGCCGGTGCGGCAGGGTTGTATGCCGCTTTACAATTTGACAAAAACGTCAGCGTGTTGCTGATTTGCAAGCGGGAGCTTGCTCTTTCCAACAGCTCGCTTGCACAGGGCGGCGTTGCCGCGGTGCTGGATCAGGATCATGACAATTTCAAGCTGCATATTGCAGACACGTTAATTGCCGGCAAGTACAAAAACAATCTTGCCGCTATTGAGGTCCTTGTAACAGAAGGACCAAAAGACGTATTAAAACTCCGGGAAATGGGCGTGGATTTTGACCGTGACGAAAAGGGGCATTTGCTGATGACGCTGGAAGCCGGGCATTCCCGCCACCGGATCGTACACCATAAGGACTCGACCGGCAAAGAAATCACCGATACGCTGATCGACGAAGTACGGCAGCGTACAAATGCCGAAATTCTGGAAAATACGCTGGTTTTTGCCCTGGACAAGGTGCAAAACGGCTTTTATGCCCATATTTTACACAACGGCGCACCCCAAACGGTTGCCGCGCGGTACTGCATACTGGCCACCGGCGGAATCGGGCGGGTATACGAATATACCACAAATTCTGCAATTGCCACAGGCGACGGCATCAGGCTGGCGCACAGGCTGGGCGCAAACATTCGCAATATAAGCTGGATCCAGTTCCACCCCACCGCTTTTGCAGCGGAAAATGACCGCGAACGCTTTTTAATCAGCGAAGCGGTGCGCGGCGAGGGCGCCGTGCTGCTCAACTGCAACGGGGAACGCTTTGCCTTTAAATACGACCAACGCGGCGAACTTGCCCCGCGCGACGTGGTTTCAAACGCCATTATTCTGGAATCCCAGGCTACAAACAGCCAAAATTTTTATTTGGACATTACACATAAGGACCCGCAATTTATTAAAACCCGTTTTCCTATGATTTATGCGCGCTGTCTGGAAGAAGGCATAGATATTACAAAGGATAAAATTCCCGTTTTTCCCTGTCAGCACTATCTTATGGGCGGCATAGACGTAGACCTGTACGCACGCACCAGCGTTGACGGCCTGTATGCCGCCGGTGAATGCTCCCATACCGGCGTGCATGGCGCAAACCGCCTTGCCAGCAATTCTTTGCTGGAAGCACTGGTATTTTCCCGCAGGGCGGCCTATGACATTATGCGCCGCCTGCAAAAGAGCAAAGCCCAGTCGCTTGCGCCATGTCCCACATCGTATCAGGCGCAGGGCGCTCCGTTGCCGCACGGCCTTCGTACGGAAATTCGCAAAATTATGCAGCATACGCATTTTGTAATCCCCAATCCGGACGCGGTCCCGCAGGGCCTTGCGCGCGCCAGGGAAATTCTGCATTTCATAGAAACCGGCGGATTTGCTCTTTCCTATGATCTGACAGAAGCCAAAAGCCTTGCCACCGTGGCCTGTCTGATCCTAGAAGATGTTTTAAAAAAGAACCGTATGCAAAAAACAGAATGAAAGGATGCAACCAAATGCTAAATCCCATCTATATAGACAACCTGATTCAAACGGCCCTTTTGGAAGATATCAGCTATCTGGACACCACCACAGACTATCTAATCCCAGAACAGCAACAATCGCAAGCGCATTTTCTTGCAAAGGCCGATGGCGTTTTATGCGGGATAGCTATCGCAATGCGCGTCTTTACATTTTTACAACCGGATGTCATTACAGAAATTTATAAGCAAGACGGCAACCAGCTGAAAAAAGGCGATGTAATTGCAAAAATCAGCGGCAGCACAAGAGCCCTGCTCAAAGGGGAACGCACCGCTTTAAACCTTTTACAGCATTTAAGCGGTATTGCAACAGCCACGCACCAGGCGGTTTTGCTCACCAGCGGAACAAAAGCCAGTATTACAGATACAAGAAAAACCCTGCCGGGGCTGCGTCCGCTGCAAAAATACGCGGTTGTAACCGGCGGAGGCAAAAACCACCGTTACAATCTTTCAGACGCCGCCATGCTCAAGGAT
Source organism: uncultured Oscillospiraceae bacterium (assembly GCA_900541565.1). Lineage (GTDB taxonomy): Bacteria > Bacillota > Clostridia > Oscillospirales > Acutalibacteraceae > Scatavimonas > Scatavimonas merdipullorum. Next base: position 3,488 of record UQKB01000025.1, read on the forward strand.
AACCATATCGACGCGGCGGGCGGTATTGCAAACGCCGTGCGCGCCCTGAAGGGGAAGCTTGGCCATATGGTTAAAATTGAAGTGGAGGTCCGTACGCTTGACGAGCTGCAACAGGCGCTGCAGGCAGGCGCAGATATTATTATGCTGGACAACATGGCCCCGCAGACCATGGCGCAGGCGGTAAAAATCACAGACGGGCAGGCCCTTTTGGAAGCTTCAGGCGGTATTACACTGCAAACGCTTAGGGAAATTGCACAGACAGGCGTTGACATTATCTCTATCGGGGCGCTGACGCATTCTGTCAACGCGCTCGACATATCCATGAAGATCATATCCCCATAAAAAAGCCGGCGGGAAGTTCACTTTGGTGTTCTTCCCGCCTTTTCCTTTTTTTCATATATCAACAAACCGCCGTTTTGAAATGCGACAGCTCGATTACTCAAAGCGTTGCGCCGCACTGTGTACAGATACGGCTTTTCGTCAGATTGATTCTGTAAATAAAGTATAAAGGCAAATTATGAAGAAACTATTTTCCTTATGTAACGCTTCTGTAAAGGATATAAGAACAAAATCAAAAGAGGCGGTTGCCCGCCTCTTTTTCACAGAAACTATATGTCTTCCGGCCTTTATACCTTTTTTTCAATATATTCGACCAAATTGCCAACGGTTTTAATATTTTCAATTTCCTCGTCAGGCACTTCGATCTCAAACTCATCCTCAATGGACATAAGCAAATCTACAACATCAAGCGAATCCGCGCCAAGATCTTCCTGAATCGTCGTTTCTGCTGTTATAGAATCTTCCTCCACATCAAACTGCTCCGCAAGGATTGCCTTTACCTTTTCCAGTACCATAACTCTTTCCTCCAAAGTATATTTTTGTTCTTACTGCCTGTAGATGATTGTATTGTGGACAAATTTGTGCCTTTTATGCTACAATAACACAAACATGCTTTCCTCCACCTGTAAAAATCTAATCGGCATAACATCAGTACAAAAACATATTATTAGTAAACATAGCCTTTGTCAATAACAAAATTGTAATTTTTTCAAATCTATGCGGTATTTTGATAACTTAAACAAATTTTCACCTGGAAAGAAGGTTTTATTATGTCAAAGAAAGCGTACGCCGTTATTGGCCATCCAATCGGCCATACCATGTCGCCTTTTATTCACACGCGCCTTTTCGCACTTTCCGGAATCGATGCACAGTATTCTATTTTGGATATCGCACCGCAAGCGCTCGGGCAAAGCTACCAAACTGTTTTAAGAAAGCTTGACGGCTATAACATTACCATTCCGCACAAGCAGGGTATTATCCGGTATCTGGACAAACTTGACAAAAAGGCTGCGCTGTACGGCAGCGTCAATACCGTTGCAAACGGAGAAATTGCCCAAGGCTATACAACCGACCCCGACGGCTTCTTAAAGGCTCTGTCCTCGGCAGGGATTCCCCTCAGCGGCCGGGTGGTCGTCCTTGGAACAGGCGGCGTTGCGCGTACAATGGCCTATGAGGCCGCTCTTGCCGGTTGTAATTTGACCATTGCCGTACGTCCAAGCGACCTGAACATGGCGGCAGCCCTTGCGGGGGAGCTTATGACCCGCATACACTCGGCACATCTGAGCACCTGCCTGCTTGACCGCATAGAGGGTGACATAGATCTTCTGGTCAATGCAACACCGGTAGGAATGTATCCGCATATGGATGCCTGCCCTGTCGCCGACCAGGTGCTTGCGCGCTGCTCCCATGTGTTTGACGCCGTCTACAACCCGTTGGAAACCATATTGCTTAAAAAGGCGCGGGCAAACGGTGCAAAAGCACTGGGCGGTATGTCCATGCTCGTCTGGCAAGCCGCCGTTTCGCACCAGATTTGGCACAACGCGCAGTATGACGCCGGCGATATTGACAAACTGTGCCTGGAAAGCGCAAAGGCCATGCAAAATACATTTTAAAAGGTAAAACATAAAGGAACGCAAATAGAATGGAACAAAATGCAAATATTGTTTTGTGCGGTTTTATGGGCTGCGGCAAAACAACCATAGGAAAGCTCCTGGCAAAAAACACAGGGTGGCCGTTTATTGATATGGACCATTACATAGAACAAAATGCGCATATGTCGATAAGCGAAATTTTTGCAAAGCATGGGGAAGCATATTTTCGCGACCTGGAGCACACCGCCGTAAAACAGCTTGCGAAAAAAAAAGGTTGTATTATCAGCGCAGGAGGCGGCACGCTTGTATATGAACGCAATGTACAGCTTTTGCGGCAGACCTGCCGGATCGTTTTGCTGGACGTACCGCTTCCTGTCATTCGGCATAGGCTGCGCAACGACACAAAGCGCCCGCTTTTGCAGCGTCCGGACAGAGACAAGGCCATGCAACAGCTGTATAACCAACGCCTGCCTCTGTACCGTGCCGCAGCGCAATACACGGTTGCAGCGTCCAAATCCCCCTATACTACTGCAAAAGCCGTTATGGAGGCCGTAGGGCTATGAAATCCGAAAAAAAGCCGCAGGCAGAATTTTTTTGCCCCTGCCCCGGCTCCCATTCCGTCGTTTTATTTATCCATGGCATTACAGAAGGCCCCAACCAGTTCAAACGCCTCTCTGCATTGTGCGTACAAAACGGCATAAACGCCACGGCCCTGCTTCTTCCGGGCCATGGAAAAAACGGCCTGGACTTTGCAAAAAACGGCCACAAAAAATGGAAAAACTACGTATACGCCCGCATAGATACACTGCGCAGACAATATGCACATATTTTCCTGGTTGGGCATTCCATGGGCGCGCTGCTTGCCGTAGATGCGTATTGCCATAACAGAAAGCAAATCGACGGCATTATTCTGCTTGCGGCCCCCCTGCATTTGCGCATGACCGCGCGGGGGGTTACCTCCAGTCTGAAAATGGCATTTTACATTACAAATCCGAACGATCCATATATGCAGGCCAAGATTGAAAATTATAGCATTATCAAATGCTCTATATTGACCTATCCCCTGTGGTTGCCGCGTTATATCGATCTGTACCGGATGATTCACCGCACAAGAAAGCAGCTGTGCTGCGTACAATGCCCCATTTTAATGCTCCATTGTATGCAGGACGAATTTGTCCCTGCAAAATGTGTGGGCACATTTGAAAAACACACCGACAGCCGCTTTGGGAAATATGTTGTTTTTAAGGAAGCCGGCCACTTTTTTTACCGCGGCGATGCAGAAAAAATAGAGCGGACTATCTTGCAGTTTCTGCTGGAGCATAACCGTTTTCCAAAACAACAGGGGAGCCCAACGGCCTTTTCCGGCAACGTACAGGATGCGCAGTAAGTATTTTTAAAAAATTTTAGTCATTTAAAGCGCCATATTGCTAAAAGGTATTGACAAATACCGGCACAGGGATTATGATGTAACAGACGGCATTTTATTTTTGGAGGCACTACCATGACGGGCAAGCTTGCAAAACGATTTACAGGTTTTGTTTATCTCAGCTATTTTTATGGTTGGGACAATTTGTGCTGCCCTGTAAATCTGCAGTAAATCTACTGCATAAAAATGCTTTCTGGTTAAAAGTATGTTTACGGGGCTAAAAACGGCCCCGTTATTTTTTTGCATGGACTGGGATTTATCCCCTTCCAGGAAAGGATTGGTTGTTATGATTATTGTACTCAAGCCAAACTGCAGTGAAGAACAGCTGCGGAATTTTAAAGAAAAGCTTACAGAAACATACGGCGTCAAGGTCAATACCTGGACGGGCGTGCATTCCACGGTTTTAGGACTGATTGGCGATACCACCGCCATCGATATTGACTATATCAATGCACAGGACATTGTCTCCACCGTGCGGCGCGTACAGGAGCCTTATAAAAAGGCCAACCGCAAATTTCACCCCGAAGACACCGTCATTACGCTGCAAAACGGCGTAAAAATCGGCGACGGCAGCCTGCAGATTATGGCCGGCCCCTGCTCTGTGGAAAGCAGCGAGCAAATTTGCGGCATTGCAAAAAGCGTACAAAAATCCGGTGCCACATTGCTGCGCGGCGGTGCGTTTAAGCCAAGGACCTCCCCCTATGCATTCCAGGGCTTAAAGGCAGAAGGCCTGGATCTTTTAAAGGAAGCCAGAAAGGAAACCGGCCTTCCTATCGTAACAGAAATTATGCGTGTTTCCCATATAGATATGTTTGAAAATGTAGATATTATCCAGGTGGGCGCCCGTAATATGCAAAATTTTGAGCTTTTAAAGGAGCTTGGGAAAATCAACAAGCCAATCCTTTTAAAAAGAGGTCTGAGCAGCACCATTGAAGAATTTTTAATGAGCGCGGAATATATTATGGCCGGTGGTAACGAGCAGGTTATTCTTTGCGAGCGCGGCATACGCACCTTTGAAACCTATACGCGCAACACGTTGGATATTTCGGCGGTTCCCATTTTGAAAAAACTTTCGCACCTGCCGGTGATTGTCGACCCCAGTCATGCCTCGGGTAAATCCTGGCTGGTAGAATCATTGTCAATGGCCGCCGTTGCCGCCGGTGCGGACGGTTTGATTATAGAAGTCCACAACGACCCGGAGCATGCGCTTTCAGACGGCGCACAGTCGCTTACGCCCGGGCAGTTCGACCAAGTTGCTAAAAAGGTGTTTGCACTAAAGCAATATCTGTCTTCCACGCAAAAAACAGATGCAGAAGAGGAAAAAAAGCTATGAACATTGTAGTGGCCGGTTTGGGCATTATAGGCGGTTCCTACTGCAAGGCAATTAAAAAATACACAAAACATACGGTCATTGGGATTAACCGCAGCCCAAAGCCTCTGCAGCAGGCTTTGGAATGCGGTGCAATTGATGAAATTGGCAATGAGCAATCCCTGAAAATGGCAGATATGCTCATTCTTGGGCAGTATCCCGCCGCCGCTGTAGACTATGTCAAAACCTATGGGCATCTGATTAAAAAAGGCTGCCTTGTCACAGATACCGCCGGCATAAAACAGGCAATCTGCCCACAAATGCAGGCCCTTTCCAAGCAGCATGGATTTGTTTTTATCGGCAGCCACCCTATGGCCGGAAAAGAAAAAAACGGCTTTTCTGCCTCTGATCCAGACCTGTTTCAAGGTGCCAGCTTTATTGTCGTACCGCTTTCCGCTTCCAGAAAAGATACCTCGACATTATGCAAGTTTGCGCTGAACATCGGGTTTGGCGGCATACGTATCACAACGCCTGAGGAACACGACCGCATGATCGCCTTTACCTCGCAGCTGCCCCACGTTCTGGCCTGCGCATACGCAATGAGCCCCCAATGCAAAAATCACCAGGGTTTTTCTGCGGGAAGCTACCGCGATGTTTCCCGGGTTGCAAATATTAACGCACCGCTGTGGGCAGAGCTGTTTTTAGAAAACAGGCAACCGCTTACCCAGGAGCTGGATCTGTTGATCGACAATATCTGTGCCATTAAAAACGCCATCGAAGCAGAGGACGGCCCTGCGCTTACAGCGCTGCTGCAAAAGGGTAAAGATGTAAAGGAGGCGCTTGGCGAATGAAAAGCCTTACCGTACAAACGGGCAGAAGCTATCAAATTTTTATCTCACGCGGACTGCTTGGCAGCTGCGGTGCTTATATCAAAAACGCCGCCGGCCGTGCGCAGAAAGCCATGGTTATCTCCGACAGCAACGTCTTCCCCTTATATGGCGGGCAGGTCACAGCCTCTTTAAAAGAAAGCGGGCTTGACGTTTACACCCACGTTTTCCAGGCGGGCGAGCAATCCAAACGCCTTGCCTGTGTGGAGGAAATGTACCGTGTACTTGCAGAGCATTATTTTTCCCGCAGCGATTTGATCGTTGCGCTGGGCGGCGGCGTTGTGGGGGACATGGCGGGCTTTGCAGCCGCTACCTATCAGCGCGGCATTCGTTTTGTACAGCTCCCCACATCCTTACTTGCCCAAGTGGATTCCTCCGTAGGAGGAAAAACCGGCGTCGACATAGAACAGGGCAAAAACCTGGTCGGCGCCTTCTGGCAGCCGTCGCTTGTTTTAATCGATCCACAAGTGCTTGAAACCCTGCCTGAAAAATTCTTCTGCGACGGCATGGCGGAGGTGATCAAATACGGCTGTATTAAAAGCCTTTCGCTGTTCGAGCAGCTGGAAAACAAACCGATTGAAAAAATTTTGGACGACGTTATTTTTTCCTGTGTAGACATAAAACGTAAAATCGTTGAAAACGACGAACGGGAAGCAGGGGAACGCATGCTCTTAAATTTTGGCCATACACTGGGCCATTCTCTGGAGCGCGCATACGGCTACCAGGGGATCACGCACGGTCAGGCGGTCGCTGTAGGCATGGCTTTGCTGACCGGCGCCTCTGAACGGGCGGGGCTTACAAAGGTCGGCACGCAAAAGCGTTTGTGCGCGCTGCTGCAAAAATACGAACTGCCCGTCAGCGACCCTACGGATCTTCAGACGATTGTAAACGGTGCGCTGACCGACAAAAAAAGCAGCGGAGACTCTATTTCCATCGTCCTTTTAAACGAAATTGGCAAAAGCTTTACAAAAAAGATGAAAAAAGAGAATCTATATGCTTTTTGTAAATAAACCAGAAAGGTATCTTTTCCTATGAGCCATATACAGATAGCACCCAGCGCCTTAAACGGGGAAGTTTCTATGCCGCCCTCCAAAAGCGCCGTACACAGGGCCATTTTATGCGCAGCCATGGCACAGGGCGTAAGCACGGTCGCGCCGGTCACCCTGTCTAAAGATATAGAAGCTACCATACAATGTATACAAGCACTTGGCGCAGATATTTGCCTGTGCAAACAAACGCTCACCATAGACGGCGCAGGCCTTTTTTCCAAGCAGGATGTGTTATTGGACTGTGAGGAGTCCGGTTCAACGCTTCGCTTTTTAATCCCCATTGCAGCAGCAGGCGGCGTTTTGGCGCATTTTACAGGCAAGGGCAGGCTGCCGCAGCGGCCAATCGGCGTTTACCTGGACTGCTTGCCGCAAAAGGGCGTTTCCTTAAAAACGCAGGGCGGGCTTCCGCTTACCATCAGCGGGCAGCTCAAAAGCGGCGTATACCGCCTGCCCGGCGATATAAGCTCCCAGTTTATTACAGGGCTTTTGCTTTCGCTGCCGCTTCTTGACGGCGACAGCGAAATAGTCCTTACCTCCGCTTTAGAATCAGAAGGCTATATTGACATGACATTGCAGACCATGCGCGCGTTTGGCGTTACGGCAGAAAAAACAGAAACCGGCTATATGGTAAAAGGCCGGCAACGCTACCTTCCCAATACGAATTATGTTTGTGAAGGCGACTGGTCGCAGGCCGCGTTTTTTATGGCGGCGGGCGCACTGGGCGGCAATATAAAGATAACAGGGCTAAACCCTCACTCTGTTCAAGGCGACCGCGCCTGCCTGCATTTGTTTGAACAGTTTGGGGCAAACGTGCGGCAAGCGGGCAATGCGGTCACGGTAACACGGGGCACTCTGCACGCAATTGCTATAGACGCGCGCCAGATTCCAGACCTTGTCCCCATTTTAGCCGTTGTTGCCGCTTTTGCAAAAGGAAAAACAACCATTTACGGCGCGCAGCGCCTGCGCATAAAAGAAAGCGACCGCTTAAAAGCAATTTGCAGCGGTTTACAGGCTTTGGGGGCTGACATAACAGAAACAGACGACGGCCTTGTCGTTCAGGGCGTGTCTTCCCTGCACGGCGGCACTGTACAGGGATATAACGATCATCGGATCGTCATGGCGCTTTCCATTGCCGCTTTAAACGCATCCGGCCCGGTCGTTATTACAGACCGGGAAAGCATCCGTAAATCGTATCCGTCATTTTTTGAGGAGTATAAAAGGCTTGGCGGAAACGCAGAAAACCTATAAAATAAAGGGGTGGTTGACATGGCCTCCAGCTGGGGCGACCAGGTAAAAATCTCTATCTTCGGAGAAAGCCACGGTGAAGCGATCGGCGTAGTCATCGACAATTTACCGGCGGGACATCCGCTTGATATGGAACAGATTCAGCTTTTCATGGGCCGGCGTGCACCAGGCAGGGATAAAACGTCTACGCCCCGCCTGGAAGCAGATATCCCACATATTTTGTCCGGCGTTTTAAACGGTGTGACAACCGGCGCGCCGCTTTGCGCTATTATAGAAAATACCAATACGCGCTCTGCCGACTATAGCAACCTACTGCATAAACCTCGCCCCGGGCATGCCGACTATACGGGCTTTATCCGCTACCAGGGTTTTAACGACACACGGGGCGGCGGCCATTTTTCCGGCAGGCTGACAGCGCCGCTGGTATTTGCGGGTTCCATATTCAGGCAGCTTTTAAAACGACAGGGCATACAGATTGCTTCGCACATTTACAGCATCGGTACGATTATGGACCGGCCCTTCGACAGTATACAAATTGCACCTTCGTTGATAGAGCAGCTCAACCAGATGCCCTTTCCGCTGATCGATCAAAAAGCAGAGGGGCCCATGCGCGTTTATATTGAAAAGGCGCGCATGGACTGCGACAGCGTCGGCGGGGTTGTAGAATGCGCTGCCACAGGCGTCCCCGCTGGGCTTGGCAGCCCCATGTTTGCAGGCGCCGAAAATGTGATTTCTTCTGTTATATTTGGCATTCCCGCAGTTAAAGGGATTGAATTTGGCACAGGCTTTGCCATGACAGAAATGCACGGCAGCCAGAGCAACGACGCATATGCGTATAAAGACGGCCGTATACAAACGCTTACAAACCACAATGGCGGCATTTTGGGCGGTATTACAAACGGTATGCCCGTTGTGTTCCGTGTGGCGGTCAAGCCGACTCCGTCCATTTCCAAGGAACAAAAAACAGTAGACCTTACCGAAAAAACCAACACAACGCTCGTTGTTCACGGCAGGCATGACCCTTGTATCGTTCCCAGGGCGGCCGTCGTTATTGAATCGGCACTGGCGCTGGCGCTGATCAACTTACTGTGACCAAACTACCAGAAAGAGAAGGGAATTGTTTATGAGCTTACAGCCTATTCGGGAAGAAATCGACAGGATCGACCGGGAACTGATTACGCTTTTTAAAAAACGTATGGACTGTGCAAAACAGGTCGGAGAATATAAAAAAGCAAACGGCCTGCCCGTCTTAAACGAAGCTAGGGAAAAAGAAATTTTAGACAGCGTAGAAACATCCGGCGGTGAATATGGGCACGCAGCCAGGCTGCTGTTTTCCAGCATTATGGAACTTAGCCGCGCTTTGCAGCACGATATTACAGGCAGTGGTAAAGCCTTGCGCACATTGCTTGAAAGCGCCGATTTTGATTTTGACAACCAAGCCTCCGGCTTAAAGATCGCCTGTCAGGGCATTCAGGGTGCCAACTCGCACGAAGCCGCTATTACGGCTTTTCCAAACGCCAGACCCGTGTTCTTTGCAACCTGGGAGGATGTATTCCGGGCCGTACAGGATGAAAAGGCCGACTACGGTGTGCTCCCGGTGGAAAACTCAAGCGCAGGCTCTGTTTCTGACGTATATGATCTGCTCTTAAAATACCGCTTTTTTATTGCCGGCGCGCTTGACCTGAAAATCGAGCACTGCCTGTGCGCGCTTCCCCAGTGCGCACTTTCAGACATTGAACAGGTCTGGTCGCATCCGCAGGGCCTTTCCCAGTGCTCAAATTATATTGCCAAAAACAATCTGGCCGCCGTTCCCTGCTCAAACACCGCTGTCGCCGCGCAGTTGGTCGCGCAAGAAAAGCGCTTAAACTGCGCCGCTATCTGCTCGGAAAAGGCAGCGCAGGCTTACGGCCTAAAGGTGCTTTTACGCAATTTTCAAAACAGCCGCGACAATTGCACGCGTTTTATCATCCTGTCAAAAAAGCTGTTTATCCCGGCAGCAGCAGACAAAATCAGCCTGTGCTTTTCCCTGCCGCATGTAACCGGCTCGCTTTATAACGTGCTTTGCCGTTTCAGCTGTCATGGGCTGAACCTTACAAAAATTGAATCGCGCCCCATGCAGGACAAGCCCTTTGAATATCTGTTTTATCTGGATTTTTCCGGCAATGTCAGAAGCCCGCACGTGTTAAACCTGATGTGCGCTTTATCCCAGGAACTGCCGCAATTTAACTTTTTCGGCAATTATCAGGAACTTTAAACTTTTATAAAAACACACCGGCAAATTATTATCTTGCCGGTGTGTTTTTATAGCGTTTTTTCCTTAATCTACTGTTTCTTTTGCTCTGCGCTGCTTTGCTTCCCCGGCCCGGCATGAACCAGCCATATGCCGGCGCATACCAGCGCAGTTGAAAGCAGGTTTGAAAGGGTAAAAATATTTTCCCCCAATAAAATTCCCGACCACAGCGTACCAAACAGCGGAATCATTAAATTGAAAATACAGATCTTCCCAACGGGGTTATAAGCAAGCAGCGCCGTCCACAATGTAAACGCCACGGCTGATACAACCGCCAGATAAGCAAGCAACGCCCAATGTTGCCAGTTTGTATAATACAGCTTGCCGCCCAACGCACCGCCAATGATAATCAACGCTGCGCCGCCAATAAACATTTGAAAAGCTGTTACCTGCATAGCGTTGCGGTTTTTCATCACACCTTTGCTGATAAAGCTCCCACCGGCTGAACAAAGTGCTGACAGCAACACAAAGCCTTCCCCTAAAAATGAAAAGCTTTCAAACGCAACACCGTTAAATTGGATGACTACAATTCCCGCAAGGCCAAGCAGACATCCAAATATTTTTTTAAAATGAAGCTGGTCGCTTTGAAAAAACAGCGGCGCCAGCAGCACCGCAAAAAATGCGCTACATGCTGTGATAACAGATGTTTTTGTTCCCGTCGTATTTGCTACACCAATATAAGAAAACACATATTGCAGCGTCGTCTGCACCAAGCCTAGCGTAACAATCGGCATAATATCGCGCTTTTTCATTGTCACCGGCTTACGGTATAAAACCAGTGCAAGCAAAAACACCAAAAGCCCCGCAAGGGCAAAACGTTCGCCTGCAAATAGAAGCTTTGCTCCTATGTCCTGGGATGCAATATAAAATTGCTTATAAGAAAGCTTAATAACGGGAAAGGCCGTCCCCCACAAGGCGGTGCATACAAGGGCAAGCAAAGGGACTGCAGCTTTGTTTGTAAAAAAGGCCTGTGTCTTCCTCTGCATCTCCTACACCCCTTTCGCCTTTCAGCAGCAGTTTCATTGATTCCTCCTTTTTATAATACCACTGTTTTTGACAAGATACAACAAACGGCCTTTTGCTTTTATGCAAGCGTTTATTTAAAAGCAGCGCCCTTTTTCTCTTCTGGGGCAGTCGGAGCTGACCCCGCCTGTACGGCAGTGGTAGCATATTTCGTTTTCCAGCGGTTCCCCTTTGTAAAAGGCCCGTAAATTGGATATTGTGGTTTCCGCTATGTTTTTCAGGGCCTCATTTGTCAAAAACGCCTGATGGGACGTTACCACCACGTTTGGCATGGACACAAGCAGTGACAAAACGTCATCCTGTATCACAGAACCGGAAAAATCCTCAAAAAACAGGTTTGATTCTTCCTCGTATACATCCAGCCCTGCGGCGCCGATCTTTCCTTCCTTCAATGCTTTCAAGAGCGCCTCGCTTTCAATTAACGCTCCTCTTGAGGTATTAACAAGGAACACGCCGTCTTTCATTTTCTGCAAACTTTCGCTGTTGATAATATAATGCGTGCTTTCTGTAAGCGGACAATGCAGGGATATCACGTCGCTTCTTCTAAACAGCTCGTCCAGCTCCACATAGCAAATATCTGCATCCTTCACAGGATATGGGTCGTAGGCAATCACCTGCATCCCAAAGCCCTTGCAGATGTCGATAAACACCTGCCCAATCTTTCCGGTCCCGATCACCCCCGCCGTTTTTCCATACAAATCAAATCCGGTAAGCCCGTTGAGGCTGAAATTGTAATCGCGCGTCCTGTTATAAGCCCGGTGGATTTTCCTATTAAGCGTCAGGATAAGCGCCATGGTGTGCTCGGCTACGGCATAAGGCGAATATTTTGGCACACGTAAAATATTGATTTTTTTATATGCCGCCTTAAAATCTATATTATTATAACCAGCGCATCGCATTGCAAGCACCTGTACGCCATTTTCACATAGCCGTTCGATCGCCCGGGCGTCAATCGTATCGTTGACAAACGCGACCGCTCCCGTACAGCCGCGTACAAGCCCGGCGGTGTCCTCGTTCAGTTTATTTTCATAATATTTAAATTCCAACCCCGGATGTTCCACGCGTTCAAACCAAAGCTTATCATAGGGTTTTGTATCAAAAAACGCAATTTTTTCCATACCCGCTTGTTCTCCTTTCCCGTTTCATTTTTTATTATTATACCGTAAAGGTGCAAAAATATAATTCTCCTGTTTTTTAACAAATATCTGAAAACTAAGAAAATCACTGGATATTTCAATAAGACGAAGAAACCTTCCGTATTTATAGATAACAAACCGTTGTTTTGACCTTTTAGATACGACATCCGTATAATATAAATTCATTTTCATCACAATAAAAGAAAAAGGAGTTTTCAAAATGACAAAACATCAAAAATTTTTTCTTTGCAAACATTGCGGCAACCTGGCAGGTCTGATTATAGACCAGGGCGTACCCATCTACTGCTGCTCCGAGCCAATGACGCAGCTGGAGGCCAACACAACAGACGGCGCCCAGGAAAAGCATGGGCCCGTGGTTCAAACAGATGGCAGGCATGTAAATGTGGCAGTCGGCTCTACCGCACATCCCATGGAGGAAAATCATTATATCCAGTTTGTTTATTTGCAAACCTGCTGCGGCGGGCAGAGGAAATCTTTACGGCCAAACGAAGCACCCAAGGTCCAGTTTGCCCTCGCAGAAGGCGAAACGCCCAAGGCGGTATATTCCTACTGCAACCGGCACGGCCTCTGGAAAACAGATCTGGTATAAAAATGTGGCCCGGAAAACCGGGCCTATTACATATTACAGGTAAGGTAACGCATTTCTATTTCTCACTGCGGATGATACCTTTGCATAAACGCGGTAACGGTCTGCAGCAGCCTCTGGTCCAGCCGGCGCATAGCTTGCTTTTCTATCTCTTTTGGGATTTGCTTATAAAACGCATACGCAATCCCACCGGCAATACATGCGATCGTGTCGCTGTCGCCCCCAAGAGAAACAGCCTTTCTAAGCGTGTCTTCAAAGCTTTCTGCCTGCAAAAATGCGCTGATGGCTTCCGGTACGGAAAGCTTTGTCCTGCTGGAAAACGTATAGCCCGGACGTATATCCTCCAGCCTAAAGTTCAGATCATACCCTGCCATATGCTGGACAAAACGGCGTATGTCCGCCTTTTTCTTTCCGTTCCTTGCCAAGAACACCGCGCCGGCTACGGCTTTTGCACCTTTGATCGCCTCGGCATTGTTATGCGTGTACAGGCAGCTCTTTTCTGTATGCAGCAGCACGCTTTCCATATCGTCAAATGCATAGCCAATCGGGCAAACGCGCATAGCCGCTCCGTTTCCATAGCTTCCCTGGATCAGCATGGGCTCTTTTTGCGCCCAGTCCGCAAACATTCCACCGAAACCCGCAAGCGGATATCGCCTGTAATAAGCCCTGTAATTTTGGGCGTATGCTTTTGCTATACTCCGCTCGTCCATTTCTTGTTTTCCGGCAAGCTCCAAAAGCGTCTGCGCCGTTGCAACAGTCAGCACTGTGTCGTCTGTAAAACGGCTTTTACTGCAAAAAAGCGGAAAATCCTCTGTCTTGATAGGATCCCACTCGTATACAGATCCTATAATATCTCCAATGATTGCGCCAAGCATAAAAATCCTCCCGGTTTTATTGTTGCTCCTGTTTGTTTTCTTCCTTTATCTTGGGGATAAAACGGCCGGCAAATTTACTTTTTCCTCTTCCCTTAATATAGAAAAAACCAATTACCGAAAACACAATGGCACCCAAAAAATTTACAAACAGATCTTTCATGGTGTCTATAAGCCCTATATCCAGATATGCGCCAAGTGTGTAGGTTTCCCCACCCGCCGTATGGATCACCGTTTTGCTGATCTCATCCAGATGCACTGCAATGTTCTTCCCGTCCGGACGCAGCGCCACAGACGAAATATGGTGTATAAACGTATCTTTTTGCATATCTGTATGTAAAAACAAATCCGCCCCAAATTCAAAAAATTCCCATAATACGCCTATTGTCATCGAAAAGCAAAACGCCACAACCGCTAAAAACGCAGGAGAAAGAGAAAACTTTATCCGGTCGCTTCGGTTAAATATATCTACCAGCGAAAACCCAATCGCCGCCATTAAAAATCCATTGATCGTGTGCAGCATCGTATCCCAGGCCGGAATAATAATATAAAACGCATTGATTTCCCCTAAAATTTCCGCCGCAAAAATAAAAAGGATCACAATAACTTCCAATGTGTTCGGCAAATCAATGCGCAGCCGTTTCTCCACAAAAGAGGGAATTAAAAAAAGCACCAGTGTCAGCGCGCACACAAAAACACTTTCATAATTACGGCTGAAAATTTCCATAACCATGATGCCAATCACAATCACACGGATCACAATGTAAAACAGAAAGGTTCCTTTGTTTTCTTTAATTTCCTGTAAAAGCCGTTTTTTTGTCTGTATTTTTTCCCTTGCCTTCATACGCGCACCTCCGCCGTCTTATTTGCAAGCTGTCAGCGTATAGCTGTCCGCAAGCATTTCATACAGCTCCCTGTCCGGTATATCAGACTGCAAATCTACCGTATTCCAGTGGCGCTTGTTCATATGCCACCCCGGTTGTACGCCTGCATAAACGCTGCGCCGGAAATCTGCCTTTTGCGGATCACATTTCAAATTGACATATGCCCTTTTGTTGCGCGCAAACAGCAAGGCAAACCACTTTCCATTTTCCTTGTGGCGCAGCACAATGTTCTCTCCATCCTTAAACGGACAGTCTGCAGATATTTCTTCAAATGATAAACGGCAATAATCTATCAACTCGCTATGTGTCAAAGGGAGCCTCCTTTCTAAATATACGGCTTTTTCTACCATAACATGTCACTTTTATCGGTATACGGCTCTATCCTCCTGTTTATCATACCGTATTTGCCCCCCACAGACAAGACAGGCAGACAAAATTCTTATATAATTCACAAATGCACTGCATAGAACGTTGCAGAAAACGCCTGCTGTCTGGTACAATACATGTGATATAAAATATAAACACAAGAAAGCAGGATTTATAAAAATGGCAATTGAAAAGGTCCGGGAATATTTCAGGCAGTTTGGGATTGATACAAGAATACAGGAATTTAAAACCTCGTCCGCTACCGTAGAACTTGCAGCACGTGCATTGGGATGCAAGCCGGAACGCATTGCAAAAACATTGTCCTTTAAAGTGGACCAAAGCGCTGTGTTGATCGTTGCCGCAGGGGACGCAAAAATTGATAACGCAAAATTTAAAGCGCAGTTCCATACAAAGGCAAAAATGCTTGCCCCCGATGAGGTTGCGCAAATGGTAGGCCACGCTATCGGCGGCGTGTGCCCGTTTGCAGTAAACCCAGGTGTAGATGTGTATCTGGATCTGTCGCTGAAACGGTTTGAAACCGTCTTCCCCGCTTGCGGCAGCAGCAACAGCGCAATAGAACTTACCATCCCCGAGCTTGCAAGGTATGCAGGTTCTAACCGGTGGATTGATGTGTGCAAGGACTGGCAGGCTTAATGCCTGCGGAAATTTGCAGAGAATAAAAAGCAGAAGGGAGCATTTCCCTTCTGCTTTTTATTATGCCGGTAAACCGGCCTTAAAATACCATTTTATATACCCAACAGCAGCTTTGCAATCTGAAAATACACAAGCAGCGAAATAGCGTCTACTGCCGTTGTAATAAACGGGCTTGCCATGACCGCCGGGTCAAACCCTACCTTCTTCGCAAGCATCGGCAGTGTGCAGCCAATAATTTTTGCAACAATTACCGTTGCAATCAGCGTCAGACAAACAACCATTGCAATCGAAACTCCCACACGGTCAAAAAGCATCAGCTTCACAAAATTGGCCGCCGCCAGCGTTACGCCGCATAACACCGCAACACGGCATTCCTTCCAGATAATTCTGGGCAGATCGCGGAACTCAATTTCCCCCAGGGAAAGACCGCGTATAATCGTTACAGACGTTTGGCTTCCCGAATTCCCCCCCGTATCCATCAGCATGGGAATAAACGCTGTCAGCGCAACCTGTGCTGCCAGAGCATCTTCAAACGAAGTGATAATCATGCCTGTAAAAGTCGCAGAGATCATCAAAATCAACAGCCACGGTATGCGCTTACGCCACGTTTCAAACACACTTGTTTTCATATAGGGCTTGTCGGTCGGCGTGATCGCCGCCATGACCTCCATGTCTTCCGTTGCTTCCTCCTGCATAACGTCGATCGCATCGTCAACGGTTACAATGCCAACCAGGCGGTTTTCCCTGTCTACCACAGGAATAGCAAGAAAATCGTATTTGTTAAACATCTGCGCGACGACCTCCTGGTCGTCCAGCGTGTTGACAGATATTACGTTTGTTTCCATTATATCCTCAACCACATCGTCTTCATCAGATAAAAGCAACGTTTTAATCGATAAAATACCAATGAGCTTTCGATTTTCTTTTGTAACATAGCAGGTATAGATGGTTTCCTTATCTACACCTGTCCTACGGATGCGCTTAATTGCATCCAGAACCGTCATATTCGGGCGCAGGCTGACATACTCTGTCGTCATAATGCTGCCCGCGCTATCGTCGGGATACTTCAGTATCTCATTGATCATTTTTCTGGTATCCGGGTCGGCCTGCTGCAAAATGCGCTTGACCACATTGGCGGGCATTTCTTCTATCAGGTCCACCGCGTCGTCTACATACAGCTCGTCCACAACCTCTTTCAGCTCCGTATCGCTGAAGCCGTGGATCAAAAGCTCCTGGGCGTTCTCGTCCATTTCAACAAAGGTTTCCGCCGCAAGCTCTTTTGGTAAAAGCCGGAACAAAAGGGGCAGCGCATCCTCCTGCATATCGTCAAACAATGCCGCTATGTCAACGGGCTTAATCGTCGTAAGAATATCCCGCAGAGTTGCATATTTTTTTTGTTCCAGCAAAGACAGGATCGTATCCTGCACATATACCGGACTTCTTTCCATGGCCTTCTCCTCCTAACATTTTTTGATTAGGCGGAAGTATGGCACAAAATCCGGACAAAGTAAAAATCAGCGCAAAAAAATGAACGCAAAAAAATGCGCGCACACTTTTTCTCTGCTACTTCGCCCGGGCACTGTGCCGCTGCTACTTCCTGCGTCCATCTCTTTCACCTCTCTTAATTTAAAATTCGTACATAGATTTATTTTATACTACATCCTACCTGTTGTCAATGTAAAAAGCGGTGTGTAAATGATATTTTACTGTAGGAGTTACAATGATGTGTGACAAATAAGAAAAAAAGATAGCGAATAGAA
>UQKB01000026.1 GCA_900541565.1 uncultured Oscillospiraceae bacterium
ACAGAGCGTTTTACCGCTTTTGTCATATAAATTCCTCCTTTTTATCCTCTTTCCCTCACTTCAGCAAGAGGCATGAAATGTATTAACCGATGCCTTCCCCATTAAGCCGACATACGATTAATCGCCTATATTATAACTTTTTTTACACAAAATTGCAAGAAAATATGACAATTTTTTACAAACAAATACGCTGTATTTAGGAACTATGACGGTATATGCACTTTGGAGCAAATGCGATAGAATATTTACAGCATCTACACCGCCTATTTTTTTAATTCTGTATACAAAAGTTGGAGCAAAGCAAGCTTTGCTCCAACTTGTTGCATGGGATACCTGAACATAATAGATGCCGTACCAACGGCTTACAACAGGAGAAACAGAAATTACTCTTCCAAACCAATCGCATCATCTACCGGAAGGGATATTACAATCCCGTGAGCAGGCGTATGCAATCCACATACGCTACAGATAGCCGACATAACTTCGCTCTTATTTGCTCTGGGAACAACAATCATTACGAAATCTTGTTCATCCTGTATAGAAATACCAAAATGTTGGCTTACGTGTTCTGAATTTCGACGCCTGCCTCGAAGTATGGTTCCGCCTTTTGCTCCGGCAGTTCTTGCTGTGTCAATTACTTGATCGCTGTATCCGGCCGCAACGGAAACCCAAATCACATTATATCCTGACTTTTCATGTATTTCAGCCATATCTCCTTCGGTCCTTTCATTGATTCGTTTTTCTATCATAGAGCGGGATTCGTCGTTCAGCATATGAAGCAGTGGACTTTGCAGCCCGGTTATCGGCATTGTAATCACAATCCCGCTACCTTTTTGATAAAAAGAAAACTTCTGTCCTGTTTTCTCAAACAGTTCTTTTACTGCAAACTTCGGTAAAATTCCAATTGTAATCAGCCGTGTTGTTCCCCCAAGCCCAAAAATATCCAATATTTCTGACGGAGCGGTTCCTTGCCCGCGGCATTGGTAACATATTGGAATATGCATAGAATCAAAAATTCCTTCTAATTTTTTTTCATCCTCTACTCGCGTAATAAAGACGAACATACGCGGTGTAGAAAGCTTTCCTTCCTGTGAAATGCTCATTCAAAATCCTCCTCAATGTCAACCACAGTATCCTCCTCAATATCAACTACAGTATCCTCCGGCAACGCCTCTGCAGGCTGCGCAACGGCCTTCGATTTGCGCACATAGATAAGCCCCATAATTTGGATTGCAATCAGCGGCGCCATGGCAACCAAAGCTACAACGCCAAATGCGTCCGTCACCACATTACCCCCAACTGCTGAACAAGCGCCCATAGCCAGCGGCAATAAAAAAGTAGAGGTCATAGGGCCACTGGCAACACCACCAGAGTCAAAAGCAATCCCTATGAAAACCGATGGTACAAGACGACTGAGTATGAGCGATATAATATATCCAGGTATAATAATCCAATAAATATTAATCCCTGTCAAGACCCTTACCATAGCAAGAGCCACTGCGAAAGCAACACCGGCAGAAAGCGCTGTATTCATCATTTTGCGAGAAATCGTGCCACCAGTGAGGTCCTCGACCTGATTATTAAGAACCTGTACAGCAGGTTCCGCCTTTACAATATAATATCCAATTATGATTCCGATGGGAATAAGCAACCACTTAAATGAACTTTCCGCCAAGCCACTTCCAAAAAGATTTCCTACAGGTGCAAATCCAACATTAACACCCGTGAGGAAAAGAATCAGTCCAAATGTGGTGTACACGAAACCTACAAGCATTTTTAAAACCTGACGCTTGTGATAAGTTCGGGTAATCAGCTGGAATATCACAAAAACACCTACAACAGGCAAAATGCTGATCATAACCTCCTTACCATACTGGGGAAGCGCAGAAACAAATTGCTGTATCACATCATGCGTTGTGGAAATACTGGTGATTTCGATTGCCGCATAAGTAGCATCTGTAGGATTATGAAAAATCCCCAGCAGCAGAACCATCATAATAGGCCCTATGCTGCAAAGTGCAACAAGTCCAAAGCTGTCGCTGGCTCCATCCCGATCGCTTCGGGCAGCAGACAAGCCAACACCCAACGCCATGATAAACGGTACCGTCATAGGTCCGGTTGTAACGCCACCGGAATCAAATGCTACAGCGGTAAAGGTATCGGGTGAAAAGAAGGAGAGTACGAACAACAGCAGATAGAATACTAGTAGCATGTTTGAAAGGCTGATATGAAATAGAATACGCATAACAGCCACTACAAGAAAAACACCTACCCCAATAGCCACAGTCCAGATTAATTCCTGGTTGGGGATAGAAGCTACTTGATTTGCCAGCACTTGAAGATCCGGTTCCGCAATGGTAATAATGACACCCATTAAAAAACTAACCAAAACAATCAAAATAATACGATTGCTTTTTATTAAGCGCCCACCAACGCCTTGCCCCAAAGGCGTCATAGCCATCTCTGCGCCAAGCTGGAAAAATCCCATGCCGACAATCAGTAAAACTGCCCCAGCAAGAAACAGCGCAAGCGTACCAATTTCCATGGGCACAAGCGTGATGCTTAACAGTAATACAATAATGGTGATCGGGAGAACGCTGGACAAAGACTCTTTAATTTTTTCTTTCAGTTTTTCATTCACAACAGCCAAAAGCCCCCCTTATTGCAAAGGGCATCCGTAGATATCCTTTACAAGCGTTATGTTCGAAGCATTAATTTCTGCAGGATCTTCATTTGAATCCGAAGATAGGTCTGTGCTTCTTCCTGCCCAAGTTCTTCTAATGTTTCAGCCATTATATCCACCACCTCAGCTCTCTTATTTTTAATTAATTGCTCCCCTTGATCCGTCAGTGAAACGAGGATTTGGCGATTATCGTTCGGGTCTGCCTTACGCACGATCATCCCTTCCCGTTCCATGTGATTTAAAAGAGCGGCAATTCGTGCAGAACTGACTGCCATCTTTTGACTCAGTTCTTTTGGATGAACTTCTTTTGGATGCTCCATCAAATAATTTAATGCCAAAAATGTACCTTTCTCAAAAACAGATAATTTTCGGATTACAGGCACCAGATGCAGAAGCGTCTGGAGCTCTATCAACTTTTCTGCAAGCGCACGATAGTCCATAATGATGTCAACCTCCAAATAGCTAACACTATTAGTAATTTTACAAAAAGATTGTGACTTTTCAATGAACACAATATGACGGTTGCATTAAATTTAAGCTTTTTCAAATGATTAACCCAACTATACTGTGCACATTAACCAAAAAAGCAAATTTATTACCCTTTCCCCCTTGCACCCTTTTTTCACAAAAAGGACTATCACACAAACCTAAAGAATACAAGGCTTTGATAAGGATGGTAGCAAGAAACCAGTAAAGAAACGGTTTTTATTGCAATTCAAAGTAAAATTGTGTTTTTAAGCTTAAAATCGATGCTCATATTCTGCCTTACAGTAATATTTTTCAATTTGCGCAAAATAAAAAGTGGGGTAAAATGCCCCACTTTTCCCATTTTTGCTTTAGGCGGTGCCACCTACGGGATAATATACATACGGCGTTCCTGCGGTATCAGCAGTTTTTTGAAATATACTGCTGCCTGTTCCTATTCATTGGAACATAAATAATTATATCCTCTGTCTTTCCTCCATGTCCTTTATTTTTTATGAAAAAAATTTTAAAAGAATTATTAATACCAATCGTGTTTCTCATTTCGGTCAAGCGCGTTGATTTGGTTCATTTCATCCTCTGTCAGTTCAAAGTCGAATAAATCAAGATTTTCGCGGATGTGGTCGGGGTTGCTCGAACCCGGGATTACTACAACGCCTTTTTGCAGGTTCCAACGGAGAATCACCTGCGCCGAAGTTACTCCGTGGGCCTGTGCGATTGCCGATATCGTTTCGTCCCCCAAAAGCTCCGCCGTATGCCCTCTGCCGCCGAGCGGATACCAGCCCTGTACAACGATTCCCTTCTCCTGAATATAAGGGATCACATCGTTTTCCTGATAATACGGGTGGATTTCGTTTTGTACCAGCGCGGGGGTGGTGGTGACCTGCGGCAGAAATTCCTCCAATTCTTCCACATACCAGTTGGATAAGCCGATGGAACGAATTTTTCCGTCTGCAACAGCCTGCTCCATTGCTTTGTATGCTTCCACATCTCCGTCGCCGGGATGATGGAGCAGCATTAAATCAATATATCCGATATTCAGTTTCTCCAATGCTTCGTCAATGGCTTCTTCGGCGTTTGCAAACTGACTGGGGTAGAGCTTGGTGGTTACAAAAATTTCTCCCCTTGGCACGCCGGAATCCCGTACTGCACGACCGACGCTTGCTTCATTATGATATATATATGCCGTGTCGATCAGCCTTCCGCCAGCCTCAAGCAATGCGGTTACGGAATGATAACATTCCTCATCCGAAAGGCTGTAAGTGCCCAAGCCCATAATGGGCATTTCATACCCGCTGTTTAAGGTAACAGTCTTTGTTTCAAAATGAAAGCCGCCTGGGTTTTCTGATGTCTGCTCAGTACCGGAAGATCCGGTATCAAGCGCTTCACTTTCGCTTTCCCCTGCGTTGTTGGCATCCACACTTGTCTGGCTTTCCGACGTGCCGGTTGTACTGCTGTTTTGCTCCGGCTGCCCACACGCAGACAAAGCAAACAGCAAGGAAAACATGAGCAAAAGAGCAAATAACCGTTTCATTTTGCACCTTCCTTTGTGTCCGAGATCGTTTTAATAATCTTCGCGGGAACGCCGCCCACGATCGCATTCGGCGGCACATTCTTTGCTACGACCGCACCCGCTGCGACAATGGCCCCATCCCCGATGGTTGTACCGGGCAGGATGGTGGATTGTGATCCGATCCAGACCTTTTTTCCAATGCGAATCGGGGCGGGCAGGTTATCGGCGCGTTCCGCCGGATTTTGGCCGTGGTTAATAGTCGCAAGCACCACATGGGAGCCAATCAGCGTTCCATCGCCAATGTAGATACCACCCTGATCCTGGAAGTGGCAGCAGCAGTTGATAAAAACATTTTTGCCGATGTGTATGTTTTTGCCGCAGTCCGTATAGAAAGGCGGAAATAGCGTAAAGGTTTTATCCACCGGTTTTCCTATTAAACGCTCCATCAGCTTTCTGATTTCCTCCGGCTCGTGATAGCTCTGATTGAGAACGGAAGTGACCTTCATTGCTTCAAATGCTGATTTTGTCATATACCGGTGCGCTTCCGATCCGGCGACCACCCTTTTTCCAGCGTTCATATAGGCTAAAAATTCATTTAATTCCATAGGGGTTTGTCTCCTTATCATCGATAAGATTTTTCAAAAATACCGGCGCATTCTTCGTCGGACATGGGGCAGGGATTTGCCAGGAACAGACCGCCCATCGTCTCACGGGCATTGACGGCAAGCGTCATAAATTCATCAGTGGTAATACCGTAGTCGCTCATCTTTAAGTCTGCAACGCCGCATGCTTCCTGTAATTTTACAAGAGCTGTAATGAAATCTTTCGGTTTGTCGGCATTTTTTATTCCCATAGCCCGTGCCATCTTGACAAACTGCCCGTCGCAAGCGTGTCTTTCGATAAAGAACTCTGCAAAGGCTTTGGAAATCATAATAAGTCCGGCACCGTGGGGCAGATTGTGATGATAGGCGCTCATGGCGTGTTCCATACTGTGCTGTGCAGTTGTGCTGGTGAGCTGCATACTGATACCGGCCATCGTACTGCCATAAGCAACACGCTCCCGCGCTTCCAGATCGTTGCCATCCTTGACTGCGCGGGGCAAATACTGGGCGATATTCTCAATAGCAGACAGGGCGATCGCTTCACTCAGGATATTTACACCGCCCGACATCATCACCTCTGTATTATGGAAGAGCGCGTCAAAGCCCTGATAGGCAGTATATTTTGGGGGAACGGTTTTCATCAGTTCCGGATCAACAATGGCAAGCACCGGAACCAGCGTGGAATCACCAAAACCGATTTTTTCTTTGGTTGCCAAATTGGAGATAACACCCCAGCAATTGACCTCAGAGCCGGTTCCGGCGGTAAGGGGGATCGTTACAATCGGCAAGCCGGGATTGGCAAGCGGCTTGCCTTTTCCCGTTCCGCCGCTTACATAGTCCCACAGATCGCCGGAGTTGGTGGCCATCGCCGCAACCGCCACGGCAGAATCCAGCACCGCGCCGCCGCCCAAGGCCACGATAAAGTCACAGCCATTCTCACGTGCGAAGGCCGCGCCTTCCATTACCATTTCTTTTATCGGATTTTCCATGACTTTGGCAAATTCGGCCACTTGCACACCAGCTTTATCAAGCTGCTCCAACGTGCGGTCATAGGCACCGCTTACCTTTGCCGATTTACCGCCTGACAGCAACAAAAGCGCCTTTTTCCCAGGCATAGGCTGGCTGCTTAGTTCACGGAGCTTTCCGCTGCCAAATAAAATTCTTGTGGGGTTGTTAAAATCAAAATTCATGTTCATAAATCATTCCTCCTAAACCGTTTCCTTTTGAATTTTATAGATCAGATAATCCAGGCAATCAATTTGCTTCTGCCCAAGGCGTACTGTGCCAAGCAGCGCTTTTCGATATTTAAAAAGAATGGGCAACAGCCCATTGTAGTCCCCCTTCTTTACAAGGGTCATACATTCCTCTGTGGTCTGCTTATCACAGCCTGCGTCCTTTAAATTTTGGTAGACCATACCAAGCGTATCGGATGCTTCTGCCATTTTTTGCACCTCCTATGCTTTTATTATAGGCGCCCATTTTTGATATGTCTAATATTTATATTTTATATCGTGTTATTCTTGACAAGAATAACACTTTTACTTATACTGATTGCAACAGATGTTTTAGGAGAGAAAGCCTATGGAAATTCGTGTTTTGCGCTATTTTTTAGAGATTGCAAGAGCTGGAAATATGTCCCGGGCGGCTGAAACGCTCCATGTTTCACAGCCCACTTTGTCAAAGCAAATGAAAGATCTGGAGCAGGAGCTTGGAAAAAAACTTTTTCGCAGAGGCAGTACGAGCCTCAGTTTAACGGACGAGGGGATGCTTCTGCGAAAAAGGGCTGAGGATATTCTGGGTATGGTGGACAAGACGGCTGACGAATTTAAGGCGCTTGACGATATTACAGGCGGCGAGGTACATATTGGCTGTGCAGAATCGCACCAGATCAAATATCTGGCACGGACAATCAAAGTATTTAAGAAGAGCTATCCGCTGTTCCGCTATCATCTTACCAGCGGGAACACAGAACAGGTGGTGGAACGATTGGATAGAGGGTTGATAGACTTTGCTGTCATTGTGGAACCGCCGAATCTTTCCAAGTATAATTACTTGGAAATACCCGAAGCGAACACCTGGGGACTTGTTATGAAGAGAGATGACACTCTTGCAAAAAAAGAAAGCATATGCTTTGACGATCTGGCCGGTCTGGAATTGATTTGCTCCGCACAGGCAATGCAGGTGGATATTCCCCGTTGGTGTGGAGAAAGGGCAGATACGCTCAATCTTTCCGGCACAGTAAACCTTGTGTACAACGGTTCTGTTTTTGTAAAAGAAGGGCTTGGATATATGCTCTCTTTTGATAACCTTGTAGATACAGGCGCAGATAGTAAACTGTGTTTTCGGCCGTTAAAGCCTTTACTTGAAACAAAGATGTTTGTGATTTGGAAAAAATATCAGGTATTTACCCCCATAGCAGAATTATTATTAGACGAATTGAAAAAACAATTATATAAATAGGGATAACAAAGAAGAGAAACGCAGAGTCCTTCCCCCCGCTCGCTTCCCCTGATTTCTTCCCTATTTGCGCGACCTTCCTTTCCTTTTTCTGCTTTTTGTAGAACAAAATGATTGCAATATTTTTCTTGGATATCCTTTTATTCTTACTCAAAAAGCGGCCTTACTCTGGACGTTAACAGAGCAAGGGGAAACTTGTGTGAAACCATATAGATGAAGCAGGCAAATCTATTGCAATAAATCTTTTATTTTCAAGCTTTTAAGGATTGTATGAAAGCCCTGTATGGGTTATAACCACTTATAAACTTGTGGTATTGAAATTTATGTTTTTCAGTTTTAATTGCTCCCGCTTTGGCGGTGCTTTTCTTTTGGGTTATATTATACTTTTTTTCGGAACATAGTGTGGTACAATCGAACATATAAAGAGGGAATTTATAGGAGCAAAAATTATGAAATTGGGAACAACTTATATCCGTGTTGAAGATATGGAAAAATCATTAAAGTTTTATAAGGCACTTTTGCAACAAGAACCACTTTACTGTAATGATAATAGATGGATCGCTTTTGATTGCGGAATTGCTCTTTATAATAGTAAATATGATGAAAAATTGATTAAAGAAGCTGATACAATTCACTTTAATCAGGCTTATTTAAATGATTTTCATAAAATTGATATTCCTAAAAAAAATAATATTGTCATATTTAATTTTGAAGTTGATGATTTAAAAGCTGAATATCAGCGGATAAAGGATTTATCCATTGGTGAAGTATCAGAAATACTTTATGTAAATGTGCATATGCCTTATTATTATTTTAATATTATTGATCCGGATGGAAATGTTCTAGAAATAACAGGAAATTATTAAATTAGAATTTCAGGAAAGCATATATGGACTGCATAATCCGAAAATGGAGAAATTAAGATAAAGTTTAACTGGCAAAAATATTAAACAATCAGAAGATTTTGAATAATTTGGTGACGGACTGCCATGCCCATATACAGAAAAGGATGCAGAAGAAGTTATTACATCTATTTTATCGGCAGATAAATCCAAAACATTTGCTTTTGCTATTACAATAAACGATATAGTTTTGGAAAAGGCAGGTTTTCAATTTGAGGGAACCCTGCACAGCAACGCAGTCAAAAATGGAAAAGTATTGGATATGAAAATATACGCTTTGGTAAAGAAAACCTGGATCTAATTTGCCGTTTTCATCGGGCCCTTTTCATTTGGGAGCTTGGTGTAGTACAATTTGAACGCTTCCGATAAAGAATTTATGCAAAAAACTGCCGCAGTCATATTTACTGCGGCAGTTTTTATACTGCATTTTTATTTGAACCAATCGCTTGCAATTAGCTGAAATCGGGGATCATATTTGCAATCTTTTTTTGGACCAGCAGCACGTCTTTCAGATCGACTGTTCCGCTGCGATCCACATCGGCAGCCGTATAGTATACCCCTGCAAGAACTTCCTGGTGTGCAACATGTTTTTGGATCAGCAATACATCGCCAACGGTGACAGAACCGTCGTTATTTACATCGCCAAGCTGAAGCTCCTGTGGATCTTCCTGTGTTTGGATAAAAATACTGGAATAAGCGCCAAGCGTGACGGTATTGCCGTTAAGGTTTGTATCACCGCTTGCTTTAAAGAGCACTTCGCCTCCTGCTACTTCTGGGATGTTAAGGGTAACGGAAGAGCCGGAAAAATTATGATATACATAAACCTTTTCATTTTGATAGGTACGCGTATAGGCCATGATACTGTTATTCCCCGCGTCAACAGATGTATATTTGCCTTGTGTAAGCGCTGCACTGGCTTTTCTTGTAGCAATCAGCTCCTTATAGTAATGATAAAGGGAATTTTCATCCTCCATTTGTTCAGAAAGCGAAATGGTATTCCGGTTGGAAATATTACTTGTCCAGTCGGTATCCATATCAGAGCCGTCGTCCGTCCATTTAAAGGGTTCACGTATGCGCTCGTCTGGCTTTTGTCCCCTCATGCCGATCTCTTCGCCATAATAAATATACGGGTTACCGTCGAGCGTCATATAAATATTGGCAACAAGCTTTGCCTGCTGTTCATTTTCTACCGTTGACATAATTCTGTTTTGGTCATGATTGGTTCCGAACACACCGTCGAGGTACTGCGCATCTGCTGCATAATGCTGGTTGAGCACGTCCTCTAAAAAAGCGGCCAAAGACGTTGAAGAATCCAGCATGGCGTTTTCACTGGTGACCCGGTCGATCATGTTTTCTTCAAACGCAAAGTTGAATTTTGTGTCAAAAGGCTGCGCATACTCTGCCAGTGCTTCGTCATCTTTCCATGCCTCACCTACAAGGTAAACGTCCGGGTTTACTTCCTCGCAGGCAATGGCAAATTCGTTCCACCATTCCAAATTTTTATAAAGATTGGTCTGTGTAATGTGCTTTTGCTCATGATTGCCGTAAATATGCATAGCCGCATCCAGACGGAACCCGTCCACGCCCATTTCCAGCCATTTTTGCGCAGCGCTGATCACTTCCTGCCTGACCTTTGGGTTTTCATAATTCAGGTCGGGCATACCGCTTGAAAACATGCCATAGTAATAATAGCCGCCGCTGCCGCGCTGCCATACATTGGAGCCCCAGTCGGATCGGTCGGAGGGATCATAATCGGGATCGCTGGAAGAAACCCATGTATAGTAATCCCTGTATTCGCTGTCTACATTTCTGGAGCTTCTAAACCACGGATGGTTGCTGCTGGTATGGTTGATAACAAAATCCATGATAATCTTGATTCCGCGCTTATGTGCTTCGTCAAGCAGCGTTTGAAAGTCCGCCTCTGTACCGTAATCTTCGTTGACCGTATAATAGTCTGTTACATCATAGCCGTGATAAGAATCAGATGCGTTGATCGGCATAAGCCAGATGCCCTCTATCCCTAAATCCTTTAAATAATCCAGCTTTGCCGTAACACCGTTGAAATCCCCAACGCCGTCGCCGTCGGAATCTGCAAAGGAACGCACAAAAATCTCATAATAAACACCGCGCTTTTCTTCCATGTCTGTCTTTTGCCGCAACGGGTAAGGCGATTCTGCCGTGGCCGTGACCGCAATCCCACATAAAAGGATACATGCAAGAAGCAATGCCGTCAGCTTTTTCAAAAAAAACACCCTTTCTTAAAACAAAATTTTTGTTATTTCAATAGAAAAGCAGAAAAACTTTCTACTTTTATTATAATATAGCATAATTTTTTCAAAAAAGATACCCATAGAATTGACACAAATTGTTTTTAAAATATAGAAAGAAAACACAAAACTTACAGCGGCAGGCATGTATGCCTGCCGCTGTATTAAAGAAAAATGTTTGTACTCTAAACAAATGTTCAAGCAAAGGGAGGAATCATATTGGCAATCCGTTTTTGAATCAGCAGAACATCCGCAACCTCTATCTTCCCATTTTGGTCAACGTCCGCCGCTTTATAAGCGTTCCCATCCAGCTTTAGCATGCTTGCAATGTGTTTTTGTACAACCAGCACATCTTCTATATTGACCTGCCCGTCGTCATTTACATCGCCCAGCTGATAACCGTCGCCCGACGTGTCATCTTCTGTAGGCGGCTGTGTTGGCTGTGTTGGCTGCGTTGGTTCTGCAGCCTTCCCTATACTGAAGGTTTTATCAACTGTAAGTGTTTTCCCGCTGTTGTCTGTTACAGTTACGGATATCGTATAGGTTCCATTTTCTGAAACGGTGCAGGTATACGTATCCTCCTCTATTTGCCCGCTTGCTGCTTCAAAGCCGTCTTCGCCTTTTACAGAAAAAGCATAGCGGTAGGGTTCTGTTCCGTTATATGGCACAGCCTTCAGTGTGAAGGTTCCGCCTTCCTGCTGTGTCCGCGCAAGCTCTGACACGCCAAAATCCACCTGGAACTCTGCAGGCGTTATCACTGTATCTGCAAGCAACGCACCTACACGAGCCAGAGGAACGGTGATATGGTCTACATCCTCTTTTTCATGCGAGGTAGAAGGATCGTAGCTATATTCGACATCCGCATTGTCCAACATAGACGGATCCATGGGGAGGGAATTCAATCCCGACGTACCCATAGTGGAAATTTTCATAACGCCGATCCCATTTTCCTCAAGGTATGTTTTGTCAATATCCAAATTGGCAAGCGGAATTGCCACTTCATAGATAAACCCGCGGTCTGCCGTGTAGCCAACTTCAAAGAAATCGATCCAATTGGAGCTTAAAGAATATGTATCGCCAAGTGTCCGTTCGCCGCCATAGCCGTTAATGCCCAGCAGCGTTTTGCTAAGCGTTCCATAATCCCACGCAATTTGAAAGCCGTTTTGGTTTGGCGTACCGGGATTGTTGTTTAACCGCCCGATCGGGATGGATGTGTCATAATTAAAGTAGCCGTCATCGTCCAGCTTGATGATCGCGCTGCCGCCGTTTGTATTGGCCGTGTCAAACGCAATAATCGTATCAATATGCGTGCCATACGTCATACCGCCGTCCTTGGTACTTCCCCATACATAATCGCTGTATACAACATTCCCTGTCACTTTATCTGTTTCTTTTGCCTTTCCGCTGCCCGATTTTTCCGGATCGATGCTCAACGCCAAAAAGACAGGCGCACCCGGGTTCCAAGGGGAACCGTTGGGCTTTTGTGCAGAAAATATACTGTCGCCGCCCAATATGGCAGAAACGTTTGCCATTTCCCACATAAAGTACAGATTTTCGTCATCCCACGCAGCATATAAAGCATAATCGTCCCAGGCTCTTTCATGAATAGAACTGGGCATATACACGCGTGCGTCGTCATTTGCAACGCCCTGTGCAACGATCATGGAGCTGTCCCAGTCGCCGGGATCGCCGTCGACCGTAATGGTTTTTTCCTTACCAAGCTGCAGATTTGGATTGGTCGCATAATAGCCGCCAAGCGCCTGCGTTGTATGGCCGTCTGAAGAGGAAGCAAAGGTGGTTTGATCCGGCGTGAAAACCTTTGTAAAGGTGTAGTCCGTCGTGGTGCTTTGGCTGCCGTTGGTCGCTTTAATTGTAAGCGTGATTGTGCTGTTGCCGATTTTTCCTTCCCCTAAAACAGCCATATCGCCCTCTTTAAATGGGATTTCTGCCGTCCCATCCACATTGTATGTACCGCTTTCTGCATTTTTGAGCCCCAGCTTCACGCGCAGCGTTTCTGTAGAAAATTTTGTCCCTGCCGGCGTGTAGACAAATCCGGCGGGCTCCGCATTTGGTTTGCCGTAGTCGATCCATACGCCGTCTGTCAGCAGCTTGCATTCCCCGCTATTGATCTTAAACGACCCCTTTTCCGGGTACTGCTGTGCAGTCGGGTCTGTTTCGCCGTCTTTTCCGTCATTGATAATAATATTTTCATAAGTAAGTGTGTCATCGGTAAACACGTAATAATACAGCCCGTTTTCGTCATCCCAAAGCATTTTTTCACCGGGCCACTTTGAAAATTCCGCTTCGCCCCAGGCATAAATATGCGGCTCTTCGTAATCCAGGCTGTTGTCAAAATAAACCGCCATATTGCCCGACGGAGCGGCAGCCTTTGTGTATGTATATGTTTCTTCAACCGTATTGTCGGCATCGGAGGCTGCAAGCCTTAAGGTAATTACATCGCCAAGCTCTGCCTGCGCACCGATTGTAAGGATATCGCCGTCTGAAAAGCTTTGCTCTTCCCCTCCATCTATGCTGTACACTGCGCTGGAGGCAGCGTTTACATGCAGCGTTACATCCAGGGTGTCCACAAAGTCACTGCTTCCGGGCGTTGCGCTCACAGAAAGTCCTAAGCCCGGAAAATCCACCCAGGCTGCATTCCATTTTTTTGCACCATTATCTGCCGTTCCGTTTTGTGTTGTGATCGTTATCATCTGCCCGGCGTTTGCAGAAGAAAAGGGCAGGTCTACTGTTTGATTTGCCACCGCAGCAGCCGTGTTACCGTCGCTTAAAACAAACTGGCTGTTCCCCGCCGGAAGCTCATAAGAATAATATTTTCCACTAAGCTGCGTCATAGCAGCACCCGGCCAGCTTGTTCCCTGGCTGCCCCAATAGTGAATACGAACGGTGTCGTTCCATGTATCCGGCTTTTCAAAATAGATTACGGTCCCGGCAGCTGATGCACTGCCTGTAAAAAGCACCGCCGCCATTGAAAAAAACAGCAATACAGCCAGCAAGATACTGCAAACACGATGTTTGTTTTTTAACACGTAAATTCCTCCCACTTTTGTTAAAGGCTTATATATACAGCCGCAATATATAAAATCGGAATATATTGCGGCTGTAATTTTTCCTGTCCGGATGTGCTGGAATTAATTGAAATCCGGAATAATATTGGCAATTCTCTTTTGCATCATCAAAACGTCTGTCAGATCAATCTTTCCATTTTGATCCACATCGGCCGCGATAAACGCATTTCCTGTCAAGCTCTTTATAGCCGCAATGTGCTTTTGCGTCTCCAAAACATCCGTCAAATCGACTCTTCCGTTGCCGTCGAGATCCCCAAGCATGATTTCCGGATCTGTCGGCTCGGGATCTGTTGGAGGCGGTAGGATCTCCCCTTCGCTTACCGTATAGTCTTTTGTTATAGTCTTGCTTTCGCCTCTGCTGTCTTTTACCTCAACAGAAAGCGTATATGTGCCGGGTGCGGCGGGCGTCCACTTTGCCGTATTACTGGATGAATCAGAAAGCACATTGCCGTTTACCATAAATTTGTAAGTATATGGCGCCGTACCATGATAGGCATCTGCACTAAGGGTAAGAGATGTACCCACCTGCTGTGGGGAAGATTTGTCCGCGCCAAAATCGACTGCAATTTCTGCAGGAGTCGTACCGCTGGAAAGCATTTTTCCCACTCTTGCAAGCGGTACGGTAATATTGTCTTCGTCTTCTTTTTCGTTGGAATTATTTTCCTGGCTTGAATACGGAAGATCCGCATTGTCCGACATAGACGGGTCATACGGAAGGCTGTCCATTCCGGAAGTGCCAAATGTGGAAATCTTGATCAGTCCAATACCGCTTTGCTCAATATCGCTTTTGGTAATACCCAGGCTTGAAAGCGGGATAGACATTTCATAAAACATATCCAGCGCTTTGTTATGCCCCTTCGCATAAAAATCCACCCATGCTGAGCCGTCTGACAAGGTATCGCCCGGAACGCGGTCGTTATATGTGCCATACGCCTGGTCAATCCCCATCAGGCTCTGGCTGATTGTCTGATTGCCCCACATCAATTCTATACCGGTCTGCGCATTGGCTGTAGCGTAATCAAATTGGTTGTCGTCGTTTACCTGATAAATAAACGGGCCGTTGGAGCCGTTGGTGGAAAACGCCACCAGCGTATCAATATGCGTTGTAAAGGTGATCCCGCTGTCCCAAATGGTCGGTGCTGTTACAAAGGAACCGTCGCCAGTTTTGGAAGGATCTGTACTGATCCCCAGGAACACCGGCAGGTTATAGATCCACAGGTTCCCCTGTGAAAGCGGGAAAGTATCGTTAGGTGCTACAACGTCCTGCACGTTTGCCATTTCCCACATCAGATACAGATTGTCATCATCCCATGCGGCATAAAGCGCATAATCGTCCACTGCAATTTCATACATGGAATTTGGCCGGTAAACACGCGGATCATCGTTTGCAACACCCTGGGCAATCAGCATGGAGCTATCCCAGTCTGAAATATTGCCGTCGATTGTGATGGTTTTATTCACACCAACCTGTCCGTCGGGATTGGTGGAAAAATAACCGGAAAGCGCCTGCGTTGTATGCCCGTCTTCATCAGAGGTTCCGGCAGATGGGGCTCTATACCTTTTTATAAAGGTGTAGGTTTTCTCGTAATCAAGCGTTCCGTCCGTTGCCGTTACCAAAAGCGAAATGCTCGTATTTCCTTTTTTTCCCTGGCCAAGCACGACTGTCGCTTCATCTGTAAAGGTGACGGGCTTACCGCCGTCAATGCTGTAGGTGCCGCTTGTGGCATTTTTTAATGTCAGCGTTACGGAAAGTGTTTCTGTTGTAAAGGCCGTCTGGTCTGCTACAGAAGACACAACCGTCGGCTCTTTTGTGTCAATATAATCAGACCATGTTTTTGCGGTAAAATCATACAGCTTGTTGTCGCCGGGGAAATTCATATCGCCCGTTTTTCCGGCGTCTGAACCGTTGTTAAAAATAATCATATCAAAATTGCCCGGTACGGTATAGGTATAAAGGTTCCCCTCTACCTTTTCCATCTGCGCGCCAGGCCAGGCTGCATTGTTGTTTTCTGTACCATTTACCCACATATAACAGTAGGCACTGCTCCAGGAGGACGGCGCTTGCAGATATACCGTATCTCCATTTACTGCGCCTGCTTTTATGTAACCGTTTACAAACGCGAGTAAAAAAATAGATACTGTAAGCAATCCTGCCAAAGCAAGGCTAAAAAGCTTTCTTTGTGTTTTTACCATTTTTCAACATCCTTTCCTATTTGATGTTTTTACATCGTTATAGTAAATTATACCTATTTGATTTACAGGCTGTCAATCAAAAGCAACGGATATTGCTAATTTTGTAGAAATGTCCATTTTATAACCTTCTGTTTATTTAAATTGCACATAGAAAAAAGCAGGGACTTCCCTGCTTTTTTCTAAATATGGATTGATTTTTATTCTTCTGGAACCGCTGTCATAAAATATGTTGGTTTAGGTATAAAAACTGTTATTCCTTTTTTTCTTCCTTCTTGATCTTAAACAGCTTGCGCAGGAAAAAACTCAGGAAAGCCGGGCTTTCCAGTACAACAACCTTCATATAAATCCCCCCGTTGTTTCAGTATCTCATACACGCTATAGATAGTAGTATAAGTATTGCCGCTATAATAAAAATAATGAAGCGGTCCGGAAAAAAGCTTGCTGTAATCAGACCCAGGCCAAATGCCAGCACTGTCTTTCCCTGCCTGCGGTAACAATTCACCCTATCATCACCCTCCCGGCATATGCCGCACTGTTATTCGGCATGGTCGTTTTACCGCCTTAATACAGTATACTCCTTTTTAAAAAAAGTGTTCCGCTATTTATTTACACAGCTTACCTTCTTTTAACAGATCAATTGCATCAATCGTGCCGTCACGGTTTAAATCTGCTGCATAATTATAGGGGAACGCAAGCGTTTCTTCCCCCAACAAAGCAGACATAAACAGGCGTATATCCCTGCTGTTGCAGTTCCCTTCGCCGGTGATGTCGCCATATATGACAATTTTATATTCTTCTTTTACACTGCCGCTTGGGTTTAAAAACACTACGGTCATCCCTGTGCCAAGTGTTCCCGTTGTTTTAGTGGAGCCGTCCTGCTTTTTGACCAGGAGCGTATAGCCGTCATAAGAAATATTTTTCTTCAGCACGGCAACTGTCGTGCCGCTGCTGATTCCCGTAATAAGTCTATTTTGCCTGTCTAACTGGTAAGCTTTAGAGGAAATCTGCCCGGACGGCTTTTGACTGGAGGTATCCCCTGGACGGTCCGTCTGGCTGTTTTGGCTGCTCTGTCCTCCCTGGCTGCTGCTTTGCGGCTGCGTCGGCTTTGGCAATGGTATTTTGGGAATATCCTGTGCCGTCAGAAGATAAAACATGCTGTCTTGCTCTGAAAAAGCTCCTATTTTCCCAGAGGATATTGTCAAAAACGTAAATGCAGTGCCGAACGTGGCTGTTCGAACATGCTCCCCATCGCCGTTATAGCCATCTATTGTTTTTCCATTTGCAAAATAGAATGTATCCTCAAGGTATGCGCCGTTGATTCCGCTACCGGAAAAGGAAACCCCGAAGACCAGTTTCAACGTATTTTCTGTATATGCATAAACATTTCCGCTTGTATCTGTCAAATAACCATGTGAAAGCGGCAAAATACGTCCGCGAGGCAACGCGCCGCGGCAATAAGAAAAGGTTTGCGCGCCTGCGTCGGCAAAAAACAACCCGCTGGAGGTAAACGCCAAAAGCCCGTTTTCGTCAATAGAAAGCTGCAAAACAGGGAAATCGCAGGAAAGGGTATACAGCCGCTTTCCCTGCAGGGAATACACACAGACTTCTCTTTTCTGTGCGGCGTTTACAAAATACAGCCTTTGCCCATCTGTTGCAAAATCTTCCCTATTTTGAACAGAAACGCCGTTTATTGCGTTTATACCCATGTTTCCATCATAAAACCGGTATGTAGTAACAAAAAGCTGAGAAAGCGATGCATTTACGCTTTCCCTGCTGACACAGTAGAGTACGCCGTCGTACACACAGTAGGATAAACAGGGCGCCGTAAGGGAAAACGCAGCGCTGTATGCGCTTCCTTCTTCTGTAATATATTTTGCCTTTATATCGCTTTCCTTTACTTCTATCAGGTAAAACCCGCTTTGGCCGTCCGTCAGCAGATTGCAATTCTCTGCGTTCATATCTGAAAACTGTATACGGCCATACGCATTGTAATCCACCATGGCAAGCTGTATACAAAAGAACAGGCTGCACACTGCAAGCAACCAAGAGAAGCATTTATTTATTTTTCGCACAGGGCACCGTCCTTTTCCACATATTTCCAAATTATAATAAAATTATAGCGCATAAAGCCTGACCGCTGGCTTTTATGTGAAATTCTTTCATATTGTAAAAAAGTAACAATGTGGTACAATAGATAAAAAGGAGGCTCCCGTATGATCAAAAAATTAACGGCAAACGCCCGCAGGCCGCAGGGCCTATGGGGAAATTTAATGATAAAGAAAATGAACAGAGGCCATGCCGCAATGACAAAATGGGGATTGGAAAACCTTCCCCTGCATACCGGCGCAGTTGTGGCGGATATAGGCTGCGGCGGCGGCAACGCTGTTTTTTTGCTTTCAAAAATTGTCCGTCAGGGGAAAATTTACGGTGTAGATTACGCACAGCTTTGTATTGAACAGGCAATTCGCAAAAATCGCCGGGAAATCAAACGAGACAGAGTAAAAATTTTAAGGGCAAGCGTCAGCTCCCTTCCTTTTCAAAGCGATACACTTGATCTTGTCACCGCAATTGAAACCATTTATTTCTGGCCTGATCTTCCAAAGGATTTTCAAGAGATATACCGGGTTTTAAAAAAGGGCGGCCGTTTTGCCATTTTATGCGAAATGGTAAAAAACGAGGACGGCAGCGGCAGGCACACAGACATTGCTGATTTTTTAAAATTGCATTATCTGACCAAAAATGAAATTGCATTGCTTTTAAAAAACGCCGGATTTTCTGACATACGCTTAACTACACACACAGAAAACGGATGGCTGCTTGCCATTGGAAGCAAATAGATATCCGCCGTGCTTATACAAGCATGATCACCGATAAACGGATGGTATAACATTCACCCTAGTCGACGGATCTCTGTTAAAGGGCTACAAAAGGTTAGCAGCACATTTTTCACCGGCAGCTGCTTGAAATGGCTGCCTTTTCTTTATACAAAACTACCGCCGGGAATCCTACTCCCGGCGGTAGTTTTATATCAGGTTATTCTGTTTTAAGTTAAGTTATGTTTTGACTTTGCACATGTCCGGTGCGTTCCACAGCAAGAGGCAATCGAGTGATTCGCCGTATGTCAGATTAGGCGCTTTGCCGTTATGTATAACTATACGTTTTCAATCGTAAGAATATCCGTAAAGCCTGTTGCTTCAAAGACTTCCATTACAAGTTCATTCGCATTGCGGATGATGATCTCGCCTTGCTTTGCTCCCAGCTTTTTCTTTATTGTCAAAAGAACACGGAGCCCCGCGCTTGAAATATAACGGAGTTTTGCAAAGTCAAAGATAACCGTATGAACGTCTTCAGGAACATCGCCAAGCCGATGTTCAAGCTCAGGAGCGGATGTTGTATCCAGTCTGCCATCTAATTCTATAAACGTCTTTGCATCTTCTGTCTTTAATGCAATATTCATTTATAAATTCCTCCATATTGATCATTTATTATGATTTCACCTTGCCTGAATGTTTATTAAGGGATGCCCCTCTTTTATTATCAAAATATAGCAAGCATCATCATTTTCATCTTCGGCTATAAGCCGACACAAAAAACTGAAATTACTTATTCATATTATAGCATAACACAAATAAATAGCAACAGGTATTTATTTGTACTGCTACAGGTAGTACTGGATTTTGTACATAAAAGGTTTGCAATTTTCTTTCGAATGTCTGCGTTATTACTTAATTCTATCAGGGTTTTGCAAACCTTATCTTTTTTGTATTTTATAATCTGCGCAATTTTTTATTGTATCTTATCCGATGCAAACGTGACCTTATGCGGAAAAGGAGACACAGCGAAACGGACGACCAATTTTTATACAATAAAAAATCGGAACAAGTGAAGCTTGCCCCGGCGTGTCAACAGCTAGCGAAAGAGATGCCAACGTAAAATTTGGATATGGACGATAGCAAACCGAAGCGTTGCGAGCGCGTTTACAAGCGAGCAGCGAAGGTGCAGCGTGACTTTTTGCGGAAAGGGGCAACATATCAGAGCGCCTGCGGCGCGGGATACAGCGAGGATTTGTTGGCATAGCGGTCGGCGATTGGCAAGGCGGTTTATCCGCTGCAACCAGAGCCGGGTCCCGCAAGAGGGCAGGCAAGAGCGGGCGGATGGCTTATT
>UQKB01000027.1 GCA_900541565.1 uncultured Oscillospiraceae bacterium
GGAATTATGGGAACTTGAGCTCAATTCCTGTTGCACTTAGTTTGACAATTCACTTGTTTGGCATTTATAGCCGTATGGTTTTTGTTGTGCTGCAAAAAGAAAAGCGGCAGGAATCCCCGCTGCTTTTCCGGTTTAGCAATCAGTCAATTTCTACCATGACCTTTGTGTTGTTTCTGACGGCAGCGGAACGGGCAACCGTGCGGATAGCCTTTGCAATACGTCCCTGCTTGCCTAT
The DNA here is from genome assembly GCA_900541565.1 of uncultured Oscillospiraceae bacterium. Taxonomy (GTDB): domain Bacteria; phylum Bacillota; class Clostridia; order Oscillospirales; family Acutalibacteraceae; genus Scatavimonas; species Scatavimonas merdipullorum. Next base: position 236 of record UQKB01000027.1, read on the forward strand.
AATCCTGCCCATGTCATCCTCTGCAACATGGATATGGTATACAATAACGCCCTCTTCGTTGGGCTCGTCAGCCTCTACGGAAACCTGGTCAGGGTTTTCTACAAGGCCTTTGGCAATGGTCGTTAATAATTCCTGCATGTAAAGAAACCTTCTTTCCTTATTCAATTACGTTGTTTTTCTTAAGCAAAGCTTTTACTGTGTCGGTTGGTTGTGCACCGTTTGCAATCCAGCTTTTTACCTTGTCGGCATCCACCTTAAATTCATTGGGGTCTGTAAGGGGGTTATAATAGCCGATCTCTTCAATAAAGCGGCCGTCGCGGGGATATCTGGAATCTGCGACAACAATGCGGTAAAAGGGTGACTTTTTTGCGCCCATACGGCGCAGCCTGATCTTTACTGCCATATCTTTTCACCTCCGTAAACATATTGCTATATCTTCACCAATGAGTTTTTACCTATTGGGTGAATACACTGTTACATACCCATGGGCCCCATGGGGCCTCCAAGGCCCGGAAGGCCGCGCATTTTCCTTTTCTTTTTGCCGTTCCTGCCGGAAAACTGCTTCATCATCTTTTGCATCTGCTCAAACTGCTTTAAAAGACGGTTTATGTCTTCTACTTTCATGCCGCAGCCTGCGGCAATCCTGCGCTTGCGTGAAGCGTTGAGCAGCGAAGGGGTTAATCTTTCCTGCGGTGTCATGGAAAGAATGATTGCCGCGTTGCGGTCCATAATCCGGTCGTCTATGTCTACGTTTTCTATTTGCTTATCAACGCCGGGAAGCTTTGATAAGATCGATTTAAGCGGCCCCATCTTTTTAATCTGCTGGAACTGGTCGAGCATGTCGTTTAAATTCATTTGGTTTTTGGCCATTTTGTCGGCAAGCTGTTCGGCTTTTTTTTGGTCAATTTTGCTTTCCGCTTCTTCAATCAGCGTTAAAACGTCGCCCATACCCAGAATCCTGCTGGCCATCCTGTCGGGGTGAAAAACCTCCAGATCTTCCAGCTTTTCGCCCGTACCGGCAAATTTGATCGGACGGCCCGTTACAGCCCTTACCGAAAGCGCCGCGCCGCCTCTTGTGTCGCCGTCGAGCTTTGTTAAAATTACGCCGGTAATATCCAGCAGTTCGTTAAACGATTTTGCAACGTTTACGGCGTCCTGGCCGGTCATAGCGTCGACTACAAGCAAAATTTCCTGCGGCTCTACTTCCGCTTTAATATTCTTTAGCTCCTCCATCAGCGCTTCGTCAATATGCAGACGGCCGGCCGTGTCCAAAATAACCATATCGTTTCCATGGTCGCGCGCATGGCGAATGGCCGCTTTTACAATTTTTACGGGATTTTCCTTGCCCATTTCAAAAACAGGTACGCCGGCTTTAGAACCGACAACCTGCAGCTGGTTGATGGCGGCGGGACGGTAAATATCGCACGCAGTTAAAAGCGGGCGATGCCCCTGCTTTTTAAGCATGAGCGCAAGCTTGCCCGCGTGTGTGGTTTTACCAGAGCCCTGCAGGCCGCAAAGCATAATGACGGTAGGGGGCTTTGACGCCGTAGAAAGCCGCGCCTTTTCGCCGCCCATGAGCTCTGTGAGCTCTTCGTTTACAATCTTTACAACCATCTGCGCAGGCGTAAGGCTTTCCATAACATCGGCACCGACTGCGCGCTGTGTTATTTTATTGGTAAAATCTTTTGCAACCTTATAGTTTACGTCTGCCTCTAAAAGTGCAAGACGCACCTGCCGCATGGCTTCTTTAACGTCTGCTTCGCTGAGCTTTCCCTTGGAACGCAGCTTTTTAAAAGCCGCGCTGAGCTTATCCGACAATCCTTCAAATGCCAACGAAATCACCCTTTCGGCATGAATTTTATTCTTGCAGATTGTTGACAGTACTTAAAATTTGTGCAATGTTTTCCGACAAAATTCCATCCTGGTACTTTGTTTGGTTGTACGCCTGTATAGTGCGGGCGTGCTCTTCAATTTTTGCAAGGCCGTTTTGCATGCTTTCAAAACGGCTGCAAAGCCCCAGCTTTTCTTCCATTTCAAACAGAGCCAGTTCCGTGCGTTTTACGATATCTCGCACAGCTTGCCTGGTAATGCCCGTATTGGCGGAAATTTCGCCCAGGGAAAGGTCATTGTTATAATAACTGTCTGTAATCTCTCTTTGTCTGGGCGATAAAAGTTCTCCGTAAAAATCTAAAAGAAAAGAGATTTGCAGGTTTTTTTCCATAACGGTACTCCCGGTATCTGTATCATGTGTAAAGTTTTTTTCTTTACACCTTGCCATTATAGCGTGCATTAGGTTCCATGTCAAGCATTTTGTAATTTTTTACCTTGACATAAGGCACAGGATGTAGTATCCTTATCTTCGACAAAAACACTTGAAAACTGCAGGGGTGCTGAACAAATCGGCTGAGAACGCAGAAGCGTAACCCTTTAACCTGATACGGATAATGCCGGCGTAGGAAGTATGTTTTATGAAAATAAATAAAGCAGAAGATTGTACGCCGTACGGAATCCCGTACGGTTTTTTATTTGTGTTTTTGTAGAAAAAGGAGGAATGCTTTTATGAACAAGAAAACGTTGCGACTGGTTACAAGCGGTGTTTTGATTGCACTGGGGACTGTACTTTCCATGATCAAGGTGTTTGATCTGCCTTACGGGGGTTCTATTACCCTGTTCAGCATGGTGCCGGTTATGGTACTGGGTTATATGTACGGTGTTCGATGGGGCCTTTTATGCGGCACGGTTTTTGGTGTTTTACAGGCGGTTCTGGGCGCGACCACCAGCCAGGCGTTTGCGGGGCTTACCGGCTTTAACATTGTGCTGATGGCCTTTTTGGATTATATTGCCGCGTTTGCCGTGTTGGGACTTGCGGGCATGTTTAAACGGGTTATAAAAAGACCGACGCTTTCATTTGCGCTGGGCGCGGTTGTAACGGGCCTGCTGCGCTATTTGTGCCATTTCCTTTCCGGGTTTATCCTGTGGGGAAGCTATGCGGAATGGTTTTTTGGCGACGTAATGGCGAACAGCACAGGCGCGTATATTTTGGATAACTTTACGGGAGATATGCTTGCTATGCTGTATTCTTTGATCTATAACGGAAGCTATATGCTGCCAGAAACGGTCATTTCTCTGGTTGCCGCTGTAGTGCTAATGTCAATCAGGCCGGTAAGAAAACAGATTTTGTCAGGTGCACCGGTGCAAGCTTAAAGCAAAAGCAGATTCATGAAAAGCCGTGGGGAAAGATGGCTCTCCTCACGGCTTTTGGTTTATACCAGTTCATTTAGAACAAGGCCCGTAATCAGCTTTGGATAAAAGTAAGTAGACTTTTGCGGCATTTTTTCGCCTGCGGCGGCAACATTGCGGATTTGTGTGACCTTGGTGGGATTTAAGATAAATGCACATTGGGACGCACCGCTTTTTACAGAGGTAATCGCTTCATCGAAAACCTTTGTATAGGTCAGATTGATCTGCTTTGCCATGTTTTCCGCGTCAATGCCAAACAGCTGTTCCAAAATCAGCGTATGCAGCACGGTAACGTCAAGTTCTCTTGTTGCGGCGCTTTTGTCCGGAAGAAGCGCTTGCATAACAGAAGGGTCTTTGAGTACCAGCTGCGCCCATGTGTCCCCGCCGCAGTAGAAGCCAAACGCCGTTTTATCTTCCTGAAAAAGTTTGTCAAGCTCTGCTTCCATGGAAGCAACGCCGGTTTTCTCTGTAATTGTAAAATACTGCGTGCATGCCGCCATTGCCTGTTTGGGGTCAAAGTTTTCCAGATTGCGGACAAGGCGGTGGGTGGGAAAGACCGCCAGGCCGGGATGCTCCATATCGACCAGCATCATCATTTGGTAATCGGCCGCGCCGCCTGGCGCGCTTTTGCCCTGCGCGTAACACCAGTTGCGATAGTTCAGCGCCGTTTCGTAGCGATGGTGCCCATCTGCAATATACAGTTTTCTGTCGTCGAAATCTGCACAGAGAGACGAAATTGCCGCCTGATCGGTAACGACCCAAAGCCGGTGGGTCACATTGTCGCCGTCGGTCAGCTGTATGTCGGGCGCGCCTGTGGAGAGGCTGTCGAGCTTTTGTGTTGTACTATGTTCTGGATCCATAAAAAGAGAATAAATCTGGCTGAAATTGCAGTTGGTTGCCTTCATTAAGTTCAAGCGGTCTTCCTTTGCCTTGGAAAGCGTAAATTCATGCGGCAGAATAACGCCTTTTGAAAAATCTTCAATCTTTACACGGCAGATCATGCCCTTTACCTTTGCGCGCTTGCCGTAGGCGTCAAATTCTTCCTCGTAAATATAAACGGCGGGTTGATCCTCTGTTTTTAAAATCCCTTTTTCTTTCCACTGCATGAAAATATCGTGCGCGCTGCGGTAAGGATCGTCGCCTTTTGGAAGCTCCAGACGAATAATATTGTTTTCATTTTTTTCTATGTATGCCTTTCGCTGTTCCTCGCTGATAATGTCGTAAGGCGGGCAGACAAGTTCGTCAATCTTTCCTGCAATGCCGGTGTCAAAGCGAACGCCTTTAAAAGGTTTAACCAATGCCATATCCATGTATTCTCCTTTACTCTTTTAGGATAGTTTTTATTGTAGCTTTTTTCCCGCCCGCCGTCAAGCGTTGTGCCCGCAGGGCTTTGACTTTTGCAGGAAAAAAGAATATACTACTACACGGAACCCCTAAGCGGGAAAACAGAAAAGGACAGATGTTATATATGGAGATTATTGACTTTCACGCGCATATTTACCCGGAAAAAATTGCAAAAAAGGCGGTACAGAGCGTTAGCAGCTTTTATGGAATTCCCATGGACGGCGACGGTACGGTCGACGCTTTGCTGCGCGAAGGGAAGAAAATGGGCGTGCGCCGCTTTTTGGTGCAGTCTGTTGCGACCGTTCCGCAGCAGGTGCATTCGATTAACGATTTTATTGCACAACAGTGTAAAGCGCATGAGGAGCTGATTGGTTTTGGTACGCTGCATCCCGGTATGGAAGACCCCTTTGCGGAAATAGAGCGTATGAAAAAACTGGGGCTTCGGGGTGTAAAGCTGCATCCGGATACACAGCAGTTTCATTTGGACGATGCGCGCATGTTCCCGGTATACGACGTGCTGCAGGGAGACCTGCCGGTGCTTTTTCATTGCGGGGATTACCGGTATTCGTATTCCCACCCAAACCGCTTTGCCCGTGTGCTGGACAATTTTCCAAGGCTTACGGCGATTGGGGCGCATTTTGGCGGCTGGTCGCTTTGGGATCTTGCGCTGGAGTATTTGCAGGATAAGCGCTGTTATGTGGACACTTCAAGCTCTACCATGTATTTGGGAAAAAGAAGGAGCCTGGAGTTGATCCGGCTGTATGGAGCAGACAGGGTTTTATATGGGACGGATTTCCCTATGTGGAACGCGGAGGAGGAGCTGCAGCGGATAAACAGCCTTGGCCTTTCGCAGGAGGAAATGAAGCTGATTTTTGGGGAAAATGCACGTAGGATTTTGCAGGAGCTGTAATATTTAAAAGCAAACAGGAAAAGGGCCTTTGCCATTTGGCGGCGTCCCATAAGGAAGTAAAAAGTATTTTGGTAGGAACCGGCGTGTCAGGTCACGCTGGTTCTGATTGTATAAAGAAAACCACGCGACAATCGCGTGGTTTTCTTTATACAAAAAACGCCATCATGGCCGTTTTAAGCCATGATGGCATTTCTCAGATTTCAAATTTATAGCCGATGCCGTAGACGCTTTTTACATAGTCCGGCACATCCGGCGCTACCTTCATCTTCTGGTGCAGATTGCTGATATGGTTGTTGACAGCCTTGCGGGAATAGTAACTGTAATCCTCCTGCCAAACCAAGTCCAGAATCATTTCATAGGAGTACACACGTCCGGGGTTCTGGATGAGCAAAGAGAAGATTTCAAATAGCGGGATTATCTGGCCTGGCACTGTCACTAAGCGCAGCTCCAGACAAAAATACAAATCACCTTCCCGGATTTCTGTCAGGGATTGGTCCAGCAAGTTTTTCTGTCCTTGGAAAATGGTGGCGTATGGGACAGAAGCCGAAATATCGCCAGCTTCATAATCACGGACAAATTGGGCCAGTTCCTTTTTTGATTGGGGGAGAGTAAGACAAACAGCTTTTCACCAATTTGCCTGCCGGCTTCTTCCAAGTCCAGTACGGCTAATTTCCCATATCACCACCTCCTAAACGAATGTTCAATACGATTTGTTTTTCATTGACAAGAGATCCGCCGCATTTGTAAATCCGGCGGTCCTCCTTATGTACTGAATTACCTAAGTGCAGTTCTTACTTTCCGAACAAGGCTTTGCGCTTGGCGTACAGGAAGATCAGCTCGGCAAGCGAGACGCCGGATATGCCCATCTTTTTAATGCTCTCTTTTCTTCCTGCGGCCATATACTGCAATGGCAGCCGTAGCCGTTCCCGATGCGAGCAGCAGGGCAAGCCACAAGGTCATATTGCTGCCATCGCCGGTTTGCGGACTATTGCTGTCTTTATCCGCATTGCCGTTTTGTTCGTCGGAGTCCGTAGGATCGGTCGGGTCAGTTGGATCGGTCGGATTGGTTGGGTCGGTCGGGTCAGTCGGATCGGTTGGATTGGTTGGGTCAGTCGGGGCGGTTGGATCGGTCGGATTGGTTGGATCGGTCGGATTGGTTGGGTCGGTCGGGTCGGTTGGATCGGTCGGATCTGTCGGGTCGGTCGGATTGGTTGGATCGGTCGGGTCGGTTGGATCGGTCGGATCTGTCGGGTCGGTTGGATCGGTCGGATTGGTTGGGTTGGTTGGGTCGGTCGGATCTGTCGGGTCGGTCGGGTCTGTTGGATCGGTCGGATCTGTCGGGTCGGTCGGGTCGGTCGGATCGGTCGGATTGGTTGGATCGGTCGGGTCGGTCGGATCTGTCGGGTCAGTCGGGTCGGTTGGATCGGTCGGGTCGGTCGGATCGGTCGGATCGGTCGGGTCGGTCGGATTGGTTGGATCGGTTGGATCTGTCGGGTCAGTCGGATTGGTTGGATTGGTCGGATTGGTTGGATCGGTTGGGTCGGTTGGGTCGTCGGTTGCACTGAAATAGAGCTTATCCTCGGTGAATGTCCTTACAATCACCGTTTCCTCTGTAAACGGTGAGCCTTCGATCTCGGACGCGTCAGCGTCCATCTTATCCCAATCCAGATCCCATGTATCCTCATTGACCATCCAGTCATCCAGAACACCCATGGTGATCTCGGCGCTTTCAGGGCGGGCGATAAGCTCGCCCTCGTAGTAGAGGCTGTCCGTATATCCCGCCGCAGCTATAGTTCCGCCCGAGATGATAATGTTGCCGCCGGTGTTGTCTGAGCCCTTCAGCGCGCTGAGGCCGTTTCCGATCCCCTCATAGCTCGTATACGCACCATACGCGCCGTCGGCGTGGACATTGCCGCCCTGGATGACGATATCTCCCGCTTTCGCCGCGATAGCGGTGATACCGTCGTCGGCGCATCCGGCGTTTGCGTTCACAACGGTCTCTTCGCCCGTGATCGTGATATTGCCGGTTTCGCTGAAGATACCACCGGAATACTGCGGGGCAACTCCGTCAAGGGTGTATGAAGCGCCCGTGGCGGTCACACTGCCGCCGTTTATATTGATATCGTCGTAAACGTAGATGCCGTCTGCGGTTCCGTGCTCTGAAAGCCCCACCTCCGCGATGACCTCGCCGCCGTTTATGGTGACACTGCCGGCGTTTATGCCTGCGCTTGCCGCCGCGTCAGGGTCGTCATGATTTACCGCTCTTCCTCCGAGTGCCTGCACACTGCCGCTTTCAATGGTAATATCGCTGTCTATGTAAATACCGGCGCTGTCGTTTGCCTGATCTCCCCTAGCGTACACCGTCGCGTTTTCGATCACAACCTCGCTGTAGGCTTCGATGCCGTAGCTGTAAGAGTCAGAGTCCTCGCCCTCATCCACAGCCAGTTTACCCACAGCAGTGACCTCGCCGCCGGTGATTGTAAGACCGTAGGAATAGATGCCGCTGCTATAAGCGAAGCTGCCCGTCCCCTCGGCGGCAACTATGCCGCTGGTAGCTGTGACTGTGCCGCCCTCTATGGTGACGTTTCCCATGTCGGAGTATATGCCTATGCTGCTGGCGTTACCGTCTGCGCCCGTGGCTGTAACTTTACTGCCGGTGATGGAGACATCGCCGCCGGCGTAGATGCCATAGCCTCCCGTCGCCGTTACGTCGCTTTCGCCGGTGATCTTGATAGATGTGTCCGCCCACACAGCGGCGTTTGAGGACGACTCCGCATATGCTTTTACTGTAGAATTGTTGATCTCGATGCCGCCTTCATATGCATAAAGGGCATGGTGTGAACTGGCGTTCGTCGTTGCTGTCACGGTACTGCCGTCGATCAATATTCCCTGTTTGGCAGAGATCGGTGCAGATTGATTTGAAACGAGGTTGAGTTCGGCACCGTTTATAACGTTGATGGTCTCGTCTCCATCTTCCACAGCGATGCCGTAATTTGCCTCGGCATAAATGCAGCTTGCGATGGAATTTATGGTTAAGGCAACGCCGTCTATCGTTACTTTCTTTGCCCAGATGCCCTGCTGTCGCATGTCTCCTACTTCAACAATTTTCAGCGTTCCGCTTCCCTGGAGATAAAGCGCATTTGCTCCTAAGGATATTCCGTATGTATCGGTTATATTTATCGTATTTTCGCCTACGACATTTACCGTCAGATCGTCGTCTTCTTCAAGGAAGTTTTTGAAAATGCCGCCGTTTATTGTCGTGCCGTCGAGGGTCAGGGTGCTGCCGTCCCACTTGATGTTGTAGTTATTTTCGTTTGCACCCGTGGTCGTCACCGCGCCGGTGTCGTCCGTCAGGGCGTAGGCGGGGGTTTCCGCGCTGCCTGAAATGACTTCTCCTCCTATGACGATTTCGGCAGGCTCTGACGGCTTAGGGTCAGGTTCTCCCGTGCCGGACGCGGTGACGGTGAGATCAACCGATTGAAACGCGCTGGCATAATCGGTTTTGCAATCGCCGTTGTACTGCTCGGTGAACACATGCAGGGTATAGCTGCCCTCCGCAAGGCCGGTTGGGATGGTAATTTCCAGGCTGCCGTCCGCGCCGTCCGGCTGTGCTACCCGTCCGTAATACAGCACATCGCCATCGGATTTGTTTGTGATAATGGCCGAGATATATTCATTTTCTCCCGTCTCTGCCCCCGTATAGTTGAGCGCAATGGTATCGCCGGGTTTTCCGCCGGCGCTCGGTTCTGTTACCTTAAACTCGCGGCTGCTGTCCAAAAGGGTCAGCTTCCATTCGTTTCCGTCATAATCGCTCACTACCGCTAGACCTGTGTCCATGCCGCTGACGGACTTGCCGCCTGCAGCGGCGGAGGTGAAGAGAACAGAGCTTGTATCTAAGTTAAAAGCCGGGCGCGCTCCTAAGTTTGCATTCAAATTGTTGGCCATCACGGTACCATCATATAGGACGAAACCGGCACCGCTCCAATCTCCTGCTTTGGCGCTGGGCGAGCGAAGCCACCACATGTCCGAAGCCTTTCGCGCATTGTTATCTGTAAAGCCGTATGCGCTGTTTTCCACTTCCTCCGCTGAAAGGAAAAATACCTTATCCCCGTTTAGGATATTTTCAGAAGCGACAAAATGATCGGGTGGGGCGCTGATGCTAGTATGAGCGCCATCGCTTTTCGTGGTCGCCAAAACGGCGGCCTGCTCTGCGGCGCTGAAGCCGTTGTTGTAAAAATCCTCGCACCAGACTTTCGCGTCGCTGTCCTGCCATGCATCACTGATTGTATCACTGTCAAAACTTGTTTCTCCTAATAGCCCCTCGGACAATAGGAACAGCCCGTCATTCCCGTTGTTGGCTGTATTATCCAGCACACGCCATTTGATGGGGACGGAAGCCGTATTGTCGTCCAGGGCCGTCCAGTTGCCAAAGTAGATATAGTCATACCCGGCGGTGCTGTCATAGCCGCTGATGCTGTCTATGCCAAGCTGAATCGCCTTGCCTGTGTCCGTCCCCGCAGCAAATACTGCCGTTTGCGGGCAGAGGGAGAAGAGCAGCGCGCCGCAAAGCAGCAGGCTTAATAAACGTCTTTTCTTTCTCATGTTGTTTCCTCCTTCTTCATATTTGTTTTCGCTTGTTCCGGCTTTGCACCGGAGCACATTTTTTCGTTGTGGCAAACACCCAGCAGGGAGCCGCGGGGCTGGCGAAAGTAGACGCAGGAACCGCAGTCAATGCACCTTGGCTCACCCCCCGCCGGCTCGCTGTAGCGGCAGGCGTCCTCAATAGTCAGCAGGATGGGACGCCCTTCCGGAGTGTATGCCGGGTTTTCGATGAGGCCGCTGTAATCCTCCAGATATTTTTGGGAACGTTCCTCCCAATACATGGGGATATCCAGAATGGTTCCCTCAATCTCGTATCGTTTGACCTTCTCCATTTCTCTCAGCCCCCTTCTTTTCTCTACGGCGCGGGCAGAGTGCTGTGCGGGAGTCGTGGATACACACGCTGTAAACACCCCCTCTCCCAAAGCGTCAAATTCGTTGCAATAGAAAAAGAGCGCGCCGCAGCCGCGGATAAACCGCAGGTGCAGCGCGTCCTTTTACACGTCATTATGAAATTATGCGCAGGGAAAAAGGATAGGCTCATCCTGCCTATCTGTCTAATGATAGAAAATCCATCCCATTGGTTAAGGACTTTTTTATCAGTTTTCATCTATCATCCCTGCTCTCCTTCGGTAAATCCTGTCTTCACATGTCTGTGCTATATTTTCACACCTTTATTATACCGAAGGAAAATCGGGATTTCTATTACCCGTTTTGACCCCTGAAATGGGTGATGCCCGCGGAATTCCACGGGCATTTTTCTATTGCAGCATATATTGTTTCAGTTCTTTTCTTGTTTCCACGTTTAATTTTCTCATTGCTTCGGAGATGTGGCTTTTGACCGTATTGGCCGATATATTCAGGTGTACCGCGATCTCCTGGTTGGTCCAGTCGCGGGCGGCAAGCATGGCGATGGCAAACTCCGTTGTGGTTAGGTCGTCTGCCACATCGTGCCCGGTGATCGGGTTATGAACTCTACGCCATCCGGAAGAGAAACGATAGGTGATGTCGATGATCCGCTTAAAGTCCTTCGGCCATTTTGGTTTAATGACCGCCTCCAGCATTGCTCCCAAAAGTCCATGATGTTCTCCGAAGTCTTCGATGAGATCGTCTGGCCGGGCGATTTCCCACGCCGTCAGAAGATGGGCCTCAGCACTGTCCGGCTGTTTTAGGCTCATATAGTCCATTACCGCTACCAAATGTAAGTAGATAGCGGGGATTGGGTATCGCGCCGCGCCCATGGCAAGGGTAGCCTCCACGATGCCCGCACTGTGTGCATACTCCTCTTTCAGATAGAGGTAGTGGGCCTGCACATACAGGGCAAATGCCCGAAGTCCCGGCGGCAACAGAGGCAGGAAACTATCGACCTCTGGCATTTCCTTTGGCAGCGGCAAATGGAGTAACACCGCCCCGGTCGACGCAATAAAAGCCGATGCCGCCCGAAACTGAGGCGATTGCTCTCCTGCGGCGGCAAGGGAGGCATTCAGTTCCCCCAAAGCAAATCTGGCCTTCGGTATCTGTCCGATGGAAAGATTGGCATAAGCGTAGATCAGGCAGGCGGAGAGCCGCGCCCCCATATCAGGACTGGTGAGATAAGATTCTACTTCTTTTGCCGCTTCCTCCGGCCGACCGCTGAAATAGTAATACTCTGCCATGGCAATATCCCGCTGAGGCCCGCAGTCATTGCTTCCACAGCCTCCCGGCAGTGTCCCGGAGCAAAGGCCGTATTCATCAGTGGCATGAGGTTTGTGTGGTCAAGCAGACTGCCGGAGCGGATGTTGCCTGTCGCCGCATCCGTCGCGGATCGCCGGGTTTCTCTGCATCGTCTGGGATCGCCCAGGACTTTCCAAACCTCTGTGCGCCGGGAATACGCCCCTCGGCACAGTATTGATTGATCCTCCGTTCGGACACGCCCCATTTTTCTGCCGCCTCCCGGATAGAGAGATAACTTTTCATTCTGCCACCGCCTTTCAAAAGGGTAATACCTCTATTAAACGCATCATTGGCAAATGTTTTTTATATTATATACGAATATTCGTAGATTTTCAAGTTTTTTCTAGATGGCAAGCAATGCAAACAATATATATGTTTTGCAATTTTGGTCGGATTTCATCGACCAAAATGCTTGTTGTGGAATAACCCCAAGCCCCCAAGATCTCCACCTTCGGTGACGGCCACGCGCCCTGCGGACGCTGAAAATTTGAAAAAGCAAAAGAAAAACTCTATGCAAATGGTTACTCCATTCACATAGAGTTTTCTTGTTTCCCGTTCACTTGGCATAGGTCAGTATTTTTGCAATCCTTCTTTATGTTCTTCTGCCATTTGACCGGTCCTTTTTATAGAAATAAAAAAACCATGTAAGGGAACGCCTGCTCTATATTCAAACAGGGAAAGCTTTCCGGCGGCATCTACCCATTGTGGATTGCCCAGCTTTGGCTTTCTGTCTGGAGCTTGACCATATGGGTGTAAATTCCATTTTGTGCAAGCAGCGTTTCAGGAGGACCCTGTTCGGCAACGTGGCCACCGGACAGGACAACAATCTTGTCTGCACCCGCGACGGTACGCATGCGGTGTGCGATGACGAGTACGGTCTTATTTTGAATTAAGCGGGACAGGGCCGATTGGATCAGGGTTTCGTTTTCCACATCCAAAGAGGCAGTGGCTTCATCCAGAAGGATAATGGGAGCGTCTTTCAAAAACGCCCGGGCGATGGAGATGCGCTGGCGTTCACCGCCTGAAAGCTCGCAACCGTTTTCGCCAATTTGACTGTTCCACTTTTCAGGCAGTTTTTCGGCAAATTCGTCACAGTTTGCAAGCTTTGCGGCCGCCAGCACCTCTTCGTCTGTGGCGTCTTTTCTTCCTATGCGGATATTTTCCAGAATGGTATTGTTAAACAGGGTTACGTCCTGAAAGACGATGGAGTAAAGGGATAGCAAGGTTTCCGGATCAACATATGCAATGTCCATGCCGCCTACGGTGATCTTCCCTCTGTCTGCATCCCAAAAGCGGGCGGCAAGGCGGGACACCGTTGTTTTTCCGCCGCCGGAAGGCCCGACAAGCGCAGTGACTTCCCCTTGCTTTGCAGTAAAGCTTACGTCTGAAAGCACCGTTTCGTTTCGATTGTAGGAAAAACCCACATGCTGGAATACGATGTCGGATCCTTTATTGGAAAGGCGGCTTTCGCCCGTTTGGACCGGATGGTCTAAAATTTCGTTCATGCGGGCAATATTTGTCCGTGTGCTGATGACTGCTGCCAGATTTTGCAGGGCGCCCTGCAGCGGGTCGTAAAATCTTGATACGACCAGCAAAAACAGAAAGAAGGTCATAATATCCAGCGTTCCCTGTAGGAGCAATATGGCGCCTACCAAAGCTACCGTGGCAATGCCAAGCTTTAAAAGCAGGGAGGCGGAAACCACAAACACGGCCGTTCCAAATTCGCTGATTACGGCGCGGTGCTCTACCGCTTTGATTTTTTGATTCAGCCCGGTCAGATAAGCTTCTTCTGCGTTGCAGGACTTTAGATCGCGCACAGTTTCAATGCATTCCTGAATGCCATCGGCACAGGCCATTTTTGCGCGCATGGATTTTTGGCTGAGCGCCTCTTGCACCTTTGCAGAAAACCAGACGATAGCAAACGAAACGGGCAGCACCCAAAGTGCAGCCAGTGTCATGCGCCAGTCAAAGAAAAACAGACTGATGGCGACAAGCACGGTAGAGGCCATTGCGCCAAACAGTTCAGGAATAAAATGGGAAAAGCTCTGTTCCAGAAATGTACAGTCTGCCATAATGGTGCTGGTTAGGTCGGCAAGGTCCTTTTTCCCGAAAAAGGACAACGGGATCTTGCGCAGCTTTTCTGCCAGAGAAATACGCCGGACGCCGCTTTCCCGGTAGGTGGCAAAATACGTGGCGTTGTATTGAAACCATGTGGTCAGGATGATCAGTAAGATGCAGACAGTGCAGCCTGCAATATAAAACACGGTTTTTTCCCCACTTACGCTGCCTTGGATCAGGTCATTAACCAATGCGTACAGCAGCCCCACCGGGAACATAAAGGAAATATTCTGCAGCGCACAGGCGATACAACCCTTGACCAGGTCCTTTGCGCCCTGTTCTGACAGCGCGTACTTTTTTTGTAGTCGTTTAATCATTGCCGGATGCCTCCTTTGCGACCTTCCATTGGACAGAAGCCTGGTAGTCCTTCCACATTTTGCTGAATATGCCTTTTGCGGCAGTTAGCTCACGCCAGCTTCCAGATTCGGCAATCTGCCCGTCTTTCAAAACAAAAATGCGGTCGACATTGGAAACGGTCGAAAGACGGTGAGCGATCATAATCACCGTTTTTCCCTTTGACAGCTCGGTAAAGGCGGCCTGTACACGGCTTTCATTGTCCGGGTCGGCAAAGGCGGTGGCTTCATCCAAAATCACAATAGGTGCATTTTTCAGCATAACACGCGCAATGGCAATGCGCTGCTGTTCACCGCCGGACAGATATACGCCCTTTGTTCCGATTACGGTATCCACACCGTTTGGAAGCTTTTCAATAATATCCATACACTGCGCTGCCTGCAGCGCGGCCAGGACCTCGCTGCGGCTTGCCTCCGGTCTGCTCATACGGACGTTTTCCAAAACCGATGCTTTGATCAGCCGGCTGTCCTGAAATACAAAGGATACGGTGTTCATCAGCTCTTTTTTGGGGATATCCCGGATGTCCACACCGCCGATGCGTATTTTTCCGTCCTGCGGATCAAAAAAGCGCGACACCAAGCTTGCAAGTGTTGTTTTTCCGCCGCCGGAAGGGCCGACAAGTGCTACGGTTTGCCCTGCAGGTATGGAAAGGGATATATGGCGCAGCGCCTCTTTTTCTTCATCGTAGCGAAAGCAGACGTCTTCAAGCGTAACGGAATAGTCATTTGGTTTTTTCGGCTTTGTTGTTTCTGACAGCGGCTGGAGATTCAAAACACTGTCGATCCTTTGCAGTGCGTCGTTGACAATCATGGCATTTTCGCTTTGGAACATGATTCTGGTGAGGGTTAGTGAAATGACCGGGGTAATGATAATATAAAAAAGCAGGTTGAGCAAAAACGTAGTTGTTACGCCGTTTTGTGTTAGCAGCAGCGCTGCGGCGATCAAAAAAACGAACACACCGTTGATAGCAGCTGTATAAAGAATCATGGGCATCCGGAGCTGTTTTGTGTAGGCAATGACCCAAACGCCGTAGCGGTCGATGGAATCTTTAAACTTTTTAAAAGAAAACACCGTTTGGCCAAAGGTTTTGACCACAGGAATGCCGCGTACGTATTCGACTGCTTCATTGGACATATCGTCGAGCGCATTTTGGTATTCTTGCATTTTCTGTTGCATGTTTGCGCCGGTCATACGCATCATGATCAGAAAGCCTAGGACGACCGGGACAAGGCTTAAAAGGCCAAGGCGCCAGTCGAACACAAGCAGCAATACCAGCAAACCGCAGGGTGTGGCGATAGCGCCGGCTTTGTCTGGAAGCTGATGTGCCAGATAGGTTTCGGTTGCCGCGCTGGATTCGTTAACAATTTTGCGCAGCTTGCCGCTGCCAAACTCTTCAACAAATCCAAGCGGCAGCTTAACAATATGATGCATAGTGCTGATACGGATATTGGTAGCTACCCGGAATGCGGCGATATGGGAGCACATGAGTCCGGCAATATAGATGATGACGGAAAGAACAGCAAACAGCACAGCCATCCAGCCGTTGTGGGGTAAATCCTGCGCTTGGCCGAAATGGGGGGCGACTTCAAGCACCTGCCGCATCATTTTCCAGATATACCAAAACGGAACAAGCGCGACCAAAGCGCTCAAGGCGGAAAGCACCCACGAGGCATAGGTGAAATACCGGTGGCTGCCGGCATAGCCCAGCAGCCGTGATAAGTTGGATTGTTTTTGCAAAAAGATCCCTCCCTAAGGTTAGTTATGGCTAACTATATGTGAAAAAGAATGGAGCGTTACAGCCCCATAATTTTTTGCCATCCGGCGGTATAAAATTCACGCAGTTCTTTTACATAGACAACAGCCTGCGCTTGCGGCATATCGTGAATCACCATTTCAAAAAAACCGGAAAACAAGCTGCTGACAAGAATATGCTCCAGCTGCGGATCTATTTTTCTAACGCAATATCCCAGATTTTGCAAAACAGAAAGAAAGCGATGGGTGGCGTCTACCTCTATTTGTGACAGCTCATGAATCATCCGTTCGTAGCGGGTTCCCTCGGCACAGCAGAGTAATAATTTGAAAGCTTCAAAATGTTCATATATATAACCAACCATCCAATCCATACATTTACCTGAAATACTGCCCATATTGCCAGGCTGTTCTTCAGGCGGAAGGCTGGCAAAGCTGTTTTGTGCTTTTATAAACTGCTCCATAAAAACATGGTATGGTTTTGAGACCAAGGCGTCAAACAGCGCTTCTTTACTTTTATAATAGCCGTAGAAGGCACCGGTCGTAACGCCTGCACGCTTTACAATATTCCGCAAGGATGCAGCGCGAAAGCCTTTGGCAAGAAATTCTTTCCTGCCGGCATCCAAAATATTCTGTTGGGTGGTCGATGTAATGTCCGGCATAGAATACTCCTGATATAACAGTGTTATATAATGCTGTTATATTTTAGCACATCTCTGCCTGCCTGTCAAGCGCTAAAAAATGTTTTTAAAAAAGTATTGCAAAGAGAGAGCTATATGCGCAAACAGGTTTGCAGTTTTCTTCCAGAATAATATATTGCAACGTCATTCTATCAAAGCTCTGCAAACCTTGTCTCTTTTTTTCATTTTTAGTTTGCGCAACTTTTTTACTTTATCACTATCAAAAAAATTTTTCACCGTAGGGAGCTAACTTTGTATGTAAATTTAAACTTAACAAAATACTACAGTGTATTTTATTAAGTTGCTATAATAATTGTATTTGGGCTAACGTAAACGCCTTGATTGTATATTGATCATTGACAAAACCATCAATAATCATTTGCTTAAATTTTTCAAAAGTAACAAATATGTTATCTGATATAGTCTCTGTTTTATCCGTATTTATAAATGTACCATTGCATTCTGCCAAAAAATACGCAACTCTATCGTCATAATTATTGATTTGCTGAATTTTTATGACGGTCAAGCCTGTTTCTTCCTGTATTTCTTTTAATGCATTTTCTTTCGCAGACAGGCCTTTTTCGCCAAATCCTCTGGGGCACTCCCAATGCCATGCCCTGTCATCATGGCGAAAATGCTTTACTAATAAAAACAAATTTCCACATTTTATTAATACGACAACATCCTTACCAGATTGTTCAAGTTGACTTTTTCTATTGAGCATTCTTATATATCTGCCGTATTTTCCATTTGGGAATTTGACTAAATCCCGCAAAACAACTACCCATTCATCTTGAGCAACAACTCCTAAATCATACCAACTGCGTGGTTGGTTTTTCATATCAGCTGCTGCATATAATTTTTCTTGTTCTTCGTATAAAATTTTTTTATCAACAATTATCTCAAGTTCTCCTGAAGTATTATCAAAAACATTGGGATACTGTTTAATTAGGGACAAATAGTTTTCAATTCTATCTATAGGACTCATTTTATGAACCTCCATTTCCGTTAAATATATTCTTCACAGGGGCAATAACCGTATCATAATTGTCATCATAATCGTTTATATTTTTTGAATCAGAGGTGCATATTTTAAGACGATAAATACTTTTATCACCGCAATTTCTGAATAAACAAATTTCGTTTGCTTCCACTCCTTCTATATAGCTTCCGCCTCCAATAAATGACGGTGGGCTTAATTCAGAAAAAAATTTTTTATACAATTGATATCTATTTGTATTATAATAATTCCAAGGGCCTTGATTAACATCTGTGGAATCATTTATATTCATTTGGTTGATTTTGTCATTTATTAAAGCAATATAGTCGCTTACACTTGTGCTAAAAGTAGTGCAGTCAATACGTTCATTATCATAAGAAGAGCAGAGGTTGTTGTAGGAGTCAATAATTTCACTGTCTGAAATAATTTTATAATACTCTTTCCATGTCATCGTTCCCATTTTTTTTATCATATCTGCGCTAATTGGTATATTATAAATTTTAGATCGATCTATTTTATTATTTACAATATCCTTTACTTTATCATTGTAATCACATACATCTAAAAACTTTGCATGGTGCTGATAGGCGATGGCTTTATTGTATCTGTCATTAAATAGTTTTATATATTCTAAACGCAAATTTTCGGCACGACCAAAATTTTTATTATTTAAATTTCCAGATGCTAATCTAAATATTTTATTAAAACAATTTACTATTGTGCTTCTTGTAGGATATTTCTCTAACGCTTGTTTGCGTATAGACACAAAATATTTTTTTGATAAATTTACATCCTCCATAAGGTTTTCAAATTGAGTTAATAAATCATTCATTTTGTCCTGATATGTAAGGTTATCATCAAAATATTCAGATAAAAAATCTTTGTATTTAAAATCTCGATACCCATTATCTTCCTTTTGCCGCCACACTTCATAAAGTTTTTTATCAGATATACCTTTAAACAGTTTTGTAATTCTCTTAGAAAACTGTTCCCATTCTTCTTTATAAATATTTTTGTATGTGCATGCAATGCTGACTTTCATATTTTCTAGATACTTGGAAAGCTCTGTTTCTTTTATTCTCAGCATAACAGACTCTTTTGCAGGCTTTTTTGTAGCTTCTATTGACTTGTCCGAACAAGTGGTTTCATAATCCTCTCCCACTTCATTTACAAAGTTTGCAAGTTCTTTTGACTCAAGGGAACTAAAGAAAAACTGCTTACAGAACATATTTGTCGCAAGCGCATCGTAATTTTCCTTGCGCTGCATAACCTTAAATATTTTTCTGTCTTTGCATTTTTTAGAAAAATTAGAAACACATTCTAAAAATTCATTAAATTGATCCCCATCTTCTGTCATCCAAGCAAAATACAATCCATCATAAAATTGGGCATCGGTAACTGTAATACCGCCTGCTATAAGCATTTCCATTCTGATAGTAGCATTATATCTTCTATAATTTCGTAGCCGGTCACCTTGGAGCAATACCGCTCTCTGCTTTGTACTGTCGTATTTTCCGCTTAATAATCCAAAATCTTTACACATTTTAAAATGCCTCCAATTCAATTTTAATAAAGCCATCAATTCTTTTAATATCATTCCCAACTTTTAGACCAATTTTTGATATTTTACTGTTAACAAACTGTTTAAGTGCATTATCATCTAAAATAGAATATATGCCATCATTTTTAAAAGCCACTCTTTTTATAAGCTTTTGAAAATCAATATCTTTTAGAGCTAAAAATTTAACGTTTGATTTACTACTTATTTTTTTTACAACATCATCAGCCCTTATGAGCACACTTGATATATTTTCTGTATTTTGAATGTTGTGAGTCTGTCTCTTATACACATCTGACGCTGCCGACGACTAGTCGAGTGTAGATC
>UQKB01000028.1 GCA_900541565.1 uncultured Oscillospiraceae bacterium
AGGGCTTTGCCCGAAAATGAAATACCACCAGCTTCGCTGGTGGATTTTTATTTGTCCCAAACCCTGCTTTTGTTTAGCTTTATGTGGGCTTGCTAAAGCACTCCGCAGAAGGTTTAGGCAAACAAAAAAGGAAGACTTTGCAAGTCTTCCTTTTAAGCATCCCCTGTTTGCAGGGGTTCTGCGGTTAAAAATAAAACAGAGCGTTCGATCGCGTCTTTGGCGTTGCCCCAGTCGCCGCCGCGGTTGCGGTAATCATACATCGAGCAAAAATGGGAAATATCCTTTTTCAGCATTTTCATGTAATTGCCTGCAAGGGCTGCGGTTTGCTGATAAAAATCCCCCAGGGCCTTTGTGCCAATCCCGTTTTTTGCTGTTGCCGCCTGCATAAGCTGTGTATAGTGGGGCAGGCAGATATAGGGCTGTTCACTGTACAGCCGGCGGAAGGCCGGGTCGTTTTCAAAGCTGTGAAAGACGGTTTCAAACATGTGGGATTGCGCCCAGGCAATTTTATCGCATACAAAGCAGCTGTGCTGCATTTGCTGCAGCTGTGAAAGCTGCTTTTTGTCAGGCTTGCCTTTGATTTTTTCAGGAAAGTATGTCGTAATAAGCTGCTGCAGGTGGGATTCCAGAATCAACGCGTTTTGCAGCCGTTTGCCGCATTGCAGCATTTTTTCATAATGTGTGTGGCAAAAGCCCTTGTGGTTGGTCTCTGTACGTACGTCTGGCTCCATCATGGCGGCGCCGGTGATATATTCCACATATTTTTGCTCCAGCATGTCGTGCATACGGCAGACCGAACAGCCTTCTTTGGGGCCGAATATGTCGTTAATGGGTATGGTACAGATGGTTTCCTTCATACGGTCCTTCCTTTCCGTTGTTTCCTTTTT
The DNA here is from genome assembly GCA_900541565.1 of uncultured Oscillospiraceae bacterium. Taxonomy (GTDB): domain Bacteria; phylum Bacillota; class Clostridia; order Oscillospirales; family Acutalibacteraceae; genus Scatavimonas; species Scatavimonas merdipullorum. The sequence continues at coordinate 888 of UQKB01000028.1, forward strand.
TTATATTGTAGCACAATCTTTGCCGGTATGGTATAATCATTGCAGATTTTTTAAGGGGAGCAAGGCATGAAAAAGGAAGGTTGCGCCACAACGCTGGTGCTTGGCCGCGTGCAGGATCTGACTTTGGCGCAAACGCTCGACTGCGGGCAGTGCTTTCGGTGGGAGGCGCAGCCGGATGGCTCGTTTTCCGGGCAGGTGTTCGGCGGCACAGCGCAGGCATGGCTGGAGCAGGACGTTTTATATATAACAGACACAGCGTGTCGCCCCGGTGCAGAACAGGCACAGGCAGCGCGATGGCGGCAGTATTTTGACCTGCAGCTGGATTATGGCAAAATACGCACATCGCTGTCCCAGCTGCACCCTGTTTTAAAGGCCGCCGCCGATTATGCCCCGGGGATACGGATCCTGCGGCAGGACCCATGGGAGGCCCTGTGCTCGTTTATTTTGTCCCAAAACAGCCATATCCCGCGGATAAAAGGGATGATCCACCGCTTGTGCGTGCTTTTTGGAAAAGAAAATGGGGGCGCGCATGCCTTTCCCCGGCCGGAAGATCTGGCTCTTTGCACGGTGGAAGAGCTGGCCCCCATCAGAAGTGGCTTTCGGGCAAAATATCTGCTGGACGCAGCGCAAAAGGTTGCGAGCGGCCAAATTGACCTGCAGGCGGTATCTGCAATGGAGCTTGATCAGGCACGGCAGGTATGCATGCAGATAAAGGGTGTGGGCCCAAAGGTTGCCGACTGCACGCTTTTATATGGCATGCACCGCCTGGAGTGCTTTCCCATGGATGTTTGGATGAAGCGCGCCATGGAAACGCTGCTGCCCGGGATGCAGCCGTCGGATTTTGGGGAATATGCAGGGATTGCGCAGCAATACCTATTTCATTACAGCCGGATGCACCCTGCGCTGTTTACATAAGCATTGCAGAACAGGATCTACAATACAAAAGCGGAGGGAGCCTACACTCCCTCCGCTTTTTGCCATGTGTAAAAAGCGCTTTTTACGCCTTGTTGACAGAACCGAACAGCTCCATTTTTTCTTTAACCGTTGCCTTAATCGCTTCAAAGCCGGGCGCAAGCAGCTTTCTGGGGTCAAAGCCCTTGCCCTGTAAATCTTTGCCTTCTTCAATATATTTTCTGGTGGCGGCGGCAAATGAAAGCTGGCATTCGGTATTGACGTTGATCTTTGAAACACCCAGGGAAATGGCCTTTTTGATCATATCCTCCGGGATGCCCGTACCTCCGTGCAAAACCAAAGGCATAGAGCCTGTAAGCTGCTGAATGGCGTCGAGCGTTTCAAAGCTTAAGCCCGCCCAGTTTTCGGGATATTTTCCGTGGATATTGCCAATCCCGGCTGCCAGCATGGTCACGCCCAGGTCGGCGATCATTTTGCATTCGTTCGGGTCGGCAACCTCGCCCGCGCCGATCACGCCGTCTTCCTCGCCGCCAATGGAACCGACCTCCGCTTCAAGTGAAAGGTTCTTGTCGGCGCAGATTTTTACAAGCTCCTTTGTCTTTGCAATGTTTTCATCAATTGGATAATGGGAACCGTCGAACATAACCGAACTGAAGCCCGCCGCTATGCACGCCAACGCGCCCTCATAGCTGCCATGGTCCAGATGCAGCGCAACAGGAACCGTAATATGCAGCTCTTCGAGCATGCCGTTTACCATCCCCACAACGGTTTTATACCCGCACATATATTTGCCCGCACCCTCTGACACACCAAGAATCACAGGGGAGTTCATTTCCTGTGCAGTCAGAAGGATCGCTTTTGTCCATTCCAGATTGTTGATGTTGAACTGGCCGACTGCATAGTGGCCTGCCTTTGCTTTTGTAAGCATGTCTTTTGCATTTACCAGTGGCATGTTAATCACTCCATACTATAAATTTTTCCGCACGTCCCTGCACTTTTGAAAAACGGGGACAATGTGATACACGCTTATTATACATGATTTGGATAAAAATATAAAGGGGGCTGTAAAAAAAGTCAAAAAAGGAACAAGGGCAGGGTATAGGCGCTTGTGTTTCCATAAAGAATATAGTATGATAAAGTTATCTTATTTTTGGGAGGTTTATACAGTATGCCTTTTATTCATGCAATGGTCAGCACAGATATTACACCGCAGCAGGAAACCCAGCTGAAAGACAGACTCTATCAGGCAATCCCCCTTTTACCCGGAAAAAGCGGAGCGTACCTGATGGTTCGTATTACCCCAGGCTGCCGGCTGTATTTTCAGGGAACAAACGACGCCCCTACGGCCTTTACGGAGGTTAAGCTTTTCGGCAAATCCACGCCGCAGGCATATCAGGCGCTGACGGCAGAGATATGCGCCATTATGCAGGACGTGCTGGGGATTTCCCCGGGCAGAACCTATGTGCAGTATGAAGAAACGCCGTACTGGGGGCACAACGGCCGCAATTTTTAATAACTGCCTTAAATAGAGGTAAAGAAAACCGCTGTATAGGCAGCGCACACCATAACGCGGCCTGCGCGGAAATATAAGCTAAAGCGGTTTACTGTTTGCCAGTAAACGGACTGTATAGCGAAAAAAGAGCAAACACAGGAGGCTTGTACGGTTTATGAAATCTTACAGAAAAGAGCTTTTTTTCAACATCCCCAAGCGCCGGGGACTTGTGAATATTACAAGAGATGTACAAAAAGCAATCGATGAAAGCGGGGTCCGCGAAGGGTTGGTGCTTGTCAACGCTATGAATATTACCGCCAGCGTGTTTATCAACGACGACGAAAGCGGGCTGCACCAGGATTATGAAACATGGCTGGAAAAGCTTGCACCTGAAAAGCCGTACAGCCAGTACCGGCACAACGGGTATGAGGACAACGCCGATGCACACCTTAAACGCACGGTGATGGGGCGGGAGGTTGTTTGCGCGATTACCGAAGGACGGCTGGATTTTGGCACATGGGAGCAGATTTTTTATTTTGAGTTTGACGGAATGCGCCCCAAGCATGCGTTGATTAAGATTATTGGCGAATAAGCCTCCACCCCCGGCAGTTTCTGTATGCTTGCAATGTATATTTTAAATATGCCTTGCCTTATGGTACCTCCTTCATAAAGATTTTTTCTTTATGCGGACTTGTAGCTTACCCGCTGGCTTTTTACGCTTATATATTACTTCTAAAAGACTTTGCTCATTTCTTATGGAAGAAACGAACCAAAGACCACAAAAGAGGGGACTTGCGAAGTTCCCTCTTTTTATGAATTTTTAAAACAACAGGTATGCATTGTCCATACGATCATATATTGGTATAATAAAGGTTGTTTTAGAAAGTTTGGTATAAGAAGGTGGAAGCTTTGGAGATGGTAGAACAGATTATTGCGGCAGTTTCGCAGGGAAACGCGTTTTTAAACGGGTTGGTCTGGGGCATACCTATGCTGGTGCTCATTTTGGGCACGGGCGTTTATATGTCTTTGAGAACAAGGTTTTTTCAGGTAAGAAAAGCAAAACATATTATAGGGGAAACGTTTCTTGCCATATTTCGAAAAAAATCTGTTACAAAAACAAAGGATAAAAAGGCAATTTCGCAGTTTCAGGCGTTGTCCACTGCGCTGGCGGCGACGATCGGCACGGGGAATATTGCCGGCGTAGCCACCGCCGTTTCCATTGGAGGGCCGGGGGCGGTATTCTGGATGTGGGTATCGGCTTTTTTTGGCATGATGACCAGCTATTCTGAAAACGTGCTGGGGATTTTCTTTAGAAAGAAAAACGATAAAAACGAGTGGGCCGGCGGCCCCATGTATTATCTGGAAAATGGGCTGAGCAGGAAAAAGGGCTGCAGGCATTTGGGGAAAATTTTAGCGGTGGCTTTTGCCATTTTCTGTATATTGGCCTCTTTCGGCATAGGCAATATGACACAGGTCAATTCTATTGCCACATCCCTGGAAACGGCGTTTACCCCCATGTTTGGGTTTGAAATCCCACCGCTTGTTACGGGCATTGTTCTGGCTGTTATAGCGGGGCTTGTGGTTATAGGAGGAATCAAGCGCATTGGCAAGGTGACAGAAAAGTTGGTTCCAATTATGGCGGGGCTGTACATACTGGGTGCGCTGATTATTTTTTTCTTTAATTTTCAGCAAATCCCTTATGTGTTCGGCAGCATTTTTGCAAGCGCCTTCAGTTTTGAAGCGATCGGCGGCGGCATAGGCGGTGTTGTTGTCAGGCAGGCGGTGGAAATAGGGTTTAAACGGGGTGTTTTTTCCAACGAGGCGGGGCTGGGCTCTTCGGTAATGGTAAACAGCTCGTCGGATGTAAAGGAGCCTGCCGTTCAGGGAATGTGGGGCATTTTTGAAGTGTTTTTTGACACAATCATCGTCTGCACGCTGACAGCGTTTATTTTGCTTTCGAGTACGGCGGGCGACGCGGTACCGCTTGACCAGGCGTTGTCGAACATCAGCACGCAGACACAGTATGTACAGATTGCAAACGGCGACGATTATGAAGGCGAGATCCCTCTGATCGATGCAAGATACAATGAAGCCCTCCGGCAAACGGACAAGGAAAGCGGGCAGCCCCTGCGTGTGCAGACGGTTTATGGGCAGGAGCTTACCATTTATACCGCCGGCGCGGCGGATAAAACGGCGGAGGACTATGTTTTTACCAATATTATGTCGGTAAAAGGGGTTCCGCAGACGGACCCGCAGGGCAAGGTTGTGACGGATGAAAACGGAAACCCGGTTATTGCATCGGTAAAAATAGAAAAGGTGCAGGGCATACCGCTGGTTACCTATGCGTTTTCCCAGTGTTTTGGCGATTTTGCGGGGATTATTCTGGCAGTTGCCATTTTGCTTTTTGCCTTTTCCACCGTGCTGGGATGGTCATTTTATGGGACAAAAGCGGCAGAATACTTATTTGGCGGGAAATCGACCATTCTTTACAAAATTCTGTTTGTTGCTTTTATTGTGGTGGGCGCCACCATGAGCCTGGATCTGGCCTGGGGGATTGCAGATACGCTCAACGGGTTGATGGCCTTGCCAAACCTGATTGGCGTTTTGGCGCTGTCGGGCATTGTTGTAAAAATTACGGCCAATTATATAAAGCGCAAATCGTGCAAAAATCCCCGGATGATCGAGCCCATGCTTTCGGCGTATGCAGATATCCAGCATGAGCAGTATAAAAAACTGTTGGAAGAAGACGATCTGGTTGCAAAGCCGCAGGGCAAGGGAGACAAAGCCGGCAGATAAATACCGGAAAAACGATCTGTTTTAACTTTCATGGGAAAATTTTACGGAAGTCGTTGTGCGCTGCATACCAAAATGCTATAATAGAAAAGCCGGACGCAGCGGCAGCCGCCGAGCGCCGCTGCATACGGTGAAATAGAAAGCTGGAGGAAGAAAGGTTATGTCTAAAAAGAAGTATTACATCACTACGGCAATTGCCTATACATCACGCAAGCCGCATATCGGAAACAGCTATGAAATTGTGCTGACAGACGCGATCGCGCGTTACAAGCGAATGCAGGGATATGATGTTTTCTTCCTTACGGGCACAGATGAGCACGGGCAGAAAATTGAAGAATACGCAAAGGCTGCGGGCGTGACCCCCAAGCAGTATGTAGATGAGGTAGCCGGGGAGATCCGCCGGATCTGCGATTTGCTCAACACCACCTACGACCATTTTATCCGCACAACCGACGAATACCATGAAAAAACGGTGCAAAAAATCTTTAAAAAGCTCTATGAACAGGGCGATATTTATAAAAGCCAATATGAGGGCCTGTACTGCACGCCGTGTGAGAGCTTCTGGACAGAATCCCAGCTGGTAGACGGAAAATGCCCCGACTGCGGCAGGGAGGTTAAAAAAGCAAAGGAAGAGGCCTATTTTTTGCGGTTGTCCAAATATCAAAAGCAGCTGGAACAGTTTATTGCGGACAACCCCGACTATATTTATCCGGAAAGCCGCAAAAAAGAAATGATCAACAATTTTATTAAACCGGGGCTGCAGGATCTGTGTGTGTCCAGGTCTTCGTTTCAATGGGGCGTCCCTGTGGATTTTGACAAGGGGCATGTCATTTATGTATGGATCGACGCGCTTTCCAACTATATTACGGCGCTTGGATATGACCCGGACAACCCGTCGGAGCTGTATAAAAAGTACTGGCCTGCCGACGTACACATTATAGGGAAGGATATTCTGCGGTTTCACACCATTTACTGGCCGATTATGCTGATGGCGCTTGGGGAACCGCTGCCCAAGCAGGTGTTTGGGCATCCGTGGCTGCTGTTTGGGACGGACAAGATGAGCAAATCCAGAGGCAATGTCATTTATGCCGATGATCTGGTAGAGTTGCTCGGTGTGGATGCCGTGCGGTATTACCTGCTTTCTGAAATGCCCTATACGTCTGATGGTTCGATCACATATGAAACAATTATTGAACGCTTTAATTCTGACCTTGCCAACACGCTTGGCAACCTTGTCAACCGTACGATTGCCATGAGCAACAAATATTTTAACGGGGAAATTCTGCCGCCCTCCTGTAAGGAGCCGGTGGATCAGGAGCTTTCCTCCCTTGCGCTGCAAACGGTCAGAACAGTCGACGAGCTGATTGCCCAGTTCCGCATCAGCGACGCACTGGACGCCATTATGGGCCTTGCGCGTCGCAGCAATAAATATATTGATGAAACAGCGCCCTGGATCCTTGCCAGGGATGAAGCCAAAAGGGACCGGTTGGCCACGGTGCTGTATAACCTGCTGGAGAGCATCCGGTTTATAGCCGTGCTGTTGTCCCCCTTTATGCCGGACACGGCCAAGGAAATTTTTTCCCAGCTGCGCTGTGCGCAAACCGGCTATGAAAGCCTTTCTGCGTTTGGTGCGCTGAAAGAGGGGGAAAAGGTAGGCACGCCTGTACCGCTCTTTTCAAGGATTGACGCGGAAAAAATGCTTGCCCAGGTAGCGCAAAAGCAGGAAGAAGCGGCTGCTGCTGAAAAGCAGAAACAGAAGCCGCAGATAGAAGGGCTTGCCCAGATTGGGATAGAGGATTTTGCAAAGGTGGAGCTGCGCGTGGCGGAGGTCCTTGCATGCGAGCCGGTCAAAAAAGCAAAAAAGCTTTTGAAACTGACGCTTGACGACGGCACAACGCAGCGCACGGTTGCTTCTGGAATTGCGCAATATTATAAGCCGGAGGAGCTTGTGGGCAAAAAGGTGATTTTGGTTGCAAATTTAAAGCCGGCCGTTTTGTGTGGGGTGGAAAGCCAGGGGATGATATTGGCTGCCGACGTGCAGGATGCCGGTGTAAAGGTGTTGTTTGCAGACGAAAGCATGCCTGCAGGCAGCCGGATCAGATAAATGATATGCCAGAAAAAAAGAAGGCGGCGCGCAATGAAAAAGACAACGCTTTGCCTTCTTTTAATCTGTTGATTCTGTTTGGGCCGCATCCTCAAAGGGGGAGCGGCCGGATTATTGGATGGCTGCGTTGCTTGTGACAGGCACGCAGTAGAAGGCTTTCGCAATCAACCGTTCCTCTTTTATTGCGATATAAAAAGGAGTATAGTATAATAAAAAGCAAACAAGAACGATACAGAAATTTTGCCATGCGTACTTTGCAGCTGGCAGACAATAGAAAAACCGTTTCTGTTCTGTTTAAATAGAAGTAGGGGGAAAGCCATGATTTTTGACGTGCACGCGCATTATGACGACGAAGCCTTTGACCCGGACCGCCAAACGCTTTTGCAAAGCCTGCCCGAAAAGGGCGTAGTAGCGGTGGTCAATGCCTCTACCGAAGCACAGACGGCGCAGGCAGGGATTAAATATGCGGAGCAATACCCGTTTTTCTGGACGACGGTAGGGTATCATCCGCAGTGCGCCGATAAAGCGGGAGAAGGCTATTTGGACGAGATGGAGCAGCAGCTGCAGCACCCAAAGGCCGTAGCGGTTGGGGAGATTGGACTGGACTATTATTGGGACGATGTCCCGCATAAGCTGCAAAAAAAAGTGTTTGAACAGCAGCTTGCTTTAGCGCTGGAGCTGGATCTGCCGGTAGTGGTGCACGACAGGCAGGCGCATCAGGATACGCTGGAGCTGCTCAAAAAGTATAAACCGCGTGGATTTGTACACTGCTTTTCCGGCAGTGTGGAAATGGCAAGGGAAATATATAGGCTGGGCATGTCTGTCAGCTTAGGCGGCGTGGTTACGTTTAAAAATGCACGCCACAGTGTGGAAGTAGTCAAAGACGCACCCTTGGACCGGCTGCTGCTTGAAACAGACGCGCCGTATCTTGCGCCCGTGCCGTTTCGCGGCAAACGATGTGATTCGTCTATGATCCTCTATTCCGCAGAGAAAATGGCGCAGCTGCGCAGGATGCCTGTGGAGGCGTTATTGGCAGCAACGGCGGAAAACGCCTGCGCGATGTATGGCATAGATCCAAAGCTGCTGAAAGGAAAGGAAGCAACACCATGAAAAAAGCGGTGGCTGTGACAGCGCTGTGTATACTGTTGGTCCTGGTGCCGATTTGTACCGTTTATGCCTCCCAGCCGTTTTATTACAGTATGGACATCCCTGCGGCAATCACGTTGAAAAAAAGCGCGCAGGCAAAGCTATGCCTGTCGAGCCCGTCCGGGGTGCAGCTGGGCACCGCCGTTTTTACTGTGCGGTACGACCCAAACGTACTTACATATAAAGAAGCAGATATAGCCGACGGTATGCCGGGAGAAATGCGAGCCGTTGAAGATGGCGGCCTTGTGAAAATTGTATATCTAAACGCAAACGGGACGACCCTGCCTAGGTCAGAGGCAACGCCCATGATTCTGTTGCGTTTTACCGCATTGTCTACCCAATGCAAAACAACGCTGACGCTGTATACAGAGCAGGCGGTGGATATAAATGAACAAAAAATGACGGTACAAGACCCGATAGAATACCAGGTAACCCTGCAGGAAAAGGAAACAACCTCGTCTGCGTCGGCCTCCGGCCGAAGGGTGTCTGCAAGCTCTGCCGGCTCTGCGTCCAGCGGGGTGGGCAGTATATTGGTGGAAGGCGGCGCACAGGAACAGCCGCAGCTGCTGGAAAACGGCTCCTATGCGTCTGCAGATACGCTTACAATCGGCGGACAGGGTCAAACGGTTTTTGGGGACAGTGGGTTTGTGCTGTTTCTTTGCGGCGTGGCAGCGGCCGTTATTGTCATTGTGATTGTCGCAGTTGCCTATACGGCAGGGCTGCATAGAAAAAAGGAGCAGGCCGAAGGGGCAAACGCCGGGCAAACAAAGGAGCAGGATGAGCAAGCGGAAAATACCCGCCAAGAGAAACCGGAAAAGGAAGAAACAGAAAAAAATAAAGGTGATGGAGTATGAGTGAAAAAGGAGAAAGAGCAAAAGCGCTGTTTGAACAGGGGTATAACTGCGCGCAGGCAGTTTTTGGCGCGTTTTGTGAAGAAACAGGGTACAGTTTTGAAAGCGCAATGCTGCTTGCGTCTGCTTTTGGTGGAGGTATGGGCAGAATGCGGGAGGTTTGCGGAGCGGTTTCCGGTATGATGTTGGTTACAAGCCTTTTATACGGCTATAATAAGCCAAAGGCAATAACAGAAAAAAAGGAACTTTACCAAACAGTGCAAACGCTTGCAAACCGCTTTAAGGAAAAAAACGGGTCGATTGTTTGCAGGGAGCTTTTGGGAATTCGTGCAAAAGACGTACCGCAATCACCTGTTCCTGCGTTGCGTACGCCGGATTATTATAAAAAACGGCCGTGCCCCCTTTTGATAAAGGACGCGGCAGAAATCTTGGAGGAATATATACAGGAGCATCCGCCGGTAAACCAGAAGGAAGGGTCGGCATAACGATGAAGCAGCACAACAGCAGTGCTTTTGGCGCGTGGGAATATGATCGGGAAATTACGTCGGTTATCCCGTATTATAAGGATATGTGCGCCCAGATTCTGGATCTGGCTGCGGCCTTTTCGTTTGAAAAGCCAAATTGGCTGGACACGGGCTGCGGCACGGGCACGCTGGTACAAATGGCGCAAAAGCAGTTTCCCAATGCGTCTTTTACACTGTGTGACCCATCGCAGGAAATGCTGTGTATGGCAGAGCATAGGCTTGCAGAGAAGGGCTGCAGATTTTTCTGCATACCATCGCAGGGGATGGATTTTACGGAAGAGTTTGACATTGTAACGGCTGTTTTTGCGCACCACTATCTGTCTTTGGAGCAGCGTAAGCAGGCGGTGGAAAGCTGCTGCAAAGCGCTTAAAAAGGGCGGTGTGTTTGTTTCTTTCGAAAATGTTATGCCAAACGGCAAAGCCGGGAAGGAAGCCGGTTTGAAGAGATGGGCGTATTTTCAGCAGCAGAGAGGAAGAGAAAAAGAAGAAATACGGGCGCATTTGCAAAGGATAAATCAACAGGTTTTCCCGCTCACATTGGAACAGCAAACGACACTTTTACAAACATGCGGCTTTACCACAGTGGAGCTGCTTTGGGCTTCGTATATGCAAGTGGGGCTGTATGCTGTTAAATAAAGCAGAAAATGATCTGGCATTTGGAATCATATAGAATTGTGCGCATATACTTCTTTAAGAAAAGCTTGCTTATGCCTTGACAAACGCATGAAGCTATGGTATTATAAAAAAGTTCCAAAAAAAGAATATACTGCGGAGTGGAGCAGTTCGGTAGCTCGTCGGGCTCATAACCCGAAGGTCGCAGGTTCAAATCCTGCCTCCGCAACCACGTCGCGGCGAACCATAAGGGTTCGCCGCATTTTTCTGTGCAAAAAGCGGGTTTACCGTACAGGTTCCCAGCGCCTCTTTGCAAAAGTCACGTTCATGTTACCAGTTCATTTATAAACGCGCTTGCAACGGCTTTTATCCACGATTAACTTTTTGCGGTTGTGCGTCTGTAGCCATATTTAAAGGGCCTGCCCCTTCCACGTCGGAGCAAGCGGTGCTTAATCAAAAAGCTCACTCAAGAAAGTGGGCTTTTTTCATGCGTTTTGTTGTTGTTTCTTTTCCGCAAAAAACATGTTCTTGCTATTTACCTTTCTTATATTTTATAATCAGCCCAATGATTAAAAAAATGATAGACATACCGATAAAAGTGGGGGCCAGAAAATTTGATACAAAAATAAAGGAACAAATGCTGTCATTTGTCTGCAGTAAAGAACTGTTTGCTGCAAAGCCTATTGCAAGGATTAAGTCAATAATACCGATCCATCCTGTTATACTTGCAAGAGTCAGGAATATTTTATACGGCTGCAAAAGCTTTCTCCCTCCCCGCTCATATATGTAATAATTGCTGTATAATAACTACTGTTTGTCATAATTTTACATCTACAGTCACTGATATGTCAAGAGGTTGGTTGTTATAATAAAATTGGTGAGGAATCAATGAAAGAAATAGACTATAAATTGGTCGGGCAAAGAGTAAAGCAATTACGAAATAAAAAGCATTTTACACAAGAGCAGTTGGCAGAAGCCTGCAATATTTCAACCTCTTATCTGGGACATATTGAGCGCGGCAGTAAAAAGTTATCGCTGGAAACCGCTATAAAAATTGCCCAATGTCTGCATGTCAGCCTGGACGCACTTGTGATTGATGGTGTTTTAGAAAACAGCGGGCTACTATCAAATATTGAGGCGATCATTAAAAAACAAGACAAAAAGAAGCAAGAGCAATTTATCCGTCTGTTAAAGGTTTTAGCAAAAAACATAGATGCACTGTAGACTCCTGCCGTTGATATGTTTGTCTTCAATGGCAGGATTTTTATATAAAAAATATTTTCAACGGAATATGAAAGGTAAACCTTCTATACTGAAGCCACATGCAGCCCCATCTGCAAAAGTGCAGAAGGTTGATTATGATTGAAACTAAAGGCTGAATACGCTGCCGGGGTATACGTATACCTGCGCCATTGCGCTTGGCGGTACGCCCTATGTAAACGAGTGCTTTAACGATGGAAGTAACAATTGTGACAGCAAAAACGGCCCGAACTACCCTTTTAGAGCCGAGGTGTATATCTACCAAAACGGACAAAAGGTAAAAATAGGCTAAGCCTTTGGCAGTTTGTATATAAAAAGAGCAAAAAAGGATAACAAGGGCTGGCGCCGTTTAAAACGGTGCCAGCCCTGTGTTTTCTTTTTAAAAAGCAGCAAAAGTATATTGGGGGTAGGGAAAAATCAGGCCGGTAGCTTTGCTTTACAAGCGCTATCCTTTTTTAACCAGGCAACGGTATCTGCAATTGTCTGGTACAGATCACGGGGCCGCCAGCCCAGCTCGCTGGTAGCTTTGTCATGGGAAAAACGGTCGTTGCTTTGCAGCGTGTACAAAGAATAACTTGTATACAGCGGGCGCTGTTTGGTGCGTTTGGCGTGCAGCTGTATAAAGGGTGCGGCTGCTTTTGCAAGCCACATGGGCAAAACGGGCAAACGCCTGCCGCCGCAAATGCTGCGAACCATTTTCAGCAGCTCTTTCATTTCGTAATGCCGGTTTGATAATATATAACATTCCCCTTTTTTTCCTTTGTCCGCCGCCAGCAGGCAGCCCTGCGCAACATCGCGCACATCTACAAAGTCGTAGCCGCCGATTACACAGGCGGGCAGACGTCCGCAGATATAGTCGTTTACCATTTGTACCAAATGGTTGCCGCAGGCATCATACGGCCCTAAAATACCGGAGGGATGCACAACAACGGCGTCAAGCCCCCGCTTAATTTCCTCAAATAAAAGCCTTGTTGCTTCCGCCTTTGTTTTGGCATATCCGCCCTTGACCTGCTGCGGGGAAAAGCTGTAAACCTCTTTTAAAACAAGCGGCTTTGCTCTTTCCGGGATGGCATGGACAGAACTTACGTAGACCATGCGTGTTACCTTTTTTTCCAGACAGAGCGCGGCAACCGTTTTTGTACCATTGACGTTTACATCGTATAAGGCAGGAGAGGCTTCCTTTGCAATATTTACAATGCCGGCAGTATGCAGCACGATCACCTGCGCGCCCTGCGTGTTTGCAAAAAGTGGCAGAAGCGTTTTACGCTTGCGCACGTCGCCCTTGTAATAGGTGACATTGCCATGGTCTGTTGCATGCTCCTGTGGAAGGATCAACCCGCGAACCAGGCAGTTTTGTTTTTCAAGCAAGCGTACCAGCGTACTTCCCAAATGACCGTTTGCGCCGGTGATAATATAAATCCGTTTCATAATTGTATACACCTCTTATAATTTATGAACACTGTGTTGATTTTTGTTTTCAACTGTATTATAATCATCTTATAAAAAAACTACAATTGCCAGATTTTTTAAAAATGCAAAAATAATCAACAGAGACAACACAGGTTGTTGAAAAGGGGTGTTTGTTTTGAAAAAGTTTAAAAACGACCACCGTACGCGTGTAACAAAACTGCTGATACGTAAGGCCTTTACCCATCTTTTAAAACAAAAGCCCATCCAAAGTATTTCCATTAAAGAGCTGTGCGAGCTGGCGGGGATCAACCGCGGCACATTTTATACGCATTATACCGATATTTATGACCTGCGCAGCCAAATGGAGGAGGAAATGCTGCAGGATTTTGAAAAGGCGCTGGAACCGCTTTTCTGTAACGAGCAGGAACAATTGACGCCTGTAAAAATAACAGCGGGTGTTTTCCAGTGTTTAAAAGAAAATTCAGACCTGTGTACCGTGACGCTGGGGGATTATGGCGACAAGGCTTTTGCGCTGAAGCTGATCAATATGGGGCGCGAAAAATGTGTTGCATCGTATTCCGGCTATTTTAAAAATGCTTCTGCAAAAGAGATTGAGTATTTTTACGCCTTTGCAAGCGCAGGATGCATAGGGCTGCTGCAGAAATGGCTGGAAGAGGGCATGGTAACACCTGCGCAGCAGGTTGCAGAGATGGCGGAGGACATGATGTGCAGAGGGATTGGCTTTTTAAACGGGGCAAATGCGGAAGAGCAAAAAGCTAAAAAAGAAGGCGGAGGGAAGACGCCGGGATAGTTTTGTTTATTTCTTTTTGGAAAAAGAAAAGGCGGGCATGCTGCCCGCCTTTATTCTTTGCCTTATTATCAAAACCATCCATTTAAAACAGTTCAGACGCCGGGTCGTAGCGCTGGCCGTTAAACCAGCATTCGAAATGCAGGTGCGCGCCGTAGGAATTGCCCGTGTTGCCGATATAGCCTATAATTTCGCCCTGCTGTACGGCTTGGCCCGGCTCTACGACGAGCACGCTGCAATGTGCGTAGAGCGTGGAGTAGCCGCCGCCGTGATCGATCATAACATAATATCCCCAGCCGGAGCCCCAGGAATCTGTAGAATTTGCGCGTATGACCGTGCCGCTTTGCGTGGCAATGATGGGCTTGCCATAGGCGCTGCCGTTGCAGGCGAAGTCCATACCCTGGTGGTTGCGGCCGTCGCCCCAGTAAGAGGTGATCACGTTGCATTCCGGCGCGGGCCAGATGTACCCGTTTGCGCCGCCTGCGCCGTCGCCAAGGATCCCGCCGTTTTCCTGTACATACTGTCTGTGCCACTGCGCGAGTTCTTCGGACAGGGCCTGTTGCTCGGCGGAGTTTTCCTGCAGCTGTTTTTCCAGCTCGTCTTGTGTTTCTTGCAGGCGGCTTAAGACTTCGTCGCATTCCTGCTTGAGGGCGTCCAGCTCCTTATAATTTTTTTCAAGCTCGGTTTTGGATTGGGACACAACGGCCTTTTCTTCTTCAAGCTCTGTTTTTTCCGCTGTGATGGTGTGCAGCTTTTGGGAGAGTTCGTCGATGATTTTTGCATCGAACGAAGAGATGCTTTCGATGAGATATGCTTTGTCTATGAAATCGCTGAAATCTTTGGCGCCCAGGATGATTTCCAGTGTGGAGGCCTCCCCGGCCATGTAGATTGCGCGGATGCGCTGGCCCAGAATTTCGTAATCCTGGTCGATTTCTTCCTGCTGTGCGCGGATTTGCGCTTCTTTTTTTACAATTTCTTTATTATAGGTAGAAATGGTGGTATTTAAAAGGTCGATCTGCTCTTGCACGTTGTCGATCTTTGCCTGGAGCGCCTGTTGCAGCTGGAGCTGTTCGGTGGCATCTTCGCGCGCCTGTTCGAGCTGCTTGTCGAGCTCTTCCTGCTGTTGCTGGAGCTGCTGGCTGCGGGTTGAAAATTCGCTGATGTCGGCAATGGCGTACGCAGACGCGGTGCAGGCAAGGGCAGCGCATAAAAGCAGGCACAGGGCCCGGCGCAGCAAACGATGAAATGGCATGGTAGATCTGTCCTTTCTTAAAATGGCGTGCAATCTGGTGCGGAAAAATGTCTGAAAAGAACGGGCAAAACGGGATTTTGCCAGTTTAAGCTGTTTTTAATCTACCATAAACGGCGCATGTTTGCAAGGCGTTTTGCAGATTTGGAGCGCTGCGGTGCAAAAAATGGGGCAAAAAGCTTTGCGGGTGTGTGCCCGGTGCGGATAAAAAAGCGGGAAAAAGAGTGTAAATTTTGCGTTGCCTGTTTTTACCAATAATTTACAAATGTATGAAAATTTTTTGCGTGATATACCAGTTTTAACAGAAATGTGACCAGTTTTCACAAAACTATATACAAATTTTTATTTTTGTGGTAGGGTCTAAGTGCAAAAGGGCAAGGGAAAGCCTCTGTGTGAAATAAAATCACACGGACGAGCGCCCCGGACCGCATGCAGTTTTCCCCGGAGGTTTTGCCACGGCTGCCGTTAAAAAATTTAAAACGAGCGGACAAGCCGTTTGCTGCAAAACAGGGGATGTAGGCAGATTTTGCGCAGGTGCATAGCAAGTGCGTGAAATCTATTCACAAAAGTGGCATGTAAAATCTTTTCTTGCATGTCTACAAATTTATTTTAAAAGGGAGGATATTTTAATGTCAAAGAAAGTAAAAAGAAGTATTAGTATGCTTCTGGCAATCCTGATGATCGCGGCCATGAGCTGCATTGCAGCAACATCCGCCGGCGCGCTAACAGCCGGTACACAGATCTTTTTTGATAACTCCCAGACCCAGTGGGAGCATGTGTACATTTACGGCTGGCAGTACGGCCTTTCGAGCGATTTTGTAGAGCTTGAACCCATTGCAGAGGATTCTGACATTTATGCTTACACGCTTACTTATGACACGGTAGACGGCAGCACGTTCTGCCTGTTTACAAACACCACAAACTGGAGCGGCCGCCAGACGGTGGACATTGCTACAGAAGCCGGCAAGAACCTGTGGACACCGGTTGTTTCTGAAGCTGGCTCTATTGAGGGTTCTTGGAGTTACATGACTCCGCCCGCGGCACAGCCTTCTGTAACGGCTACGCCGGGCAAAAACTTTGCCATTGAAATGAGCGTTACGGTCAACGAATTTAACTGCGATTGGGCAGAGTATAAAATTGATGACCAAGCTGCGGTTGAATTTGACGGTTCGGCTACGTTTATCGTCGGCGGTGCAGCTGCAGCTGTCGGCACAGTCTATACAGTTGTGGTAACCGGATATGACGCAAATGATGAGGTTGTTGCAACCTCCACCACCACATACACAAAGGTGGGCATGACGACGATCAACGCGACGATTGATGCTTCCTACACAGGGAGCGTATATGCTTATCTGTTTGGCGGCGACCGCATTGGCGCGGCGTTCTATGAAATGGAAGAGACAACGGCAGCGGGTGCGAGCGAGCGCACCTTTACCCTTGCGTTTGAGGGCGCGGGGCAGGTTATCTTTACCACTACGGACGATTGGGCTACTGCCGTGAAGCTGAACGGCAGTGCAGAGCCGTTGGTTGAGGCAGGCGCGACGGCCAGCTTTGACCTCGTCTACCCGGCCGACTAATTACTTTCGTTCTTCAGCCCTACATGGTTCCATGCGGCAGGCGCCGCATGGAACCACATGTAAAAAGTAATTTACTATTTTATAAAGTCCCGCAAGTTTGCGGGATAAAATATCCCCGCCGCCCGGCGCAGTTTGGGCCGGGCGAGGCGGGGGGCAAACCAGACAAAGTGAGGAAAACAGACGGTGTTGAAAAAGCCCCTGCCCCAAGCCATGCAAAGCGGCAAAAAGCTGCGCGCCCTCCCACACCGGCGCGCGGTGTAAAACGGGCGACTGCCCCTTTTGCCGGTGGGCATAAAATATTCCCCCCGTGCATAGAGTTGTAGAGAAGCGCAGTTCAAGAAGACGGGGGGTGTGTTGTATTTGGACATCGAACGGACGTAGTTTTCTGCTTTTTACAGGGCGAAAGCTACGGGTTTTGCTTTTTTAGGGGCGTTTTGACAAAATCCGGCTGGTTCTACTATAAAAATCGGGAGGCGAAAGTATGGCAAAGCTTAAACGGGCCGTAAGCTGCCTGCTGGCTGTGGTAATGCTGCTGAGCATGTGCATGCTTGTGCCTACAGCGACCGCAGCAGAAACGGCGGACGGCCTGGTTTATGAGGAAACAGAGGAAGGAATTACAATAACAGGATATGTTGGCGTGGGTGGAGACGTAGTAATTCCAGAAGAAATTAATAATAAGGCAGTTATAGCAATTGGAAAAGAGGCTTTCTGTGTATCAAAGGTGCCTGCAGCAGATACCATTACGAGTATTGTTATCCCCAATAGTGTTACAAATATATCCGGCGCAGGGCTTTTCAGGGGCTGCACCCAGTTGCTCTCTGTTACATTTCCGGAAAATGCGGTCATTGATTCTACCGCCAGTATGTTCCGGGATTGTACGGCACTTCAATCCATGACATTTCCTAAAATCTTTTCAGAAATCGGAAATTCTATGTTTAATGGTTGCACCTCCTTAAGAAACATAACTTTTTCTTCTGACAACCAAATAGAAACAATTGGAAGAACTGCTTTCCAAAATTGTGTTCTTTTAAGCGAAGTTATTTTGCCTGAAAAATTACGGTCAATCGGAACACGTGCATTTGACGGATGCGCATCTTTAACTGATATTACAATTTATGATAATGTGACCTCCATTTCAATTGATGCTTTTAATAACATCCCCAAGGAGCAGCTGACGATCCACGGCATAGCCGGCAGTTACGCCTATACCTTTGCGATAGAAAACGGCTATACGTTTGCGGCAATCCAGGAGGGTGCGGATTTGGTCACCACTTACCTGCAGGCAAAGATTGATGAAGCAAAGGGTCTGGACCCGGCGCTTTATACAA
>UQKB01000029.1 GCA_900541565.1 uncultured Oscillospiraceae bacterium
GGAATTATGGGAACTTGAGCTCAATTCCTGTTGCACTTAGTTTGACAATTCACTTTGCCCCTGTAACGTTGGCGAGGGCATGTTTTTTATTTTGTAAAAGGGTATATGCTTATTGTATTCATTCACCCGCAGCATTATTCAAAACTTCTGAAGGATTGACTGTTTTTCCGTCGATTTTTATTTCAAGATGCAAATGCGGCTCATCCTTTGATTCACCGGGAATTTCCGCTACCGTCCCTAAGACATCGCCTACACAAACATGCGCGCCTTCCGTTATATTTTCACCAGGCTTTACACCGCAGTAATATGCCGTAAAGCCACTGTTATGCTCCACGGTTACCGTGGTGCCAAGCAGGCTGTCTTCCTTGATTTCCAGGACGGTGCCGTCGTCCATTGCGTTGACCGTATCGCCAATAGACGCTGCGTAATCTGTTCCTCTATGCAAGCGCCAGTCTTTGAGCGTTTTGGAATAAACCGGCGTATCACCGCTGTAATCCTTTGTAATTTCCTGTCCCACAGGGTAAATTTTGTTTTTTGCGGCCGTTGCCTGCTCGGTTGGCGCAGTTGTATCTTCTGTGGGCTGCGTACTTGATGTTGGGCTTTCAGTAGGAGCCTGCTGCACTATGGCCGGCACGGTTGGGTCTGTAGTCTGCGGGACTGTTACGCCGCTAACATTGGCACCCGCCTGCTTTTCCGCCTGCGTGGCTTGGGTTGTATATTCTACCAGAGGGTCTGGCTGCATGTAGTCTTCCACACTGCTGTAAGTAGTCCATGCTGCCGCTGCCATTGCCAGCAGGCAAAAGGAAAGTGCAATATAAAATCCCTTACTATACTTTTTCTTTTTTTCATTTCTCCCTTTTGCCGTATATTTTTCCAGGTTTCCTTCATCATATTCTTCGGTGTGGTCATCATTGAAATCGGGATTGTTGTTCATGGGATAAACCTCCTGCATTCAAACTTTGTAAAAATATTTTTGCCTTATTAGCAGAAAAATATACAGTTTGGCACAGGAAATTTAAATAAAAAAGGCTGTGCCTGTCTTACATGAAACCAGCACAGCGTCAAACAGATTTTGCATACGCTATCCATCTTTCCAGCATTTAGACAAGTACAACCGTTTGCACGACATAAATGCGCGGAGCATTTTCATGCTCCGCGTCCACTTTTTATATGTCGTCTTTTGGGTGTTGCTGCGTATCCTTGTATTTTTCCATAAAAGCATCGTTATCTGTAATGCGATTGAATACGTCTTCCACATGGCTGTCCAAGGCCTCATCTTCGCTTTGCACTTTCTGCTCTTCTTCCGACTGCTCTTTCCTGCTTTTTTTAAGCATTCTTAAATGCCGGTCCATAATCAGTCCCGCGCAAACAGCCGCCGCAACCTGCAGGATAAAGAAGATCAGTGTATTGAATACCTCGTTAATCCAGCCATTGATAATAGCAAGATTCAGCAAACAGATGCATATGTAATCTACAAAGAAAACCGCGACAATTTTTCCTGTAATTTCATACCCGAACAGTTCACAGCAGAAAAAGAAAATGGGGACCAGTAAAAAGAGATCCGGCTGTTGAAAAATAAGGGCCAGCAAAATCAATAAAACCGATGTTACGGCAAGCCCACCAATACAAAAAGCTTTAAATTTCTGCGGAAATTTTTTCTTTACAAAAAAGGTTGCCGCAACCAAAACCACTGCTACGAGCATATAGATCCATTGTTCTGTAAATAATTTTGCGATCCCGTTCATTTTTTACTTCCTTTCGTCTAATCGCATATATTATAGCATAGGTCGTCATAAAGGGGAAGCAATTTTTATGATTTGTTCAATCATGCAAAAGACTTTGCCGAGCCTGTAAAAAAATCTTTTACATAAGCGCACAGACGAGGTCACAGTAAGCAACCGGATCCTCTATTGGAAGGCCTGCAATCAAAAGCGCCTGGTTATAAAGCAACTGCACGTAATTACGGGCCTTTTCCTGATCAGTTTTGTATGCGTCTTTCAGGGCTGCAAAGGCCTTATGGGAAGCGTTGAGTTCCAGCACCTTTGTTGCCTTCGGCTTCATTTCATCGCCCGGCATAGACGCAAAATACTTTTCTGTTTCTATCGTAACCGGCCCTTCTGCAGTCATGCAAACCGGGTGGCTTTTTAATTTATCCGAAATAACAGCTTTTGCAATTTTTTCGCCCAGCGTCTCCTTGACAAAGTCCAGCAACTCTTTGTTTTCTTCCTGCTGCTTTTCTGTTTCTTTCTTTTCTTCTTCGCTTTGCAGCTGCGCGTCATCCGCTGTTACAGATTTAAAGGGTTTTTCTTCAAATTGCACCAGCGCCTGCACGGCAAACTCGTCTACATCCTCGGGCAGATACAGAATTTCGTATCCCTTATCCCTGCAAAGCTCTGTTTGCGGAAGCAACGCAATCTGCTGGATGCTTTCGCCGCAGGCATAATAAATAAACTTTTGGTCCTCTTTCATCCTGGAAACATAATCCTTAAGCGTCGTATAGCCATCTGTAGCAGAGCTGTGGAAAATCAGAAGATCCTGCAAGACTTCTTTATGCATGCCAAAGTCGCTGACAACGCCGTATTTAATGTGCCTTCCAAAATTTTTCCAAAAGCTTTGATATTTTTCAAAGTCATTTTCGAGCAGTTTTAAAAGTTCTGCTTTAATTTTCTTTTCTATATTCTTTGCAATCACTGAAAGCTGCCTGTCATGCTGCAAAAGCTCCCTGGAAATGTTCAGGGACAGATCCGGGGAATCCACAACGCCTTTGACAAAGGCAAAATAGTCGGGCAAAAGCTGCGCGCATTTGTCCATGATCAATACACCGCTGGAATATAATTGCAGGCCTTTTTCAAATTCTTTTGTATAGTAACCATACGGTAGCACGGACGGTATAAAAAGCATGGCCTTGTACGATACCAGTCCCTCTGCGCTAATGCGTATAGTAGAAAGCGGCGGCTGTCTGTCCATAAAATGCTCTGTATAATAGTCTGCGCAAGCCTGGTCGGATACCTCTTTTTTACTGCGCTGCCAGATTGGCACCATGCTGTTGACAGTTTGCCGCTGCACAACGGTTTCATACTTGGGTTCTTCCCCCTCTTTAGCCATATTTTGCGACGTTTCCACGTCCATAATGATAGGGTAGCGGATATAGTCGGAATATGTTTTTACCAGATCACGCAGGCGGTAATTTTCCAGATATTCACTGTAATGCTCGTCCTCCGTGTCTTCTTTAATATGCATAATAACGTCGGTTCCCGGTGTATCCTTCTGGCACTCTTCAACCGTATAGCCGTCTGCTCCGTTTGAGCTCCAGCAGTAAGCCGTGTCGCTGTCATACCGTCTTGTTTGAACCGTCACATTGTCAGACACCATAAAAGCGGAATAAAACCCCACGCCAAACTGGCCAATAATATCGGCCTTGTCTTTTTCGTCTAAATCGTTTTTAAATTGGAAGGATCCGCTTTTTGCGATCGTGCCCAGGTTTTCCTCCAGCTCCTTATCGGTCATACCAATCCCGTTGTCAGACACCTGCAACGTGCGCTTTTCCTTGTCCACCATAATCTCAATTGCAAGATTTTCAGCATATTTTCTTGCATTTTCATCGGTAAGTGATACAAAATGCAATTTGTCCAAAGCGTCGCTTGCATTTGAAATAATTTCGCGCAGAAAAATTTCTTTATGCGTGTAAATCGAATGGATCATAAGGTCAAGCAGCCTTTTTGATTCTGCCTTAAAGCTTTTCTTTCTCATATGTGATCGTCCCTTTCCTTTATAAAGCGTCTTTTAAAACAACAACGTGGAAAACCGCCCGTTGATGCGGGCGGAATTTCTATTACAAAGTATAGCTATTTTTACTTTTTCTGTCAATTGCCGTCTTTGGTTGTTCACATACCGTTTACAATATAAGCTGTCCAAGCACCTGCCCTACTTTTTCATGGATCACCAGATCCGCGCTGGCATCCATTGCCGTCTGGTCCCGGTTGATCAGCACCAAATGCCGGCCGCCAAAATAACGAACCATGCCGGCAGCCGGGTAGACCGTAAGGCTTGTCCCGGCAATGATCAGGCAGTCGGCCCGTGCAATGGCTGAAACCGCGTTTTGTACCGTCTGCTCATCGAGCCCTTCTTCATACAGTACAACGTCCGGCTTTATAACGCCGCCGCATTGATCACATTTTGGAACTTTTGCAGATTCCAAAATATATTGCGCGGTAAATGCCTTTTTGCACTGCATACAATAATTCCTGTAAATACTCCCATGCAGCTCATACACGGTTTTTGATCCGCCACGCTGATGCAGGCCGTCTATATTTTGTGTGACCACCGCAAGCAGCCTGCCTGCTTTTTCCATTTCTGCAAGCTTTCTATGCGCCGCATTGGGCTTTGCCTGCAGGCAAAGCATTTTATCTTTGTAAAAGCGAAAAAAGGCTTCCGTATGCTGCATAAAATAGGTATGGCTTAAAATAGTTTCCGGCGGGACTTTATATTTTTGGTGATACAAGCCGTCTGTACTGCGAAAATCGGGGATTCCTGATTCTGTACTGACGCCGGCGCCTCCAAAAAACACGATACTTCGGCTTTGGTCTATGATCCCCTGCAGCTTTTTCAGCATATTTTCCATGCTAGTGCTCCCTCCTTCTTTCTTTACTCTTTACAAAGATAGGATATATTTTTCCAATGCATATGCTACTGCGTTTTGATCGTTGGTCGGCAAAATTTCCGCAGCGGCCTGTTTTGCTTTGGAAGATGCATTTGCCACTGCAAGCGGAATACCCGCATAGGCAAGCATGGACAAATCGTTGCCACTGTCGCCAATTGCAAGCACCTCTTGCCTTTTTACGCCAAGCAGCTGAGATAAGCTTTGCAGTGCCCGACCCTTTGTCGCCGTTTTGCTGTTGATTTCCACATTGGTTTCCATCGATCCGGTAATTTCTACGGTATTTCCAAACACCTGTACGTCGTTTAAAAACTGCCGCCTGTGATCCAAATTGCCAAAAAATATATTGATTTTTTCCACCGGCGCCATATGCCGATCAAAAAAAGCCTGCAGATCCTGCACGCCTGTGCGGGTGCTTTGTACCAACTCCTTTAGCCGGGGCGTTACACCGTAAGCGGTTAAATCTTTCAGCTTGTGCTGCTCAACAAAAACATTTCCGTCCATATAAAGCTCGCACATGCACCGATACCGCGACGCAAAAGAAATGGCTTGCCCGGCTGTTTTTCTGTCCAGACAATCTGAAAAAAGCAACTTTTGATCTTCCATACGCAAAACCTTTGCCCCATTGGCCATAATGCAGTAACGCACCTGCGGAAGATCTATCAGCGCCCGCGGCATTTCCGCATTGGTTCTTCCTGTACATGGGATCACAAGCACACCCTTTTTTGCCGCCTGTATAATCGCATGCTTATTCTGCTTTGAAAGCTTTGCGCGATTGTCAAGCGTAGTTCCGTCAAGATCAAGCGCCGCTATTTTAACCGGCATACATACTCCGCCCTTTCTGTTTGCCGTAATTTCTTAAAAATTATAATGTATACGGAAAGCGCTTGTCAATGGATCCCTTTTCCTTGTGTTTCTTTTCTTAATAAAACAAACCTTGCTTTTCTTTTCTGTTTATTATATAATATACAAACAATTGCAACATAAAAAATGCAAAACCGCAGGCAGAAAAAACGCCGGACAATCGCTTTCTCTTTTTGCATACGTTCAACCAATTTGCGGATTACCTTTTGTCTGGCGTTTATATAAAAATATGCACCTGTGGTGGAATTGGCAGACACGATAGATTTAGGTTCTATTGCCGAAAGGTGTGCAGGTTCAAGTCCTGTCAGGTGCACCACGCCGGAGCAAAGTTCGCTTTGCTCCGGCTTATTTTTTGCCGAAGGCAAAAAATAAGCCATCTGCCCGCTCCCTTGTCTGCCCTCTTGCGGTATCCGGCTCTGGTTGCGGCGGATAAACCGCCTTGCCAATCGCCGACCGCTGCGCCAACAAATCCTCGCTGTATCCCGCACCGCGGGCACTCGGATATGTCGCCCCTTTCCGCAAAACGTCACGCTGCACCTTTGCTGCTCGCTTGTAAACGCGTTCGCAATGCTTCGGCTTGCTATCAACTTTTTGCGGGTTCCATGTCCATATTCAAATTTTACGTTGGCTTCTCTTTTGCTACCTGTTGACAATCTAAAGCAAAGTTCGCTTTGCTTACCTGCTTTGTATCGACATTCTATACCAAGGAACCAATTTTGATTCTGATGCATAAACTATAATAGTCTGAATGGAGAGGAGGATATATTTTTGGCAGAATGTACAAACTGTGCAAACGCACTGAATACACCAATAGATACGGAGGATGGAAGCTGTCCGGTAACCGGATATCAAAAAGCATCCGTCTGCGTCCCGGTAATCGTATCACCATTTGCCCATACGGGCCCGACAGTTACAAAATGCTGCGGCGATCCCATTATTGTTTCCGGTGAAAAACCTTGCCCCGGAAAAAAGAATGGCGCCTGCGCATTTACAATCAGCCAGACGATATGTGTAGAAGTTCCGGTTAACTTTGGCGCTACGGCTACAGTTGGCGACACGTATGTTGATTGTCTGAATGCATCTACAGATGATATCTGTACGAATTGTAAAGAAGGGGATTAAAAATGGGACCAAATACAACGTATGAAGCACAACAGGAGTTTGTAAAAACTGCGTGCAACTGTCCGGAAGACGCCTGTGTGAAGACCGGATATCAATATGCGGATATCAGCGTGCCGATGGAGCTTAAGCCAAGTGCAACACTTGGCGATATCATCATGGAGTGTTGTGGAGAACCGGATGTTGATTGCCGGGAAAGCAAATGCGGGGACAGCTGTGAAATTACTATCACGCAAAAGGTTAGCATCAAAATACCGGTGCATTATCAGGTGTCCGCCTGTGTGGGTAATAGCACCATAAACTGTATTTGCGACGCATCCTGTTGCCAAAAAAAGCAATTGTAAAACGTTGCTGAAATCCGTTCCAAGTACAGCAAATTTTCAGTAGCGCTTTTTCGTTTTAATACACCTGTTGCAATCTGAATCCTCTGGGATTTGGACGGCAACAGGTGTTTTTGCATCTGCTCTTTAACAAAATAGTATTGACAAATTTTCTTTAAAATTTTAACCCGGCATCTCTTTTGCTGCCGACCTTTTGTGGGGTGTGCAGGGTTTCAAGCAACAAAATTTCTGCATTTTTAAGAAGGTCTTTCTGTTAACGCTTCATGCGTTGAAATCATTGCAGCCCATTAAAAAAGCCAAGCCTTTCGGCTGGGCTTTTCTCATACCGTGGCGTTATGCCTTTTTACAGAAAAGCAATCCCGCCTGCTGGGACTGTTCGCTTACAGGCGGGACGGAAGGCTACCTTCTTTTTTTCCATTTCAATAAAAACGCCGAGTTTATAATCACAAGGACAGAACCCGCATTATGCACCAGCGCGCCGAACACCGGGTTTAAAATACCCGTCATAGCAAGAATAATTGCAATAAAATTGAGCAGCATAGAAAACGTTAAATTGCATTTGATTGTGGTCATCATCCGCTTAGACAAAGCCAGCAAGTGCGGCAGCTCTTTAATTTCATCATTCACAAGCGCAATATCCGCGGCATCTACGGCAATGTCGCTTCCAACACCGCCCATTGCGATGCCCACATTTGCCTTTTTCAGCGCTGGCGCGTCGTTTATACCGTCGCCGACCATACAAATAGAGGTATCCTTTTTCTGGCAGTTGTCAATCCAGTTAAGCTTATCTTCCGGCAGGCAGTCTGCATGCACTTGGCTGATATGCACCTGCCTTGCAACCGTTTGTGCGGTATGTTCATGGTCGCCTGTCAGCAAAACCGGCTGTATTTTCAGCGCCGTTATACGCTTGACCATTTCTGCGCTTTCCGGGCGCACCGTGTCGGCCAGGACAAGGTACCCCGCTAAAATTTTATCCACCGCAACATAAATGACGGTACATCCCTGCGACAGATAAGCTTCAACCCCCGAAAGTGTGTTCTCTGTTCCCAAAACGCCATGCTCGGCAAGCAGCTGCAAATTCCCCGCAAGGATCTCCCTGCCCTCTACGCGGGCCGACACACCCCGGCCCGGCAGCATTTGAAATTGCTCCGGCTGCAAAAGCGGTTTTTCTGTCTTTTGCTGATAGCAGCATACCACCGCCTTGCCCAGCGGGTGCTCCGAGCGCTGCTCCGCCGCGGCGACCAGTGCATAAAGCTTTTCTTCCGTATATTGCGGCAAAAGGCTGCAAATTGCCGTTACCTGCGGCGTACCGTAAGTCAGCGTACCGGTTTTGTCAAACGCGACCTTCGATACGCCGGCCAACCGCTCCAACGCATCGCCTTCGCGCACAAGGAAACCATGCTTTGTCGCATTACCGATTGCCGCCATAATCGCTGTAGGCGTGGCCAGTACAAGCGCACATGGACAGAAAACGACCAAAATGGTAACAGCGCGGATGATTTCACCTGTGATCAGCCACGTTAGCGCTGCCGCGCTGAGCGCAATGATTACAATCCACGTCGCCCAGCGGTCAGCAATTCCTACAATTTTTGCCTTACCGGCATCCGCCGATTGCACCAGACGGATCATTCGCTGAATGGAGCTATCCTCACCTACCCTTGTGGCCCGCATGTCAAATGCGCCGAACTGGTTGACCGTCCCGCTTGCAACCTCATCCCCGGCGGTTTTATCCACCGGCAGAGATTCACCCGTCATCACAGCCTGATTGACCGAGGTTTGGCCTGATAAAATCACGCCGTCGACCGGAATCGATTCCCCGGGCAGCACACGCAGTACATTGCCGACTTGCACCTGCTCTGCAGGAATAATTTTTTCTCTGCTGTCAGTCAGCACCCTTGCAGTCTGCGGGGTAAGATGGACAAGCTTTTCTATACCCGCCCTTGCCTTTGCTACCGTCAGGTCTTCCAGCAATGCACCCAGCTGCATAATAAACGCCACTTCACCCGCTGCAAAGGTTTCGCCAATGATAACAGAAGCGATCAGCGCAAGCGAAACAAGAACATCCGCTTTTATGTCAAACGCGGTAACCAGCCCTATCACCGCCTCCAGCACAATGGGGACCCCGCAAAGCACAATGGCAATCCAGGCTGCATCAAAGGGCAGCAAAAACAAATCAAAAAGGCTTATCAGCAGCGCAAGGCCTGACAAAACCAGACAAATAATGTCTTTCTTTACACCGCCCCACTCCAGAAACTTTTCAAGCTTTTTCATGTTTACCTCCTTTTGCGTATAAACTGCGCCTTCATTATACCTATAGGGGTATAGGTTGTCAAGAGAAAAAAAGAAAAAGCCGCCACCTTGACCGCTTTTTCTCACGCCTTTCAGCATTAAGACATATTGGAAAAACGCTCTACGGCTTTTGTAAAGCTTTTTATGGTTTTATCGGCATCCCCGTGTTCGATCCCATCGCGGACACAGTGCTGAATATGTCCCTCCAGCACAACCTGCCCGGCTTTATGCAGTGCTGATTTTGCAGCGTTGATCTGTGCAAGTATGTCCTCACAGGGAACATCCTGATCGATCATACGGTCGATCGCCTGTACCTGACCAATAATTTTTCTTAAGCGGCGGTGCAGATTGTCTGCATCCATACACTGCCTCATATGCATCCTCCCTGTTTTTAAGAGATCCATTATGGCTTATTGTAGTTGCGCCGGCGCGCTTTGTCAAGCCGTTTTGCCGCTGTGATACACTGCATAGGTATTTTTTCCTTTTTCCTTTGCCTTATAAAGCGCCTGGTCTGCCTGCTGGTAATATGTGTAAAACTCGGCGGCCGGATCACACAAACATAAAAAAGCGATCCCAACAGAAGCCGCAACAAAGCCGGCCGTATCTCCTTCAAGGCAAATCTGGTTTAATTGATCGCAAAGCGACTGTGCAAGGTTGCAAATGGCCTGCTTACTGCATGCAGCCGTCAGAACGGTAAATTCATCTCCTCCAAAGCGCGCAATGACGGCTTGTGTGCCAAACGTGCCGCGCAGGATATCCGCCGTCTTCTGCAGCACACGGTCCCCCTGCATATGTCCCAATGTATCGTTAATCTGTTTAAAATTGTCTATATCCAACATCAAAAGGGCCGCTGTTTGCGCTTTAAATCGGCTTTTTCCTTTCAGGTAGTCTGTCACCTTTTCCTGGAAAGCAAAGCGGTTGTACAGTCCCGTTAAAAGGTCGCGCTCTTTATACTGCCGCAGTTCCCTTTTGAGCATTTCCATTTCTTCTTCCAGCTTATGCACCTTTTGTAGCGCTTCGTTTTCCACGGCAACCCCTCCGCAACAGACTATTTTAATCCAGCCATATCTTATAATCGTTTTACAGATTTGTCAATGCCCTGCCATTTAATATGCGCATACCAATTTTTATATGAAAAATTGGGACAAGCAATATACAGCGGCCACCGCTTTACATAACCTTTTTAAAAAGAGGCGCGGCGGCGTGAGTAAACCGATGACTTTTCTAAAAAGAAAAGTCGTCGCGGACGATCGTCCGCGACGACTTGGCGGAGAAGAAGGGATTTGAACCCTTGCGCCGGTTACCCGGCCTACTCCCTTAGCAGGGGAGCCTCTTCACCACTTGAGTACTTCTCCAGCAATCCAATATTCTATTATAAACATGGAAACAGAAAAATTTTTGGTGTGGCGGAGGGGAAGGGATTCGAACCCTTGGTCCCTTTCGGAATCACTAGTTTTCAAGACTAGCTCCTTAAACCGCTCGGACACCCCTCCGAATAATCGGCAAGAAATATGTTACCATACCCGCCTTGCAATGTCAAGGGCTTTTTTGTTGCTGTCAGCATGATGGAAATGTCGTTTTTTCTTGACAAAAGCCCTAAAATCATATAAAATAACGGAGTGCCTGAAAACGTATACGTTTGTACAGAAGCAGCGTATAAGGAGCTGCCTTTTATGGGAACGTTAAAACGCCCATTTTAAAGGAAAAAGCATTGGCAAGGTGGTTCACCTTTCGATAAAATGATATATGTCGCTATAGCTCAGCCGGATAGAGCGACCGCCTCCTAAGCGGTAGGTCGGAGGTTCGAATCCTCTTAGCGACGCCACGTCGGAGCAAAGTCCGCTTTGCTCCGACTTATTTTTTGCCTGCGGCAGAAAAATAAGCCATCCATCCGCTTCCTTGCTTGCCCTCTTGCGGTACCCGGCTCCGGTTGCGGCGGATAAACCGCCTTGCCAATCGCCGACCGCTACGCCAACAAATCCTTCTGTATCCCGCACCGCGGGCGCTCGGATATGTTGCCCCTTTCCGCAAAAAGTCATACTGCACCTTCGCTGTTCGCTTGTAAACGCGCTCGCGACGCTTCGACTTGCTATCAACTTTTTGCGGGTTCAAGTCTCCGTCAAGATTTTTAACTGGCATCTTTTTTGCTGCCTCTTTACACCCTAGGATGTCACCCCGGATGCAAAAGCGGCGAGGAGAAAAAAACTAGTTTATGGGGGGCTCCTATTTTTATGCCAAAATTGCAGCAATAGAGCCGGTTTTGGGATAACGCAGAAGTGATTTCACAGTTTGGCTTTCTCCCTTGATTATACACATTTTATCCGATTTTAGGCGATTTGCACCCGTAGTAGTTATATTTTCCGGCTTTGTTTTCTATTGTAAACGAAAGCCATATTCACCTTACAATACGGTGTTTACACATTCCGTTCTTTCCGCACTCTGGGCAGGTTAATTTTCGCTTTGTAAAAGTGTGATACCCTTTAACATATTCGCCCATCGTTGGAACAAAAAGTGCTTTGCAATGCGGACACTCGTAATAACCCGCTTTGACCTCAAGCATTGCAGCCGCTCCGATACCTGCTACTGCTGTTGCACCAGCAAGCACAATCAATGCAATTCGTGCAAGCATCGGTAATTCAATGTAAGACGCTATAACGGTAAGGGAGCAAACTGCAATTATTGTAATTACACCACAAATAACGGACAATGCCATTCGCTTTTTGTTTTCTTCATTTTCTTTCATTAAATCCATCATATTATCCTCCGCTTTCTTTTGGTAATCAGCTTCAGAAACTCTTTCTCCCGAAAGTAAGTCGTTGACGGTAACATTTAATGTATTACACAATGGCATCATTAGGGAAACTTCAGGAAGTCCCTTTCCACACTCCCATTTAGAAACAGTTTTATCACTGATGGACAGTGTGTCGGCAAGCTGTCTTTGGGTGAGGCCCTGAGCTTTTCTTGCTTCGGCTATGAATCTGCCGATTTTAATTTGTTCCACTGATTTTCCTCCTTTCACCAATATTGTAGAGAATGGATGGTTTGATTAACACACACGAAGCGTAGAGTTTCGTGTATCTACGGAACGTAGAGGAAAATTTTCATGTTTCACCCAGCTATTTGCTTAATTTATGTAATATATGGCAATGCTTTTTTGCAGCTAAATCCAGACGAGATTTAAGTATGACCGTAATTGTATGATGGCATAAACAAGATAGTCTCTGTCCCCTGTTCGGTCAAAGGACAAATGTTGGAACCAGGACCGCCGCTCTAGCGTGGCTTGCCTGATTGTAAATACACTTGCGATGGTTGCTGTAGCTACCACTCCATCAAAGGGCAGCGCCCCGGCAAAACCCAGAGCAGTCATTCCCCCGTGTCTTCCAAGACACGCATAAATTTGTGGACAGAAACGCCGTCGTACTTTAACTTAAACTGTACCCTTGCCTCATATTCCCGGTTACAGTTGCGGCAAAAAAATCTGGCGCGGAAGCTTTTGTTCTTTACAACCCAGGGGGATTTTCGCTTTGCCGCCTGCCCACAGCCTTCACAGTACATAACCATCTGCGATTTGTCGATCAGCGGATTTTTGATATTGGATAAAATCGTTGTTTTAAAGGTAAGCCGTCTGTAAAATTCGTCATCCATATTCTGGATAAAGGGCTCAAATCGCGCTTTGTCATACAGCTTTTGAAAACAGCGCGCGGCAAGCATGCTATCGGCAAGCGCCCGGTGGAGCGCCTCTTCTTCAAAATCAATGGAAAGCGCTTGTGCTGCCGTGCTTAATCCCATTTGTTTGGAAGGCTCAGCATGCCCAAGCATCTGCTCGCAATAATGCTGCAAATCGACATATTGCTGCGCAAAATCAATTTTTTTCTGTTTAAGAAAATACTCATAATTATCCAATAGCGTCAATATATCTGACGTTCCCCAGGTCAGCAGCACACAATTCTTTGCAAACACACGAAACTTGCGCAGCACATGGGTAAAGGTGTTATCGACCTTACGCAGCTCTTCATTACTGATATGTGTAAGCGCTTCGATTCTGTCGTTAATTTTTTTTCCAACCTGCGGGTTGACCAGCATGGAAAAGGTTTCCGTAATATGCAGATCACAGGACAGCTTAACCGCCCCGAATTCGATAATTTCATTGATAAACTTTTTTCTGCGGCGGCTATAGGAGCCGTTCCATTCCAAATCAAGAATTACAAACTGCATGGCACATTTCCATTCTGTCAATTTTTAAACTGCTTCTTCATGCGAAGTTCTTTTTGCAAAATCGTCTTGCGCAGCCGGATGCTTTTCGGCGTAATTTCGACCAGCTCGTCATCGGCAATAAACTCTAAAGACTGCTCCAGACTTAAAATAGAAGGCGGCGTAAGCTTTAATGCATCGTCCGAACCCGCGGCTCTTGTATTGGTAATATGCTTTTTCTTGCACACGTTGACCACCAGGTCTTCCGCCTTGGGACTGGCGCCGACGATCATACCTTCATAGACAGGGATCCCCGGGCCAATAAAAAGGCGGCCTCTTTCCTGCGCGGCAAAAAGGCCATAGCCTGTTGCCTCGCCCGTTTCATGTGCAATCAGCGAACCCTGGCGACGGCTGATAATTTCCCCTTTATATGGCTCGTACCCCTCAAACACATGGTTCATGATGCCATTTCCGTTTGTATCTGTCAAAAATTCCGGACGGTACCCCATTAAACCTCTTGCTGGAATTTTAAATTCCATATGTGTAGTACCAGACGCGCGCGTACCCATATTGACAAGCTCCGCCTTGCGGGCACCCAGCTTTTCCATGACCGCGCCCACATAGGCATCCGGTACCTCTATAATTAAAAATTCGATTGGCTCGCAGACAACGCCGTCTATTTTTTTTGTGATTACGCTTGGGCGCGACACCTGAAATTCATAATTTTGCCTGCGCATGGTTTCAATTAAAATGGAAAGGTGCAGCTCCCCTCTACCGGAAACACGGAACGTGTCGGCAGAATCGGTTTCTTCCACACGCAGCGCAACGTTGGTTTCTACCTCTTTGAACAGGCGGTCGCGTATATTTCTGGAGGTTACATACTTTCCCTCTCTGCCTGCAAATGGGCTGTTGTTAACCATAAACAGCATCGAAACCGTCGGCTCGTCTATCTTTACAAACGGCAGCGGCTCTACCTTTTCAGGCGTGCATACCGTGTCCCCAATATTCAAATCTGCAATGCCGGACACACATACAATATCCCCCAGCGCCGCGTCGGTGGTTTCCACACGCTTTAGTCCTTCAAACTGGTACAGCTTTGTAATTTTCACATTCTTTGTGCTCCCATCCCGGCAGCACAGTACGGCGGCCTGCCCGCTTTTGACACGGCCGCGCTCCACCCTTCCGATTCCGATCCTGCCAATATATTCATCATAATCTATATTGGAAATCAGCAGCTGCAGCCCATCCTCCAGCTCGCCTTTTGGAGCCGGCACCTCTTTAATTATCGCCTCAAACAAGGGCGTCATATCTGTACCGGGCGTATGGGGGTCGTTGGTAGCGTATCCGTCGCGCGCAGAGGCGTACACCACCGGAAATTCCAATTGATCTTCATCTGCACCCAGCTCAATAAACAGATCAAGCACTTCGTCGATGACCTCTTCCGGCCGCGCGCCGGGACGGTCGATCTTATTAATAACGACCACCGGCTTTTTTCCAAGACCAAGTGCTTTTTTCAAAACAAAACGCGTTTGCGGCATACATCCCTCAAAAGCGTCTACCAAAAGCAGAACGCCGTCGACCATTGTTAAAATCCGTTCTACTTCCCCACCAAAATCGGCATGTCCAGGCGTATCTACAATATTAATCTTAACGCCATGGTACATAACAGCCGTATTTTTAGAAAGGATCGTAATGCCCCTTTCGCGCTCCAGGTCATTGGAGTCCATCACACGCTCCTCAACCGTTTCATTTTCCCTGAAAATGCCGCTCTGGCGTAAAAGCTGGTCAACAAGCGTTGTTTTTCCATGATCAACGTGCGCAATAATTGCCACATTTCTTAAATCTTCTCTTTCTTTCATTTTATCCCTCTTATCTGTTATAAGAACTTCTATATGCCGTTTAACAAAATTTTTACATGACAGCGGGCATAGCTTCATAAAAGCGCCCGTTATGTATCGTTTTGTTTTTCTTCCGGAATGCGCGCGTATACTTCCGCTACCTTATCGCGCATCCATAACGATGGTGTTATGCGCAGCGAATAACCAAACCCATTGTCCATACGCCAGTCATACGGCTTTGCATGCGGCAATCCATAAACGGAAAGCAACGTCATGATTACGCCGCCATGTGTAACAACAACCGCGCTGGTCTCACCCGTTTTCATCAGATTGGTTACCATGCTTTCAAACGCAAGGCATATACGCTTTGTAAACTGCGCGCCGCTTTCTCCGCCGGGGGGTGCAAAATCCGCAGAATTTGCAAGCCACGTCTGGAAACCATCCTCGCCCTTGAGCTGCTCGGCCGTTTTTCCTTCCCATGCGCCAAAATCACATTCGGCAAGCCCCGGAACAGAACGCGGTTGCAGTGCGGGATAAAGAATATTGCAGGTCTGTATGCAACGCTGCAGCGGACTGGTGTAGAGGACAGCAGCGCCCGGATAAACAAACGCCGCACCATAGTTTTTCAGCTTCTGGATACCTTCCCCGGACAACGGAACGTCTGTAGAACCAATGTATGCCCCTTTACAGTTTTCTGCCGTTAAACCGTGCCGAATCATATGAATTTGGTAAGATTTCATAATTATTCCTCCAAAGTACTGGTAAAATGACGATAAATGTAGACTTTACAAACTGTTGAATATAATATATACTATATGTATAGTCGTAACAATTCTGTAATTGTTTTGTTTTTCTTTTTTAAGAATTGTTTTCTTTTTTTAACTTTATGGATTTTTACGTATTTTGGGGGCAACGATGAACAAGGATTTTTCCAGAATCATTACACTTTTGCGGAAAGAACGCGGATTAAGCCAAAAACAAACGGCTGCCGATCTGAATATTTCACAGGCGCTTTTATCACATTATGAAAAAGGGATCAGGGAATGCGGCCTTGATTTTGTTGTAAAGACGGCGGATTATTACGGCGTATCCTGCGACTATCTTTTGGGAAGGACGCCTGAAAGAACAGGTGCAACGCTGAATATCAGCGATATACCGGAAGCCGGCGACACGCAGCAGGAGGCGCGCGCAACAGGTAATCTGCTGCCAACGCTGAACAAAAAGCTGATCATCAATTCGGTTGACATTTTATTTGATATTCTTGACCGCACCGCCTGCCGGGGGCTGACGACAGAGATTTCAAATTATTTAATGGTTTCGGTTTATAAAATGTTCCGGACGGTATATTCGGCAAACGCAAAGAACCCACAGGCGCTGTTTTCTGTTGCGCCGCATTTGTATAAGGGCTTTTCCAATGCCGCTTTGTGTATTGCGGAGACAAACGCCGGCGCAATTGCCGCAGGCCGCAGCACAGCGGACTTTGACGGATTGGGAAAGGAGAACGCCCCGGCGCTTACGCCTGAAACAATTGCCGCACAGTTTCCGCTTTATACCACTTCCCTTTTAAACCTGATCCAAACAGCGGAAAGCAAGCTGCATCTTAAAAACAAATAACCCTTTTGCACACAGCTACGGGCGGCAAGATTGCCGCCCGTTTCTTTTCTATTTACACAAACCGCCTGTTTACGCAGCCGCTGCGGACGCTCCCGACTGGGAGGACAGGTCCGGTTCTGGCCCAAGGCTTACAATAATCGTGACCTCCGAACCATAGTCAAGCTTTTGTCCCTCTTCAAATCCCTGTGCATAGCCAATCACTGTATTTTCCGGCACCTCGTCGCTAAATTCAAGCTGCGTATTTGCAACAAAATGCTCGCCGTTTAAAACCTTTGCGGCATCATCTAACGTAAGATTTTCCACCTCTGGCAACTCCCTTGTTTGCGGCCCCTTGCTAACCGTGACGGAAATCGTAACGCCGTCGTTGCCTCTGTCGACCGTTGTATTGCCCTCCGGCGTTTGGCTTATAATATATCCCTCTGCAACCGTGTCGCTAAATTCGTCCTCTGTTGTCCGCAAGACGTAATATTCCGTACTGTTTTCCGCAAGCTTTTCTACGTCTTCATATCGCATTCCTACAAAATTTCGGACTCTAAAATACTGGCTATTCTGCGGATAGGTAAAGTCTTCGGATTGGCTGGCAGTTGACTGCGTAGCGCCCGTTTCTTCCGTAGAACCACTTGAAGTCACAAACATCCCCTGAAATGGATTGCTTGCAACCCAAAAATAGCCTGCGACAGAAAAAATAACCAATGCAACGACCGTTGCAATCACACCACAGGCAAAATTAGAAATGCGCTTCTTGCCGCCTTCTTCTCCGTCCGTTGGCGGAATCACCGCCGGACGTGCAATCTCTTCCTGAATTGCCTTTACTGTTGGCGCAGCGGAAAGCTGTGCACGCAAAGACTCAAAATCCGTTATGCGCGACTGCCTGTCCACCTGCAGCCCGTTTGCAAGCGCCGTAATCACATGCGGCGGCAACCGTTTTACCACATTGGTGCTAATCAACAGCCGCCCGTCCTGCATGCGCTTTCTGGCATCTGCAGGAAGCTTTCCAGTCAGTGCGAAAAACAGTGTTGCCGTAAACCCGTAAATGTCGGTATATTCACCAAGCACACCGGCGTTGTCGTATTGCTCCGGCGCAGAACAGCCCGTATATAACTGTGCTTTCAGCACGCCCCCCTGCTGCCTTAAGTCATGCACGGAAAAATTTAAAATTTTCATTTTACCAGAAGGCGTTATCACAAGGTTTTCAGGTGCAATGCCATAATGGGCAAGCCCGCTCTGGTGTATTTTGGAAAGCGCGGACAAAAGCGGCATAAACAAAGGCCTTGCCGTGTCCCACTCCAGTGTACCGCCGCTGCGTTCAATATATTCATGCAGCGGGATAACCTCTTCCGTTTCTTCTATTACATATGCGGTATTGTTTTCATGAAATATATCATAAATGGCTACAATTGCGGAAAGCTCTTTAAACCTTGCCACATTTCTGTGTACCTGTAAAAAGTCGTTTTCCAGTTTTTTGTATAAATCCTGCTTTTCCGGCTGTACAACTGCTTCTAAAGAGGCGCTTGTACGCGTACACAAGCCGTAAGGAAAAAACTCCCGAATCATCACCGGTGTATTTTCAAATTTATCATACCCCATATATTTTGTGCACTCTGTATTGTTATAAACGACCTTCCCTACTATATATCTGTTCTGCAACACCGTGCGCAATGGCAAATACGGTGGTAATTGTTCAGAGTGTTTGTCAAATCCGCAATTGGGGCAGATGTCTTCACCATTGTTTTCGACCATGCATCCCAAGCATATTTCAGACATAACGACACCTCTTTTTTGATTATTCAGTTTATTATAGCACAGCCTATACAGCAATTTCAACCGGCATACATCGCATTATTATTACAGTTTTGTAAAACTCCACACAGAATTTTACCCAAAAATAAAAAAACAAAAAATTGTAGGAGTTACAATGATGTGTGACAAATAAGAAAAAAAGATAGCGAATAGAAA
>UQKB01000030.1 GCA_900541565.1 uncultured Oscillospiraceae bacterium
ACGGCTCCGTCGGTTGTGGCTCCGTTGGTTCTGGTTCTGTCGGCTGTGGCTCTGTTGGCTGCGGTTCCGTTGGCTGTGGATCGGTCGGCATGGTTGCATCGTTAAAGACCTTGCCAATATCATATTGGGTTGACATCTTTGCAAGATACTTTTGCACTTCCAGAACGTCTGCAATTTCAATGTTGCCGTTTCTGTCCACATCGCCCGCGGTCATTTGCAGCTGTGTAAGAGTAGTCATCATTGCCATGCTGCGCTGCATGATTAATATGTCTTCCAGCGTAATTTCATCATCAAACGTAACGTCGCCAAGCATATAGCGTTCGCCTGCCGGAGGTTCCGTCGGTTCCGGTTCTGTGGGTTGTGGCTCGGTTGGCTCCGGTTCTGTGGGTTGTGGGTCAGTCGGATTTGAATCTATATATTCCTGCCATTGACCGTTTTGATAAACCATGGAAAAGCCGTCAAGCACCATACCGGGCTCGTCTTGCGCGGGAATCTGCGGGCCGGAGTAGCCTGCGGTAAAGAGGACGTTGCCGTTTTCCAATTCTTCCGGAACTTCATATTCATAAAGGCCTTCGCTGTTTTGTGTCATAGCAACACCGGGCCATGCTGCGTTTTCCACAACGGTCGCACCGCTGTCGTTATACATATAACAGTATACGTTGTTCCAGTTTGTCTGGCTGTTGTCAAAATATACATAGGTGGAGGTGTTTAAAACCTTCGTAAATGTGTAGGTAGCGTCTGTGGTTGTTTCCCCGTCTGTTGCCGTAAGATTTACGCGGATTGACGTTCCCACCGGGACACCAGCGCCAATTGTAATTTGTGCGGTATCCGTATAGGTGATAATCTGGCCGTTATCGATTTGGTACGTACCGGAGGTTGCATTGGTAAGGCCCAGGGTAAGCGTAAGCGTTTCTGTTTTAAAATTACCGCCCTGCTTGGAGATTGTGTTTTTCGGCTCTGTTACGGCGTTATACACGACCGCGATACCGTCGCTTCCGACTGTTCCGCTGATCGTGCCGTTTGCTACGGTAAATATATTGCCGGTTATCTGGTCTGTATATGTACCCGAAGCCATCCTGTTTGCCTTTAAGCTGACAGAACCGCCGCCGTTGAGTTTGGAAATAACAACCCCGGTTGTGCCGCGCTCATTATAGGCGACACTGCCGCTGGAGGCCAGATATTCGCTTTGTCCGATAAAGTAGTTGTGGAATTTATTGACCTCTGCAACAGATTTGTCCTTCCAGGTTGTGTCTGTGCTGGCATCCCCCATCTTTGCAGCGGGGCGCGCAAAAAACAGCGCAGTTGCACCGTTGCGGGAGCCCACCATCGCCCAGGCCTGCTTGATTTTTGCATTGGAAATGCCGGACGTATTGCCGGAGCTGCCCATGTAGGTGTCGTGAGATTCCGCCCAGAGAACCACCTTGTTTGGCGCAGCGCCGATGCTGTAATATGAAGTAGCTGCACCGGAGGCGTTGCCGCTGTTTACATTGGCAAGAATGCCGTCGCCGGTGCGGTTGTCGGTTACGCTCATATATTGCGTATAATTGGAAATGGCGGTAGACGCAGTGTTTAGGATTTCCCCATAATAGAAAATATCCTTGCCGCCGGCATGGCTTTTGGAGCCGTTGATCACGGTCGGCCAGAACTGGCTGCCGCAGCCGCTGTCGTTTGGCAGTTCAATATGCTTGGCGGCATCAAACCGGAAACCGTCTGCGCCCAGGTCGATACAGGTGTTCAGAAGGCTTAAAACCATCTGCTGGATATCGCTGTTGCCTGTGTTGAGGTCCGGCTGGGTGATGGAGCCCTGCGTCATGTCGTAACGGCTGCCGTCGTTTGCCCAGATATTGTTGACATGCCAGTAGCTGTTGTTATTGCGAATGTTTGCATCGATCTGCGGGGAGCGGTTGCTTGCACTGTTGCCGGAACCGCTTGCGTCTGCCATGTGGTTTGCAACGATATCCACAATGATCTTTATGCCGTATTTTTCGGCTTCGTCGCACATGGCTTTAAATTCGGCTTTTGTGCCCAGCCAGGTGTTGCCGTCGCTGAAGCTTAGGGATATGGGTTGGTATAGCTTCCACCACTGGCCTTTTACGTCTGTGTAGCTTGCGCTGTAGTCTTTTGGCCTTTGCACAGGGGATGTTTGCACGCTGCTGTAGCCAGCCTGCGCAATGGCCTGCATATTGGCCTTAATGTTGTTGTAAGACCAGTTCCAGGCATGCAAAATTACACCGTCCTGGGTTTTTTCCGCAAGACCGTAGTCTGTTGCGGCGGTTGCTTCCGTCTGCTCCGGCGCCGCAGACACCGTTACAGCAGGAAGTGCGAACATGGCGATTGCCATGCATAGGGTAAGGATTAAACTGGTTGTTTTTTTCAAAATCATCGCTATTCCTCCATTATTTCAAGATAATCCTTATAAAAAAGTATATCATGAAAATATATTTGTTTTCAATTGCGCATATATGACAAAGATTTCTTTTTTTTCGTTACTTATCTCTATTTTTTAGCAGATAAAAACTTCCCGCATGCAAATGCATGCGGGAAGCCAATACAATAGAACGGTTTTTCAAAAAGATAAAGATAAGGATTTATCTTGGCATTTTATTTGCCTTTTACCGGATTGCCGGAAGGGCAATTATAGCATGCCGAGAGAATATGTCCGGCAAACGAAAAAGCTGTTTTACAAAAGCGTTTCAGTAACTGTAAAAGGGCTGTTCGTTAAAAAATTTTCCCAATTTCGTCGTTTATGGTAATTCTTGAAAAATATTGCTGGACGATAAGGATGTCGGCCAGATTAACCTCGCCGCTTCTGTTGACATCGGCGCTTAAGACCTGCAGCGGTGTGAACTGGACTTTATTTGAAAGATACATTTGCATATAAAGCACGTCGTCCAGCGAAATTTTTAAATCCCCGTTGCTGTCACCAAGCATATATTTTTCTCCTTCCGGGACGGTAGGCACGGTGGGGGTTGTTGGGTCGTCTTCATCGTCCGGGTCCGTGGGGGCGGTTGGGCGAATGGGATCCGAGCCGATATATTCTGCCCATTTCCCGTCCTGATAGATCATCGACGTGCCGGAAAGCTGCATGCCGGGTTCTTCCTGTCCGGGGATTTGCAGACCGTCCATACCAGCTGTAAACAGAACACAGCAGTTGTCTTCAAATTCTTCCGGGACCTCGTAGCTGTAAAGATTATCGTTTTCTTTTGTCATCAATTCACCAGGCCATGGCGCGTTTTCCGGAGCTGCCGCGCTGGAAGAAAGAACCCTTGCAGTTGTGGACATTGTGTGGATGGCCATAGCGGCGGCATCCCAGGCGTTGGCGTTGTACTTGCCGTCTGTCTGGGTACCGTCAAGCCAATAGCCCTCGGCACCAAGCGAAAGGTCGACCGTTTGCGCGCTGCCGTTATTAAATACAACGCTGGTTGCACCGGAGGGGATATCGATCTGATAATTTCCCTTACCTTCAAAATTGCTTTCAAACCACGTCATGTTGGAACCGGGCCATTCTGCGCCGCAGGTGCCGCTTTCGTTAAAGAAATAAGCGTTGACATTACCCCAGCCAAGGCTGTCTGTAAATTTGATCGTACCGGAAAAGCCCCCACCGCCGGTATTTCCGCCGGAATCGCCGCCCATGGCGGCGGCATCCCAGGTGTTGGCGTTGTACTTGCCGTCTGTCTGAGAACCGTCAAGCCAATAGCCCTCGGCACCAAGCGAAAGGTCGACCGTTTGCGCGCTGCCGTTATTAAATACAACGCTGGTTGCACCGGAGGGGATATCGATCTGATAATTTCCCTTACCTTCAAAATTGCTTTCAAACCACGTCATGTTGGAACCGGGCCATTCTGCGCCGCAGGTGCCGCTTTCGTTAAAGAAATAAGCGTTGACATTACCCCAGCCAAGGCTGTCTGTAAATTTAATGGTATTTGAAAAACCACCGCCGGTATTTCCGCCGGAATCGCCGCCGCCAATATCGTCTCCACCGCTGCTGCCGGTGTTTTTATAGATATAGCAGTAAACCTGGCTCCAGCCCTCCTGACTGTTGTCAAAATATACGCGGGTAACGGCGTTGGGATCTTTTTTAAAGAATGTGTAGGTTTCTTCTGTTGTGGCCGCACCATCAGTAGCTGTGACCTTCAGTGTGATTTCTGTGTTAACAGGTACGTTTTTTCCGATTGTGACCGTTGTATCGCCACGGTATGTTTGCACAGCGCCGTTATCGATTTGATACGTGCCGGAGGTGGCGTTGGAAAGGCCAAGGCTTACTTTGAGCGTATCTGTGCGGAACGTAAATTTACCGTCTTCCGGACTTACCGTATTTTTGGGCTCTGTGACCGCATTATATACAACGGCGATGCCCGTACTGCCAATTTGTCCTTTGATTTGTCCGCCCGAAACGGTAAACGTATTGCCGGAAATCTGGTCTGTGTATGTGCCGTCTTTCATTTTATTGGCTTTTACGTTTACAGAGGCGGAGTTACCGCTTACGTTTACCAAAACAACGCCGCTTGTACCGCGCTCGTTATAGGCAATACTGCCGCTGGAGGCCAGATATTCGGATTCTCCGCTAAAATAGTTGTGGAACTGGTTAACAGCGGTGACCTCTTTGCTTTTCCACTGGGTAGATTCGATGTTTCCAAGCGTGCCGCCGCGATATCCTCTTGAGCGTGCATAATAAAGTGCCGTTGCGCCGTTTCTTGAACCGACCATGGCCCACGCCTTGTTGATGTTTGCATCGCTTACGCCGGTTGATTCTCTTGATTCGTTGGAATAGGTGTCGTGCGATTCGGCCCACAAGACAATTTTGCTTGCGGATTGTCCCGTATTGTAATGCGGCGTTGCCGCGCCGGAGGCATTTCCGCCTGCCACAGCGCTGCGGATGTTATTGCCGGTTGTGTTGTCCGTAATGCTCATGTATTTTGTATAGGAGCCGTAGCTGCGGCCGCTTCCGGGAGTGTTGAGGATTTCGCCGTAGTTGTACAGCTCATCGTATGTTCCCTTTGAAGCGTAGTACGATTTTGCAGCGTTCAGCACATTGGGCCAGAACTGGCTGCCGTTTGCGCCGTCGTCCGGCGTTTCAATATGTTTTGCAGCGTCCCACCGGAACCCGTCGGCACCGTTATCTATGCATTCCTTGAGAAAAGAAATCACCCTGTTTTGCACTCTGCTGTCCTCTGTTCGGAGGTCTGGCATGCCAATCTGGCCTTTTACCACGTTATAAGCGTTTCCATCGTGTTGGTTTCCTTCGTTGTGGAACAGCCAGTTGTTTGCAATTTCGGGCTCATACTGGTATGCCCTGTCGCAAAGGTTCGTCCAGTCGGTTCTGTTTCCCAGATGGTTTGCGACAACGTCTACAATAATGCGGATTCCGTATTTATGAGCTTCATCGCACATTGCTTTAAAGTCCGCTTTATTGCCAAGCGCGCTTCCGCCGGTGTTGTCAATGGTAAAGCCGGCCGGCTGGTAAAATACCCACCAGTTTCCAACGCTTACATTCTTTGTGTTTTCCTTGGCAATCTGGATAGGTGACGTTTGGATTGCGGTGTAGCCGCTTTCCGCAATCGTTTTCATCTGTGCTTTGATGTTGTTGAACGACCAGTTCCAGGCGTGCAGGATAACACCTTCCTGAACGCTGTCTGCAAGGCCATAGTCCGCAGCAGCGGCGGGTTCGGTGTACTCCACGGCTGCGTTTACCGGCACAGCGGGGAGCACAAAGATGCTGACTGCCATGCAAAGCGTGACAATCAGACTAAGGGTTTTTTTCAAAATCATCATCATTCCTCCATTATTTCAAGATAAATCCTTATTTTTAGAATAGCATGTTTTATTTTGCATTTAAATTGATTATATTTACAAACTTTTTAGTTTTTATTAGTAAAAATCACTATAACTTATTATGTAAACACTTTTTTCTTATAGGGGTTATTAAAAGCAAAATAAACAAATTTCTTTATAATAATACAAAATTCGCGCAGTAAAGCGGGTGAAAAACGCCTTTTTTATAAAAAAAGCGTTCCAGCTTTGGCTGGAACGCATAAAAATTATATAGGCAAAGATGGTTTACGAAAGCTTCTATTTAAAATCGTTTAGATAGGGCGTTTGTTTGATTACCAGCACCGCTGTTTTTAGCACCCTGTTTTGAAAAATCTGGTTTTCTTCTGTTGCAGAATTCGGTCATTACATCCCAATAGCGTTTGGGCATATGCGCCATACGGCATTTGGGATTATACCGTTCCTTTATAGCGATGGCATCGTAATATTCACACCAAAGGTCGCGGTACAGTTGTTCTTCTTTGTCCGGTGCTTCCATTACAAAAGAATCGACCGGTACAATGGCCGACTGTCCGGGCCGGTAGACCAACGCCATACCGTGTGTTGCATCGTAGATCAGGAAAGCTTCCCCGGAGTACCGGTCTGTAAAATGCGGCGCGATAAGCGGAAGCACCTGGTTGCGCGGCTGGATTATGCTTGCCAGGACCTGTCCGGATGCGGAGAAACGGATAAACTGCTTATATCTGTGGCTTTCGTTTAACAAATGCCGCTGGGCTTTTAGTAAGATGGAGACGGTATCGTCTGCAAGGCAGCGCAGTATATCGGCTCCTATGGAAAAGCCCTGCTGCAGAAATTGAAGCATGTAAAGCTCTTTTTGTTCTAAAAAGCTTAAATAGACGTTTTCCACCAGCCAGAGGGCTTCGCGCGATAGTTTCTGACAGATGCCGCGGCGTACGCGCCCTGCCTTTTTTAAATCTGTGTGAATGGAGCGGACAGGCCCGAGCGTAAGCTGCGGCGCGTGCATGGCGTGTATGCCAAGCGGCGTTTCCCTTTTTTGAAAGCTTTCAAATACGCAACAAAAAAAGCCGTCCAGCGTGCCGTCATATTCATACGTTACGTTCCCGCATGCAAACATGCGCAGGCCTCCTCTATCTCAGAGCTGTTTTTAGGGAAGAGGCTGAGCTGTTCATGCTGCACAGGCAGCTGCCGGCGCATGAGGTCCAGCCCCTGCTGGGAAATGAGGCTGCGCAAAATGCTGTCCTGCGTGACGCGCAGGCCTTCATTGCATTTACCGCCTACGGTAATAAAGTACTGCGCCCGTTTAAGCACAACGCCCATTTTTTTCAGACCGCTGTAGCTTAAAGGAGCGGCTTTCCGGGCGGTTATGATTCGTTTGGCGCTTGTAACGCCGATCCCCGGTACGCGCAGCAGTTCCCTGTACGGTGCGCGTGTTACTTCGATAGGGTACCGTTCCATATGGTTGAGTGCCCAGTTGCATTTGGGGTCGACCAGCGGGTTTAAGCTTTGGTGGCGTTCGTCAAGCAGCTCGTCTGCCTCAAAGCCGTAATAACGCAATAGCCAGTCGGCCTGATAAAGGCGGTGCTCCCGCAAAAGCGGCGGCGGCGTGCTGGCGGCGGGGAGCAGAGGATTGGAGGAGACCGGCATATAAGCAGAGAAAAACACGCGTTTGAGCTGGTACTTTTTATAAAGCGCGCTGCTCAGTTTTAAAATTTGATAATCGGTGTCCGGCGTAGCGCCGATGATCATCTGCGTGCTTTGTCCGGCCGGGGCAAAACGCGGCGCATGGCGGTATTGTGCCAGCTCATGCTTGTTTTCACGCAGTCTGCCGCTGATAAAGCCCATAGGGGTTAAAATGGAATTTTTGGATTTGTCGGGCGCCAGCAGGCGCAAGCTTTTCTGGCTTGGCAGCTCAATATTGACGCTCATACGGTCGACCAGCATCCCCAGCCGGGTCAGCAGCGCCTGATCTGCGCCGGGGATGGCTTTTGCATGGATGTAGCCGTAAAAGTGGTAGGTATGCCGCAAAAGCTCAACCGTTTTTATGAGCTGTTCGCAGGTGTAGTCGGGGTTTTTTATTACGCCGGAGCTTAAAAAGAGGCCTTCTATATAAT
Source organism: uncultured Oscillospiraceae bacterium (assembly GCA_900541565.1). Taxonomy (GTDB): domain Bacteria; phylum Bacillota; class Clostridia; order Oscillospirales; family Acutalibacteraceae; genus Scatavimonas; species Scatavimonas merdipullorum. The sequence continues at coordinate 7,902 of UQKB01000030.1, forward strand.
TGCGCCGGTAAAACTGTATGGTAAGCTCGGCCAGCTCGCGCGGCGTGAAAGCGGCGCGCGGAAGATCGTTACTGCGCCGGTTGATGCAGTAAGCGCAGTCATAAATGCAAATATTGGTCATGAGCACTTTAAGCAGAGACACGCAGCGTCCGTCGGCAGAAAAGGTATGGCAAATGCCGCAGCCGGCGGCATTGCCTATGCCGCGCCGCCCGTTTTTTCTGTTGATTCCACTGGAGGTGCAGGCTACGTCGTACTTGGCGCTGTCGGTTAAAATCTTAAGCTTATCGAGCAGTTCCAACTTACATCCCTCCTGACATGTTTTAGTATACACCAGAACAAATGTTTTCGTCAAGAAAAATCGAACAAATGTTTAAATTTGGGCGAGGTAAAAGCAAGAAGCATGGCGTTATCAAAGTTTGTACAAACAAAGGGGCTTCTATTTTTTTGTTGCAGGCGCGGTAGATCGTATGGTACAATAAAAACACATTTACGAGGAAATGGGGGTTCTGTATGAGGAGACGGCTTGTTGCAGTTTTTTTGTCTGTATGTGTGGTATGCTTTCTGACTGCGGCCGGTTGTATGGGAGCAGGTGCTTTGCAGGCAAGACCGCTTGATGTGGGCAATTACAATGATTACGGCGGCGGCAACTATGGCGGCGGTTACGATGGCGGAAATTACGGCGGAGATTACGGCGGCGGAGTGATTTTCTTTGGAGGGGATGACGATGGCGACGGCTCCGGCGGAGGCGGCGGGATTGGTATAGTTGTGGCCATATTTGTCTTGCTGGTTGTGCTGATCCTTGTATTTGACAAGATGAAAAAGGCAAAGCGCCCGCCTGAAGGATCGGGCAGTATACCGGTGCAGCAGCCGCAAAACCACGAGGCAAGCATAATACCTGCGATTACGCAAATTGACCCGAACTTCAGCAACGATAAATTTATAGCGTGGACCAAGGAAGTGTTTATTACGCTGCAGCAGGCGTGGACGGCGCGTGACTGGTCAAAAATCCGCCCGTTTGAAAAGGAAGAGCTTTTCCGGCAGCATGAGATGCAGCTGCAGGAATATATCAATTTGAAGCGGATTAATAGGATTGAGCGAATTAACATCCGGCAGGCATATTTACACAAATATGTGCGCGACAGCCAATACGAATACCTGACGGTATACATGTCTACGCGTATGGTAGACTATATTATAGACGAACAGACCCGCAAGGTTCTAAAGGGAGACCCCAATACAGATTGTTATTTGGATTATGTGCTTACGTTTATGCGTAAAACAGGGGTAAAAACAAAGGATGCGGCCAGCACCGCCGTTTCCAGGTCGTGTCCGCACTGTGGCGCGCCGATGCAGGTTACAAGCGCAGGCAAGTGTGAATATTGCGGCAGTATTATTACCACCGGTGAATTTGATTGGGTGCTTGCAGAAATGGACGCAGTCAAACCGGGGATCCACATAGATAATACAGGCGTTATCATTCAGGATAGCGGCACGCAGAGTAAAGAAGGCGAAAACAACGGCGATACGCCGCAGTAAACAAGGATTGTTTCCATATGGCGATCAGGCGCATTTGGCGGAAGCATTCGCCAAATGCGTTTTCCATAAAAATGAAAAAAGGAAAGGATAGGGAAATATGCATATAAAAGATAAATTTCGCAAAGGGAAAACAGTCTTTTCTTTTGAGATTTTCCCACCCAAAAAAACAAGCCCGATTGAAACCATATACAACACATTGGAGCAGTTGGGCGATTTAAAGCCTGATTTTATCAGCGTAACCTATAGCGCAGGAGGCGGGGGCGCTGCGCAGACAAGCTGCGAGATTGCTTCGCGGATTAAAAATACTTATGGAATAGAAGCTATGGCGCACTTGACTTGTCTGAACAATTCAAAAGAAGAGGTTCGGGCAATTTTGCAGGAACTGCGGGACAACCATATTGAAAATATTTTGGCTTTGCGCGGCGACAGAAACCCGGACGTGCCGCCGAAAATGGATTTCTGCCATGCAAGCGATCTGGTGCGGTTTATCCGGGAATGCGACCCGGGTTTTGGAATTTCGGGCGCATGCTACCCGGAGGTACATATGGAGTCAAAGGATGGGGTTGAAGACATTCTGAACCTGCGCAAAAAAGTGGAAATGGGTGCGCAGCACCTGATCACACAACTGTTTTTTGACAACCAGAGCTTTTACCGCTTTCGTGAGCGATGCCAGATTGCAGGGATCAACGTGCCGATAGAGGCAGGCATTATGCCGGTAGTCAACAGAAAACAGATCGAGCGCATGGTGTCTATCAGCGGTGCAAGCCTGCCTGTAAAATTTACGAAAATTATGCAGAAATATGGGGAAAACCCGGAAGCCATGCGCGACGCCGGAATTGCCTATGCAGTTGACCAGATTGTAGACCTGATTTCCAACGGCGTTGACGGCATACATCTGTATACCATGAACAACCCATATGTTGCAAGGCGCATTAGTGAAAGCATAAAGACACTGCTTTAAATTTGTTTGTTGGGAGCCGATAGGATTGATCAAGCTGGAAGGCCTGGACCATACAGAGGCGTTGCGGTATTTGGGTATGCAGGGAAAAACGCCCGATGCAGCTACGGCGCGCCTGTTGGAAGACTGTGAAAAAGAGCTGCTTGCTGCAGTGAAGCCCGCATATATTTACCGTTGTTTTGAGATTACGCATACACTAGGCGGCGTGGCGCTTGCAGGCTGCGGGCTGCTACTTACCGGAAAAGAGATATACAGCCATCTGGAAGGCTGTGAGAAGGCGGTTTTACTGTGCGCGACGGTTTCCGCCGGGGTAGACGGGCTGATCCGCAAAGCGCAGGTGGAAGACATGGCAAGGGCGGTTGTATTGGATGCGTTGGCAAGCGTTGCGGTGGAACAGCTGTGCCAGAAGCTGGAAGAGCAGATTGGCTGCAATTTTGCGCAGTATTATAAAACCTGGCGGTTCAGCCCCGGGTACGGCGACTTACCCATTGAACTGCAGCGGGACTTTTTAAACGTGCTGGACGCACCGCGCAAAATCGGCGTTTGCACAAGCGAAAGCTGTATGCTCACGCCGGCAAAATCGGTAACAGCCGTGATCGGGCTTTCCAGAGAAGAGATCAAGAAAAAAAGGCGCAGCTGCGCAGACTGTACCATGCGGGAGCGCTGCGCATTCAGAAAGGCAGGCGAGCGCTGTGTTTAAAACACTTTTGGAAAGCGGCGGCTATATTATGCTTGACGGGGCTATGGGAACAATGCTCCAGGCAAAGGGGCTTAAGGCCGGGGAGATGCCGGAGCTGCTGTCTTTGACCCATGCCGATACAATTGTGCAGATCCACAAGGAATATATACAGGCAGGCGCGCAGGTGGTCTATACCAATACCTTCGGTGCAAACCGCTATAAGCTTTCCGACTATAAGGCAAGCGTGCAGCAGGTTATAGGTGCGGCGGTGGAAAACGCCCGGCGCGCCTGTGAAGGGACAAACACGCTTGTGGCACTGGATATAGGTCCTGTGGGCAAGCTGCTGGAGCCAAACGGCACGCTTGCTTTTGAGCAGGCATACGATATTTTTAAGGAGCAGGTGTTGGCCGGGCAGGGCGCAGATTTGATTGTATTGGAAACGATGACCGACCTGTACGAGCTTAAGGCCGCGCTGCTTGCTGTAAAGGAAAACAGCGCGCTGCCGGTTATGTGTACGATGACATTTGAGCAGAATATGCGTACATTTACAGGCTGTTCTGTGCCGGCTATGGCACTTACGCTTTCCGGACTGGGGGCAGATGCCATAGGCGTTAACTGTTCGCTGGGGCCGGATGAACTGTACCCGATTGTAGAAGAGCTTGTAAAATGGACAAAGCTTCCAATTGCGGTCAAGCCCAACGCCGGGCTGCCCGACCCCGTGACAAACCAATATAACGTAACGCCGCAGGACTTTGCGGAAAGCATACGCCGCCTTTTGCCGCTGGGCGTGCAGGTTGTGGGTGGGTGCTGCGGCACAACGCCGGAATATATGCGCCAGGTGAAGAAAGCGCTTTGTGGCCATGCGCCTGTAAAAAGGCGGGTGCAAGTCCCACATGCTGTGTGCAGCGCGGCAAAGACAGTGCGCACAGATTGCCCGAGGATTGTGGGAGAGCGAATCAATCCCACCGGGAAAAAGCGCTTTAAAGAGGCGCTGAAAAACAACGACATGGACTATATTTTGGCACAGGCCATTGAGCAGGTGCGCGCAGGCGCAGAAATTTTGGATGTAAACGTAGGCCTGCCGGAGGTCGACGAAAAAAATATGATGGTCAAAGCAGTCAAAGCGTTGCAGAGCGTGACAGACGCGCCGCTGCAGATTGATTCGACTAACCCGCAGGTTTTACAAGCGGCATTGCGCGTATATAATGGTAAGCCGGTGGTCAATTCTGTCAATGGGGAGGAAAAGTCGCTTTGTACAGTGCTGCCGCTTGTAAAAAAATATGGTGCGGCGGTGATAGGACTGACGCTGGATGAAAACGGGATTCCCCAAACGGCGCAGGGACGCTTTGCAATAGCAAAGCGTATTGTAGACCGAGCGTGCGCGCTGGGCATTGAAAAGGGCGATATTTTTATTGACTGTTTAACGCTTACGGCTTCTGCTGAGCAGGAAGGCGCCATGCAGACGCTCTTGGCGCTTAAGCGTGTAAAGGAGGAGCTGGGTGTAAAGACAGCGCTTGGCGTTTCGAATATATCGTTTGGGCTGCCGAACAGAGAGCTGGTAAACGCAACGTTTCTGGCAATGGCGCTGCAAAACGGGCTGGACCTGCCGATTATCAATCCAAATGCCGCTGCAATGACAGGCGCAGTGCGCGCCTACAGGCTGCTTGCAAATATAGACCGAAACGCCGCGGAGTTTATCGCTGCGTATAACAAAGACAAAATTGAACAGGAAAAGAAAGTGGAGGATTCTGGCGAAATAGACCTTCCGTACGCAATAGAAAACGGCCTGAAGGGTGACTGCGCCCGCCTGACGCAAAAGCTTTTGGAAACAACCGGCGCGATGGATATTGTAAACGGCATTTTGATCCCCGCGCTGGACAAAACAGGCGTGCAGTTTGAACAGGGAAAGATTTTTCTGCCGCAGTTGATTCAAAGTGCAACAGCGGCGCAGAGCTGCTTTGAGGTGATTAAAAAAAAGCTGGCGGACGACAAAGGCACGCCCGTCAGTAAGGGAAAGATTGTGCTTGCCACCGTAAAGGGCGACATACACGACATTGGAAAAAATATTGTGAAGGTTTTGCTTGAAAATTACGGCTATACAGTTTTAGACCTGGGAAAGGACGTGCCGCCTCAAGCGGTATTGGAAGCGGTGCGTGCAAACAAGGTGCGGCTGGTGGGCTTATCTGCATTGATGACGACCACGCTGTGTTCGATGGAGGACACCATTGCATTGCTTAAGAAAAGCGGCTGTAGCTGTAAGGTGATGGTGGGCGGCGCGGTGCTTACCGCAGAATACGCACAAAAGATCGGTGCAGATTATTATTGCAGGGATGCAAAGGAAAGCGTAGACACAGCGCGTCTGGTTTTAGGCTGAATAAAAAACGAAAGAGGGTAACACCATTTTAAAGTGCTGCCCTCTTTAAGATCTATGCAGGCTAAAATAAAACAAAGCAGCTTCTTATCAAAGGATAAGAAGCTGCTTTTTACAGAGCTAAAACTATTTTTGATCAGCAGAAGTAAACGTCCATTCTGTTGCCTTCCAGTTCGCCGTTTACAACAAAATACGCGGCGTTCTCCTCCGGCTTTACGTAAACCTCAAGCGTTTTGATAGCGTCCTTGCCGCCCTGCGCCTTATAGGTTGCTTCTACGTTCTTAACAATCTCTTCCGCAGCGACTTTAACGCCGTTGAATTCAATAAACAAAGAAACTTCTGCAGCCTTCTTTGCAGGTGCCTTTTTTGCCGCCGTTGTCTTTGCGGCCGCCGTTTTTGTAGCCGTTGTCTTTGCAGCGGTTGCTTTTTTAGCGGCTGTCGTCGTTTTTGCAGCTGCAGCCTTGGGGGCTTCTGCTGCCTTTGGAGCAGTTGTTTTTCCTTCTGTTACTTTTGCGGCAGCGGCCTTTGTCTCCGTTGCCTTTGCAGGGGTTGTCTTCTTTGCCTGTGCCATCTTAACATACCTTCTTTCAGAATATAAAAATCGCAATTTAAGCTTTTTTAATATGCGGCTTTACCACGCAGCTATTATATACCGCTTTTTTTATTCTGTCAAACAAATGGCGGTTTAATCGCAATTTTTCTGTTTCTGTAACAATTTTTCAGCATGAGATGGAAGGTTATTAATCATATATCACAACAAATGCTGTGCTTTACGCGGTCGTTGACTTCCGCCCTTTTTGCGTTGTTAAAGCGGTCTACCGTACCGACCAGATAGCCGGTGATCCGGCGAATGCGTTCAATCGGAACCGTTTCAAAATGGCAGGTGAGATCGACGTATTCCCCGTCCAGGTGAATATCCATTGCCTCTATCTTTCTGCCGGGATATTTCTTTTGGCTGTGGTCAATGTACAGGTCAATCTCTTTCTGCGAAAGCTCGCCGCCTGTTACGTTTACTGCAATCATACTTTTTCCTCCTCTTTTTAAAATCAATATATTGCGTTTTGAGTCCATTATATAACAATATTTTGTTGTTTTCAAGTCTATTTTATAAAAACAGGAATAATTTTTATTTTTGTTGAAAAATGTCCGGTTGACGCTTGCCAAAAGGGTATGTTATAAATAAGGTAGCTGCTGTGCATGTAAGCAGCGGCACAAGAAAGGAAGACAAGGGGAATCCCCGGACAAAGAAAAAAGAAACAGCGGTGTACGCGGAAAAAAGGAGGAATGCACCATGCCAAAAAGCCCAAATCAGAAATTAAAACTTTTATACCTGCTGAAAATTTTGCAGGAAAGAACCGACGACGAGCACGCCATTACACTGGCGCAGATTTTGCAGGAGCTGCAGGCTTACGGAATAACGGCGGAACGGAAAAGTATTTACGATGACCTGGAAGCGCTGCGCGTTTACGGTATAGATGTGGAAATGCGCAAGGGAAAAGGCTATGCGTATTATATTGCAAACCGTACCTTTGAGCTGCCGGAGCTGAAGCTTTTGGTGGACGCTGTGCAGGCCTCTAAATTTATTACGCATAAAAAATCAAACGAGCTGATCAAAAAGGTAGAGGGCCTTGCAAGCACGTACCAGGCAGGACAGCTGCAAAGACAAGTTGTTGTGGCAAACCGCGTTAAAACTATGAATGAAAGCATTTACTATAATGTGGACAAGCTGCATGCGGCCATTTCACAGGGAAAACAGGTTACTTTTTATTACTTTGAATGGGCTGTGTCGTTTACGACCAAGGACAAGCTGAAAAAGCGTTACCGCAAAAACGGCGAAAAATACATTGTAAGTCCATGGGCACTAACATGGGATGATGAAAACTATTATTTAGTAGGTTATGACAGCGCGGCAAAGAAAATGAAGCATTACCGCGTGGACAAAATGCAGTCGATTGAAATTACGCAGGACGACCGCGACGGGCAACGCGTGTTTGACAAATTTGACATAGCGGAATATGTAAAAAAGACGTTTGGCATGTTTGGCGGAGAGGAAGAGCAGGTCAAGCTGCGTTTTAAAAATGATAAAATCGGTGTGGTGGTAGATCGCTTTGGAAGGGATGTTTTTCTAACGCAGGATGGACACGACGCTTTTGTGATCCAGGTTAAGGTTATAACCAGCCCGCAGTTTTATGCATGGCTGTTTGCTCTGGGGGAGGATGTGCAGATCCTTTCCCCGCAAAGTGTGGTCAAGCAGTTTAAAAAGCAGATGAAAAAGACGATGAAGCAGTATAAGTAGGAGACTTCCTTATAGACCGTTTTATAGTACAGGTTATGTGCTATCATAACGGTAAAGGGGGGAGAACCATGCTGGAGGCATGTCTGTTTCTGTTTATAATCAAAGCAGTGGACGAAATTCTAAAAATGATGAAAAAACACAGGCGTTCTACGGGTGTATACCGCAAAAGAAGAACGCTTGGATAAAAGAGAAGCAATATGTAAATAGGCGCGCCGCATATTTGTGCGGCGCGCCTGTTTGTAAAGAGAATTTTTCTTGCCTGTGCCCGGCTGCGGTGGTATGATAGCTTTGAAAAATAAAAGGAGGCGTCTGTATGAAAGCGGTAATTTTGTATACAACAAAAACGGGAACGGTACAAAAGTGTGTACAAAGGCTTAAGGACCTGCTTGATGCCGATGCAATAGATCTTTCTCAGCACGGCTGTGAGCTGTCTGCTTACGATACTGTGATTTTGGGCGGAAGTATACGTATGGGGCGTGTGCAAAAGCCGTTGCGCCGGTTTATGGCTGCAAACGAAGCTGCGCTTACACAGAAAAGGTTGGGGCTGTTTTTATGCAGTGCTTTTACGGACCAGACAAACATGGAAAGCTATTTTAAAGCAAATTTTCCACAAAGCCTGCGCATGCACGCGCTTATCTGCGCCGGCTTTGGAGGCGAGTTGGAGCCCGCTTGTTTGAAGGGGATGGACAGGCTGGTTGCCGGGATGGTTGCAAAGCTGCAGGGAGGAATTTCCGTACAGGTGGATGATACGGCCATTGTACACTTTGCGCAGAAAATGCAGGCAAAAGATGATGAACCCCAAAAGGGGCAGAGCTGTTTGTGAGTCCAGCTGGGTAACACTTGAAACAGCGCTTGCATTTTGCGTATTGACCGCTGGGGAAATTTGGGCCGAAACCAAAACAGCCGGATGCAAGCGGAAATGGAGATGAAGGCATTTGATTACCTTTGAGCAGGTGCGAAAAAGCGAAGAGATCCGTACGTATATTGAGAAAGCAGACGAATCACTGATTGCAATGGGGTATACCGAGCACAGCTATGCCCATGTAACAAAAGTGGCGGCTACAGCACGCTATATTCTGCTGACACTGGGCTACCCGGAGCGCGAGGCCGAGCTTGCGCAGATTGCTGGTTTTTTGCATGATATTGGAAACGTTGTCAACCGTGTGGACCATGCGCAAAGCGGCGCTGTTATGGCTTTTAGAATTTTGGACCATATGAACGCAAGTCCGCAGGATATAGCGACCATTATCACGGCGATCGGCAACCATGACGAGGGAACAGCTTATGCAGTCAACCCGGTATGCGCAGCGTTGATTTTGGCGGATAAGAGTGACGTGCGCCGCTCCCGTGTACGAAACAGCGACATTGCGACCTTCGACATACACGACAGGGTGAATTACTCTGTTGTGGAATCCAGGCTCAACATCAACGAGGCGTGTACGGAAATTGAGCTGCGCCTGAAAATTGATACGCAGGTTTGTTCGGTAATGAACTATTTTGAAATTTTTTTAAACCGCATGGTACTTTGCCGGAAAGCTGCACAGCGGCTGCAATTGAAATTTAAGCTGGTCATCAATGAGCAGCAGCTTTTGTAGGGCGGGTATCAACATGCCAAAAGGGTGCGCAGCGCGGTGACAGACAGGTGTATAAACGAGAGAAAGTTGTGTTTTTGTAATGCATGCAGAACTTATCCATAGAAAACCATTAAGATTTGGAGGATGCAAATGAAATATATTCAGATCAGGCAATGGCTGACAGCGCTGCTGTTGCTTGTGGCGGCGCTGGTTTTTACAGGTTGCCATACGGAAGACGGCGTACAGCCGCATAGCAGCCAGACAACTGTGGAAGAGAGCGCACAAACGCAGCATGAGCAGGAGAATATTTCCCAAGAGAAAGGCCGGCCGTCCAGCGGCGCGCAGAGTGAAGCTTCTGCGTCTGCAAGCGAGCAGGAAAACACGCCGGTACAGCAGGCCCTTACAGGCGTATGGTCGCCCGTGTCTGCTACAGTGGATGGGCAAGATGCGCCGCAGGTTGCCTTAAACAGCGGTGTTTCGTACCGTTTTGCAGCAGATGGAAGCTTTACCATGCTGATCCATGGGCAAAGCGCAGGAACGGGAACCTATACGGTAAATGGAGAAGAGATCATCTGTGAAATGGATGGAGCGACCCAAATGTTTGCCTATCGGGATGGTACGCTTCGCACGCAATATAACGGAGGCAGCGGTTTGGTGATTACCGTGTATGAAAAAACAGGCAGCTAAAAAAGAAAGAGAAAGTGAATTGTCAAACTAAGTGCAACAGGAATTGAGCTCAAGTTCCCATAATTC
>UQKB01000031.1 GCA_900541565.1 uncultured Oscillospiraceae bacterium
CTGATCATGACAAGGCGCGAGGTTGCAAGGGAACAATACAACGTAAAAAGTGCCGGGATTATAGAAGAAGCCAATCTGGATGCAGACGATATAATATTCAAAAGCCAGTATGCGCCGATGGTTATAGCGAAAATGACACAAAAGCAAATTAAAGAGTTGGTTAAAAATGAAAATACGGAAACAGTTTCACTCTACAATGCTGATATCCCCGTAGATCAGGCTACGCTTGAAGATATAGAGAATATGACATCTATTAAACAAACACTTGGGGTAAATAAGGTGTATAATGAAATAGGGCTGACCGGGCAAAATGTAAAGATTGGAATGTTTGAATCAGGAGTGCCAATTCCAAATTCAGAAATTACATTTACAACAGTAGGGACGGGGTTGGAACAAAGGAGTCATGCAACCAATTCAGCCAGAGCCATTGCCAGTTCAGAAATTGGGATTGCGCCAGATGTTACATTGTATGCTACCAATTATTTATTTTTTAATATTGAATCAATGTTGACAACAGGGGTGAAAGTTATAAATGGCAGTGCAACGTGGGTATTATTTGATAACTCGGTTCCCTATACTTTTTATGACAAATGGTTTGACCACCTTGTGGCACAACATAATGTAACGCTTATTTGCTCTGCTGGTAATTATGCTTATGATGAAGATACACAGGAGTGGATTCCATATCCCGTGGGCTCCCCTGCAATGGCATATAATACCGTTGCAATTGGCGCCTATAATGAGAAAAAAACAGGAACTATTTTGTCAGATGATTCATTATTTTTTTATAGTAGTCATGATCATAGAGGCGGTTGTGAAAAGCCAGATATTATTGCCCCTGCAAATGCATTAAGCGGCGGTACCAGCACATCAGCGCCCATTGTCACTGGCATTGTTGCCTTAATGCTGGAATTCAAACCCTCCCTTGCCTACCAGCCGCATGTTATCAAGGCCATTTTGCTGGCCTCCTGCCAAAGAAAGGTGCAAAACCCCGCAGGTGTAACGGCAGAGACCATGGCCCAGGGCATTACAGACCGCCAGGGCGCGGGCGCGGTGGATGCATGGAACGCCATCTGCATTATTTCGCAGGGGCAATACGGCTGCGGCACACTTTCCAGCGAAGCAACCAGGCACTTTGTCCAGCCTTTGTACGGTGCGTCCCACATGAACGTAAGCGTTACCTGGCTGCGCAATAATACTGCGTCGGGTGACCATACCAGTGTAAGCAATGTTACAGCCGGCACACAACATAACATCCATTTGCAGGTGTATCGTGGCGAAACCCTGGCCGGCAGCTCTGCGCTTGCAAACAGCTCAACAGAAATGGCATACATCCCGCTTTCCAGCACGTCAAACCAATATAAGCTGCGCCTGTATAAGGCAGACAGCACCAACACCCAGGCGGTCAAATACGCCTATGCTTGGAGCACAAACAATATGACCTATAAAGAAAGCGCCTCCACCGTGCAAAGCGCGCCGACAGACGGCTTTTTCTACATCCGCAATCAAAACACCGGCCAGTACCTCACAGTCAACGAAAGCACCGGGCAGGTGACAAGCGCTGCGTTTAGCGGCGGCAGAAACCAGCAGTGGATCATAGACAAGGCAGATAGCACCCGGTTTACAATCAAAACGCGCTCGCTAACATACCCGGGCAACCTGTCCAGGGCAGCAAGCGGCAGCAACGCAGTAATTGATGCAGATACAGAATATCTGATCCAGTTTGACCAAACTACCGGCACCGGCGCGTATGCCATTGGGCATTCCGATACAGGGACCTCTTTCCAATACCTGCAATATACGGGCGGCCAGTTTAAATGGGCGACCTATGGCGCGCCTACAAACTTCCAATGGGATTTTGAGCGGGTCGGCTACCAAAAGGGGGATGTCAATCTTGACGGCAGCCTTTCCACAGCGGACGTGCTGCTTTTACAGCAGTATGTTGGCAAAGCGGTAAGCTTTAACGACGACCAGCTCTATCTGGGCGACTTAAACAACAGCGGCACAGTTACGGTTTTGGACGTAAGCCGCCTGCAGCAGCTGCTTGCAAACGCATAAAACGGCAGCAGGCAAAGCTTTTGCTCCCGTTTTGATAAAAGACAGGTAAAGATGATAAAGAAAAAACGCCCCTTCTGCGCATATGCGCAGAAGGGGCGTTTGCTTACTGTAAACCGGGGATTGCACGGTCAAAGCGAGCAGCCGCAGCTGTCGCTTTCATGGTCGCATTCTTGTATAACGCCCACAATTGGTTCCGGGTCAACGCCCCTGCGGCGGTAATAATCGCTTAAGGCCGCCTTGATGGCCTGCTCTGCAAGCACAGAGCAATGCACCTTTACAGGCGGAAGCCCGTCGAGCGCTTCCATAACCGCCCGGTTTGTAAGCTGCAAAGCCTCGTCGATCGTTTTGCCCTTGATCAGCTCGGTAGCCATGGAGCTGGTTGCAATCGCGGCACCGCAGCCAAAGGTTTTAAATTTTACATCGGTAATGGTGTTGCCTTCCACCTTAATGTACATTTTCATAATATCTCCGCACTTTGCGTTTCCCACCTCGCCAATGCCGTCGGCGTCGGGCATTTCACCAACATTGCGGGGGTTTGCAAAATGGTCCATCACTTTTTCGCTGTATGCCATAAACGGTCAGTCCTTTCTTTCCTTGGTTTTGTTGACTATGCGCTCCCAAAGCGGGGACATTGCGCGCAGCCGCTCTATAATGGGGGGGAGGATTTCTAAAATATAGTCAACATCCTCCTGCGTGTTTTCATCGCTCAAAGACAGGCGCAGGGAGCCATGCGCAATTTCATGCGGCAGCCCGATCGCCAGCAGAACGTGGCTTGGATCCAAAGACCCCGACGTACATGCCGACCCGGAAGACGCGCATACGCCCTTAAGGTCAAGCATTAAAAGGAGCGATTCGCCTTCAACGCCCTCAAAGCACATGTTTATGTTGCCCGGCAAACGCTTGAAGCGGTCGCCGTTTAAGCGGGAACGCTCAATCTGTAACAGCCCGTCGATCAGCCGGTCACGGAGCACTGTAAGCCGCTGCGTGCGCTGCTCCATCGTGCGCATAGCCTCTTTCATTGCACAGGCAAGCCCCACAATCCCGGCAACATTTTCTGTTCCCGCGCGCTGCGCCCGTTCCTGTGCGCCGCCATGGATCAAAATCTCTGGCCGCACGCCCTTTTTAATATACAAAGCGCCGCAGCCCTTCGGCCCATGCAATTTATGCCCGGTCAGGGAAAGCAGGTCTATGTTTTCGTTTTTTACATGGATCGGCACATTGCCGATGGCCTGCACAGCATCTGTGTGGAACAAAACGCCGTGCTTTTTGCAGATGGCGCCAAGTTCCGAAACAGGCTGGATTGTGCCGATTTCGTTATTTGCATACATAATGCTGACAAGCGCCGTGTCTGGCCGGAGCGCGGCCTCCAGCTCCTCGGGCCGGACAAGACCGTCTGCATGAACGTCCAGATACGTGGCCTCAAAGCCTTCTTTTTCCAAGGCAGCTACCGTATGCAGCACGGCATGGTGCTCAAATGCAGAGGTAATAATATGCTTCTTTCCTTTTTTATAAAGCGCATGCGCAACGCCTTTAATCGCCCAGTTGTCAGATTCGCTTCCGCCGGAAGTAAAATAGATTTCGTTTGTATCTGCGCCTATGCATCCGGCAATTTCCGCTCTGGCCGTTTCCACAGCTTTTTTTGCCTGTGCGCCTGTGCTGTATAAGCTGGAAGGATTGCCGTAAGCCTCGGTCAGATACGGCATCATGCTTTCCAACACCTTCGGCGACATTTTTGTAGTCGCCGCATTGTCGGCATAAATATATTTGTTCATGCAATCACCCTTCAATTTTATTGGTTCTGCCCATCATGCATTATTTAAAGCGCTCTGCAGCGGCAACGGCCAGTTGGTCGCACCGTTCGTTTTCCGGGTGCCCGGCATGTCCTCTGACCCAAACTGCCTCTACATGATGCCTGTCGCAAAGCTCCAGAAGAACCTGCCACAGATCGGGGTTTAACGCGGGCTCTTTTTTGTTGCGCATCCAGCCGTTTGTCTGCCATTTCTTTGCCCACCCAAGCTTTAAAGCATTACATATATACTGTGAATCACTGTAAAGCATCACATCGCAGGGCTCTTTTAACAGCTTGAGCGCTTCAATAACAGCGCTAAGCTCCATGCGGTTGTTGGTTGTGTCGCGTGCCCCGCCGGAAATTTCCTTTTCCGTGCCTTTATATCGTAAGATAGCCCCCCAGCCTCCGGGGCCGGGGTTCCCCTGGCAAGCACCATCTGTGAAAATTTCAACCTTTTTCAAGGAAACCCTCCTAACCTGCTGAATGTGCTTTAAAAATTATTATAACCTTTGTTATGTGAGTTTTCAATACTTTTAATGGCAGATATGGGTCAAGCATAAAAACCAAACATAAAAAGCGCAGGCGTTTGCCATATATTTGTCTGAAGATGTTTATATAAAGATGTTGCAGGGTATGCTATAAGAAGGATAATTTTTTAAAAAAGATAGCAAAAAAAAGAAAATTTTATAATTTAATTTTATTATTTTTATATTTTTTACTGCCGGAAAAGACGGCAATAAACAGAGTATTTACATAAAAATGAGAAAGTATACCCTCGTGCCGACCACCCTGCGAGGGTTGACAGTTTACACGCAAAGAGATAGAATAAACATAACGTGTGTGACCGGATAAAAGCGATTTATTACAGAAAAGAAAAAGGAAAATATCAAAAAAATTTCTGTGCATGGGGCACCGTATGCGGCACAGATTGAGTTGATACATAAAAAATTAAATGGAGGTTTATTTGTGACAACAGACAATAAAAAGCCGTCTTTAAGCAGCAGCGGACAGAAAAGAAGGAATCCGCTGCCTGGCGGCGCATATAAAAAACCGTTGCGTTACAACGGTAAAAAAAGATACAATGGAAAAAAACAAGGCAATTTAAAGCCGCCTTCCATTAAGGTTGCCTTTTTAGGCGGCTTGAATGAAATTGGCAAAAACATTACGCTTTTTGAATGCAATGGCGACATGTTTCTTCTGGACTGCGGCATGGCGTTCCCAGACGGGGAAATGCTTGGCGTGGATCTGGTTATCCCGGATTTTACGTATGTAGAAGAAAATCAAGACAAGATCAAGGGAATTGTGCTTACACACGGGCACGAGGACCACATAGGCGCCTTGCCATACCTTTTAAAAAGCATGAACTTTCCCATATACGGAACAAGCCTGACGCTTGGGCTTGTTGGGAATAAATTAAAAGAACACAATCTTCTTTATAAAACAAAGCTTGTGGAAATTAAAGCAGGCGATAAGGTAAAGCTCGGCTGCATGGAGGTAGAGTTCATACACGTTAATCACTCCATTCCGGACGCGGTGGGGGTCGCCATACACTCCCCTGCAGGCACACTGGTACACACAGGCGACTTTAAAATTGACTGTACGCCGACAACTGGAGAGATGATCGACCTTGCAAGGTTTGCGCAGCTCGGGAAAGAGGGCGTTTTAGCGCTTTTTGCAGATTCTACCAATGCCGAGCGCCCGGGCTACACAATGACAGAGCAAAAGGTCAACGAATCCTTTGAAACGCTTTTTAAACAGGCGGAAAAAAGCAGGATTATTATTGCCACGTTTGCGTCGAACGTCAGCAGGGTGCAGCAAATTATTAATTGTGCGGAAAAGTATGGAAGAAAAGTAGCTTTTTCCGGCAGAAGTATGATAAACTATATGACGGTAGCGGTGGAGCTTGGGTATCTGGATGTGCCCGACGGCGTGATTATAGACATTGACCTTTTAAAACGTTATCCGGCTGAAAAGGTTGTATTGGTCACGACAGGAAGCCAGGGAGAACCCATGTCGGCGCTTTCAAGGATGGCGTATTCCGACCATCGCAAAGTAGAGGTCGGCACGGGTGATTTTATCATTATATCTGCAAACCCCATCCCCGGCAATGAAAAGACAGTCGGAAATGTTGTCGATGAGCTGATGAAGCGCGGCTGTGAGGTCGTGTACGAATCCATGTACGAGGTGCATGTTTCCGGGCACGCCTGCCAGGAAGAGCTCAAGATCATCCAGGGGCTGACCAAGCCAAGGTATTTTATTCCGGTGCATGGCGAGCAAAAGCATTTAAGAAAGCACGCAAACCTTGCCTACAATATGGGAATGAACCATAAAAATGTGTTTATTGGCGACGTAGGCAGCGTCATAGAAATTAACCGTGACTATATCAAAGAGTTAGAGCCGGTGCAGTCGGGCAAGATTTTTGTCGACGGGCTTGGCGTAGGCGATGTTGGAAGCATCGTTCTGCGCGACAGAAAACATCTGGGCCAGGACGGCCTGATTATCGTTGTGGCTTCGCTGGATTCTATCGACGGCCATGTCATTGCAGGGCCAGACATTGTATCCAGAGGCTTTGTTTATGTACGGGAGTCTGAAATTTTGCTTGACGAAGTCAAAAAGACGGCACAGGATGTTTTGGAAAATTGTGCCGACGACAGCATTCGGGAATGGAATGTGATCAAAAGCAAAATTAAAGATGAGGTTTCGCACCTTATTTATGATCGCACGCGCCGCACGCCGATGATTTTACCGATTATTATGGATATCTGATATAGCGTGTATACGAAAGGAGCATTATCCATGAAGAAAAAAGTTTGGACGCTGTCCCCTTATTTCTTGATTTTTTCAGCGGCAATTCTTGGCATGGCAATTTACTCTTTTCGTTGGAATATCTATATTTTTTATATTGAAATGGTGGTTGCCGTCGTTTCTATTATCCTTGTGTTTTTTAATTTAAAGCGTTTTCACCATTATACAGCGCGTGTGGTAAAAAGTGCCGTGTCCAATATCAAAGGTGTAAACGTCCAGTATTTGGAAAAGTTTTCCATACCTGTCGTGGTGGCGGGCAGCCAGGGGGACGTTATCTGGTATAATTCCAAATTTAAAACGCGTCTGTGCAGCGGCCGGGAACCTACGGGCGATTTTATCAGCCAGTATATTCCCGGTACCACGGTAGACGACATTTTGGACACAGAAGGGGCGGACGTGGCCTACGGTGACAAGCGTTACACAGTGCTTGCCTGCTCTGTCAGCGATGGAGTCATCCTCTATTTTATAGACGATACATATTATAAAAACACAGCGCTGGAATATGCGGAAAGCCGTCCGGCTGTGGCAATGGTTGTATTTGACAACAGGGAAGAATTCGAACGCGATAACGACGACGAACAAAACGCCCATATTGTTGTAACCGTAGAAAATGCGCTGCAAAAATGGGCGGCAAAATATAATGCGCTCTTTAAAAAGGTTTCAGGCAGCCGGTATATGGTGCTGTTCGAGGAGCGTGACGTACGGCAGCTGGTGGAAGAAAAGTTTAAAATTCTGCAGGAAATCAAAGGCCTTAAGTTTGCAAATAATAAGGAAGCGACTATTTCTATCGGAGTGGGCAGAGGCGCTTCCAGCTTTAAGGAAAGCGAGCTTTGGGCGCGCAAAGCGCTTGAAATGGCTTTGGGAAGAGGCGGCGACCAGGTGGCCGTCAAAACCAAGGAGGCCTTTCGCTTTTTTGGCGGAACCTCCAAGGGTTATGAAAAGCTTGATAAGGTTCGCACAAGGGTTATTGCAAGCTCTTTGTCAGAGCAGATCAAAGCCTCGTCTCATGTGTTGCTGATGGGGCATAAAAATTCGGATCTTGACAGTGTCGGGGCTGCGATTGGTTTGTGGAGCGCAATCACAAAAGCGCTGCATAAGCCCGCGCATGTTGTGGTACGGCAGGAACAGTCTCTGGCAAAAGCGCTGATCGACAACTTTTTGAACGCAGGCTATGGCAATATTTTTATGGAGCCTGGTGAAGCGGTCCATACGATCACAGATAAAACACTGCTGATTGTAGTGGACACCCACTCCCCGTCTTTTCTGGAAAGTACGGATATTTATCAGAAATGCAGGCAGGTTGTGGTGATTGACCACCACCGCATGATGGTCAATCATATCACAAATTCTATTGTGTTTTTTCACGAGCCGTATGCTTCCTCTACTGCAGAGATGGCAACGGAGCTTGTACAATATATGGGGGACAATGTGCTTACTCGCCTGGAGGCGGAGGCGCTGCTGTCAGGCATTATGCTGGATACGAAAAATTTCGTTTTAAAAACGGGTGTGCGTACCTTTGAAGCGGCAGCATATCTGCGCCAAAGAGGTGCTGACACGGTGGAGGTCAAACGTCTTTTTTCCAATTCTATAGATTCCTATAAAGCAAAATACCAACTGGTTTCCAATGCGGAAATCTACCATCAATGTGCAATTGCCTGTGCAGACACTGTGCCCAGCAACGTAAGGGTTACGGCGGCACAGGCGGCTGACGAACTTTTGGGTCTGCAGGACGTAAGGGCCTCGTTTGTCGTATACCCGGCAGACGGGAACATCAATATATCGGCCCGATCACTGGGTGATATCAACGTGCAGCTGGTTATGGAGCAGCTCGGCGGCGGCGGCCATCAGACCATGGCCGGTGCACAGATCGAGCATGAAAGTGTAGAACATGTCAAAAGCCAGCTGATGGAAATTATAGACAGTTTAGGCCAACAGTAAATTTTTGAAAATTTGGGGGCGAAAAGCTATGAAGGTTGTATTGTTGCAGGATGTAAAGGGCAGCGGGAAAAAGGGGGAGCTTGTGAATGTGTCTGACGGCTATGCAAGGAATTTCCTTTTACCTAAGAAGCTTGCGAAAGAAGCAAACGCGCAGGTGCTCAATGAACTGAGAAATGCAGAAAAAGCAAAACAATATAAAATAGATATGGAAAAGGCCGCAGCAAATAAAATACAGGAAAAGCTAAACGGCCAAACGGTAAAGGTATATGCCAAAGCGGGCCAGGCGGGCAAACTGTTCGGTTCTGTTACAGCAAAGGAAATCAGCGAAGAGATTCAAAAGCAATACGGCGTACAGGTTGATAAACGTAAAATTACGCTGGATGGGGATATCAAAACGTTTGGGACATTTCCATGTACGATCAAGCTGTATACAGCCATTACTGCGACGGTACACGTGGTGGTAGCACAACAGGGATAATAAAAGAAAGCATAAGCCCGGTTTTGCCAGCACGCAGAGGTTTGCGTTTGCTGGCAGCCGGTGCTTTTATCAGAGTGCAAAAGATAAGGCAGGGAAAATAGCAATGGCAGAAAAGAGCATCACATCCGCATATGACGGTTTAAAGCTTCCCTACAGTACAGAGGCGGAGCAGTCTGTGCTTGGCGCAATTTTGCTTGATCCTGCCTGTCTGGACAGGGTAGCGGAGCTTTTGCCCAGGCCCGATTATTTTCATTTGACCAATCATCAGGCTATTTACGGTGCTATGCTGGATATGTTTACGGTGGGAAAAATCGTCGATTTTGTAACGGTAAACGAACGGCTAAAGCAAGAAGGAACGTTTGAAGGGCCGGAAGCAAAAGCATACCTGATGCAGCTGGCGGAAATTGTTCCGGCTATATCCAACGTAGAGGTTTATGCAAAGATTGTCCGCGACAAATATGAAGTGCGCAGCCTGATTATGGCTGCCAGGGATATTATAGAAGAAGCATCTGACGGCAGCTATGAATCTGAAACGCTGCTGGATTCTGCAGAGCAGAAGATTTTTGACATTCGCAGGGGGAAAAATCTGCAGGGCCTGCAAAAGCTTGACGAGGTCATTATAGAAACGTTTGACCGGCTGGATCTTCTCAATTCCGATGATAACGAATCCATACGGCCGATCTCTACGGGGATTGCCGACCTTGATCGGATGATTACAGGGCTTAACCGGTCCGACCTGATCCTGCTTGCAGCGCGGCCCGGTATGGGCAAAACCAGCTTTGCGCTGAACATTGCGCGCCATGCCGGCGTTAAAAGCAGAAAAAAGATTGCTTTTTTTTCGCTGGAAATGTCAAAAGAACAGATTGCTTCCCGCTTGCTTTCCACAGAAGGGCTGATCGAGGGAACGAAACTGCGCACGGGCAAGCTCAGTAACGATGAATGGACACGCCTGGTAGAAGCAGGCGACGTGCTTGGCAAGACGGAAATTTATTTGGACGATACACCCGGGATTACGGTTCCCTCCATGAAAGCAAAGCTCAGAAGGCTGCGCGGTGTAGACCTGGTCGTTATCGACTATCTGCAGTTGATGGGCGGAACGCGCAGGACAGACAACAGGGTCCAGGAAATATCGGAAATTACAAGAAATTTAAAAATACTGGCAAAAGAAATGAACGTACCTGTCATTACGCTTTCCCAGCTGTCACGTGCAAGCGAGCAAAGGACCGACCACCGCCCGCAGCTTTCAGACCTGCGTGATTCCGGTTCGATTGAGCAGGATGCGGATATTGTTTTGTTTCTTTACCGTGAAGGCTACTATGAAAAGGACGCGGGCGAAGAGGGCGTAGACCACAACAGCGGCGAATGCATTGTGGCAAAGAACCGTCATGGCGAAGCGGGCAGCGTGAAGCTGCATTGGCAGGGCGAATTTATGCGTTTTACTTCACCGGAGGTTAACCGTGGACAGTAAAATGAAAGAAGCGATTGCAAAATACAATATGCTGCAGTATGGAGACACGGTCATAGCCGGCGTTTCGGGTGGAGCAGACTCTATGTGTCTGCTTCACTTTCTTTGCGTATTGCGGCAGGAATATGGGCTGAACGTCATAGCGGCGCATGTCAACCACCATCTGCGTGCGGAAGAATCTGACCGCGACGAAAGCTTTGTGCGCACCTGGTGCAGCACGCACGGCGTGCCGCTTTCAGTTTTTCAGGCCGACATATACGGTATGGCAAAAGAACGGGGGGAAAGCATAGAGCTGTGCGCGCGTCAGGTACGTTATATGTTTTTTGATTCGCTTGCAAAGCAGCATGACGGCAAAATTGCAACGGCGCACACTTTAAGCGACAGTATAGAAACCATGCTGTTCCACCTTGCAAGGGGAACAGGCATTAAAGGCATGTGTGGAATCCCACCGGTACGCGGCAATATTATCCGGCCGCTGATCCTCCTTACGGGGAAGCAAACGCGCGATTACTGCAAAACGCACGGCGTTGCATATG
Source organism: uncultured Oscillospiraceae bacterium (assembly GCA_900541565.1). Taxonomy (GTDB): domain Bacteria; phylum Bacillota; class Clostridia; order Oscillospirales; family Acutalibacteraceae; genus Scatavimonas; species Scatavimonas merdipullorum. Next base: position 11,070 of record UQKB01000031.1, read on the forward strand.
TTGTGGACAGCAGCAATCAGGAAGATACCTATACGCGCAACCGTTTGCGGCATTATGTAGTTCCGGTGCTTGCACAAATTAATCCCGAATTTGAACAGGCGGCCATGGCCTTTGCCGACCAGCTGCGCAGTTTGGATCAATATATGGAAAAGCAGGCAAAACAGGCGCTTTTACAGGCAAGAACAGACGGCGGCTATCGGGTGCAGGCGTTATCACAGCTGGAAACGCCCGTTTTGACAAAGGCGGTGGCGCTTTCGGCTGAAGAAAAAGGCTGCCGCTGTCTGGAACGCGTGCATATAGACACACTGGTGGGGATCATCCGTTCCGGGCAGGGCGCGCTCGATCTGCCCGGCGGCTTGCGCGCCGTTGTAAAACAAGGTGTGTACCGTCTTGTTTTACAGAAAAACGGGGAAGAAAACTGGGAAATTTCTGTTATACAGGCAAAAGTCTTGACGAAATACAATAAAAAAATTATACTTACAGTCAGCACCAAGGCAGAATTTGACCAAAAGCTGAAATTTAACAAAAAATTATTAAATAACGCGCTGGATTATGCTATAATCAATGACAGCTCCGTATTTAGAAACCGGCGCGAAAAGGACCATTTTTCCCCTGCGGGAAGAGGTGTTGGCAAATCCGTCAAAAAGCTTTTTAATGAAAGCAGGGTTTTGCAGGAGCAGCGCAGCAGGGTTATCCTGTTGGCAAACGGCAGCGAGGTCTTGTGGATAGATGGATTTGGTACGGCGCAGCAGGCCAGGGTTCATGCGGATACAAAACAGGTTTTGCTGCTTGAGGTTCAAGACGCCTGCATTTAACAGGCGCACGGGAGAAAGAAAATATGGACAGGGATATACAACGGATTCTGCTCAGCCGTGAGCAGATTTGCGCTCTGGTGCAGACGCTGGCGCGGCGCATTGACAGCGACTACTGGGGAAAAAAGCTTTTTCTGGTGGGACTGCTCAAGGGCAGCGTGGTGTTTATGGCAGATCTGATGCGGGCGCTCAAAACGCCGTGCAAGATCGATTTTATGACGGTGTCCAGCTATGGCGCCGGCGTGCAAAGCAGCGGCACACCCTGCATTGTGCAGGACCTTTCCAGTTGTGTGGAAGGGTACGACGTATTGATTGTAGAAGATATAGTCGACACCGGCGTTACGCTGCGTTATGTGCTGGATTACCTTCAGCAGAAAAAAGCAGGCAGCATAAAGCTGTGCGCGCTGCTTGATAAACCAAGCCGCCGCCGGGCGAAAATTTCTGTGGACTATACGGGCATGCAGATCCCGGATGAATTTGTAGTCGGGTATGGCATGGATTATGCCGGATATTACAGGAACCTTCCGTATGTGGGCGTTTTAAAGCCTGCGGTGTATACCTGATAATTCTTAAGCTTTTACATATACTGAAACATAAGGAGTGGACATATTGGATAATAAAAAAACACTGCGTAATTTGCTGATCTATCTGGGAATTCCCATTGTGCTGATTTTGGTTATCGTCACCATTTTTCAAACGCAGCCGAAAATCACATACAATTATTCAGATATCATCGGCGCTTTTCGCGACGGAAAGGTAGATTCCTTTACACTCAACCTGGGTTCCGGTGAAATGGAAATTACCCTTAAGGAAGGGCAGACGATCGAAAATACAAGCGCCTCTGCCCAAAACCAACCGACGCTTCCGCCGCAGACGCAGAGCAGTACGTCAGGCAGTGGAGAGGACCAGAACAGCCAGCAGGTGATCAAATACACCGCGCCGAGCGCGGCCGTTGCATATGACGATATTTCGGCCTATATCAACCCGAATACGGCCACCAATGAGGAAAACCCGAACTACGACCCAGATATTGAATACGACCTGATCAAAGGCAGCGAAAACTCCTGGATTATAAGCCTGCTGCCCAATATCATCATGATTGTGCTTTTGGTCGTCTTCTGGCTGTATATTATGCGCAAGATGTCCGGCGGGCTGGGCGGCGACCCCACCAAGCAGATGGGCTTTGGCAAGGCCAAAATCAAGGACATGAACGACGAAAAGCGCAAGACCACATTTGAAGACGTGGCGGGCGCAGATGAAGAAAAAGAAGAGCTTGAAGAAATCGTAGAATTTTTGAAAAATCCGCAAAAATACAACGATCTGGGCGCGCGTATTCCAAAGGGCGTGCTGCTGGTCGGCCCTCCCGGTACGGGTAAAACCCTGCTTGCAAGGGCCGTTGCAGGTGAAGCGGGCGTTCCGTTCTTCTCTATTTCCGGTTCAGATTTTGTGGAAATGTTTGTCGGTGTCGGTGCATCGCGTGTGCGCGACCTGTTCGACCAGGCGAAGAAAAATTCCCCATGTATTATCTTTATAGACGAAATTGACGCGGTCGGCCGCCAAAGAGGCACGGGCCTGGGCGGCGGACACGACGAGCGCGAGCAGACCCTCAACCAGCTGCTTGTAGAGATGGACGGCTTTGGCGTCAACGAAGGCGTAATTATGATCGCAGCGACCAACCGTCCCGATATCCTCGACCCCGCGCTGATGCGCCCCGGACGCTTTGACAGGCAGGTTGTCGTCGGCTACCCGGACATCAAGGGCAGAGAGGCTATTTTAAAGGTGCATGCCAGGAAAAAGCCGCTGGCGCCCGACGTTAAGCTTTCCACCGTTGCAAAGTCCACAGCCGGCTTTACCGGCGCAGACCTGGAAAACCTGCTCAACGAAGCAGCTCTCCTTGCCGCCAGAAAGGGCCGCAAGGCAATCACCATGCAGGAAATTGAAGAAGCGACCATTAAGGTTGTGGTGGGCGCCGAAAAGAAGACAAGGGTCATGAACGACAAGGAAAAGAAGCTGACCGCTTACCACGAAGCGGGTCATGCCATTGCATTCCATGTCTGCGAAACACAGGACCCCGTTCACCAGATTTCCATTATTCCCACGGGTATGGCGGGCGGTTACACCATGCCGCTGCCTGCGGAGGATAAATCCTATAATTCCAGGCAGGAAATGAAAGAAAGCATTATAGTAGGTTTAAGCGGCCGTGTGGCCGAAGCGCTTGTCATGGGCGATATTTCCACAGGCGCCTCCAACGATATTGAAAAGGCTTCAAAAACGGCAAGAGCCATGGTGACCAAGTACGGCATGAGCAAGCTGCTCGGCCCTATTTCCTACGGTTCCAGCGGCAACGAGGTTTTTATCGGCCGGGACATGGGCCATGTAAAAGACTATTCGGAAAAGACTGCCGCAAAGATCGACGACGAGGTCTATGCTATTATTGAAGAGGGCTACAACCGTGCGGAAGAAATTTTGCGCGCACACATGCAGCAGCTGCATGCGGTTGCAAAATTCCTGATCAAGCATGAAAAAATGGATAACGAACAGTTCGAGGCCGTGATGAACGGCACGTATGTAGAACCGCCGGAAGAATTGGAAGAAGAGCAGGAAGAAGCGCCGGCGGATATCCAGGATGATACAACAGAAAAATAAAAAATGAGGCGGGGCGGGGGCTGATATCCCCGCCCTTGTTTCACTGTGCGTAAGATTTTGGCAGTTTGCGTGAATCCATTTCATGTCAGTACAGGGAAACGGGGTAAGTTGAAACAGGGGTGAAAGAAATGTCTTCCAAAAATATTAAGGTTACAGGTGCGCGCGAGCATAACCTGAAGAACATAGATGTCGAGATCCCGCGCGATAAGCTGGTCGTTTTAACGGGCCTTTCCGGCTCGGGCAAATCCTCTTTGGCGTTTGACACCATCTATGCCGAAGGGCAGCGCCGGTATGTCGAGTCGCTGTCCTCTTACGCAAGGCAGTTTTTAGGGCAGATGGAAAAGCCCGATGTGGACAATATAGAAGGCCTGTCCCCGGCCATTTCCATTGACCAGAAAACCACATCGAAAAACCCACGTTCCACGGTGGGAACGGTGACGGAAATTTATGATTATTTGCGCCTGCTGTACGCGCGCATTGGCATTCCACACTGCCCGGTGTGCGGCAAAGAGATTAAGCAGCAGACGATCGACCAGATTGTGGACAAGGTCATGCGGCTGCCGGAAGGAGCAAAAATACAGATTTTGGCGCCGGTGGTGCGCGGCAGAAAGGGCGAGCATGCAAAGGAGCTGGAAGCAGCGCGCAAAAGCGGCTATGTGCGCGTACGCATAGACGGTATTATTTATGACCTTTCTGAACAGATCAAGCTTGAAAAAAACAAAAAGCATACGATCGACGTAGTTGTGGACAGGCTTGTTGTGCGGCAGGATATGCGTTCACGTCTGGCGGATTCGCTTGAAACGGCCTCCGGGTTAACGGGCGGTCTGACGGTTGTTAACGTAATAGACGGCGAAGATCTGCTGTTTTCCCAAAACTACGCCTGCCCGGAGCACGGCATCAGCGTCGATGAGCTCACACCGCGCATGTTTTCGTTTAATAACCCGGCCGGCGCGTGCCCAAAATGCACGGGCCTTGGCGTGTTTATGAAGATCGACCCGGCGCTGATTATTCCCGATAAAAGCAAGTCCATCCGCCAGGGTGGCGTCCGCGCAAGCGGCTGGGCCATGGAGGGCAGCACCATTGCAACCATGTATTTTGAAGCCTTGTCGAAAAAATATAACTTTTCGTTGGACACGCCGGTGGGCGATCTGCCGGAGGAAATTATAGAGAAGATCCTTTACGGCACAAAGGGTGAAAAGCTTAAGATTGTACGCAAAAACGAATACGGCACAGGCGTTTACAACGCCGATTTTGAAGGGATCATCAATAACCTGGAACGCCGCTTCCGCGAAACGCAGAGCAGTTGGATCAAGGAAGAAATAGAATCTTATATGAGCGCCATCCCGTGCGATGCATGTGGCGGCCGGCGCCTTTCTCCGGAAAGCCTGTCAGTCACGGTGGGCGGGGTAAACATCAGCCAGTTTTGTGATAAATCGGTTACAGACGCGCTTGCTTTTATCAAGACGCTCAAGCTTTCACAGCGCGAGAAAATGATTGCAGACGCCATTTTAAAAGAAATTTGTGACCGCCTGGGCTTTTTAAACAGCGTGGGGCTGGGCTACCTGACGCTTTCGCGCTCCTCGGGCACGCTTTCCGGCGGCGAAAGCCAGCGCATTCGCCTTGCAACGCAAATTGGTTCTTCACTGATGGGCGTGCTGTATATTCTCGACGAACCGAGCATTGGCCTGCATCAGCGCGACAACAGTAAGCTGCTGCATACGCTGGAGCACCTGCGTGATCTGGGCAATACGGTGATTGTGGTCGAGCATGACGAAGACACCATGTACGCCGCGGATTATATTGTGGACATCGGTCCCGGTGCGGGCGTACACGGCGGCGAGGTGGTCTGCTGCGGCACGGCCGAGCAGATCAAGCAGTGCGAGCAATCTATAACTGGGCAGTATTTAAGCGGCAGGCGCAAAGTGGAAATACCACAGCAGCGCAGAAAGGGCAACGGCAAAAAGCTGAAAATTACGGGTGCGCGCCAGAATAACCTGAAAAATATTACAGTGGAAATCCCGCTGGGGAAATTTGTCTGCGTGACCGGCGTTTCCGGCTCCGGCAAATCTTCGCTGATCAACGAAATCCTCTACAAATACCTTGCGGCAAATTTAAACGGTGCAAAGACGCGCGCCGGTGCGCACAAAAGCATTACGGGGCTTGAACATCTGGATAAGGTGATCGACATCAACCAGTCGCCCATTGGCCGCACGCCGCGTTCCAACCCGGCAACCTATACGGGCGTGTTTACAGACATCCGTGAGCTTTATGCCTCTACGCAAGAGGCAAAGCTGCGCGGCTTTAATTCCGGGCGCTTTTCGTTTAACGTCAAGGGCGGCAGGTGCGAAGCCTGCCAGGGCGACGGTATTTTAAAGATAGAAATGCATTTTTTGCCGGATATTTACGTCCCTTGTGAGGTCTGCAAGGGCAAACGCTATAACCGAGAAACGCTGGAGGTTAAATACAAGGGCAAAAGCATCCACGACGTATTGGAAATGACGGTGGAGGAGGGGCTTGCGTTTTTTGAAAACATTCCCAAAATTGAACGCAAGCTGCGCACCCTGTGCGAGGTGGGGCTTGGGTATGTCAAAATCGGGCAGCCGGCCACTACGCTTTCCGGTGGTGAAGCACAGCGTGTAAAGCTTGCAACAGAGCTTTCCCGGCGCTCCACAGGCAGAACGATCTATATTTTGGACGAACCCACAACCGGGTTGCATATTGCAGACGTGCACAAGCTGATTGACGTGCTGCAAAAGCTGGTTGACGGCGGCAACACGGTTGTGGTGATCGAGCATAATCTGGACCTGATCAAAACAGCCGATCATATTATTGATTTAGGACCGGAGGGCGGAGACGCCGGCGGCTATGTCGTTACCCAGGGTACGCCGGAGCAGGTGGCCGCCTGTGCGCAATCATACACCGGGCAATATTTAAAACGGCTGCTGCAGGCAGAGACGGAATAAAAGTCATGACCACCCCTAAGAGGGGTGGCATGACGAGCGGTCTATAAGACCGTGATAAAAGCCAGCGCCTAAATGACGCTGGCTTTCACTTCGTTCAAGCCACAAGTGGTATGATTACTTGCTACCCTTAAAAGGGTCACTATACTCTTTCCGAC
>UQKB01000032.1 GCA_900541565.1 uncultured Oscillospiraceae bacterium
GCTTATGGAGGCGGCAGAGTTTAATCCACCGACCGCAGGAGGCGTGCGCTGCCCGTGGTGCGGTTCCACACAAATACAGATGGTGCCGCGCAAATGGAGCCCGCTTACCGGCTTTTTAACCAACAAAGTAGACCGCGTATGCGTCAACTGCAAAAAGAAGTTCTAGCAAAACCAAAGGAAGGGGAAAGCCCCCTTCCTTTTTTTATTTCTGTTTAAAGCAGCGCTAAAACCTCTTCCGTTACCTCGTCCGGAAGCGGCTTTGGCGCCGGCTGTGCATACCGCGCGGAAGAAATACCCGCGCACAGCAAATGTTCCATATTTTCTAAACCTCCCTAAAAAAACAGGAATCATGCCGCCCTTTTACCGCAGACGGCGGCGGAGTCTTTTGCTGCAGCATAAACGCCGTTCTATATACGGCGCCAGATTTCGGCTATCTAATTTAAGCCCTGCCCTGTATCGCCGGGCGGACTCAAGAGGATTATAGTCTGTGAACGTTCCCTGTAAAGGCCCGTCGCCGGGCCCGCCTTATCAGGTATAAGGCGCAGGGCTTCGCTGCTGATAACGGCTTTTGCCCGTTATGCTTATAGAGGGCGTTGGCGGTTAGCTTTTGGCATACGCCGCGTTTTCACTTGTTTCTGGCTTTCGCCTCCGCAGTATTATACTATACCGGCGGCAGAAAACGCGTCACCGTGTCTCAGTGCGCCTGCTGCTGGCGCTTTCAGTTTAGTCTCTCGTTTTTTTAAAACGCGTGTCACCACAGCTTGTTTACAGCGCGCTTATGCTGCTTTCTTACTGTGGATAGGCATATTTTTCACAAGAATAAAACCCGTCGTTTTGGGTTTACCTACGTTTTTCGTTTTGGACAGCGCGGCCGCCGCAATGCCCGCAAGAACGGGAACAGTGTTCAGTCCGTCCAAAATGGCGGTTATAGCGCCCAAAAGGCCCGTACCTGTGTCGATGGTGCCCTTTACAAAATCGCTGTTCATAATGGTGGTGGAAAAATCTTCAAACTGTGCGGTAAAGCTTGCTATACTGCTGTCTATGCCGCTTGTAACGGTTTGAAATTTTTCCATGGCCACTCCGGAGCTTTGCGCAGACGCGCCCGCATATGCAATTGCCTTGCCGTAATTTTCAAACAGGGCGTACATGGTGCTGCTCTGCTCTGCGCCAAAGGCGCCGCTTATCAGCGCTTTTTGCTCCTGTGTAAAGCTATGCCAGCTTGTGCCGACCAGGTCGAGCACCTCGGTCAGGCTGAGCAGGCTGCCGGATGTGTCCTGCGCTTCTACACCGGCCTGCTGCAGCGCCTGGCCCAGCGCTGCGCTCTGCCCGTTTGCAGAAAAGGCGGAAAAAACGGCTTTGTAAGCGTTTGCAATGGACTGCATGTCCAGCAAAGAGCCTTCCTGCGCCGCGGCAATATACCCCAGCAGCCGGTCCAGCGGCACGCCGGCCTCCTGCGCGCTTTGCGCCGTTTGCGCAAGCGCTGCCGAAAGGCTTTGTGCAGACACGCCTGCCGCGTCGTTTACAGCGGAAAGCTTGTCTGCAACAGAAATAGCGTCTTCCGCCTCTATATGATAGCTGGAAACGGCCTGGCTTAAAGTGTCCGCCGCAACGGCGGCGTCCAGCATGCCCGTGCGCGAAAGCACGGTGCTTGCCGTTACAAGCTTGCTTGCCTCCTGTGCAGAATACCCCTGCTTTAAAAAGCCGGCGGCATTTTCTGTAATTTCTGTTGTAGAAGCGCCCAGCGCCTTTGCAAGTCCGTTGTACTCTGCCACTAGCGCTTTGCTTTTTGTGCGGCTTTGTCCTGTTGTCAAAGAAAGCTGCGTAACCGCGCTGTCCAGCGCAATTACGTTTTTCACAGCGCCGGACAGCGCGTTTTGCACCGTACCCAAAGTGCCCGCAACAACGGCCGCTTTGATTTTGCCGCTGAACAGGCCGTCCATTTTCTGGGAAGCGGCCTCGCTTTCCTGTGCAAGCTGCTGCATTTCTGCAATTGGCTGCTTCAGCGAACTGCCCGCAACGCTCTTAAGCTCCCGCATTGCGTCGGACAGATCCAGCTTGACAGGGATTGTAATTTTTAAATTTTGTGCCGTGCCGTTTAATTGTTTTTGAATGCCGGAAAGATCCACGGCTGCCGGCAGGTTGATATTGGAATAATTCGCCAAACAATCACCTCTGTTTCTTTTTCTGTTGCGTTATGTGTGATTGCGTTTAAAATGCACACTTAAATTTGCAATATGTGCAAATTAAGCGCTTGTTGTTTGTGTGCTTCCCATGTCTGTATGGCCTTCAGGCGTTTTCAGCGACAAAGCCGCCGCGGCAAGCTCTTCCTTGCTGAAGGAAGAAATTTTGCGCAGCACCTCAATGGATTCACGCGTTTGCGCAGGGTCCTGCGTGCTGAAAAAGCGTTCCATTTTTTCTGTAAGCTGCAAAAGCTCTGCTTGGTGCGCCTGCAGCGTGCTGACCGCTTTGTAAAGCAAAGCGCTTTCGCTTGCCAAAAGCGACCGTTGCCTATATGCAATCAGCTGCTGTGCCGCCTGGATTACAGCGGCATACTGCTTGGGATGGATCAGCTCCACAATTTTTTCGTACAACCCGTTTTTTATGCACAGCATATAAAGCTTTGCGGGGTTGTCTGTGCGGATATTGGTATAATATTTTAAAACGCCGGTCATACAGGCAATTTCGTAATAATAGGGTGCGTAAGAAATTTGCTTATCCTGCGTCTGGCCGCCTGTATCTTCTGTAAAAACGCTGTTTGCAATATAAACGGCAAGCTGCGCCTGCTTTTCAAGCGGAAGCAGGGGGGTAACCAAAATTTCCTCCGTTTCGCCCGTTTTACCAACCGGCAGTATCTTGGGAGCGTCCTCTAAGCCGGGCAAAATTTTTTCAAGCCTGCTTATAGAAATTTTTTTTTGCTTTGCCATGTTTGTTCTCCTTTCAATCTGTTAAAATATGCGTGTTTTTCAGATGTGCAACCCCTATGCAGATGGCTTCTGCACAGTCGTCTCCCACTTTTATGCCATAACCGTTTCGAACAAAGGCAATCGCCCGTTTTTTATGTTCTTCTCGCATTGCTTTGCCGCCATGCAGTAGCCCCAAAAGCCTGCGCCAGGTGGAAGGCGCATACATGGCAAAATCTACATGGTTTATATAGCATGACTGCATAATGCTGCCCTGCAGCCTTGCAAGCAAGGTGAGCGTCTTAACTGACGAATGTAAAGAGATTTTCTCAAACACAACAAAATCCGGTTTGGTCTTTGTAATCATAAAATGAATCTGGCTGCACATGGAGCAAAACCTTTTGTCCGCGTCTTTTTCTTTTTTTGTGTTTAAAAGTCCCCAGCGGGTAAGGTCGCTTCCGCAGAACAGGGCATAACCCGTTTTTACAGAGGACTGGTCCAGCGCAAGCAGCCTTGTGCCGCGGTATTTAGAAGCGGCGGCGCTTTTTTGCATATTGATCAGCTCCTCAAAAAGCGGGGGCGGTGGACAAAGCCGCCGCCCCTGGAAAATTAGCCCTCTAAGAGGATCATGTCCATAATGTTGTCGTTGTCGTCTGCAAGCAAATCGCAGGTAACGGTCATGGTGGCGGGGTCGCCGCTGTTTGTAAAGCTCAAAGATACCGTGCTCTGCGGTGCGCACTTGTAGGCAATCATTTTATACGGAAGAATCTCGTCGTCTTCCGTCTTTTCAATGGTTTCTGCATATGCGGTAAAGCACTTGGGGAACGTTGTGGATTTAATATTGATCTTCTGTACGTTTGAAGAAAGCTCTTCAATGTAATATACAATAAAATCCGTCGCGCTGCTGACGTCGCTTACCGTAACGTTCTGGCCTTCAACGCTGGATTCCAGCACTGTGCCGCAGTCGTCGTCAGCCGCGTATACATATACCGTGCCGGCAACCGGGGTGGAAGAAAGCTCAATAACGCCGGCAGCAGAAGAAGTAAGCTCTTCTCTCTTTATAAATTTAGCGCTGTTTGTAATTTCACCGCCTGTGATCAGGCTGTACAGCTTCATTGTCTGGATCTGTGTTTCAAAAGCGATCGTGCCGCCCTTGTCGCCGTGGAACGCAACTCTCTTCGGGTGGCCCTGGCCGCCGTAGGCATACACCGGCTCGCCCGTCAACTCCGTTGTAGTTGTGTTGGCAAAATCAACGTTTAAAAAAGGTACCTGTGTTTTGTAATCGCAGAATACCAGGTTGCAGACCTCTCTGTTTGCAAATGTTTTTCCCATTGTTCATTCTCCTTTACGTGTTATACGTTTAAATTTTGATACCAAATTGAAAAATCAAAGCTTTCTTTGCCCCAGGCCGCCCAGCGCAGTGCAGAAATATCGTACTGGGTTTTCAGGTTTAATCTTCCAAATTGGTCTTGCAGCTGATATACGGTCAATCCCCAAATGTTCAAAAGGTTATAGCTGTTGTGCTGTGCGGAAACCGCCGATATCATATTTGACAGAAGCAAAGCTTTGTCGGCTTTGCCCTGGGCGGCAGCCTTTTGCTTTCCCTTTTGAATTGCTTCGTATATTTCGCGTGCCTTTGCGTTTTTAAATTTTTTTGGGATGCCTTCAAAGGACGAAGCCAGGCAGTTGATTTGCAGAATTCCATAGCGGACGTCTTCATAATTTTCATTGCTTATATGCCCGCAGGGCGCGTCTGCGCCTGCATGAAACAGTAAAAAAACGTCTTGTTTTGGGCTGAATACAACTTCCTCGCGCAGAAAAAAGGATAAAGCCTCTTGCAGAATTTCCTTTGTTGCAGGGTTTGCCAAATGCAGATAATAGGGGGAAAACAGCGCGCGCTTTTCTTCCGGCAGCGCTTGATATTTTTCTCTCAGGCCGATTTCAGACAGAAAAAATTCCAAATCCATCATTAAAACGTTCAGATATGCCGTGTAGCGTGCATAGCCGCCTTTCAGGCTTCGTATGCGCTCCAATGTAGGCTGGCGCAGGGTGCAGATCCCTTCATAGCTTATATCCGCCCCACTGATCAGGTCAAAATCGCTGATTTTTTTCATGTATGCCGCCTGTTTTTTCCAAAGACGCTGACAGAATAATGCAGCGTCTTTCCTGTGTATTTTGCAGGTAATTCGGCCTTTTCAATACGCAAAAGCGTCAACTTTCCAATCCCAAAATCTGTCCTGCCGCCAAGCAGCAGATCAATATACCGCACAATGGCGTCGCGGCGGCTGTAATCCGCGCCGGGGAAGAGGGCGCCGTCAAGACGCATGTGCGATTTATGGCAAACAACCTGTACAGCGGCTTCTATATTCCGGACGTTGCCGGTTGGCGCCTGCGGAAGCGTTACTTCCACGCAGATAAAGGTTGCAACCTCCTGTGTGCTTTCGTCAACATAGTCATAATCAAATATATAGCGTGTGATTCCGCTGTCGTCTTTCAGGTCGGTTGCCGTTGCCTGCGGGTCGTTCAAAAGAAGCTTTGCAATTTCCTCTGAGCCGCGTAAAAGGCCAATTATTTTTTGCGAGCATTCCAATAGAAGGTCCGCGTTTGTTTGGTCCATCCTTACCACCTCCGTAAAATATTTCAGTTTTGCTGCTGCGGTTGGTTCCAGGCAGACAACAGTTCTGTATTATATAACGATAAAAATAATAGAACTTATGTGTTAGTAAGAACCAACAAAAATGTAAAGCATACAAAATGTCTGCTTTTCCAGGGCGGAAGGAGAAACAAACCCTGTGCTTTTCCTGTGCCCGTTTAAAAGCGCTATAAGACCTGTTTTCTGCGGTATGTTCTTCTGCATCCCTTTGGCATCGATACAATAATTTGCAAAAGCCGCTTGTACAGCCGTGTTTTATGGCTTGCTTGAAAATTTGTCGAAAAAAACATCCTGTTTTTGCATGGACAAATCTGTATAGCTGTATCTGGATCCTAAAATTTCAATGTTTCCGTTACTGTCCTTTTTTAGGGTTTTACAGGGCTTTTCGCTTTCTTTAAGAACAGAAAAAAAGCTGCTGTTTGGATAAGAAAACAGTGTATAAAAAATAAAGCGCCGGTACTTTTTGTTTTCTTCCTTTTCTATCGATTTTAATAACGTAAGCATGGTGTCCCGGTTAAACTTTTTCTTCCCCAGGCGCAGCGCGCAGCTCTCCCGCAGAGAAAAGGCCTCATCAAATTTTTCTTCGGCAGTTTTGTGTGTGCCTGCAAATACGGCTGAAACGGCCTGATTGGTTTGGTATACGTCTTCAAGCGTTTCTTTTATCTGTTTATAATAGATGCGTTTTGAAGAAAAACCCGTATGATCCAAAATTTCCGAAAAGGGGAGAAACGCTTTTTTTGCCGCCTTGCCCTTTTTCGTACATCGGTAAGCATGAATGCAGCTTTGCAGATAATCCATGGCGGTTTTATGCTTTACATAAGCTTTTTTTGCAGCGTTATAATACCCCTTCCGTTTAGCAAGGTGGGCAAAAAAGTTGGGTTTTATTTGCTTGTGATCTTTTTCCTTTGCGTATTTCTTCCGGATAGAAGCAAGCTCTCGGCTGTTGTCCACCAAAAATTCCTTTTTTGCTTTATCGATCTCAATACCGGAAGCAACGCTGAGTTTACATATATCCATATAGATATCTTGTATATCTGCAAAGGATTTGCCGGCGGCAAGCATGTCCCATACCAGTGTATTTAGCTCCTGGCTGAGGTTTACAATGTCGCCAATCAGGTTTTTGCTTGTCCGGATGTCCAGGTCTGCCTGCTCCTCCGGTAAATAGCACCTTTTGTTTTTTATGCCGGCTACGTCGCATACAGCCACTTTAAAACGGTCTTTATTGCGCATGGCCGCGTTGATCAAAATGGCGTTATCTGTCAGCAAAATCGCATCGGAGTCAAAATCGCATCCGGCCAGCCTTTGCAAGATGTTTTCATTTATGCTGTTCATGTATACAATTTCTTCGGTTGTGTTTATATAGCGGTCAATCAACGGGTTGACTGCGTTTTTAGCCAGCAGAATATTTGAAAAGGTAATGTGCGGGCTGCGCGAGCCAAGCAGAAGCTGACCGTCTTTAAAGCGTTTACAGTAAAGCGTGCCCGGCGGTATTTGCGGATCGCCCGAAAATTTGCCAATGGAAGCCTGCAGCATTTCAATGGGATTGCCGCAAAGTGTGGCGTAGCATCCGTTGACCAGAACGCGGCCCTCTTTTAAATGTTTGATAAAGGCCTTCAGAAAATCGGCTTTAAAATCGTCGTATAGCTTTGTTTTTGAAAAGGCCTCGTTGCTGCCAAGCAATTTGTATATTATTTCCGATTTGCTTTTTATCCCGGTATCTGCAAAGCTTTCCTGTGGATAAACCTTGATCCACCAGCGCAGGACCGCCGAATCTTTTTTTAACAGATCCAAAAAGTCAAAGGTCGGTTGTAAAAGCTGCGCGACCTCTTCTTTTGAAAGCTGCAGACTGTTGATGAGCTGATAATGCGTCTGTGTTGCAGTGCCATCCAAAAAATGGGGTGGCTTTTCAAATTTTACAATGCCAAAATCGGGCAGCAAATGCTTAAACCATTGCTGCAGCGTGCCAAATTTCAAATATTTAATACTGCTTGGGGTGGTGATCAGCTTTATATCCGAAATATCCTGCGCGAGCGTAAATCCGTTCAGCTGACTGATCTGTGTAATCCCTTGGTCTGCAAACCAGCGTTGTATATTTGTGTTAAAGCAGCACGATTTAAATAGGCGGTTGCGCAGCAAAAGCATGCCTTTGTTTTTATACCGGCCCATCAGTGAAGGGTCAATCAGCGATTGTCCGTCCCATATGGAATTGGTAATTTTACTGTTGCAGGCGGCAGCACGCAGACAGCCGCTTGCCTCCTGCACACGGATCACATCGTCAAAAAAGACGCTCGTGTAGTCCTCAATTACCAAAATGTTTTTTGGTAAAATCTTAATTGTATCAATCATACTGCTTGCGGTTAGGGCAATATAAGATTCCAACGCCGCCAGATCTACCGGCGCGCCTGGCTGTATATGCAGGCCTGCCATCTCCCATTTATGCATTTTGGGATAAAGCCGTTCGTCTATAAAAAGGCATTTCCCAACCCGTGCGCTGCCGGAGGAGCGTTTCCAACGGATATATCGGACGCCGTTGCAAACAAAGCCGTTTTGGTACAGCTGTCTGCGGATATCAGCAACGCTTACAAGGGTGGCCATGTTTTTTTTCGCCTTATATACACCGTCATCCAGGTAAAAATACTTGCCCAAAATATGGCTGTCAACCGGTTTTTTGACCGGCGTATTCACAATAATAGCGATCAGTGTGCCGTTTTCTATATGTACGCAATCTTCCATTTTTTCTCTTATAAACGTATGACCGTATTTTAAATAGATATTTGCAGATGCACGGTTATAAGCCTTTACAGAGTAATGAAAAGAAACGTTTATGATACAAGAGGAAAACTCTTTTTTATTTTCCCAAAATGAAAACCGGTTGTTTCGATAAACCGATTTATAAACGGTGCGCAGCTGTAACAAATCCAAACTGTAGTCAAAGGCTGCTTTAAATTTTTTTAAGTTATAAACGCCGTAGTTATTTTTTGTTATATAGCCGGCGTCAGTTTTTGCGCTGGAATAATTTGCTAAATATGTGTCCTTTCCGTCTATTTGCATAATATAAATTCCTTTTTTACGTTCCATAGGATTGGGCAAACCTCCTGCATGATTGTTATTATCAGAAAAAAGAAAGTTGTAGAACTTATGTGGAAGAAAATGGAAAAAGAAATGCATACAATAGACTAACACATAAGTTCTAACATGTCAATCTGTATTTTGATAGAATATTTTGAAGGTTGCATTGACAAAAACGAACATTTGTGCTATCATTAAATCAGAAAACGAACAAAAGTTCTATTAAAGAGGTGTAAAGCATGTCAGATAAAAAAATATTGCAAAAGATGGGAAAATGCATCTTAAAAAGAATGTATACGGTTTTTGCAGGCAGCGTACCTTTTTTCCTGGTTGAACTGCTCCCATCTCAGCCAATTGTTTATCTTTTTTTGTTTCTTTTCTTTTTTGGCAGTGCATCGCTTACGTTTATATCGTCCATGCGCGACGATCATATGATAAAGCGATTATTAAAGAAAAGGGAAAATAACAGGACAAGGGCGCAGCATGTTCCTCAAAAGCCGAGGCTTCTATATCTGCCGCGCCGTACTGAACATAAGTTAGCCGTCAATAGATTTAAAGGAGCCTCATAACAATGATGTTGAAACAGAGATGTATTGTTCGTTTTTTGAAACAGTAGAATTCCTCATCAGGAAAAATAGAAAATTTACTTGCGTTTCCATTAAAAAACAGGTATTCTTTAACAGAACAAATGTTCTATTGTTTTGCAAAGGCTAAAAAAGGAAAAGCAAAGAGGGATAGGGATGGAAAGCAAGAGTACGGTATACAAGTATGAAATAGATGGCAAGATTTTTCATGCAAGCTACGCATGGGAGGAAAAAGATCGCCTTATATTGGGCAGAGCGTTTGCCTTTTCTAAAATTTTTTTATTTTGTGAAAAATGTTCTCTTGGATCCGAAAAAACAGCTTACCGCTTGCGCGACGGCAGACAGCTGTATTTATATGAAAAGCAATACAGGCCGCTAGGCCAAATTTGCCGTTACCGCAGTTTTGCAGATCTCTTGCTGCCGCAAATATGTAAAACGGTAAATGGCCGCTTGGTTTTACAGCTGCATCGGGTGCAGCTTACACGTCAAATAGAAGAAAAACTGTGCAGACTGTTTTTCTCGCAGCTATTTGGGGGACTGCCCAATACGCAACAGGCAAGGACCCTGTATTTTTCTGTGGAAAATGAGGTTTTATATTGCGGCTTGTTTGGGTTGGATTCTAACTGTGTCTTAACAGAAATTGAATATTACGACCCGCAAAGCGCAGCATATAAAGGGAAAAAAAGCAGGGAACAGACGTATCGTACGGTTTTGCAAATTTTAAAACAGAAGAATTGACAAGTGCGAACTTATGTGTTAGTATGAGGCTGCACAAATCCAACATGGAAAAGAGGGCGGCCGGCATGACATATCAGGCGTTTATACAGGATTGCTTCCAGGAAGATAATCCTTTTGCAGTCAAGAAAAAATATTTGCAGGATTTTGCCTGCTATGTGCCTGACACGGCAGATGCAGCATCTATAAAACGCTTAACGAAAGAAGATTTTATACGTTTTTTCCGCGAACAGCGGGGGGGATTCAGCTGCGCCGCTTTTCGTAAGAACAGACGTCTGCTTGAAAACCTGTTTTTGCTGTTTTGTCAGTATGGCATTGCAGAAAAATCCCAAGCGGAGCAGGTCCGGTCCGTTGTATACAGCGACATTGCTTGTGCTTACGATAACATTTATAAATTTTATTTTAAAGACCTGGAAGAACTGGATGCCTTTTTATATACCCTTCGCTTTGATATTGATCCGCTGGGAACGGTCGATCTGCTGGATTTCAGGGCACTGCTTTACCTGCTTTGGTATGGGATTGATACAAAAGATCTGATCCATATCAGAAAAGACGATTTGCACCCCGACGATTGCAGTGTATTTTTGCGCAGAACAAATCAGTTTATCTATTTTGACAAGGAGCCCTTTACTCTGCTTTGCCGCCATGCACAGGCGGAAGGAAAGGTAGATAAGATGGGGAAACGGTACAGCTATATTGCATCGGACTATCTGATGCGTTCCAAGTTTAGTGTACGCTTAACGGCAAACGCTTTAGCGCAGCAGATTACCTGGATCAATCATTTTGCAAAAAAGTATCATAAGGTGCTTCAAATCAATAAAATCAGGATCAATGGCAAATTTGTCAAAATTCGCGCAAAAAAAGAAGCGATCTTGCAGCAAAGCCCAACGGCAGATGCAGACGGCGCGGCTATCAAAGCGGTAAACGGTGACAACGGTTATTCTCTGCGTGAATTTAAGAAGATGTATTTGATGTGGGAAGGCTTTTTTTATCCGTGAAAGAAAAAGGAACCACCGTTGCGTTGTGCCGGTGGTATACATTGCTTTCTTTTTAGCGTTTTATTTCCATTGATTTTTACGGTATTTATAAAAAAGCGCACAGCCAACAGCTGTGCGCTTTTTTTAATTATCTGCTATTTGCTGCAACAATTTTTTAGAAAAGGTGGTATGAAACAATTACGCTTGCAAAAACAATGGCCACCATGGAAAGCAGCTTGATTAAAATATTGATCGAAGGGCCGGATGTATCCTTAAATGGATCGCCAACTGTATCGCCCACAACGGCTGCTTTATGCGCGTCGCTGCCTTTTCCACCGTGCGCGCCGCCTTCAATATATTTTTTTGCGTTATCCCACGCTCCGCCGGAATTTGCCATCATAACGGCAAGGATAAAGCCGGAAACGGTTGCGCCGCCAAGCATACCGCAAATGCCGTTTACACCAAGGATCAGGCCGACAATAATTGGAGCGACAACCGCAATAATAGCAGGCAGAAGCATTTCCTTTTGTGCCGATTTTGTGCAAATATCAACGCACGCTGCATAATCCGGATCTCTTTTTCCCTCCATAAGTCCCTTGATTTGTTTAAATTGCCGCCGGACCTCTACAACAATGCTCTGTGCGGCCCGGCCTACTGCGTCCATGGTGAGGGCTGCAAAAAGGAACGGCAGCATTCCGCCGACAAACAGGCCGATCAATACCGGCGGGTTGACCAGGCTTAATTCAAACTGGAAGTCAGGGTCGATAATCTGAACCTCTGCAATAAAGGATGCAATTAAGGCAAGCGCCGTTAAAGCCGCAGAACCAATGGCAAATCCCTTTCCAGTGGCAGCAGTTGTGTTGCCCAAAGAATCCAACGCATCGGTACGCTTGCGGACGTCTTCTCCCAATCCAGCCATTTCGGCAATCCCGCCGGCGTTATCCGCAACGGGGCCGTACGCATCTGTCGCAAGGGTAATGCCCAGGGTAGAGAGCATACCAACGGCCGAAAGGCCAACGCCATAAAGGCCCTGGTTGAAAGAAGCATCGCCAATTCCGCCGCTGCCGCCAGAAACAGTGTAGCTCACCAGTACAGAGATACCCACGATAATTACAGGCAAAACAGTGGACAGCATACCAAGGGACAAGCCGCCAATAATAATGGTGGCCGGCCCGGTAAGAGCGGTTTTTGCAAGCTTCCGTGTGGGTTTGTATGTATCAGAGGTAAAATATTCTGTTGTAATGCCAATTAAAATACCGGCAACTAGGCCGCAGAGAATCGCAATATAAAAGCCTATTTTTTCTGCACCAAGGCCAAAATAAATCAGGGGAAAAGCTGCAACCGCAATAATCAGACCGCTAATCCATGTCCCACGGCGCAGTGCAAAAAGAAGGTTCTTTTGCGAAGCGCCCTCTTTTGTCCTGACAAAAAACGTACCGATAATCGAAGCAAGGATTCCGATCGCTGCCATAACCATGGGGATCGTCACACCCTCAAAGCCAAGGCCGGCTGCAACTGCCAGCGCTGCGGTCGATATAATAGAGCCTACATAGGATTCATACAAGTCTGCACCCATACCGGCAACATCGCCGACGTTATCGCCCACATTGTCCGCGATAACAGCCGGATTCCTTGGGTCGTCTTCCGGGATCCCAACCTCAACTTTACCAACAAGGTCGGCGCCCACGTCTGCAGCCTTTGTAAAAATACCGCCGCCTACACGGGCAAATAACGCCATGGAAGAAGCCCCCATGCCAAAAGTAAGCATAGCAGAGGTGATGGATTGAATCTGTTCGGCCTCCGGCAAAGCACGGAAAACCCATTTCAGGAAGAAATACCAAAACGAAATATCCACAAGCCCCAGGCCAACTACAACAAAGCCCATAACAGCGCCGGAAGAAAACGCCACCTTTAAACCGGCATTTAAGCTGTTTTGTGCCGCGTTTGCTGTGCGGGAGTTAGCCGCGGTCGCAATTTTCATACCAATAAATCCGGAAAGGCCTGAAAAAAATCCGCCCGTCAGAAAAGCAAACGGTACAAATATGGTAAGAAACCCGTTAAAGGCCAGGATAAGAAGAATAACAAAGATTACAGCAAAGAAAATGCTTACACCAATGTATTGCCGCTTTAAATAAGCGTTTGCGCCTTTGCGCACGGCACGGGAAATTTTCATCATAAGGCTGTTGCCTTCTGGGGTTTTCAGGACTCTGCGCGCCAGATACAAAGCATAAAGCAACGCGATAATTGCACCGGCAGGCGCTAAGATGGTCAAATCCATTTTGAATTCCTCCTTTGTAACACTTTACATTAAGCATAGCACAAATCGCGTTTTTTTCAATAGAATTTTTAAAATAAATTTAAAAAGATAAAAAAAATTAGTTGTTATAACGAAATTTGTAGAATGTACGTTTAATTTGCCTTTGTTTAAAGACATTATTTTTCTTGCACGGCAGGCAGAAAAAAGCACAGTGCAAATAAAATTACAAACAGGACACGCATCCTGTTTGCAGCGGCTCATGCAAGCCATGCGTACCCTTTTTCAGAAAGGAGAAGCACAGTAAAGCTTATTTTGTATGTCTGCGCCGCATGCACAAATGCTGCATACACTAATATGGGGTGATTTTATGAATTCATGTGAATTAACCATGAGCGTGACGGCGCTTGCAAATTCCATCGCCTGCCAGTTATCGGATGATAACCTTGCCCTTGCTGCTGCTGTGCTTACACAGTTAGGAGATACATTGGCAACAATTTCTACGCAACGTTCCCTTTGCAGTGAAAAAAACCATACAGAAAAGCGAGCAAATAAAGGTTGCTAATGCTGCAATAATTGTAAAAAGTATTTCAATTTAAAAACATGTTTGGCGTGGTATTTAATATTTGCTTGTATTATAAAATGCATACAAAGACTTTGCTTTTTAGAAAAAATTCAACGAAATGGGAAAAGCCCAGCCAATGACTGGGCTTTAAAAATAAAGTGTAGTCTATTCCGACATGGAAAGCATTGACAAAAAAGTTACCAGTTCTAACAGCGCCCCGGATCAAGTTAATAGCAACAGCGAACTGTCAAGAGAGGGGGGACGGTCGAACATGCGATGTGAGTGTGACTTTTTGCGGAAAGAAGAGACCGTTGACGTTTGCCTTGATCCTGCGCTTCAACAGTATTATGAACCATTATATGGATATTGATTGCCTGGTGTTTTCCGCTTCCTGGCCGTTAAATATCCAATTGAACGCCCTCATTGCCGGAGACCCGTTCTAACAGCTTCTGCCAGACTTCATCACCTAATTCAATTTGAAAAAATTCCTGATGCTCTTGGCTCATACGCTGGGGATATACTATGACTTTTTCGCCCACCTGGGCAATCAGGGTACTTTCTTGTTCTTCCTGTGCTGCCGCTTCCTCCATAGTTAGCCCGACCAGAATGTCGTATTCATAGGGAAGCGCGTCGGGGAACCCCAGCCGGGCTTCCTCAAGAAAGCTATCCGCCTCAAGCGCTGCGATCTCCGGACAAGGAATATAATTGGAATACTGCCCATCCTCAAAGACGATTGCCACCAAATCGTTATTTTTATTCTCGTAGAGTTTTGTTGTTATCATACCTATTTGCCTCCTGTTTTGCTAGTTATATAATATCTGGTTTTGGCTGTTATTTTATTGGGAGTAGCAGCCAAATTTTTCATTTTTATTATATCATAAAAGCGATCCAAACTACAATATAAAATTAGGCATTATTACCTCTGCGCCATTATTGGCTTGTTTTCACGGAAAGTCATTTTCCTATCGGGTCTCGCGCAAAAGCAGCACGCAGCTGCTTACAAAGACCTTTAAACAGGTCTGTGCGGACAGGGGAGCAAAGGCAAAAAATAAGCCGGAGCAAAGCGAACTTTGCTCCGGCTTGAAAAAGCGTTCATAAAAAGATACCCATGTGCAATGGAGTAAACCGAATCGAAGTCCAGCGCAACGGGTTCGATTCGGAAAGAAGCCGCGACAGAATGAGTGAGCGGTGACATTTGCAAAAACGTCGCCGCGAACGATATGACGTCCGCAGCGACGTGGGTTATGTTGACAAAATAGATACCCAAAAAACATGAATGATGAGACATAGGTCAGCTTAGACTTGCATACAATCCA
This sequence comes from uncultured Oscillospiraceae bacterium, assembly GCA_900541565.1. Taxonomy (GTDB): domain Bacteria; phylum Bacillota; class Clostridia; order Oscillospirales; family Acutalibacteraceae; genus Scatavimonas; species Scatavimonas merdipullorum. The sequence goes on from UQKB01000032.1 coordinate 15,054, forward strand.
TATGAGTTTTTACGATAACGCTTAAAAACTGTCCTCTGATATGTACGATAAGTAATTTGATCGCTGAAATTTTTGATGCCCTTCCAATTAAAAAGACTTTCTTCTGGCTTGTTTCCGTTAGGCGAACGTTGCTCCAAAAAATCACATATTAACTGAGTCGTTACAGCAGACGGAAACGGCTGTTTCCCCTTGCCGGCGCCAGCTTTGATTTTTATATCATTAATAATGTCACTCATTTTCTGACGTAATGAGGCAGAAATATATGGACAATTGTGGAAAATTAGTACATACCAAAATTCTACTTGCATCATTGGCTCTTTATCCGATATCCTACATATCTGTCTATCAACAATGCCCTCTATTTTCTTTAAAAGTTCTTCGAAAAAAGGTTGATAATATTTCGAGTACAACAACAAATTTGCCCAGATAATGGGATTGTTGCATTCTTCGGCAGCTTGAATTAAAAAATTTTCTGTTTTGGCATCAAGTACAATGTTGTACTCACAAAAAAACGGAAACCAGTCACACAAATCAAATATATTCCCTGAACGAAAAACGAAAGAGTATCTATTAATCGCTTTACTTAACTTCGTGTTAGCCTTGTCGTCACTTTTAAAATCAATTTCGCTATTCATGTAGGAAATAATTGAAATGATTTTTCTGGCTTGATCAAATGAAGGGTAATATGCATAGATATATAAGGCCATATCAATTAGAAGTAGCGCTTTACCCAAGTGATGTTTTCCAAAGAGGGTGTATCCATTTTTCTTTTTGCTAATATTGTTTAACAGTGTCGACAGAAGAAACGAAACAATAGTTCGTCTATCTTCTGAATGCTCCTTGACAAGAACAGCAATTTCATCCTTTATTCTATCTACAGATATGAACTCTTGTTTTACTAGGAAACGATCTTCTTCGGGCAATTTATCATAGTCAGACTTTTTTCCTTGATAAAAAAAGTTTCCGATAATATCCGATAGTTGTCTAGTTTTTTCAAGCCATCCTTTTGGTAAACAAGGGGTAGTTCCTCTTGTTAACTTTAGTTCATTTAATCGCAGTAGATATTGTTCACCTATTGTTTTATATTTGGATAGTATTTGTTCGATGACTTGTGGTTGATTAGCAAACAAGAAAATGTCATCTACATATCTAAATGCAACGTAATCTATATCATAAATAATATTCTCTTTTGATAGAGAAAGGGAAATTTTGCTATCAATATGTTGAAGCAAAATTTCTGCCATCATTCTGGAGAATTCAGGGCCAACAACGATACCATTCGACGATCTCCCATTTATATTTTGAAGTATTCGATCAATGGTGACAAACAAATGTGAATTGCAAGCATCTTTTGCATCAACGACGTTTCGTTCTAAGATCCATGTAAATGCGTGTGTGTAGATGCTATCAAAGCAAGACTTATAGTCAAGTTTTGCATAATACTTATATTTGAAATTGCATATTCTCCACACTCTTGAATCGGCAAAAGAATTTATAGATTCAAAGGGCGCGATTTTAAAATAATTCCCGGCTTGCTGAATGATTCCACGCCCTACACTAAAGGATTGATTTTGAAAGTATTGGGTTGTGCGTCCAGACTTTGACTTATAATATAAATTGGTGCATTTTTTGTGATATCGAATAGAAAAGTTATGGTGCTTTTCAAAATAATTCAAGATATCTTTTTGGTAGCATTCAATAAAAAGAAATAAATTTAGAGCAGAAAACGGCTGGATGACACTCATTTCTCTCATTGTGTCAGTCCCCTTAAGTATCTTGTATTTTAAGGGCTTTGTACTCCAACTGCTTTCAAACATCCTTGAACTACTTTGAGCCTTATATTGCCTGAGTTCTTGAATGAGCCTTTCTAAGATTTTTTGATTTTCTTTCTTTAAAAGAAATGCATAAAGTTGAGAAAATGAAAATAATTCTGATAACTCGACAGGTAGTAAATCTGTCAAAATATAATCAAGTTTATTTCTTTCTAGTCCACTCCACTGTAGGTTTGTCAATGAAGTGTTACAGATTAGGGAAAGAAAAAAGGACGTGTTT
>UQKB01000033.1 GCA_900541565.1 uncultured Oscillospiraceae bacterium
AGGAATTATGGGAACTTGAGCTCAATTCCTGTTGCACTTAGTTTGACAATTCACTGTTCCCCAATTTTACAGAGCAGTTTAAATTTAGGTATGCTTTTTTATACGCTTGTTGTAAAATGCGCGCAGTGAGGAAAGCTTTATTTTGGATAAAGCAAGAATGCCGTCTGTTGCTACCAGGATAAAAACGGGTGTAAAGTTAAACAGGTACCTTGAGCGCGTTTCCCAAATCAGGAAAAACAGAAAGACGCCAAAAATCAGACCTTTTAGAAGAACGGTAAAATCCAGCCTTGGTTTTTTTATGCTTTTTGCAATGGACAGGCAGATCAAAAGCAGGAGCATCAGCTGATATGCATTGCTGGCAAACAAAAAGATAAAATAATAGCTGCCGTCCTGCAGGAAAAATTCATGCAAAATATTTTTGTGCAACGGATTATGCGCAATATGGTTGCTGATATAGTACGTACCGTCCGACCAGGTCCAGGTCCCTTTTTCTGTCAAATGTGCAAAAAGGCCTGAAGCTCCGTATTGCTCCAGCCTGTGGCCAATTTCTGCGACGGTGGCCTCTTTTTTTTGCGTATAGTCGCCGGCCTTTCTTGTAAAAAGGCTGTCGGAGTGCGTGTAACCGCCTTTACCGTTGAGCCCCATCATAATCCAGTGCGTCAGGGGATATTGTTCTTTTTGCAATTCTTCTTTTGTTACAAATCCAGTTGTATTTACAACCGCGCTGAAAATAATGGTGCAGGCCAGAAATATGGCGGCCATAGTGCAGGAACAGGCAAGCGCCTGCTTAACAGGGCGGCTTAAAAACAGGAAAACCACCGCGCCTACAAGTAAAATAATAACGCTTCCTTTTAAAGCATACCCAATATAAATCAGCAATGCCGCTACTACAAGAAAGCCATATCTCTTTTTTCTTTCCTGTGCCTTTAAAGCGCTTATATAGAAGAAAAGTGGTAGGATGACAAACGGCATGCTTAGAGAATCGGTATAAAAAAACGGTGTGTAGGTATAATACGGAAGAAAAAGAAAGCATAGCAAAAATGCAGTAAGCGCACCCGCAGGAGGGAAAAGCTTACTGGCCGTTTTATAAACGAACAATACCGAAATACCGATTGCCAGGGTGTTTATAAAAACCGAAGCATAAAGCGGGATTTCCCCAAAAAGCAAAAACAGAATGCGGTAATACCCCGTTAAAAGAAGAAAAATTCCATGGTTGTTTGTATAGCGTGCAAGGTAACCGGCATTGTTCGGTACATTTTGATAAATATTTTCAAAAGAGCCAGACATCGCCGCAGTTTTGGAAATTTCGTGGATTGCGCGCAGATCTGTACCCGGCTCATACATAAGAAAATAGCCGGCCAAAAGCTGCAAAACGAACATAATGCCCATGCATATCCAGAAAACACGGTTGGCCTTTTTGTAGTCGGCATTGTCAAAACGTCTGGAAAGCCATTTATAGACGATTGCAGCAATAACGATGAGCGCAACACCCCACAGTGCGCACAGAAAATTATTTTCTAAATTAGACAAAAATACCTGCAAAACAATCCAGCCAAACATACATAAGAAAATAATATGAAACGTGCGAAGGGTTTTTGTAAAACGCATAATATCACCTACCTTTATGATTTGCATTCAACTGTAAAAATATATGCTTTTGCTTTATGGCGTAACGAATCAATTATAAAGAAAGTAATTTTAAATGTCAAAATAATGGAAAAAAATCAGAGAAAGGGTTAATTTATTTTTTATAAAGTAAAGTTTTTTGTATGTGTTTTTGTTGCATGTTTATGAAAAATGATATATAATTAAAAAGATCCGCCCGTGGCGTAGCTGGATAACGCAACGGATTCCGATTCCGGAGAGCGGGGGTTCGAATCCCTCCGGGCGGACCAGCGGCGAGCCACCGCTCCCAAGTCGCGCACCTCACTTTGTGGGGTGCGTTGTGTTTTGCGCTCGCGTTTTGGTTGATATCTTTTTTATCAACCTTTCCCACGTCGTTGCGGACCATGCATTGCTCGCGACGACGTGTCTTTTGGAAAAGTCGTCGGCTCACGCGCGCCGTCGTCCTCCTTTCGCAAAAGGCCACACTTGCTTTGGCGGTTCACTTGCAGATGTGCTCACAACGCCGCCGCGACGATGTCAAAAGGACGGATGACACAGGGCATGGCCGACGTGGCATCAGCCCTCCGGGCGGACCAGGAACTACACCCCGGAGGACGTGCTTTCCGGGCGGGGAGCTTCGTTATCCCATGCGCCTTGAAATAGCAAGCGGCAGATTCCGCTATGACGTGTGCTGTGATAATCGTATAACTATATGAATTGATAGTAATTTTGATATTGTTAATCTCCAATGGAAATTTTACCCTGTTTATAAACATTAGAATTTCTATCCAAAATTTTATTTTTGCAATACTCAACAACATCTGTTGTATCTGTTTTTAGGTTCCTTTTAATTCTATCAATTCCCATTTCAGTCGTATGAATTTTATCAATGTTATCAAGCGGTATTTTTTATCTTCCATTATTTTCTTCTCTTGCAAATCCCTATTTATCTCTCTGTTACTTGGATTAATTATATCATACTATTAGCTATTTTACTATCTGTTTCCCTTGTTTTTACGGAATAGTAGGGGTATTGGAACGTTGTTTTTGATGGCATTCCAGAGAAGCCGAAAGATGAACACGGACATTTTTACTGGAAGCTGCGCCCCGAATTGGTTAAGGCATGGAAAAAGTATCTTGAAAAAAAGAATGCGCAGGTAAAATAAAAAACAAACCTGCAAAAATATTTGCTTTTCAGGCGGAACTTGGCCTCTTTTGCATTGCCGGAAAAAATCCTGTATACTGGCTGTATGGGAGGGTCGCAATATGGATATAAAAACGCAGCTTTTGCGTTTTGCGCCGCAGACAGAGGAAGAAGCGCAGGTGCGCCAGAAAATGCTTGCCGCATGGGAAGCACATGGGAAGACGCTTTTGTACAGGCAAAATGAACAGGCGCATTTTACAGCCTCGGCGTTGTTGCTAAACCCTGCGATGGACAAAACGCTCATGGTGCATCATCATCTTTTTCATACCTTTACATGGACCGGTGGGCATGCAGACGGGGAAGAAAACCTGCTTTATACGGCAATTCGGGAAGCGCGTGAGGAAACAGGCGTGCAGCAGGTTTATCCGCTGAGCACAGAGGTGTTGTCGCTTGATATATTGCAGGTTCCTGCGCATAACAAAAAAGGAAAGCCTATACCTGCACATGTACACTATTCTGTCGCTTACGGCTTGATTGTACCCGAAAAACAGCCTGTTTTTGCAAAGCCGGATGAAAACAGCGCCGTGCGCTGGATTGCAATGCGGGATCTTCGGGATTACTGTGCAGAACCGCACATGCTTTTGCTATATGAAAAGTTGTACCGGCGCATGAAGGCGTTGCAGGCATACAAAAAAAGCCTGTATCAAAGGCTGCCGGAGGTGCTTTTGCCATGGTATGAAAAAAACGCACGGCAGCTCGACTGGCGCAGGGACACACAGCCTTACCATGTGTGGCTGTCGGAAATCATGCTGCAGCAAACGCGTGTAGAGGCGGTTAAAGGCTACTATACACGCTTTTTAAAGGCGTTTCCTACCATACAAGATCTTGCACAGGCACGTGAAGATACACTTTTTAAATATTGGGAGGGTCTTGGCTATTATAACCGTGCGCGCAATCTGCAAAAAGCGGCAAAAAAAATTGTACGTGACTACGGTGGCGTGTTTCCGTCCAGCTATGAGGACATTGCTTCACTTCCCGGGGTTGGCCCTTACACGGCAGGGGCGATTGCCTCTATCTGTTTTGAACAGCCCCGCGCGGCGGTGGACGGCAACGTGCTGCGTGTGCTTTCCAGAGTAACAGAGCAATTTATAGAGGTGGATGCGCCGCAGGTTAAAAAGGAAATGGCGCAGACACTGGAACGTGTGTATCCTTTGGGACAATGTGGCAGCTTTACGCAAAGCCTGATGGAGCTTGGCGCAACGATATGCCTGCCGGGAGGAAGCCCAAAGTGCACATGCTGCCCGGCCCGGGATTTTTGCCTGGCGTATGCAGGCGGGTCACAGCAGGCGCTTCCCGTAAAAAAACCAAAGCGTGCACGAAAAACGGAGCAGAAAACGGTGTTTCTGTTATTATGTGAAAATGATATTGCGGTCTGTCAAAGAGAAAGCAACGGCCTTTTGGCAGGTCTTTGGCAACTGCCGAATGTGGAGGGAATGCTTACAGAGAAGGAAGCTGTACAAACAGCCGAAAGCTGGGGAATCGGAGAAATCACGCTCGAGAGAGTGGTGCACCGCCAGCATGTTTTTACGCATATCCAATGGGATATGACCTGTTATTGCCTGCGCTGCACTCAAAAGGCATCCAATTTTACATGGGCTGCTATGGAGCAAATTAAGCAAAAATATGCGCTTCCCACAGCCTTTCGTATTTTTCTGGAATAGAAAAATCGTTCTGTGCAGCCAGTATAAAACAAAATAAAGTGTTTGTTTAAAATACAAAAAGCCCGGCGCGGGGCATATGCCCCGCGCCGGGCTTTTTGGAGAAAGGTTATTGGAGGAGGTTGTATCTAAAATCAGTTTGCTTATTAAAAAGTAAGGTTTGTCATAATTTGTCAAGATCTTTAAAAAGCGGGCGCAACGCAGGATACAACGCCTTATACTGTGCATATACCCTGCTGTATTGCTGCGCGTTTTCCAAAGAGGGTGGAAAAAACTCGCCTTCTTTTACAAATACGTTGCAGGCATCCTGCACGGTTTTAAACAGACCGCTTCCCACAGTGGCTAAAATGGCAGCGCCCTGCGCGGCCCCCTCGTTTGCCTGCATGGTGTTTACCCTGCAATAAAACAAATCTGCAAGCATTTGCCGCCAGACCGGACTGTTTGCGCCGCCGCCGCATAGTGCCATGCTGTCGGGTTTTATTCCCATTTCCTGCAAAACAGACAGGCAGTCTGTCAGGGAGCAGGCAACGCCCTCCATTACTGCACGTATCAGGTCAGAACGCGTGTGCATGGCGCTTAGCCCAAAGAACACGCCGCGGCAGTCGGGATCGAGATGCGGTGTGCGTTCGCCCATCAGATATGGTAAAAACAAAAGCCGGTTTGCACCGATGGGACTTTGCAATGCCATATGATCCATAAGCTGGTAAACGCCGGTGCCTTTTTGCTGCGCCAACGCTTTTAAGTCGCACAGCACATTTTCCTTCAGCCATTTCAGTGAAAGGCCCGCGGCCTGTGTAACGCCCATTACGTGCCATGCGCCCGGAACAGCGCAGCAAAATGTATGTACGCGGCCATTTGGGTCTATATGCAGTGTGTTTGTATGAGCAAAAACAACACCTGAGGTGCCAATTGTTGTAAATGCTTTTTTATCACAGACGACGCCTGTCCCAACTGCCGCTGCGGCGTTGTCACCCGCGCCTGCAACAACCTTTGTGTGTTCGGAAAGCCCCGTCAGCTGCGCTGCCTGTTTACTGATTGTTCCCGTTGACTGGGGGGATTCGTAAACCCGGGCCAGCATAGAGGGGTTTAGCTGAAGGCAGTCGAGCATTTCCACAGACCAACACCTGTTTTTTACATCCAGCAGCTGCATGCCGGAAGCGTCTGATACATCGGTGGCAAAATCCCCGGTTAAGCAAAAGCGAATATAATCTTTTGGAAGCAAAATATGCCTGCATTTGGAGAACAGCTCCGGTTCATGCTTTTTTACCCATAAAATTTTTGATGCGGTAAACCCGGTAAGCGCAGGGTTTGCGGTAACGGCAATCAATTGTGCATACCCAAATAAGCTGGTAAGCGTTTTGCATTCCTGCGCGGTGCGCTGGTCGCACCATAAAATAGCGTTGCGCAGGACTGTGCAGTTTTGGTCAAGCATGACAAGACCGTGCATTTGACCGGTTAAACCCAGACCGGATATTTCCTCTGGCTTTACCTGAGAGGATGCAAGCACACGCCGGATTGCCAAAACCGTTTTTTCCCACCAATCCTCTGGGTTTTGCTCTGCCCAGCCGTTTTGCGGCTGGTACATGGCATATCCTTCACTGGCGCTTGCAACCAATACGCCGTCTTCTGCGTATAGAACGGCTTTTACACCGGAAGTACCAACGTCAATCCCCATGCAGTAATTCATTGAAACGTCCTCCTTTTTCAGGCTTCAAAAGCAGCCCGCGCACGGTTGATCTCTTTTAATGAATGGTGTATTTTTACTTCTATCCGTATGGTTTGCTGCTGTCCGGGCTGCAAATATTGCAGGGTACCGTCTTTTTTTGCACGGGCTCTTCCCATTACATGGCAGTTCCCCGGTTCCAGTCCAAGTACATATTCGCCGCTTTTCATACATTTCCACTGTGTAAAGCAGGGAAGCTGTGCAAGCGGATAGATCAACTCCACGGCCGTCAGAAGCTTATGGTTTATAAGCATGGCGTGTACCTTTCCATGGCGGTCCGGGCGCATTTTGTGGAAGAAAACCTGTTCTTCAAAGCCATCCACCGGCTCGGTCATTTTATCTGAGGTGGACAAACCGTCTTCTGCCTGCTTGTCGCGCGGCGTTATAGACAGCGAGGGGAGAAGCAGTTCGCATTGCGGTGAAAGCATGGGATACCCAAAATTGATATGATATAAAAGCATAAATGGAACCGGTGCAAAATCCAGATTTTCTATACGGTCTTCTATTGTAAAACAGTTTTCCTCACCCGCAAGCGCAATGCGGCGCTGCATAAAAAGATGCTCGCCAAATACCTGCGCCTGTCGGAGCTTTCCGCTAAGCGTAAGGGTAGCGCTGCTTTCTTCCCAAAGCGTTTCCGGGCAGACTTCGTAGGCAGGCGTGTTGGAAATAACGCCGTGCAGGCCCAGGTTTTCTTCACCGTCACGGCAGGGGGCACCCATATAGCTTAAACCACACGTGGTCAGAAAGCCGGCAAAAAAGCTTTTGAAAAATCCCTTGTCCTTATCCTCTGTGAAAAATTGCGGCGCGGTAAGCCCGGTTTTAGATAAAAAGCTTAAATTTATACCTTGAAAGGACAGTCCGGTAATATCCATACCGCGGTCTGGCAGTACGGTAAAGGACAGGCCGTTTGCATTGTATAGCTCTATCGCGCGCATACCGCTGGCCTTACCGCCGTTTATCGTATAGTCCTTCATCCCAAAAAGCTGCTCGGCGCTGCCCACATAGCGCAGCAGCGTATTTTTTTGCATGGCCTGTGAGACCTCCTTTTTATATAAAACATACGGGGCGGCCTGTAACGCCGCCCCATAACATAACGTTTAAAATGCTTCTCCCACAAACTGCTGTAAGTCGACAGGAAGACGGTTTAAAATACGCACTTGGTCGCCAAACTTTCCGGCGGTTTTCTCAATTACAATGTAATCCAGACCGGGAATTGCAACGTCCGCCCATGTGTCGTAAAATCCTTTAAGGCCCACGTCCAGCATCAGTACCATTGTATTTGCAAGCGGGTCTTTAAAGTCGCAGGAAAGCGCACCATAAAATTCCTGGCATTCGGTGTAACCGGAATTATGCGACGTTACATAACCTTTAAGTTCGCTGAAGCGTTCCAGAGGAAGGCCGGTTTGGGCGCGCAGCCTTGGCGCTTCCTGATTATAATATGCAATCATAGATTGTTCATGTAAATAACCCGGCAGGTTGTTTTTTGCAATGTTTTCAAATTCTGCAACCGCATGCGCATATGCGCCCTGTAAAAATTCCATCCATGTGCGGTAAGATTTTGTGATCTGGGATGGGTTCTTTACGCACATGACGGTTGCCCTTTGCGCACCGCACAACCCGTCGCGTTTGGGAGAAACGCCTATATGGACCACATCGCCTTCCTGAATGACCCTGTTAGAGGCCGCTGCAACGATGGTGCGATTGTTTTTGCCGCTTGTAACCATTACCTGAAAACCCATTGCCTGCGCGCCCAGCTCATGCGCAATGCAGTAGCCCCACTGAGCGACCTGCGCTTCTGTAAGGCCGGGACGCAGAATACGCAGCATACCTTCAAGCATGCTGTCGCTGATTCGGCAGCTTTCTTCAATCAGCTGCATTTCCAGCATGGATTTTTCATATTTTATCTGATAGTACTTTTTTGACAAATCGCCTATGTTTTCTTCCCCCACATAGCGTTTGAGCGTGTTGTACAGCCCAAGAGGGAAAACCCCCTTTGTCGTTAAAAGTGCAATGTTTTTGGGCTTGCCACCGCATGCTTCTTCTATAATATCAGAGGGAGTCAGCAGGTTTCCGGGGTAATCCGGGTTGTCGACGCGCAAGATATCAACTTTACGGATCTTTACCCCGGAGCGGTGGCAAAACTGTTCAGCAACAATACCGCTTTCCAGCCCGGCGATAAAATACAGGCCGTTTTTGGAAAGTACGGCTGCGATTGGTTCAACAATAATATTGGGATTTCCGGCAAGATAGGGAACGTCGCCGCAGTAATGCTCGTCTGCGTATACAACGCCGCAGTCAAAGCCTTCTTTTTGCAGCATATCCCATACTTTGCGCTGGCGCGCGGTAAATTCTTCGGGAGGGAGCAAAAAATCCTTGTTAAAAGCAGGCGCTTGTTCAAGCACTTTGCAAATAATATTTGCTTGCTGCTTCCAGATTTTTCCGTCAAACATTGCTATGCCTCCTTTGCAATTTCCGGTATGCGCCGGATGCGTGGGTCGGTAAAAATATCTTTTTCATCAAAGCTGGGGGTGCTGAATTCTGAAACCACGGCGCCTTTTTCGCCCGCCTGGAACCAGTGGCGCGTGTTGATGGGAATTGTATATTGCTCCCCGGGCGTCAGGATAATTTCATGAAAAGCCGTATAATACGCCTTGTCGGCTTGCGGCGGGGTGGCTTTTGGACAGGGTGTAGGTTCACCCTCGACATACAAATATACCGTGCCAAAGCGGCAACGGAAGGTTTCTTCTTTTCCAGGGTAATTTCCAAAGGGAGGATGCCGGTGTTCCGGGCAGGTCTGCCCCGGTAAAAGAACCATTTCCTTTGCGCACACCCTGTCTGTATTAATATATGTGACAAGCTGCAACGCGCTGTGTTCCAGATCCTCCAGACCAAAGTCGGCAATCTCTATGTTTTCTTTTTCGGCTTCTGTTAAAGCGATACCGGCGGCGTCAAAATATGCAATAACCTGCGCTTTTACAGTGTTGTATTGTTCTTTAGTAATCACAACTGTCACCTTCTTTTCTTTCTTCCGTTTTTGCTGTTCCAACCCAGTCCAGGATCAGATTGGCATACACTTCAATTGCCTGGTAAAATTTTTCTGCATCCATGCTTTCGTCTGTGGTGTGCAGCTCTTCCAGATCGCCAGGCCCCATGATAATAACCGGCATTTTCCCAATATGGAAAAGCGGAGCACCGTCGCAGCCGCAGGGGAGGCCGTCAAGCGCTGTACTTGGCAGAACCTTTCTGCAGCTTTCAAGCGCAGTTTGTACAAAAGGATGCTCTGCATCGGTTTCAAAACAAAGTGTTTCCTGGTACCAGTCAACTGTAACAGGATGGCTGCAAAGCCATGGGTCGCCTGCACAGGCAAAATCTATGCAGCGCTGAATTTCGTCTTTTATATCCTGCGGGTCTACAGGGATCAAACGATAATCCTTGTCATATTCGCTTGGGAGGAACTCCACGTCGAAATCAACCGTACAAGCTTCAGGAACGATCGAAGCACCCAGCCCGCCTTCCATTTTCCCTATATTAATGGTGGGGTTGGACAAAAGCGGGTGTTTTTTTGTCATTAACCAGTGCGTTTCTACCTCTTTCATGGCGTTTATCAGCTTAATTGCCTTTTCAACTGCGTTGACGCCGAGCCCCTTTGTTGCAGCGTGCGTCTGCCTTCCGGTTACGGTAAAGCGGGCAAGAAACGCGCCGCGGTTTGCAGGCATTACGGCCATGCGGGTGGATTCCATGATGATTGCGCCGTCGGCGCGGTATCCTCTGTCGCAGCAGGCGATCGTACCGTTGCCGCCGCCCTCTTCGTCAATAACAGATTCGATAATAATGTCGCCGGCCAGGGGGATAGAAAGCTCCTTAAGCAGGCTTACTGCCAAAATGGCCGCGCCCAGCCCGCCCTTCATATCTGTCGTGCCGCGCCCATACAGACGGCCGCTGCGTTCTACACAGGTAAACGGCGGGCTGGTCCAGGCAGATTCATCGCCTGGAGGGACAATGTCGCAATGACCATTCATTAAAAGTGAACGCCCACCGCCGGCGCCTTTAAATATGGCAACAACATTTTCCCGGTTTTCGTATGTGTGGTTTTTATTAAAGCCGGCATATTTGCAAATTTTTTCGTTTTCCGGGGAAAAGGCGTCTACCTGTGCGCCTAATTTTTGAAAGTATTGCTTTAAATAGTCTTGTATACCTTTTTCCTGTCCATATTTTCCGGCTTCTAAAATCCGGCTGTCAAATGAAATTAAATCTTTTAAAAATGCAAAATAACTTGCTTTATTTTTTTCAATGGCATTATGGATGGTCAGACGGATATCTGTACCCATAAAAAATCCCCCCTTTAAAAAATATTGGGATTTTACGTTTAATTGTTTTTGGACTTCTTCTGAATCGCAACGGCAAGAATTAAGACGATACCCGTAAAGATCATCTGGTAATACCGGCCTACGCCGATCAGGTCGAAGCCGTTGTTCAGTACGCTCATAATCAAAGCGCCGATCAGGCTGCCAATTACACCGCCAACACCGCCGTTGACGCTTGCGCCGCCGATTACGACAGCAGCAATGGCGTTGAGTTCCAGTCCGTCACCTGCCATGGGTTGCCCGGAATCAAGGCGGGAAGCCAGTATCATGCCGCTGACAGCTGCCATAACGCCGCTGAGCATATATACGCCGATCTTGGTTTTATCAATAGAAATGCCCGCCAGCCTGGCAGCTTCTTCGTTGCCGCCTACACCAAAGACAGACGCGCCGAACTTGGTTTTTTGCAGGGTGAAATGACCGATTACATACATCAAAGCAACGATCAGAACCGGTACCGGCAAAAAGCCTAAATTACCGCGGCCAAAAAAGGCAAACGCATCGGGCAGGCCGGACACGGAATACCCGCCTGTAACGGCAAGGGCAAGGCCGCTTGCAACCGTCATGGTGCCAAGCGTGGCAATAATAGGCGGCACGCTTGCTTTTGTAATTACAATACCGTTGACTGCGCCGACGATCAGCCCCACCAGTAATCCGGTAAGCAGGCCCGCAACAACGCCCAGGCCCAAATTGACCATTACAATGGCGGCAACCGTTCCGGAAAGCGATACAGTGGAGCTGACCGAGAGGTCTATACCGCCGGAAACAATAACAAACGTCATGCCGACAGCAAGAATGGCATTGATAGAAGCCTGGCGCAAAACGCCCATAATGTTAAACAGGGTAAAAAAGTTTTCGCTGCTGAAGCTAAAGGCGACGCAAATAATGGCAAGTCCTATAAAAGCGATAAATTCGCGGCGCTTTGTAAGATTGATAAGCTTTGTTTTAAGCGAGCTGTTCATTTGAGTCGCCTCCTGTAATATATTGCATAATCAGATTCATGTCTGCATTTTTCTGGTTGAGCTGGGCTGTAATATGCCCTTTATACATGGTGAGGATGCGGTTGCTTACCCGCAGAACCTCTTCAAGCTCAGAAGAAATAAATATAACGGATTTTCCCTGAGCGGCAAGATCGCTGACCGCCTGGAAAATCTCTTCTTTCGCGCCGACATCTACGCCTCTGGTAGGCTCGTCCAAAATCAGGATGTCGCAATTTGCGCAGAGCCATTTCCCTAAAGCAACCTTTTGCTGGTTGCCGCCGCTTAAGTTCAGTACAGGAAATTCTGTCGACGGCGTAACGATTTTCAGTGTTTCAATTTGTTTTTTTGCTTCCTGACATTCTTTATTTTTGTTAATAAATATGCCGCGGATAAATTTTTTAAGATTGACGATCGTAATATTTCTGCGTATGTTCAAATTCATAAACAACCCTTGTGCTTTTCTGCTTTCTGGCAAAAGCCCGATTTTGCAGTTGATTGCATCCTTTGGGCGGTTGATGTTGCGCTTTGCTCCGCCGACAATGATTTCACCGGAGCGTATCTTGTCGGCACCGAACAGTGCGCGCATGACCTCTGTGCGCCCTGCGCCCACAAGCCCCGCAATACCCAGAACTTCCCCTTTTTTAAGATCAAAGGAAATGTCGTGAATAAATGCGTTGGAAATATTTTTTACAGACATAACAACCGGCTGCTCCACCACGGGATTAGGCGTAATGTCATTGTGGATGTTTTCCCCTACCATCATTTTGACAATTTCGTTTTTGGTGATTTCCTTGGTTACGGCGCTTCCTACTACCGTACCGCTTCTTAAAACCGTCAGGCGGTTGCTGATACGAACGACTTCGTCCAAACGGTGGGAAATATAGATAATAGATACGTTTTTCTTTTTCAGATCCTCAATAATTTCAAACAGACGTTCCACTTCTGAAATAGTCAGGGTTGCTGTGGGTTCGTCCATTACAAGTATATTTGCGTTACAGGCCAGCGCTTTGGCAATTTCGACCATTTGCTGCTGCGCAATGCTTAGGTCTTTAATTTTTGAATAAATGTTCAGCTCCAGGCCAAAGCGTTCAATCAGCTTTTTTGCCTGGGAATATACCTTTTTCCAGTTTACAAGCCCCGTTTTGCCGTAAACGGGCTCCATGCCAAAATAAATGTTCTTGGCGACATCCAGATCCGGGAAAAGGGTAAATTCCTGATAAATGACCGCAATGCCTTTTTGTTTGGCATCGATTGGTCTTTTGAATACCTGCTTTTCGCCCCGAAGTTCAATCGTGCCGCTGTCGGGCGGATAAACGCCTGCCAGTGTTTTGATCAGTGTAGATTTTCCTGCACCGTTTGCACCCACCAGCGCATGCGTTTCGCCTTCCTGTAAAGTAAAATTGACGTTATTGAGTGCCAGCACGCCCGGAAAGCGCTTTGTTACGCCTGCCATTTTTAGAATTTCAACTGCCATACCATTGTTCACCCCCGGATCTCCGGGATGCATGCGCTTGCATGCATCCCGAATATCATGTTACTGTCCGATTTACCAGGAAAAGCCTTCTGCGTTTTCTTTTGTAAGCATTTTCAGTGGAACGTCAATGGTTTCTTCAACGGTTTCGCCGTTTACCAGCTTGATTGCGGTCTGGATACCGATACGTCCCATTTCTGCAGGCTGCTGTGCAACAGAGCCCGCGACAATGTCACCGTTTACAATTGCATTTACAGCGTCTTCCATACCGTCCACGCCGACGGAGATAACGTCAAAATCTTTGGCCGCAGATTTAACTGCAGATTCAACTGCGATTGAACCGTAGTCGTTGACCGCCAAAACGGCGCTTAAGTCGGGATGCGCGGAAAGAATGTTGTCTGCCGCGGTGACAAATGCGGTCATGCTGTTCTCAACTGCGTTAATATGCTGTACAATGTTGATGTCCGGGTAGTTTTTCAGTGCGTTTTCAAAGCCTTGGGCTCTGTCCTGGAAGGAGCTGATGGGAGGGCCGTCCAGGATAACGACGTCGCCCTTGCCGCCAAGCTGCTCCGCGATGAATTCACCGCCCATTTCACCTGCCGCCAGATTGTTGGAAGCAATGAAAGCAGCGACTTCGCCGCCTTCTGCCATAACGTCCAGGCAGATAACAGGAATGCCTGCTTCGTTTGCCGCTTCGACAGCAGGAACAACTGCCTTGGAATCAACCGCATTAAGCAGAATGACGTCTACTTTTTGGGCAATCAGGTTTTCAACGCTGCTGATCTGCTGTGCAGAATTCAGCTGTGCGTCGCTGATAACCGCCTTTACGCCGCTTTTGTCCGCTTCTTCCTGGACGCCTCTTTGCATGGCTTCAAAGAAGGGGCTGTTGAGCGTCATAAAGGTAACGCCTACAGTAATTTCCTTTTCGGCCTGGCTTGAAGAACTGTCGGAAGAAGGGTTAGAGCTGGAACTGGGATTTCCTTCTGTAGAACATGCACCAAGCAAAAGGACTAAAACCAGGGACATGACGATAGCGAGCATTTTTTTCATAAAAATTTCCTCCATTCTTTTCATACGTTTTTGTTTTTTCAGACTGAAATTTGCAATTGGTATAAAATGACATCGATTTCATTTTGCGGCAAAAAATGAAACGACTCCATTTTTTAAGTGATTTGTTTTTGTGAGGACTGTCTGACAATAAGCTCTACGGGAAGATTGATTTCCCTGGCGGGTTCTTCTGATTCTGCTATACGGTCAAGCAGAAGGGACATGGCGGTTGTACCCATTTTATAGGTGGGCTGTCTGACAGCGGTAATCTGCGGTTGACAAAACTGCATCCATTCCAAATCGTCGAAAGCAGATATTCCCACCTCGTTGGGGATTTTTACCCCCAGCTCCGTTACCGCCTTTAAAACGCCGAGCAAAATCATGTTGTTTGCAGCAAAGATTGCATCGCAGCTGCAATTTGTAATGAGATCGATTGCATTTTGATAAGCAGTGTGTCCTAAAAAATCGCCCAGCTTAACCAGAGAACGGTCTAATGGTAGCTTTTTGTCGGAAAAAGCCTGCTCATAACCGGAAAGACGTTCGTAACCGGTGGTCGACACATTGGAGCCTGTAATAATACCAATGCGCTGATACCCTGCCTCAATCAGCTGGGTTACGGCTTTGCGGCTGCCGTCCCGGTTATGGACCAGAACGGTGTCAAATTTCCCCTTGTTGCTGCCTTCCGGCTTGCGGTCGACAAATACAACAGGCTTGTTGCCGATTAAGGCGGCATAATCGTTTTTGGTGCCCGTGCTCGCAATAATTAGGCCGTCTACCCGCTTGCTTAGCAGGGCCTGTATGTATTGCTGTTCCTTTTCGGCCTTTTCGTCTGTGTTGCAAAGCATAATATGGTAATTTGCCTTGTTCGCCAGATCCTCTATACCACGCACAATGGAAGTGAAGAAGGGGTTAAGCACATTTGATACAATCACGCCGACCGTCTTGGTTTCGTTGCTGCGCAGCCCACGTGCAAGCTCGTTTGGAGTATAGCCTAATTCTTTGATAACCTGCCTGACCTTGTTGGCCGTTGTCTCTTTTACAAGAGGGCTGTTGTTGAGCACCCTGGAAACAGTCGATTGTGAAACCTGTGCTTTTTGTGCGACAATGCTGATGTTTACGTTACCCATATAAATCTCCATGAAATCGATGTCATTTTTGATGTCAAAATCCTTCTTTTTTCGACATCCTCAGTATAAGCGTTGGTGTAATTTATGTCAACAGTTTTTCACATAATTTTTTTTATTTGTAGAATATCACAAAAAGGCGAAAAAATCTTTGGATAAAAGGCAATGCAAAAATGGAATATATTTACAAAACCTACAAAACTGTGCGCATGTCGCATATCAAAAAAGCAGGCAAATTAAAAGGGTTTTATTGCATACGGTATGTTTAAAAATTTGTCTACCTTACTTTTTAAAGCTTATACTGCCCAACCATTTGAGTACGCGGCAGACTCTACAAATACCAATTCCTCTTCTCCATAAGTATAATTTCAATTGTTTTGCCATAATGCTATGTAAATTTTCTGCAAACATACTTGCGGGCGATGGGAACGGTCTGCCAAAGACTCAAGTGTACCATCGTAGCGTTTACGCC
>UQKB01000034.1 GCA_900541565.1 uncultured Oscillospiraceae bacterium
AAATTGTTTTCTATAAATGATATTTATGATATAATAAAAAAGCAATTTCTTATAATTGGAGGTATTAATGTGCGAACAAAAAAATCGTTTGTGTGCCTTTTGCTTTGCGCTGTTTTTATAGCGGGGTGTGTAGCATCCTCTGCTGTAACGGCCAGTGCACAGACAGGCGCCGCTGGGGAAAAGGATCCCGCAGATTTTTCGTGGGATAACGCGACGGTTTATTTTCTGTTGACAGACCGCTTTGAAAACGGCGATCCAAGCAACGACCATGCGTATGGCAGAACACTCGATGCAGACGGCCAACCGTTGGAAGGCTGGAATACGGCGGGGGCGACCTTCCATGGAGGGGACTTTGCAGGGATCACAAAAAAAATTGAGGAAGGTTATTTTACAGATCTTGGTGTAAATGCAATTTGGCTGAGCGCGCCATATGAGCAAATCCACGGCTATTGCCAGGGCGACGACGGAGGTTCCTATGTCCATTATGCGTATCACGGCTACTACGCGCTCGATTATACGGAAACAGACAAAAATTTTGGGACGAAAGAAGAATTTCAAACGCTGGTAGATACGGCGCATGCACACGGGATCCGTATTATTATGGACGTTGTTATGAATCATCCCGGTTACAATACAGTGCAGGATATGGAAGAATTTGATTACGGAACGCTAAAAAATAATTATCAATCTTTATTTTATAAGCTTGATGGAATCAGAAATTACCATAATTACATAGATTACAACACAAATGCATATGATTGGGCAAAATGGTGGGGATCAGACTGGATCCGTGTGGGTGCGCCCGGTATTGCAGGCTATATATATTCATCCGGTGATCTGGAAGGAAGCCTGGAATCCCTGCCGGATTTTAAAACAGAATCTACAGAAAAGGTTGGGATTCCGCCGCTTTTGGTAACAAAATGGTGGCAGGAGGGAACATACAGCGAAAAAATGGAAAAATACCCCTCTTCTGCCACGGTGTCGGATTATCTTGTCACATGGCTTGCCGAATGGGTAGAGGAATTCGGTATCGACGGCTTCCGGTGTGACACGGCAAAGCACGTGGAGCTTGCTTCTTGGAAAAAGCTGAAAGAGGCTTGTACCCAGGCGCTTCGCACATGGAAGGACAATAACCCCGATAAAGCGCTGGATGATCTGGATTTCTGGATGACAGGCGAAAACTGGGGTCAGGGTGTAGAGGAGAACGCCTATTACACAGAAGGCGGGTTTGATTCCATGATTAACTTCAGCATTCAGCAGGGCGGCGGTCTGCCTGCCGTTGAAAATCTGGATGCACTTTATACGTCTTACGCGCAAAGCATTCATACAAAGGAAAACTTTAATGTGTTAAGCTATCTGTCTTCTCACGACACAACGCTTAACAGACAAGATGCCATTTATAACGGGTCGGCGTTTTTGCTGCTGCCGGGTGCCGTACAAATCTATTATGGCGACGAATCCAACCGTCCCTGGGTGCCAAGCTCGCAGGCCAAGGGGGATCACAGGCTCAGGGGCGACATGAACTGGGACAGCTTGGACACAGACGCGCTTTCCCATTGGCAGAAGGTCGGTACGTTCCGCGACCGGCATATTGCAGTAGGGGCGGGTGCGCACACAAAGGTGGAAAGCTCCTCCGGCTATGCGTTTACAAGAAGTTATGAAGAAGATGGGGTCAGCGACAAAGTTGCCGCTTGTATTTCTGCACAGCCCCTTACAGACGTAACCATAGAGGTTTCCGGCATTTTTGCCGACGAAACGGTGCTTACAAATGCGTATACGGGTGCAAAATGCGTTGTGCAGGATGGAAAAGCCACTGTAAACAGCGGGGAGAAAGGAACCATTCTGTTAGAAGCACATCAGGCGGGCTCTTATACCTTGGGTGACGTAAACGAAAACGGGAATATAGAAATTGAAGACGTACTCCTCATGCAAAGGCATATCGCTAAAACCGAAGTACTGACAGACACCGCTTTTTCTGCCGCAGATATCGATGCCAATGGAACGGTTACGGTTGAAGATACACTGCATCTGCAAAAGTATCTGGCAAAGCAAAAGGTGGATTTTGACATAGGTAAAATATACGCCTAACCCTCACTTCTTAATATATGAATCGCACAAAGGCCGCGCTCTGTTTACAGGCGCGGCCTTTGTGCATAAAAAACGGCTCCCCAAAATAGCGGGAGCCGTTCAATGCCGCTTGACATTTTACCAGGCGGCTTTTATACTCTTATATGGTTTCGTTTTTATTTTGTATCGTTTGTCTGAAAAGGGGCAATATCCGTTATAAACTCTGAAGGCACCGTTCCCTCTGCTTCAAGGATAATAGGTTTTGTCTTGTCCAGGCTAATGATACCCATAATGGAATGTGCGTCAATAACATAATGGTCGCACTTGAGTCGTATCACATGACTGGAATACTTTCCGGAAATATTTACAAACTTTTTTGCGGCTTCTAGATCAGGAATTGCAATTGTGGTTGAATACATTTCCATTTCCCCCAATATATTAAAATTCGTCTATAATATACCACTTTTAAACGCCAATATCAATTGAATATTCGACAAAAATGCAATTCAGTAACATATTATGCGTTATTTTCAACATTGCCATTCATATTTTGTTCATCATTCCAACCTCAAAATGGGAAAAATGATTGTGTAAGGCGAAAAAGGGAGTAGCTTAATGACTTTTTGTATCGTAACGCTTGGCTGTAAGGTGAACCAATACGAATCACAGGTCATGCATGAAACACTTGTAGGCGCGGGCTTTACGCCGGCGCCTTTTACAGAAAAACCGGAAATTTGCATCCTCAATTCCTGCACGGTTACCTCTGTCAGCGACAATAAGGCTTATAAATGGCTGCGCAGAATACGCAGAGAAAATCCAAATGCCATTATCGTGCTAACCGGCTGCCTGCCGCAGGCCTTTCCACAGGAGCATACGCGCTTTTTGCAGGCTGATATTGTCTTGGGGAACAAATGCAGAGGCGATTTGCTGCGCTGTATTGCACAGTTTTTAGAAACACGGGAAAAAGTATACAGGGTTGTCCCACATGATAACGGCGCGCAATTTGAAGCGATGACGATCCATGCCTTTGACGGACGGACAAGGGCTTTTGTAAAAATAGAAGACGGTTGCAATCGGTTTTGCTCCTACTGCATCATCCCATATGCAAGAGGAGGGGTGCGTTCAAAGGCACTGGAAGACATAAAGCAGGAGATTACATATTTGGCGCAAAAAGGCTATAAGGAAGTAGTGCTGGTCGGGATTAACCTGTCTGCTTATGGGCAGGATCTGGGGCTAAATCTGGCCGATGCAATTGAGACGGCCTGTTCTGTAAATGGGATTTGCCGCGTGCGACTGGGCTCGCTTGAACCGGAGCGGATGGATGAAGCGACAATTGCGCGCCTTTCCGGCCAGAAAAAGCTTTGCCCGCAGTTTCACCTTTCCCTGCAAAGCGGCTGTGATGCAACGTTGCGCCGTATGAACCGCCATTATAATGCACAGGCATATTTTACCATTGTGCAAAATCTGCGGCGTGCCTTTGCAAATTCTGCGATCACAACGGATGTAATGGTTGGCTTTCCTGGGGAAACGCAGGAGGAATTTGAACAGTCCTGCGCTTTTGTAAAAAAAGTCGGCTTTGCGAAAGTACATGTTTTTTCTTACTCACGCCGCCCGGGGACGGTGGCGGATCAAGCCCCCGGACAGGTTGAAGCATCGGTCCGGGAGCAGCGTGCCAAAACCATGCTGCAGCTTGCACAGCAGGCCAGGCAGGCGTTTCTTTCAACGCAAACGGGCCGCTGCGAAGAGGTTTTATTTGAAACACGCAGCCGCGACGGGGCCTGCCAGGGATATACCAAAAACTATACCCCAGTTCAGGTTCGCTACGCAAACGATCTTTCCGGCCGGTTGCAAATGGTAAAGCTGACCGCATACAGCCGGGAAAGCTGCCAGGGTGTCTTGCTTGAACCGCTTAAATAACTTTCATCACGTTTTCAATTTCTTCTTTTGTCTGGTCGTTTACCAGATAGTCATACGCATAAAGCATAAATCCGTCGGCCCCTAGGTTTCTGCCATATTCAATTTGCTGCTTTAAAATGTCGTTAGAGCCTTCCCAGGTGCCTTCGTCGGCATCGCTGCCCGCTTTGTAAACAGCCAGCCCAATATAAAGCTTTACATTTGAGTTGCTCGTCAGTTCGCGCCATTGCTGTGCCGTTTGGTCATAGGGCAAAAGCGCATGGTCAAAGCTTACATAAATCTGCGGGCACAGGTAATCCACATACCCCTGTATGCTGCCCCAGTCATAAACGTCGGCCCCCATTCCCAGATCGTTTTCTATGTTCCCCTGCGGTGAAACGCCAAATACTACCTGGTCGGTCAACGCATGAATTCTGTTATATACACCCGCAATCAGGCTGCTGATGTTGGCGGTACGCCAGGCAGTCAGTGTAAGCGGTGTGGCGTTTTCATCCAGGCTTTCCCTATACGCCTGATAGGAGGCTTTGTCATATTCTGCATCGCTGGTTGGGTAAAAATAGTCGTCAAAGTGTATGCCGTCTACAGCGTAGTTTCGTATAAGCTCTTCGATAGAATCGATAATATACCTGCGTGCGCCGGCGCTGGCCGGGTTCAGATAGATATCTCCATCCCAGGAAAGCGTCCAGTCGTCGTTTGTTTTATCATCATCGTTTTTCCAAAGGTTATGTGGATTGTCCGCAGAAAGCTTTTGCGGCGTTTGGCTAACTTTCATTCGCAGCGGGTTAATCCACGCGTGAAATTCCAAACCTGCCGCATGCGCCGTATCGATCATATATTCCAATGGATCATATCCGGGGTCTTTGCCCTGCGTGCCTGTTAAAATGTGCGACCATGGATAATATTCGCTTGGATATAATGCATCGCCGTAGGGGCGAACGTGTACGATCAATGTGTTCATATTGTGCTCTTTTGAGGTTTTTACAATTTCGTCAAACTTTTTTTCAAAGGCTTCCTTTGTTCCTTCGTCTTCCACACTCAACGACATAAACGGGACCCACACGGCCATCATTTCACCCTCATGCTGCAAATATGTACCGTGCTTGGGCGTTACCTTTTCGTTGGAAAGTGTGTTGTTTACGTTGACCGCCTGGGCGTTTTGCGGTGTTTCACTTTGCTGTGCGGGTGCGTTGTGTAATAAAATACACGAAGCTCCAACGGCGCATGCAAGTAAAACAATTGCAAGTGTAAGCGGCGTATATTTGCGCTTTTTCAGTTTCATAAATCTTTTCGTTCCTTTCCGTACTGCCATTTTCCGTTTTGTCTGTAACATGCAGATGAAGTTATTGGTAAAAAGGATGGCTCTACCCTATATGTATAATGAGGACAAGTGAAAATTATGTGAAAGGCGGGCAATTTCCCATGCCGCAAATTCCATGGTACAGTTTACTTTTTCTGTTTTATTTGCTATTTGTAAATCTGTTTGCAGTGGTAATAACGGTGCTCGACAAGCACAGGTCTCGCTGTGGTAAGTGGCGTATAAAAGAAAAAACGCTGTTGCTTACGGCTCTATTTGGCGGAAGTCTGGGCATGTATATCTGCATGCTTATCGTACGCCACAAGACAAAAAAGTCAAAGTTTATGCTGGGGCTGCCGCTGATTATGCTGCTACAGACAGTTTTCATTCTAAGTATATGGTGGGCGGTGGCACGCTAATGGAGGGCGTATGATGCAAAGCCGGGAAAAACAGATTGTTTTTACAGTGCCGGAAAGCTTTGACGGCGTTATGCTTAAAACCTTTTTAAAGGGCCGCTGCCATATCTCCGCACGCCTGTTGGCTGCATTGAAGAATAAGGAAAATGGTCTTACCAGCAACGGAAAAAGGCTGCGGACCATCGACAGGGTAGAGGTGGGGCAAGCAATTACGCTTACTTTGCCAAAAGAACAAAATACAGTTGAGCCGGTTTCTTTACCTTTGCATATTCTTTACGAAGACGCATATCTGCTTTTGCTTGATAAGCCACCTGGTATGCCCGTACACCCCACCTCGTGCGGCCATACGCACGACACCCTTGCAAATGCCTGCAGCGCTTATATGCGCCAAAAAGGTGAAAGCTATAAAATTCGTCCCGTCAATCGGTTGGATAAAGATACAAGCGGGCTTGTTCTGGTAGCAAAAGACGCCTTTTGCGCATATGCGTTGGCGCAGCGGGTGGAAAAGAGCTATCTGGCCGTGGCACAAGGCGTTTTAAACGGCAGCGCGACGATAGACAGCTGCATCCGTATAAAGCCGGGGCATACCATCCAGCGCGAAACAACCCCGGACGGGCAGCATGCCATAACGCACTATACGGCGCTTGCGCATAAGCAGGGCCATACGCTGCTTGTATTGCGGCTTGAAACAGGTCGAACGCACCAGATCCGTGTGCATATGGCCTCTATAGGCCATCCCCTTGCCGGGGACGATCTATATGGAGGAAATCTTACCTATATCGGGCGGCAGGCGCTGCATTGCAACACCATGGCCTTTGTTCACCCTGTTACACAGCAGGTATGCAGCTTTGCATCACCTGTCCCGCATGATATGCAGTTTATAGCTTTTTCCGCTTTTAGACAGGGAAAAGAAAGCCTGGGCTGATATTTTTGCAGTTTCTCTGTATCAATATTGCAAAAACTGCCTCTTTGTGGTAAAATACAGATAATTTACAAGAGAGAAGGAAAAAACAATGCAGGCAATTAAAATTGAACGTACCAAAACCCCAAAAGAAAAGCCGGCTGATGAAAGCAAGCTGGGGTTTGGCCAGATTTTTACCGATCACATGTTTTTAATGAATTACGATGAAGGGCAGGGGTGGCATGATCCCAGGATCGTTCCCTACGCTCCGATCCCGTTGGATCCCGCAGCTATGTGCCTGCACTATGGACAGGAAGTTTTTGAAGGCATGAAGGCCTATAAAACGGCGCAGGGAAAAACGCTTTTATTCAGGCCGGAAAAGAATATGGCGCGTCTGAATGTTTCGAATGAAAGGCTTTGCATTCCGCCGGTTGATGAAGCGTTTTGTGTAGAAGCAATTAAGACGCTTGTCAAGCTCGAGGACGAATGGATTCCGAAAAAGCAGGGCACGTCGCTTTACATACGCCCATTTATTTTTGCAGTGGATCCCTTTCTTGGCGTACATACTGCAAAGCATCTGCTGTTTGTTATCATCTGTTCGCCGGTAGGCGCCTATTATCCGGAAGGGCTTAATCCTGTAAAGATTTATGTAGAAACAAACTATGTGCGCGCTGTAAGGGGGGGCATGGGGTTTGCAAAAACTGCAGGCAATTATGCTGCGTCTTTAAAAGCGCAGGATGAAAGTGAAAAGATTGGTTATACGCAGGTTTTATGGCTTGACGGTGTGGAGCGCAAATATATAGAGGAAGTCGGCGCGATGAACGTTTTCTTTGTAATTGACGACGAAATTGTTACACCGGCGGTGCAGGGCTCCATTTTGTCTGGGATTACGCGTATGTCTTCTATTGAGCTTTTACGCTCCTGGGGCTATAAAGTGTCTGAACGCCGTATTTCCATTGAAGAGCTTGCAAAGGCTTCCGACGAAGGCCGGCTTAAAGAATCTTTTGGAACCGGCACGGCGGCGGTTATTTCGCCGATTGGTGAGCTAAGATGGGGCGATAAAGTCATGACTATAAATGAAGGAAAGATAGGTGCAATTTCGCAGCGCCTTTATGACCAGCTGACAGGGATCCAGTGGGGCGAATTGGAAGATACAATGAACTGGACCGTAGAGGTTTCCTGATAAAAACAGACAGGCATTTGCCTGTCTGTTTTTTTTGGTAAATTTCCTACTTTGCTTTCACATTTTTTCTATTTTCTGGTAGTTTATCTTTGTATACTAATAAACAATGGAAAAAGCAGTCAAAAAATTCATAATCATTTCATAAAAATAGAAAAAATATATTGTAAGATATCCCATGTAATGCTACAGAATAGGAGTATATCAGCATGCTGCAAATACAAAAAATCAGCAAAAAGTATAAGACGGGAACCCTGGTACAGAACGCGCTTGACGAAGTTACCTTAAATCTTCGGGATAATGAATTTGTCGCCGTCCTTGGCCCAAGCGGTTCTGGTAAAACAACGCTGCTCAATATTATTGGCGGGCTTGACCGCTACGACAGTGGAAATCTGATTATTAACGGAATTTCAACCAAAGACTATAAGGATCGGGATTGGGATTCTTACCGCAACCATACGATCGGTTTTGTATTTCAAAGCTATAATTTAATACCGCATCAAACCATTCTGTCAAATGTAGAGCTGGCACTGACAATTTCAGGCATTTCCAGAACTGAGCGTAAGAAAAGGGCAAAGCATGCTTTGGAGCAGGTGGGGCTCGGCGATCAGCTCCATAAGCGGCCCAACCAGATGTCCGGCGGACAGATGCAGCGTGTGGCGATCGCCCGCGCACTTGTCAACGATCCCGATATTTTGCTCGCCGACGAGCCAACCGGTGCTTTGGACAGTGAAACCAGCATCCAGGTAATGGAGCTGCTCGAAGAAGTTGCAAAGGATCGCCTTGTAGTAATGGTCACGCACAACCCGGAGCTTGCTGAAAAATACGCAACCCGCATTGTAAAGCTCCGCGACGGAAAAGTTACGGACGATTCCAATCCTTTTGAGGTGGACAGTACAAAGCTTGCACCGCCAAAGCATGCAAACATGGGCAAGGCCTCTATGTCGTTTTTTACGGCATTGTCCCTTTCCTTTCAAAATTTGTGGACGAAAACGGGCCGAACGCTTCTGACCTCGTTTGCCGGGTCAATTGGGATCATTGGAATTGCATTGATACTGGCCCTGTCAAACGGCGTAAATTCATATATTGCCGATATTCAAAAAAGTACAATGACGTCGTATCCCATTACAATCCAGGCACAATCTATCGATATGAGCAGCATTATGGAAACCGGGATGAGCAATGTGGAAAGCTATACAGAGGCGGCAGACCATAAGCTCGACGGCGTTTATTCCAACGGAAAAGGCCTGGAAATGACGTCCAGTATTGCAACAAGCATCACAGAGAACAACCTTACCAAATTTAAAAAATATCTGGATGATCCAAACAGTGCAATCCATTCGTATATAGGGGAAAACGGGATCGTTTACTCCTATGATACGAAGTTCTGTGTTTATACGTATGACCCTGAAGGCGTGCTTGTAAATACCGACGGAAGCACGCTGGAAAGCTCCACAAGTACATCCTTCAACGCTATGGGCAACATAGGCGAGGCATCCGGCACGCAGTTGGGGGCATCCGGAAATTTTGCAGAGCTAATGCCGGGAAGCGGCGGCAGCGTTATCAGCAGCGCCGTTACCGATAACTATGACGTCCTGTATGGATCCTGGCCTGCAGAATACAATGAAGTGGTTTTGGTTTTGGATAAGAACAACGAAATTCCCACAACTACACTTTATGAAATCGGCGTTCTGCCGTCCTCCGCATACAAAGAGCTGATGGAAAAAATAAAAAACGGTGAAAAGATTGAAACCGAAACGGAAAAATGGAGCTATGAAGAGATCTGCGGAAAAAGCTTTTATATGGTCCCCGCGTGCGACACTTATGTTGCAAACCAAAACGGCACGTTTGATCAGATTACCCAAGACGAAGCAGAAATAAAAAATTTGCTTGAAAGCGCTGTTGAGCTGAAAATCACTGGTGTAATCCGGCCCAAAGAGGATGCCGCAAACGTAACCATCCAATCAACATTTGGGTATACAAAAGCACTGACAGACTATTTGATTGATTATACAAATGAAAGCAGCGTCGTCAAGGCGCAGGAGGAGGATAAAACGGTCAATGTCCTCAATGGCATGACATTTGAACCGGAAGATGACGCCGCTAAGATTGCAGATACAAAAACCTACCTTGCCAATTTAGGTGTTTCCGATAAGGCAAAACTTTGTAAAGAAATTTTACAGACGGTTTATGCGGATGATCCAAACGCACTTTCTAATATGCTGGCGGCAAGCGAAACACAACTTGCCGCCATGCTGGACACCTATTTGGAAAATCCACAGGACGACGTATTGCTTTCCATTTACAACGCCTATATTTCCCCGGGAAGCTATGACGATAACATGGAAGCCTTCGGAGTTGTCAGCCTGGACGCGCCCTCATCAATTAACATTTATGCCGACACGTTTGAAGCCAAGGATTCCATTGCACAATGCATTACGGATTATAACGCTTCTGCTGCAGAAGCAGATCGGATTGCGTATACAGACTATGTAGCGCTGTTGATGTCCTCTGTTACCACAATCGTAAATGTCATTACCTATGTGCTTATTGCCTTTGTGGCCGTTTCTCTGGTTGTGTCCTCTATTATGATCGGTATTATTACCTATATTTCTGTTTTGGAGCGCACAAAGGAAATTGGGATTTTGCGTGCGATCGGCGCTTCCAAACGCAATATTTCCCAGGTATTTAATGCAGAAACCTTTATTATCGGCCTGTGCGCCGGGCTGCTTGGTGTTGGCATCACCTTGCTGCTTTTGGTTCCTGGAAATGCAATCATCCATGCGGTAACCGGCTCTGAAGCGGTCAACGCCTCGCTCCCGGTCATGGGTGCTGTAATCCTGATTCTGCTAAGTATGGCGTTAACTTTGCTTGGTGGTTTGATCCCTTCCAAAAAAGCAGCAGCAAAAGACCCTGTAACGGCGCTGCGGACAGAATAAAACACCCCCTATTCCCAACGGGAATAGGGGGCGCTTTTTTAAATCAGCATTCTGTTTTCACAATAATTGCATATCAACATGTCCCCGTTGTCTTTAAAAATATACGGAAGATACGGCTCTGTGCTTGTTATGCACCTTGGATTGTTGCAGCGGTGCAGGTGGGTAGAGGCAGGCGTCTCGCTTTTTTGCACAGAAGGGGCCTGCAGCATAAGCAGAATCAGCGCCATGCGCGCATACATCCCATATACCGCCTGGTCAAAATAGATGGCTCTGCTGTCGTCGTCTACCTCAACAGCAATTTCATCCACGCGGGGCAGTGGGTGCAGGATTTTCAGGTCCTTCTTTGCAAAGCTTAGCTTTTCCGTATCCAAAATATATACGCCGCGCTGCTTTTGGTATTCTGCTTCGTTTTTAAACCGTTCACGCTGAATGCGGGTCATGTACAGAACATCCAGCAGAGGAATTGCTTCCTTTAAAGTGGTGATTTCCGTATAATTACAACCGGCCGCGTGTAAAGCATCCTTAATATAATGGGGAATTCCCAGCTCTTTGGTAGAAACCAAAATAAAACGGTTGCCGCGAAAATGCGACATGGTTTTTATGAACGAATGAACGGTGCGTCCGTTTTTCAGGTCACCGCACAGGCCAATGCATAAGTCGTGCAAACGCCCTTTTTCGTTATAAAGCGTTACAAGGTCGGTAAGCGTTTGCGTTGGGTGCAGGTGCCCGCCGTCGCCGCCGTTGATGACAGGAACAGAAGAATAAAGCGACGCCGCCCTCGCGCTGCCCTCAAGCGGATGGCGCATGGCAATAATATCGGCATAGCCGCTTACAATTTTTATAGTATCCTTTAAGCTTTCTCCCTTTGCAACGGAAGAATTCATGGGGTTGTCAAACCCGATTGTATTTCCGCCAAGGCGCATCATCGCGGTTTGGAAAGACATTTGTGTCCTGGTAGAGGGCTCATAAAAAAGCGTTGCCAGTATTTTGCCCCGGCAGCTTTCGCTGTAGGCGGCAGGGGATTTTTTGATCTCACCGGCAAGGTCAATAATTTTTTGCAGGTCCTGTAAAGTGATCTCTTCCAGGTCAATCACATTTGCAAACAATAAAAAACACCACCGCATGTCATTTTCTATCATTTTAACACAGAAAAAAGAAATAACAAGTATTTTCCGGAAAAAAGAAGAATCTGTATGGCGCACTATCCGCCAGCTTATTATAAAATCCGTAAAAAAATGGGCAGAGAATTTCTCTGCCCATAGCATTACGATTTTTTCGGTGCTTTATAATCCATAGCGTTTTTACTGTCCCCAAGGCCCGCGGTGGTAGGATCATTAATGGTATTCCATAAGCTGACCAGTACGGAAACAACAACCACCGGATTTGAAACCGCCTGTACAAGCAGTGTATAAAGCTTGCTCCAAGTGGTCAAATCGGAAAAGCTCCATCCCAAATAAGCTAGGATTGGCGCAAAAACAGATACAACGACCTCTGCCCAGAAGACCGGGTTTTTAATTCTTACCTTCCAGTTAATATTCATTTTTCCTCATCTCTTCCTCCAGATCTTTAATTCTGTGGTTGGCTACGTTGATTTCTTTTTCCAAAAGCGCAGTCCGCTCCACTACACTGTTGTGTTTTTCCACGCGCTTTTCCAGCTGCTTGATCCGGTAATTTGTCAGGCGGCTTGCCGCCAAAATTCCGCCGCCGCTGCCAACTAGCGTGCCTGCAAGGGCAAGGACGGCAATCCAGAAATCCGTTGGCATCTTTCCACCGCCTTACGCACCAAGCGCAGATTTTGCGGTATTGAGCTGTTTTGTAATAA
>UQKB01000035.1 GCA_900541565.1 uncultured Oscillospiraceae bacterium
CTATGGCACATATCTGTTTGACCCTTCCTTTATTGTCTGATTTCCACTGCGTTTTGGGTCCCCCTGTTTACTAAACAGGGGGATTTTTGTATAAAAAAGTAAATCAATATATTAAAAAGAGGTCATATGCAATTCCCATACAGCTTCTTTTGCGTTCAGAAAAAGCTGCTGCTACGAAAACAATAGAAAAAACATAAAAATGCCCGTTTATGGGCGATGAAAGGGAATAAAACGTGCTTTTTACATATGATTGTTCCATAAAAAGGAAAGAAAATGCGTTTGATGGCGGTAACCGTGTTTATTGGTCAATCTACTCAAATCTCCGCTTTTTCATTGACAAATCGTAAAAAAAATATAAAATAATAAAGATAGGTAATTTTATAGGGCAAATATGTAAATTTATATAAATAGAAAGTATAGGGATGTGGTTATGCCTTGTTATCTATAATAAGCGAACACCGGCATTTTGGCAGGCAGATTTTTTTGCTTGCCAAGAATGAACTGATCAAAACCTATAAGGGTGCTGCAATCGGCCCTGCGTGGGCGGTTGTTAAACCGCTGTTTACGCTTTTTGTATATTGGTTTGCATTTTCTGTGGGGCTGCGCAGCGCAGGTTTAGTCAATGTGGAACTCAGCGGTGGAGTCGTTTCGTTTGACAGGTTCCCGTTTATGCTGGTGGGTTTTGTTCCGTGGTTTTTTATGAGCGACTGCATTCTGCAGGGGGCAAAATGCATTCGTGACAACCGTCAGTTTGTGACAAAGGTTTCCTTCCCGGTGTCTACCATTATCACGTATACCACGCTGTCCAAGCTGTTTGTACACTTGTTTTTATCGCTTTTAATGTATATATATATCCTTTTTGCATTTGGACCCAGCGTGTACAATATTCAGTTTTTTTTATACTGCCCGCTGATGTTTGCGTTTTTTCTGGTGCTTGCGTGGTCAACCGCACCTATGAGCGCGTTCAGTTTGGATTTTCTAAATGCAATCAACTCCATTATGACAGGCCTTTTCTGGCTGTCCGGTATCATCTACAACAGTTACGACGTTCCTGCCAATTTGCCGTGGTTGCGCTATGTTATGCTTTTTAACCCGATTAACTTTTTTGCCAACGGCTACCGCAACTGTTTTTTGTATAACAGATGGTTTTTTGAGTATAAAACAGAGCTTGCCATATTTCTTTTGGAATTTGCCGCGCTTTTTGTATTGGGCATATTCAATTATAACCGTCTGCGTAAAAAGCTGGCGGATGTGCTGTAAAGACAGGCTTTTAATAATCCGAAGGGAGTATGGCCAATGGCGGAAGAACCTATTATACTTTTTAAAAACGTAACAAAGGAATATACGCTTTATAAAAACGACCGTGACCGTTTTAAGGCTTTGTTTATCCCGTCTAAAAATGCAAAAAAGCATTTGGCGCTCAAGCACGTGGACCTGAAGATCTATAAAGGGGAATCTGTCGGGATTATCGGTGACAATGGGGCGGGAAAATCTACGCTTTTAAAGATGATTACAGGTGTTACCTTTCCTACGGAGGGCGAAATTACCGTGCATGGCAAGGTTGCGGCTTTGCTGGAGCTGACAGCCGGCTTTTCGCTTGAGATGACAGGAAGGGAAAATATTTATTTAAAAGGGTACATTTTAGGACTGAAGGACGCGTATATTGCCCAGATTGAAGAGAAAATCATAGACTTTGCCCAGTTGGGCGAATATATTGACCAGCCGGTTCGGACGTATTCCAGCGGGATGAAGATGCGCCTGGGGTTTGCAATCAATGTAAATATTGACCCCGACATTCTGGTTGTGGATGAAGCGTTGAGCGTGGGTGATAAAAAATTTAAGCAAAAATGCAAAAATAAGATTAATGAAATTATAAAAAGCGGCGTGACAGTTCTTTTTGTCAGCCATTCTATGGAAAGTGTACGGGAAATTTGCCCACGGGCCATTTATTTAAAAAAGGGCGAAATTATGTACGATGGAAAAATGGAAGAAGCGTTAAGCCGATACAATTCGGATAAAAAATAAAAGGCGTTCATTGGGAAAATGGAAAAACGGGAGTGTAAAAAATGGTATCAGCAATGATTTTTGCCGGCGGGGTCGGCGTAAGGATGAAATCTGGCGACATTCCAAAACAGTTTATTGAGGTGGACGGCAAACCGATTATTATCCGTACACTGGAAAATTTTCAGGCACATGCGCAGGTGGATGAAATTGTTGTAGCTTGCCTGGAATCATGGATAGACAGGCTGAAAGAGTATATCTTAAAATATAATATTACAAAAGTGAAGTCAGTAGTCAAGGGAGGAGCCAATGGCCATGGTTCCATCCATAACGGCCTGGTAGAGATCAATAAGACGGCGCTGCCTGACGACATTGTCCTGATTTGCGACGGGGTACGCCCCTTGCTTTCGGAAAAATTGATTTCAGACTGCATAGCAACAGCCAGGGCCTATGAAACGGCCGTGCCTGTAACGCCCAGCATTGATTCTGTTTTAGAAAGTGCGGACGGGAAGCACTGCAGGCGCAGCATGCCCAGGGGCTCTATGTTTATCACACAGGCGCCGCAGGGTTATACGATGCGGAAAATCATGTGGGCCCATAAGCAAGCGGAGGAACGCGGCATTGAAAACCCCATTTCCAGCAGTGAGCTGCTCATAGAGCTTGGGGAAGAAGTGCATATTTTTATTGGAGACAGGGATAACATTAAGGTCACCACACCGGAAGATTTGCGTTTTCTGCGCGCGTATTATTATTACCGCCGGTATGAAAACTTTGCTAGGGAGGACCGTCTATATGGCGTTTGACGTAAAAGATGCATTACATCCGCTGGTCTATCAGGATATTTTGCAGGTGGCGCAGGCGCCGCTTCCATGGGAACAAATGCGCAATAAAACGCTGCTTTTAACCGGTGCCGCGGGTTTTATAGGCTATTATCTGACAGTTGCGCTTTTAATCAGGAATGATTTATACGGCGATGCCATCAAAGTTATTGCGCTGGTTCGCAATAAACAAAAGGCACAAAAGCGTTTTGGCGTGCTTTTAGACAGAGAGGATATAGATCTGGTTGTACAGGATGTGTGCAGCGATATACAAATAAAACAAAGGGCCGATTTTGTGATTCATGCTGCCAGCCAGGCGAGCGCATATTTCTTTGAAAACGACCCTGTTGGGACAATAGATGCAAACCTGACGGGCACATATAAAGTTTTGGACTATGCAAGAAAATGCGGCGTGCAGTCTGCGCTTTTTATTTCCAGCCTCAAGGTGTACGGCGCGCTGCATAACCAAAAGGGCTTTTTGTCTGAGACAGACATCGGTTCTATCGACCATACATCGTATAAAAACTGCTATGCGCAGGGCAAACGTGCTTCAGAAACGCTGTGCGCCTGTTTTCACAAGCAATATGGCTTGCCTGTGAAGATTGCCAGACCTTCCTATATATACGGTCCATCCAGCCTGGATGACGACCGCGTTTGGGCACAGTTTATTGCCAATGTTGTCCGACATGAAAATATTCTTTTAAAAAGCAACGGGGCTGCGCTGCGTTCTTTCTGCTATGTAAGCGATACTGCGACGGCTTTATTTACAATTCTGCTGAAAGGGCAGGATGTATTTCCCTACAATATTGCAGCGGCACATTCCAACACAACAATCCGTGGCTTTGCCAAAGCCGCAGTGCAGGCGTTTCCGGAACGAGGGCTGACGCTTGCCTTTGCAAATAAAGAGGATGAAAAAGAGCCGCAGCGTTCTGTGCTGGCGGCAACGCCGGAAATTCTGGATAACACAAGGCTTTTGTCACTTGGATGGGATGCAAAGGTCGACTTGACGCAGGGGATCCGCAACGCAATACAGATTGTAGAGCTGCAAAATTAAACAGGGAGCACATGTACCAAACCAGGCAGCGAGGCTGCCTGCGGTGCGTACGGGCGCAAGGCAAGAGGTAGATCATGGAACTAAAAAAACTTCTGAATGAATATGAATACGATTGGGCGGCTTTTGCACCTTGCAGGGACGATTTTCCGGCCAGGCAGATGAAAGGCAAAAAGGTCGTAGTGGCAGGCGGGCATAACCATTTTGCCCGCTGTGTTGTTTATACGCTTTT
Source organism: uncultured Oscillospiraceae bacterium (assembly GCA_900541565.1). Taxonomy (GTDB): domain Bacteria; phylum Bacillota; class Clostridia; order Oscillospirales; family Acutalibacteraceae; genus Scatavimonas; species Scatavimonas merdipullorum. The sequence goes on from UQKB01000035.1 coordinate 4,103, forward strand.
TGCGGCCAACGACTTGCACAGCCTGCATATGCAAATTATTCTTGTCGGAAAAGACAGCGGCGCACTTACCGGGTATTTTCCCCAGCTTTTAAAGCGCGACGATTTCCAGTTTTTTACGGTTGACCAGCTGGCAGCGCAGGAAAAGCCTGTAAAGGCAGATTTTTTTGTTTATACGGGCTGCTGTAATAAAAAGCTGGAGCATACGCCGGCATTCTTTTTTGAAGAGATGGAACGCAGCAAGGCTGTTTTGGAGCTTGCCGGGCAAGTGCGCCCGGAGCGGTTTATATTGCTTTCTGACTATAGAAGCTGCGGCGTTGTGGAAAGAGGCGTTTTATGCTCAGAATACGAAAACGGGCGCTCTGATTTTTCCAAAGAATCTTCTTTTGACTTTGAGCTTGTTAAAACGGTTGAAACGCTTTGCAGTGCATATGCAAAGCAGCGTGGATTTTCTTATGTGGTTTTGCGCACAGGGATTGTATTGGGTGCGGGGACAGGCCTTGACGATACCATTTTTACAGATCTGTTTAAGGCCGCCGCAAAAGGTGAGACATATACGCTGTTAAGCAGTAAAAATAAATACTCCTTTGTTTATATCAGTGACGTTTTTCATGCGCTTTACCACGCTATGGCAGATCTGCGCGCCAATACGGTATATCATGTAACAGGAAAGGACGCGACCGTTTCGACTGGTATGCTTTGCGCAATGCTGCATGACCTGTACCCTGAGCAGGTGCAGGTGAATCTACTGTACAGCCGGAAAGATCCGTCTTATGGCACGGCAATGAATAATCAGAAAATTCGAAGCTGCGGCTGTAAGCCTGTAATCACACTGCAGGATGCCATTGAATTGATGGTGGAAAGCAACCGCCTTCCGGCAAAGACATTTGTTTTCAAGGATTCCTATCAGGGGAAGATCCGGGTGATTCAAAACATTCTGCTGTCCTATCTTCTGGAAATAGACAGGATATGCAGAAAATATAAAATTCGTTATTTCCTAGCAGGCGGCACATTGCTTGGCGCAGTGCGCCATCATGGATTTATCCCATGGGACGACGACGCCGATGTGATGATGCTGCGCGACGATTATGAAAAATTCCTCAGCGTTGTACAAAGCGAGCTTCCGGCAAACGTGACGCTGCATACGGCGGATACAGATCCGCTTAACCACTGTGTGTTCACAAAGCTGCGTATCGACAATACATTGTTTGCAACAAAATATACGAGTAAGTTTCCACAAATGCATAACGGCGTTTTCTTTGATGTGCTTTGTCATGATAAGACGGCCAATTCAAAAATAGGAAGAAAGATCCATTTGCAGCTGACATTACTGACGCGTTCTTTGGTGTTTAACAAATGGCACCATAGAAAAATTAATAACGGGCATAAGATACAATCGGCCGTCGCCAACTGTATAAAAGCGGTCATTCCACTTTCCCTGGCGCAGAAGCTGCAGTTTAAATGCCTGCGTTGGTTTGAAAAGAAGGATACAAAGTATTTATACGATGGGATGGGCAGAAATGTCTATAACGGCGATTTCCCCGCGGCTTGGCTGAAAGATACGGTCTATTGGGATTTTGAGGGCCATCGTTTCCCTATACCGAAGGAGTACGACAAATATTTGACGTACCTGTATGGCAATTATAACGATATGGTCATCGCAAGCGGCAGGAAAACCAGCCATTCGATCGTTATTATGGATTTGGGTGAATATGCAGGCTGTGCCCGGCCGCAGGGGGAGCTTCTTTTACCTGAGGAGGGTAAGTTTGCCGCTGCGCAGCCTTTGCAGGCTGAACGGCAGGCAAAGGGGGAGAGCCATCCTGTTTTTAAAACGGACACAGCGCCGCTTAAGGAAGAGGAGCAGGGAATTCCAGCCCTTTCACGCCAATTGCTCCGGGAAGTAGAAGAGAATTTGCAGGCGATTGCAGACGAAGCGCACACCGAAAAGAAAAAAGCGGAAGCAACGTTCCCAAAAGAAACGGCAGATGTGCAAGCGCAAGAAAAACCGGCAGAAAAAGAATGAAAACTTCCTTTATAAAATCATTGACATTTACGGTCGCCTTTGCTATAATATACAGCAGTCGCAAAAATTGCAGATGCTTTTGTGCGGCTTGCTCTGCAAGGGAGCAGAGTTGTATATATGCAGGTATGGCGGAATTGGCAGACGCGTACGGTTCAGGTCCGTATGAGGGCAACTTCATGCAGGTTCAAGTCCTGTTACCTGCACCACGTCGGAACGAGTTGTGCTCGTTCCGATTTTTTATTTCATGAAAAATTAACTGCCTGTTTTACCGCGCATCCTTTCCGAAAAAGATTACGCTCTGCAAACGGTTTGCTGTGCGAGCAGTTTTTGTAGTGTTAAAGGCCTTGCCATACAATGCTCTGGTAAAAAAATTTTACAAAATCAAATGAAATATTCAAATTTTCAAAAAGGGGAATCTTTGTCGCTGTTTTGGATATACTTCGTTTATAAAGGGAAGGATGGTGTTTATTATGATTGAACAGGATACAATCCGGCTTTTACGGGAGTGTGATGCCGGTGTAAAAATGGGGGTTTCGTCTATTGACGAAGTCTTGGGCTATGTACATGCCGACGCATTTAAGAAATATTTATCCGACTGCAAGCAGGAACATGAAAAACTTGGTACGGAAATGCAGGGATTGTTAAACCGATATAAGGACGAAGGCAAGGATCCCAATCCCATTGCAAAGGGGATGTCCTGGATAAAAACCAACATGAAGCTGGTTATGGATGAATCTGACAACACAATTGCCGATCTGATGACCGACGGGTGCAATATGGGGGTCAAGTCGCTGAACCGATACCTAAACGAATATAAGGCCGCAGACGAGGTTTCAAAGGATATTACCAAGCGATTAATCAACCTTGAAGAAAGGCTGGTAATAGATATACGTCAATTTTTGTAAGGGAAACAGGAATGTGTTGCTGTACACCTTAGAGCAAGCTCTTTTCTAGCGCAGACTCGCATTGGCATGTATGCTGTTTTGACAAAAAGCCCGGCAAAAGCCGGGCTTTTTAATATTGCTTTTTTCTACCTGCGGCAGCTTGTAAGTATGGATTACGGTAACAGAATGAAAAGGGACAGCTTCGCAGTTGACATTTCCGGAGGTATTCTATATAATAAAGAGCATAAAGTAATAAAAGAGGGAGACATGCTGGAACAATGGATGACATTGACAGTAGCGACACCGACGGAGAAAGCAATTTTTTTGTTTTTTATTCTATAGGCAAGTTTTTAGATATATGGCATAACCTGCGCCCTTGAACAGGGCTTGTGGGTTGTGCCTTTTTTTGCTGATTTTCGCCTTTAGGCGGTCAGAATATATATGTATTGAAAGAAAGGAGTGGTCTGTCCAATTATGGATAGTCACAAACAGATGCCTTGGCATGCTAAGCCATTGCCGGAAGTCTATCAGTTGCTGCATACCTCCGATGATGGGCTAAGCGATACCGAGGCGGCTGAAAGGTTGAGGAAAAACGGAAAGAATACGTTGCGGGCAAAGCCGCCCAAAACCGTTTTTCAAATGCTGAAAGAACAAATTTTTGACCCTATGGTGCTGATTTTGATCGGCGCAGCCGCGTTTTCCGCCATTTTACAAGAATGGACGGAAGCAATCGTGATTTTTGCCATTGTGGTGATTAACGCGGTAATCGGTATTGTACAGGAGAAAAAAGCGCAGTCCTCGTTGGAGGCTCTGCGCAATATGAGCGCGCCGACCGCCCGTGTTTTGCGCCAGGGGGAGGAAAGCATTATTCCCGCCGATGAGCTTGTAGTGGGCGATGTGGTTTTTTTAAGCGACGGCGACATGGTTCCTGCGGATGTGCGACTGATTGATTCGGCAAATCTAAAAGTGCAGGAGGCTTCTCTTACTGGGGAGTCACTTCCTTCAGAAAAGGATGCAGACGTATTGCTGCCGGAAAGCTGCACACTGGGCGACCGCAGCAATATGGTATACACTTCTGCAATCGTTACCTATGGGCGCGCTGTCGGCGTGGTTGTTGCTACCGGCATGGATACAGAGGTTGGAAACATTGCCGGCATGCTGGATAACCAGGATGAGCTGGATACGCCGCTTAAACGCAAGCTGAATGCTGTGGGCAAGACGCTGACAGTGGTCGGGCTGATTGTCTGTGTTTTGATTTTTGCCATTGGTGCGCTGTACCAGCGCCCGCTGATTCCGCAGTTTCTTGTGGCAATTTCGCTGGCAATCTCTATTATCCCGGAGGGCCTGCCCGCTACGGCTACGATTGTTATGGCGCTGGGTGTACAGCGTATGGCAAAACGCAATGCGTTAATCCGCAAGCTGCCGGCAGTAGAAACGTTGGGAAGCGCTACGGTAATCTGCAGCGACAAAACTGGTACATTAACACTGAATAAAATGACTGTAACGCATATTGCAGTCAACGGCGACTTTGAGGCCGGAAAAGCAACGCCGGTGGAAGGTGCTTCCAGCCGGCATCCAAAGGTGTATGAAGAGCTGGTATATGCGGCGGCGCTCTGTAACGACGCCAGCCTGGACCCCGACCGCAAAGGAGAGATCATTGGAGACCCCACAGAGGGGGCACTGATCTATATGGCGCAGGCATTTGGGATCAATCACGAAGAGCTGGAAGATAAATATCCACGCCTGTTTGAACAACCCTTTGATTCCGACAGAAAGCGCATGACGACCGTACATCAAATTGATCAAAAGAACATTGCATATACAAAGGGCGCAGTGGACGAAATGCTGCCGCTGTGCACGCATATTTTAACAGCACAGGGCGTTCGCCCCATTACAAAAGCAGATCAGTCCAACATTTTAAAGTTATGTTTTACAATGTCTGAAAACGCACAGCGAGTCTTAGGCTTTGCTATGCGCTATTTGCAGAGAATTCCTGATGACGACGATGAAAATCTGGAATTTGACATGACGTTTATCGGCGTAGTTGGGATGATTGACCCTCCGCGTAAAGAGGTGAAGGCGTCGGTACAAACCTGCCATGAGGCCGGAATACGCACAATCATGATTACCGGCGACCATAAGGTGACAGCGCTCGCAATCGCCAAAGAACTTGCTATTTACAGACAGGGCAACACGGTTGTATCGGGCGATGAGCTGGATGCGATGACCGACGCACAGCTTGACGAGGCGGTTAAAACTGCCACGGTTTTTGCGCGTGTATCTCCTGCGGATAAACTGCGCATCATCCAGTCCTTAAAACGCACCGGCGAGGTAGCCGCCATGACAGGCGACGGCGTCAACGACTCCCCTGCGCTGAAGGCCGCCGATATCGGTGTGGCTATGGGTATTACGGGTACCGATGTCGCGAAAGAAGCTTCAGACATGATTTTGCTCGACGACAGCTTTACGACCATTGCCTACGCGATCAAGGAAGGCCGCCGCGTTTACCGCAATATTCAAAAAGTGATCCAGTTTTTGCTGGTGGGGAATATAGCGGAAATTTTGACCTTGTTTGTGGCAACGCTGTTTAACTGGGACGCGCCGCTTCTGGCAATCCACATTTTATGGGTAAATCTTGCTACGGCAACGCTGCCGGCGTTGGCATTGGGCGTTGACCCGGCCAGCAAAAATATTATGAAGCATCAGCCGGTTAAGTCCGGAACATTATTTGAAAAGGATTTGGTGCGCCGTGTTGTAACACAGGGTATATTTGTGGCAGCTATGACCACTGCCGCTTATTGGACCGGTGTGAGCATGGGAGGCCATACGGTGGGGCAGACCATGGCGTTTTGCGTACTGGCCTTTTCGCAAATGCTGCGCGCATTCAACCAGCGTTCCAATACCGAACCAATTTGGGTGCGCGCTGAAGGGGTAAATCCCTGGCTGATCCTTTCCTTTGTAGTTTCTGCTGCGCTTATGCTTTGCATTCTTTTTATTCCTGGTCTGCAAAGCGCTTTTCGTCTGACTGTGTTAAACGGCGTGCAGTGGTTGACTGTCATCGGCTTTTCTCTGCTGTCTATTGTTCAGGTGGAAATTTTTAAGTGGATCAGGCGACTGAAAGCCCGATAAATGCAACATGCGCAGAAGAAGCCTCTTCTGCGCATGTTTTTAAAGGTTCGAAAAATTGCCCCGGCGGTAACGCCGGGGCATGGTAATATATTGCTCTTTGCTGTTATGCAATAAACATTTGGGTCCAGTAGTTGCCGTCTGCAACATATCCTACACCAATCTGTGTAAACGAAGCGTTTAAAATGTTTGCACGATGCCCGCTGGAGTTCATCCACCCGGTTACAACCGCTTGCGGTGTGCGGTAGCCCTGCGCAATGTTTTCACCATAGGCTTTATATGATATACCAAAGTCACGGATCATTTTTCCGGGGGAACCGTATACAGGGCTTGTATGGGAAAAGTAGCGGTTGTCGTGCATATCCTGTGACTTGTAGCGTGCAACACGGCTAAGTTCCCAGTTTACGGTAAGTGCTTTCAGGCCTCTTGCGGTACGTTCCTGGTTTACAAGCCTGACGACCTCTTCTTCAAAGCTGCTTACTGTAGCGTCTAACGTGGGAATCTGCAAAATTTGGCCGGGATAGATCAGGTTTGGATCAGATACCTGGGGATTGGCCTGAATAATTTCACTGACGCCCATTTGGTACTTAACGGCAATTTTCCACATGGAATCGCCCTTTTGCACAACGTGCGTTTTTCCCTGCGCCGCACTGACGGGGAAAACGGCAAGAACAAGAAGTAAAGCGGTAACAAGAACTGCACTGATCAATTTTTTCATAGCATAACCTCCTGCTTACAGTATACAGGCATGATTATATATTTGCAAATGTAAGTATTGGATAAATCACAAAATTGTGGAATAACACGTCTGTTGTTTTTAACCAGGCCATTTCTGCAAACGGCAGGCCAATTTAAAACGCTTCTGCTGTAAAAAGCTGCCGCAGGATTGTATACAATCCTGCGGCAGCTTTATTGGAATTTATTTTAAGACTGCGTTGTGTAATGATGCTCGCCTGCTTCGGTACGGTCGCGGAATAAAAGTGAAATACACCAGATTGCCGCAAGGCCTACCAGCGTGTAGATAATCCTGCTCACAATACCTGTTTGCCCACCGCAAATCCAGGCGACGACGTCAAATTGGAAAATACCGATAATACCCCAGTTGATGCCGCCAATAATTGTGAGTAAAAGACAGATTTTATCAAGCATGCTTTTTCCTCCTTTGTTGTTTGGAAATAGCATACCCCAATCTTTTAAGCTTATACATGCAAAAAGAAAAATCCGGCAATCAGCAGCACAAGGCCGGTCATCCATAAAAGGCAGGCAATCCATTTTACATTTTTTATCGTTTTTTTTATTTTAGACTTTTTAATCATGTCGGGCGTGCCGAACGGGAGTAAAAAATATAAAATGCCTAAAAGCAGGCAGCCTCCGCTTACAATATAAATGCCAATATTTGCCTGAAAGACCATCCAGAACAGGCCGACAACTATGGCGAGCAGCCCCAAAATATTACAGATGGAAAACAATCTGCCGCAATTACGCGTAAGACGGTAATACTTCATGGCAGCCTGCTGACAGGCGTCGCTGCAGTATTGCTCATGATATGAAATTTCCTTTGCACAATATTCGCATTTTTTCAAACAGAATCATTCCCTGTCAACTTAATCTAACTACATTATAATACGCATTCTATGAAAGTCAATAGATACAGCCGCGCGCTGTACCCTCCCCAAGAGATGCAATGCATACCCTGTTTCAGGCAATCAGCAGAACAAATTCCTATGGCTTTTATCGAAACAAAAAATGGAAAGCTTGCTGAAAGATCTTTTTACAGGGTCCTGCGCTTATGTACAAACAAATAACAGTGTTCCCAGTATCGCTTCCTTTTTATTATGGGAATTATTGGACTACAGCTTTTTATTTTTCCATAGTGCAGCAAGGAATAACTGTGATATGACGGACTTTCTTATATATAAAAAGTACTTGACAAGAAACACGGCCTTTGCTATAATATACCACACTGACTAAAAATGCGAGTGTGCTGGAACTGGCAGACAGGCACGTTTGAGGGGCGTGTGTTTCATGACGTACGGGTTCAAGTCCCGTCACTCGCACCACGTCGGAGCAAGCTTCACTTGCTCCGATTTTTTTATTTCATAAAAAAATCAATCGCCCGTTTTGC
>UQKB01000036.1 GCA_900541565.1 uncultured Oscillospiraceae bacterium
CGAGATCGCTCAGTGTCTCGTGGGCTCGGAGATGTGTATAAGAGACAGAAATATTATTATACAATTTCATTTTGCATCTTTGTCATAAAAATTATGCCGCCTTTTCTTACCTTCTATTGACAAATTTGGAAAAATGCAGTATGATATTGTTCGAAAACGAACAAAAAGAGGTGCAAAAAATAGATGAAGCGCGACTGCGGGATATGGATCAACATCCTGTCACATAAATTAAAGCAGCGCATGAATGCCGCTTTGTCTGATCTAGGCATTACTGGCGTGCAAAGCAGGGTTATGCACTATATTCTGGAGCATTACAAGGAAGGGCCTGTTTTCCAAAAAAACGTGGAAGAGGCCTTTGGACTGAGCCGTTCCACCACAACGGGTATTTTGCAGCTATTAGAAAAAAACGGCCTGATTTTCCGGGAAAGTGTAGCCCGCGACGCACGACTGAAAAGCCTTGTACCAACAGAAAAGGCCGCACGTATGGATGCCCGAGTGCATGCCTGTATTTGCGAAATAGAGCTTATGCTGACAAAAGATATATCGCCAGGGCAGCAACAGCTGTTTTTGGAAATAGCAGATAAAATGTATCAAAATTTGGGCAGATAATCGGCACCTAAACGGCACCATGGAAACACGTGCATATCTCTTGTATAATTGTTTGTACCATAACAAATAAATGTGAAATAAGCAGGTCTTTTCAGATCAAGAAAAGGGGAGTATTGCGATGATAAAAGTTTTGGCAAAAAGCATACGAGAATATAAAAAGCCCTCCTTGCTGGCGCCAATTTTAGTATCGGGTGAAGTAGTGCTGGAATGCATTATTCCGTTTCTTACGGCGAATCTTGTCAACGAAATCAAAAACGGTTGTTCTTTAGGCGTTATTGTGCAGTATGGGCTTGTGCTGATAGCAATGGCGGCACTGTCGCTTACCTTCGGCGCTCTGGCGGGTTCCGCCTGTGCAACGGCCAGTTGCGGCTTTGCCCGCAATCTGCGAAAGGATATGTTTTCTAAAATACAGGGCTATTCCTTTGAAAATATTGATAAGTTTTCTGTATCAAGCCTTGTTACACGACTGACCACCGACGTAACCAATGTGCAACTGGCATATATGATGATTGTACGCACAGCAATCCGTTGCCCGTTGATGTTGGTCTTTGCCTTTGTAATGGCCTTTATAATGGGAGGAGACATGGTGTTTATTTTTATACTGGTAATCCCTATTTTAGGTTTTGGGCTTTTTTGGGTCATTAAAAAGACTATGCCACTGTTTCGAAGGGTATTTAAAAAGTACGATGCGCTCAACAGCTCTGTACAGGAAAATATCAGAGGCATGCGGGTGGTTAAGTCATATGTGCGAGAAAATTATGAAAAACAGAAGTTTGGCGTGGCAGCTGAAAATGTATGCGCAGACTTTACAAAGGCAGAACGTATTTTGGCAATTAACAATCCGCTGATGCAGTTTTGCATGTATGCAGTCATGGTATTTGTGATGTCCTATGGTTCTTATGTGGTGATTACTTCCCAGGGGCTTGACCTGGACGTAGGGCAAATGTCTGCAATGCTGACCTATGGTTTTCAGATTCTTAGCAGCCTGATGATGCTTTCCATGGTGTTTGTCATGATCACCATGGCCAGTGAGTCATCCCAGCGTATTGTAGAGGTACTGACAGAGGAAAGCGTTTTACAAAGCCCGGAAAATGCGGTCAGTGTGGTAAAGGACGGCTCTATCGACTTTGAAAACGTCAGCTTTAAATATTCTAAAAATGCCGAGCGGATGGCACTTGCAGATATTAACCTGCATATCCGATCAGGAGAGATTATTGGAATTATCGGCGGAACCGGTTCGTCTAAATCTACGCTGATTCAGCTGATCCCGCGCCTGTATGACGTAACACAGGGTGCAGTGCGCGTAGGCGGCGTGGATGTGCGGGAATACGATTTAAAGGTTCTGCGCGACCAGGTGGCCGTGGTACTGCAAAAAAACGAACTGTTTTCCGGTACAATCAAGGAAAATCTGCGTTGGGGAAACGAGGACGCGACCGACGCGGAGATGGAAGAAGCCTGCAAGCTGGCGCAGGCCGACGAATTTATCCGCCAGTTTCCCAATGGGTATGATACCCATATAGAGCAGGGCGGCGCCAACGTATCCGGTGGGCAGAAGCAAAGGCTGTGCATTGCGCGTGCACTTTTGAAAAAGCCTAAAATTCTGATTTTGGACGATTCTACAAGCGCGGTGGATACCCGAACAGACGCATTGATCCGCCAGGCGTTCCGCCAGTATATTCCCGAAACGACCAAAGTAATTATTGCACAGCGCGTTGCCTCCGTACAGGACGCCGACCGTATTATCGTAATGGATGGCGGCACGATCAACGCTGTTGGTACACACCAGGAGCTTTTAAAGACCAATACAATTTATCAGGAAGTCTATTATTCCCAGAATAAGGCAGGTGACGACGATGCTCAGTAAAAGCGCAAAAAAGCACCAAGGCTCCAAAGGCGTGTTGGGAAGGCTGATTCGCACGCTGTTTGGTTTTTATCCTGTGCTGCTGCCGGTGACGATTGTATGTATTTTAATTAGCGCCGTCGTAAGTTCAATTCCGTCTGTTTTTATGCAAAATATTATTTCATATGTGGAGCAAAGCTGGAAAAGCGGCAACTGGGACGGAGTATCGGCCCAAATTTTGGGACTGGTGGTAGTGCTGGCTATCTTCTACGTGTTAAGCCTGGCCGCAGGTTTTGCCTTTAACCAATTGATGGCTGTTATTACACAGGGATCGCTTGCAAAACTGCGTGAAAAAATGTTTAACGGCATGCAGAACCTGCCTGTCAAATACTTCGACACACACAACCACGGCGATGTAATGAGCTATTACACCAATGATATCGACACACTGCGGCAGATGATTTCCCAAAGCTTTCCACAACTGATGATAGCGGCGGTTACCGTCCTGACGGTGTTTTCTATTATGGTATATTACAGTCTGTGGATGACGCTGGTAGTGATCTTGGGCGTAGTGGTCATGACGCTTGTCATAAAAAAAGTAGGGGGAAGCTCGGCCAAGTACTTTATACGCCAACAGTTGGCGCTGGGGCGTACAGAGGGCTTTGTGGAAGAAATGATGAACGGTCAGAAGGTCATCAAAGTGTTTTGCCATGAGCATCAGGCACAAAAGGAATTTGATGCGATCAATGACGCTTTGTTTGCCGATGCAGAAAAAGCAAACCGCTATGCCAATATGCTCATGCCTATTTTAAACAATATTGGGAACGTGCTGTACGTAATTGTAGCGCTGGCGGGCGGTATTCTTTTGATCACCGCTGTTCCAAACGTGAGTATTTCAGGCATTGGGTTTGGCATTAGCATTGTAATACCGTTTTTAAATATGACAAAGCAGTTTGCAGGCAATATAAGCCAGGTTTCCAATCAGCTTAACGCTATTGTCATGGGCCTTGCGGGCGCGCAGCGGATCTTTACGCTGATTGATGAAAAGCCCGAACCCGACGACGGTTATGTAACGCTGGTCAATGCGCGTGAAACAAGAGACGGTCACCTGGAGGAGTGTAAGGAGCGAACCAATGTATGGGCGTGGAAGCATCCGCACAGCGACGGGACCGTCACCTATACCCGCCTTGCTGGCGATGTGCGCATGTTTGATGTGGATTTTGCCTACGAAGAAGGAAAAACCGTGCTGCACGATGTTTCACTGTATGCAAAGCCCGGGCAAAAGGTGGCCTTTGTGGGGTCTACCGGAGCAGGGAAAACCACCATTACCAATTTAATTAACCGTTTTTATGACATTGCCGATGGGAAAATCCGTTATGATGGAATTAATATCAATAAAATTAAAAAGGCCGATCTGCGGCGTAGCCTGGGAATGGTATTGCAGGATACAAACCTGTTTACAGGAACGGTCATGGAAAACATCCGCTACGGCCGCCTGGACGCAAGTGATGAGGAATGTATTGCGGCCGCTAAGCTGGCAGGTGCGCACGACTTTATTACCCGCCTGCCGCAGGGGTACGATACGCCGCTGTCAGGGAACGGTGCAAGCCTTTCCCAGGGGCAGCGTCAGCTATTGTCAATTGCCCGCGCAGCGGTAGCTGACCCGCCCGTTATGATTTTGGACGAGGCAACCAGTTCTATTGACACGCGTACCGAGGCGATTGTACAGCAGGGGATGGATGCACTTATGACAAACCGAACCGTGTTTGTAATTGCCCACCGGTTGAGTACGATCAAAAATTCGGACGCCATTATGGTGTTGGACCATGGACGTATTATTGAACGCGGCACACATGACGAGTTGCTCAAACAAAAAGGTACCTATTATCAGCTGTATACCGGCGCACTGGAGCTTGACTGATGGCACAGTAAGCCACAGAGAACATAATAGATGACAAAAGAAAAGAAAGACAATATCCTAAAGAGCAGTGTAGTGTGCTTTCTATGCGGAAAAATAAAAGAAAAACACGGCAAACCCGTATAAGGTGGCCGTGTTTTTTGTTTTGTATTCGTATAGAAAGGCAAGCCAAACATATACTATTGGTAATATGTTCAAAAAAGTCATACAGAAACAAACAGGAAAGGTGAATGCTATGCTGCCTGCTATAAAGCTGGTTTCCAACCATGATGGAACGTACGACATATTTCTTGAATATAAGAGGGAAGATGTCGAATTTGCACAGGAGTTTGATGTCGGAAAAAATGTCCTATCAAATTCAAAAGAAATTTTAGCGTCTGTAAAAGCCTATGCAAAGAAAGCAAAAATTGCAAGTGTAAAAATATTTGTTTCAGGTGTTCTGATTGCAACGATCGCTTTTTCGTTTTTTCTTTCTGTTTTTGCAGCAGAGGATCGGTACAGCATGGGGTATTTGTACAGTGGAACCGACCAGCAGCAGATCGAATATGTAAACCAGACACATAACGCGCTGGATACAGTCTCTCCAAGCTATTTTGATATTGAGCAGGACGGAAGCCTGAAGCTGAACTATTTAAGCGAGTATTTAATTGAAACCATGCATGCGCAAAATATAAAGGTTGTTCCGTTTTTAAGCAACCACTGGAGCCGGACTGCAGGTATAAACGCGTTGCAGGACGTTGAAACGCTTTCCACACAGGTTGCAGACTATGTCGCACAATACAATCTGGATGGGGTTAATGTCGATATTGAAAATGTAACGCATGAGCAGAAAGACCAGTATACACAGCTTGTTAAACTGTTGCGCGAAAAAATTCCACAGCACAAAGAGGTTTCCGTTGCGGTTGCGGCCAATCCAAACGATTGGCAAACGGGATGGCATGGGTCTTATGATTATGCGGCACTGGCACAATATGCGGACCATCTTTTCATTATGGCGTATGACGAGCATCACGAAGGCGGGGAAGCCGGGCCTGTTGCAGGAATTGACTTTGTCGAGCGATCTGTTCAATATGCTTTAACAAAAACAACATCGGATAAAATTGTTGTGGGAATTCCTTTTTATGGGCGCGTTTGGAGTTTGGACAGCGACAGGATCGTGGGTAAAGGGATTAGCAGCAAAACCATTTTGGACATTTTGGATAATTGTGAAGCGACCATAACCTATGATGAACAAAGCCAGTCCGTAAAAGCGGAATTTAAAATTACACAGGCAAGCGAAAAATATACGGTAGGCGGAGATTTTGTCCTGCAGCCTGGAAATTATGTAGTTTGGTTTGAAAATGAGCGGTCTTATGAGGCAAAACTGGATCTGGTTGAAAAGTACGATTTAAAGGGAGTAGGTTCCTGGTCCTTGGGACAGGAAGACCCATCCATATGGGAACATTACGACAGCTGGCTTAATGGGGATGCAACAGATGCTACCAGCCCAGAGACAAATGCGCCTACCATTCCGGAGCAGACAGAAACACCGGAAGCGACAGAAACACCGGAAAAACCCGAGACACCGGAAACGCCCGAAAACGGCGAATCTTCTACAGATCCGTCTGCTGCAGAGGAAGGAAAAGATGCGTGGGTTTTATTAAGTCAGACAAAGGTATCGGTCTATAAAAATGCAAACCTAAAGGGAAAGGTGGTTGCCACACTTTCCGGAGGCGACCGCATTTCCGTGCTGGAAGACACCGGCAAAGGCGCTTATAAGGTAAAGCTTTCTGACGGAAGAACCGGCTATGTTTCTTCGGCGTATATTACCATGGAAAAGCAACCGGACAACACCTTTCCATCAGAGCCTTCCGTGGAGTATTTCCTTTATGAAGTAAAAACGGGAGACACACTCTGGAAAATAGCGGCTACGCACTTGGGCTCGGGAAGCCGGTATACAAAGATTATGGAAATCAATGGGCTGAAAAGTGAGACGATTTATTCCGGCATGCAGCTGAAAATACCGGTAAACACAGATAGTGACAATACAGGTAATACGGACAGTACTTCCAGAAAATATACCGTCAAACGGGGCGACACACTTTGGAAAATAGCCAAAGCTCAACTTGGAGACGGAACCCGCTATACAGAAATTATGGAGCTTAACAATTTAACAGGTACGGTTATATACTCCGGGCAAATTCTTAAACTGCCAAAAAAGTAAAAAAGAGCTGTATAGCGCGCTGCCATACAGCAAAAAGCAAGACGCAGAAAGCGGCTTGCTTTTCTGTTGTATAGCAAATATAATAGTGTCGTTCCCCGTTCATAAAGGGAAAATAAAAGATTCACACGCAATACAGGCATAAAAGGAAGTGGAATTTTGAAATTTATTGATCTATACCATAAAATGGTTCAGGCTTCTTTAAATGGTGACATGGAAGAAGAAAGAGAAAAAGCATTGCAGGAAGGCGGCGACCCTTACCAGCTGGATTGCCTGCTAAATCCACATAAGTATCCGCCCGTTTGGAGAATGGACAGCTGTATGTGCGCTTCAGACCATCAGGCACCCTGTATGGATCATTGCATTTTTGACGCGATTTCCCGTGATGAAAAAGGAAACGTTTCGATTGATGTAGAGAAATGTGTCGGTTGTGAAGAATGTATCCGGCGCTGTAAGGAAAAAAAGTTAACTGCCAGCAAGGATATTCTTCCCGCTCTTGCGGCCGTCCGCACGGGAAGCGAACCGGTTTATGCAATGATTGCACCGGCCTTTGTCAGCCAGTTTGAAGCGGAGGTAACACCCGGAAGATTAAGAAGCGCGTTTAAAAAGCTGGGATTTGCAGGGATGGTGGAGGTTGCGGTTTTTGCAGACATTTTAACCTTAAAAGAGGCGCTGGAATTTAATCAAAATATCCATAAAAGAGAGGATTTTCAGCTGACAAGCTGCTGTTGCCCTATGTGGATTGCCATGATCCGGAAAATCTATCATCAGCTTATGCCGCATGTACCGGGCGCCGTATCGCCGATGATTGCCTGCGCGCGTACAATAAAGACACTCTATCCCAAAGCAAAAACGGTCTTTATCGGCCCATGCATTGCAAAAAAAGCAGAGGCAAAGGAGCCGGATCTTGTAGGGGATGTGGATTTTGTCCTGACGTTCCAAGAGGTACAGGACATTTTTGATTTTGCGCATATTGATCCTGCAAAGCTGCCGGAAGACGACAGGGATCATTCCTCGAAAGCAGGGCGCATCTATGCCAGGGCCGGTGGCGTCAGCGAAGCGGTTTCCGCCACAGTCAGCCGGCTGTACCCAGACAGGAAAATCACAGTGCGCGCACAGCGTGCAGACGGCGTTCCTGCCTGCAAAAATATGATTGCACAGCTTTTGGAAGGAAAGAGCGAATCGAACTTTTTTGAAGGAATGGGCTGTGTCGGCGGCTGTGTGGGCGGGCCCAAAGCGCTGATCGACCGTAAGATTGGCTGCGAACATGTAAATGCGTATGGCGAGCAGGCCACGTATCCTACGCCAATTGACAATCCGTATGTCATTGAGCTTTTACGCCGGCTTGGGTTTGACACGGTGGAAGCGTTGCTTGAAAAAAGCGATATTTTTACGCGTGATTTTTAAAAAACTGCGGTTTGTTTTTCTTCGTCAAAAAAGTGAATTCATATTGATAAAGAATGAAAAATGCGCCTTTCTATTCTTTAAAAAAGGGGAACATTTTTAATACTGTTGCATGAACTACCTGTAAATGTGCGGGTATATATGACAAAAATAATTTAGCATGACGAAAAACTATTTATTATTACCACATAAAATTTACAGAGCGATGGAAAAGGGTTGATTTCTGCAAATGGCTTTGCTATAATAACAGCGAACAAAGGTGTTCCCAATATTTGGGGACACCTTTATTTTATTTTTAGGAGGATGGTATTATGAGTGCAGGAGATAACGGCTTTGTATTGATTTGTGCGGCATTAGTATTCATAATGACGCCCGGCCTGGCCTTTTTCTATGGCGGCCTGGTACGGCGGAAAAATATTGTGAATACAATTATGGCTTGTGCGGGCATTATGGGGCTCTCGGTCGTTTTGTGGGTGTTGGTCGGATTTTCCTTATCCTTCGCCGCTGACCACGGCGGCATCATCGGCGGGCTGGAGTATATTTGCCTTAATGGTCTTGACTTTAATGAGGCGCTGGCATACGCTCCTTCGCTTTCTTCTATTACTTTTGTGGTTTTCCAGATGATGTTTGCCATGATTACACCGGCGCTGATCACCGGTGCCGTGGCGGGGCGCATGCGGTATAGAGCGTTGTTCCTTTTTATCGCATTGTGGTCGTTGGTTGTCTATTATCCCATGGCCCATATGGTATGGGGATCGGGCGGCTTTTTGGCAGAGCTTGGTGCCGTGGATTTTGCCGGCGGCAACGTGGTACATATCAGCTCCGGCGTCAGCGGCTTGGTTCTGGCGATCGTACTTGGCAGACGGAGCGGTCTAGAGCATACATCCTACCGTGTCCATAACATTCCGTTCGTATTTTTAGGCGCTGCATTGCTTTGGTTTGGCTGGTTTGGATTTAATGCCGGCTCTGCTCTGGGTGCCAATGGCCTTGCTGCCCATGCATTTTTGACTTCGGCGCTTGCTTCTGGCGCTGCGCTGTTAGTATGGATGATCATAGATATCATCAAAGGCGGAAAGCCCACGCTGGTAGGCGCCTCTACAGGCCTGGTCGTTGGACTTGTCGCAATTACCCCTGGCGCCGGATTTGTTCCAATTTGGGCGGCGCTTATCATTGGAGCAACGGTCAGCCCCATCTGTTACTTTATGATGAATTTCTTAAAGAAAAAGCTCAAGATAGACGACGCGTTGGATGCGTTTGGCTGTCACGGTATTGGCGGTATCTGGGGCGGCATTGCCACTGGATTGTTTGCCCGGACAGATATCAACCCTGTTGCGCAGTGGAACGGCCTTGTCTATGGTGAAACAGAGCTCTTTACAGCGCAGCTGATCAGTATTCTGGTCACAATTGCCGTTGCAGTAGTGGGAACGCTGGTCTGCATCGGAATTACCAGAATCTTTACCAAGCTTCGGGTCGACCATAAAGATGAATTGCTTGGCCTTGATACCACGCAGCATGGCGAACAGGCGTATCCGTCATTCAACGGGTTTGATTGATGAAGGGAGGATATACGATTATGATGTATAAGGTGGAAGCAATCATCCGTGAAGAAAAATTGGAGGATATCAAAGAAGCGCTTCACGAAATTCAAATTAACGGTGTGACTGCTTATCAGGTAATGGGTTTTGGTGCACAGCGTGGCTATACGACTGTAGTGCGCGGACAGAAAATTGATGTAATGCTGCTGCCCAAAATTAAGCTGGAAATTGTTGTTTCCTCTGAAGAATGGAAAGAAAAAACCATTCAGAAGATCAAAGAGGTTGCCTATACAGGTGAAATGGGAGATGGAAAGATCTTTGCCTATGAAATCACCGATGCAGTAAAGATTCGCACGGGTGAGGTCGGTTATGATGCGCTTCAGTCTGCAAGCGAGTCAGACGAAACCAAATAAAGATAGCAACAAATCGCAAAGCTTTCTTATGGTTTATTAAGTGACCACAGGCAAGGAATCGTTTCATCAAAAAGAATCGTACAAAAACCACCCCCGTTGTAGGATAGAACTACAACGGGGGTGGTTGACGTTGGCAGAAAAATACAACGGCAATAGGGTTTTTATAAAGAGACGGAACAGATGCACAGATGTTTTTTTGCAAATATAAACGATCGTTTTTGTGTTCAATACCGTCTTTATCGCAGCGTAGGCGAAAAAAAGAATACAGTTTAACGGCAAATTGTACACAGCCTCAGTTTGCAAGAAATGACATTTTAATTTTTTTATTTTCCTTTGTATTACTTTTCACTTAAATAATCGCCAACAGCACAAAGTTTAAAATAAACAAAGCGGTCGAAATCCAAAGAATTGGGTGGATCTCTTTTATCTGCTTTTTACAAATTTTGGTAATACAATAAAAAACAAATCCTGCCGCAATGCCATAAGAAATACTGTAGCAGATTGCCATGAAAATACCGGCAAAAAACGCTGGCACCGCCTCGTTTATATCATCCCATTGAATTTCTTTGAATGCCGACATCATCATAATCCCCACAGCCACCAGAGCAGGAGAGGTTGCTGCAAACGGGATGGCGCTTACAAAAGTTGCCAGAAATGCACTGATTGCAAAGCACAGAGCCACCACCACGCTGGTAAGCCCTGTACGTCCGCCAACCCCGATGCCCGCAGCGCTTTCTACATAGGTTGAGGTATTTGATGTTCCAAAGATTGCACCGATTGATGTAGCCGTAGCGTCGGCAAACAGCGCTTTGTCCATTTTGGATTTAAAACCAGGCGCAGCTTCCATAGCACGTTCCTCGTCATCGCTGAAAATGCCGGTACGACATCCCGTACCGATAAATGTTCCAATCGTATCAAAGGTATCGGAAAGGCTGAAAGAAAAAATGGTAATCAGCACCAGCGGAAGCTTAGAAATATCAGAAAACAGGGCGACCAATCCTTCACTGGTGAAAATTGCGCCAAAGGTTGTGGGCAGCTGTTGGCAAGCTTCGGTAAAACTGATGGTGTCCGCTGTTGTGGTTACACCCATCGGGATACCGAGCAGCGCCGTTACAATTATGCTGATCAGGATTGCCCCTTTCACCTTGCATATAAGCAGAACAATCGTCAGTGCCAGACCGATCAGAAAAAGCCACAAGGAAGGCTGGTTCAAAGTTGCCAACGCGGGCACGCCGGAATCAAAGCGGATAATACCTACATTCAGCAAACCGATATACGCAACAAAAATTCCGATTCCGCCGCCAATTGCATTTTGAAGGCTGCGGGGGATTGCCCGAATGATATATTTGCGAATTTTTGTGACCGTAATAAAAATATTGATCAATCCACAAATAAATACCATGGATAAAGCCTGCTGCCATGTAAATCCAAGCGTAAAGCAAACCGTATAAACAAAGAATGCATTTAACCCCATTGCCGGAGCCTGTGCATAAGGAACATTGGCAACCAGCCCCATAATTAGCGTGCCTATAATGGCAGAGATAATGGTTGCAAGAAAAACGGCGCCCCATTCCATACCGGATTGACTTAACAACGTGGGGTTTACAGCAATGATATATGCCATTGCAAAAAACGTCGTGATTCCTGCAACCACCTCTTTTCCTGCCGTGGTTCCGTTTTGTTTAAGTTTAAATAACCGCTCCATAAAACTTATGCCCCCTCTTTATTCTACCGCCAATGTGCTACCCTTTGTGAATGGTTTTGAAAAAGATATACAAATCTGCTTTTCTTACTTTAACACATAAAAAGGGAAGATGCAAAAAAAATTGCGGAGCTTACAAAAGGGTTAAAAATTGATTCTACTTAACTTTTGATTTCTATTTCTACCACTTCTCCGTATTTTGCTCGATGTTCCTTGAGTTCCTGCAGAATTTCGTTAATCATTTCAATACTCGGCTCAAGCTCT
>UQKB01000037.1 GCA_900541565.1 uncultured Oscillospiraceae bacterium
CAGCGTCAGATGTGTATAAGAGACAGATCTATAGTATATCAAAATTATTTGTATTTGTCAACAAAAAATTGATTTTATCGATTTTTTTGTGAATGTTCATAATGTTAGTGTTATAATTTAAAAAAAATGACGAGTGAAAACAACCTGCTTACAGTTTTAGTTGCAGAAACCAACTGATAAAGGTTAAACACTTGTCATAAAAATTGTAACAAGAGCAATTTATGCGAACATAGTCATATCTGTCTTTCACAAGGCTCAAATAATTTTTCAGAATGCTCTCTCGGCTCATTGCCGTAACAGACGTCGTTTCCAGTGAGGACAAAGGAGGGTAAAATGCACACCCAAAATCGCTCCTTTTTCAAAAAAATTAAAAAAATTTTTTCAGGCATAAAAAAGCCCTTTGGGAGAGATTATTCTCTCCCAAAGGGTGAATTCATCTTGACAAATCAAAAGCTGTTATCTTCTCTTTACCACCTTGATAAAACAAACACTTACAAATATCATTAGTGCTGCAAGTAAATCTGACGCTGCTAACTGCCCGATAGCCGCTGCTGGTATAGGCTCAAGCGGCCAAGGCTCTATAAATGTTGCAAGGCAGGCACGAAACAGCCACACTACGGTAAGAAAATAATAAAAGTAAATTACCTCTTTATTTAAGTTCAATGCCCGTTTACCCAAAACAATCAGCATGACGCTTAAACCAAACAGCAACAAGGAAAAGCAATAATTTGTATAATCTATCCCGACTATGAGATTTTCATACTGCATTGGTAAATAATCATACCACTGAAACATCCATGGTACAAAAAAATGCCACAGTCCTACCAAAGCACTTGTTACAACCGTAATGTAGTATAGAATACAAATACCTTTTTTCATATGAAACACCTCACAACTTCCGATTTAGTTATTTCTTTTTAAGAAAATGGGCAATCCCATATGGGACTACCCATTCATTCTGTTCATTATGCGATTTTTTTGCCTCTGCACATTTTCCTGCACCGATTGGTGTAAGGTGTAAGTTTTTCGGCTTTGCTGAACCCCTCAAACCCGCATAAATACGGGTTCTTTCTTACCTGTCGTTCGGCAGGGATTTCATTGTCGGGAAAAGCAGAACATCCCTAATGGCCGCACTGTCTGTCAGCAGCATGCACATTCTGTCAATTCCAAATCCAATGCCTCCCGTCGGGGGCATACCGATCTCCAGCGCGTTCAGGAAGTCTTCGTCTGTCGTGTTCGCCTCCTCGTCGCCCTGCGCCAGCTGCTCCTCCTGTGCCTTGAAGCGCGCTCTCTGATCGATCGGATCATTGAGCTCGGAGTATGCGTTGGCCATCTCCCATCCGTTCATAAAGAACTCAAAACGCTCCACATAGTCCGGATTCTCCGGCTTCTTCTTAGTAAGCGGCGAGATCTCAATCGGATGATCCATAACAAAGGTCGGCTGGATCAGATGCTCCTCCGCATATTCCTCAAAGAACAGGGAAAGGATGTCTCCCTTCTTGTGACGCTCTTCAAACGCAACGTGATGCTCTTTTGCAAGCGCTCTCGCCTGTTCAAGCGTCTCCACCTCATTCCAGTCGATGCCGGTATATTTCTTCACCGCGTCAACCATGGTAATACGCTCAAACGGCTTGCCCAGATCCATCTCAACTCCGTTGTACACAATCGTCGTCGTACCGAGAACCTCCTGCGCCACATGGCGGTACAGATCCTCCGTCAGATCCATCATTCCGTTGTAATCTGTATATGCCTGATAGAGCTCCATCAGCGTAAACTCAGGATTATGCCTTGTGTCAAGTCCCTCGTTTCGGAACACACGGCCAATCTCGTACACTCTCTCAAGCCCGCCGACAATCAACCTCTTCAGATACAGCTCAAGGGAGATGCGAAGCTTGAAATCTTCGTCCAGCGCATTGAAATGCGTCTCAAACGGTCTGGCAGCGGCGCCGCCCGCGTTGCTCACAAGCATCGGCGTCTCCACCTCCATAAAGCCCTGTCCGTCAAGATACCTGCGGATTGCGCTTATGATTTTCGATCTCTTGATAAATGTATCCTTGACCTCCGGGTTCATAATCAAATCCACGTATCTCTGGCGATAGCGCATGTCCGTATTGGTCAGTCCGTGGAACTTCTCGGGAAGAATCCGAAGACTCTTAGAGAGCAGTGTCACATGGGATGCACGAACAGAAATCTCCCCGGTCTTTGTCTTGAAGATTTCTCCCTCAATTCCAATCACATCGCCCACATCAAGCTTCTTGAACGCTTTGTAGTTCTCCTCTCCCACACTGTCTCTTGCCACGTAGGACTGGATATTGCCCTTTAAATCCTGCACATTGCAGAAGGACGCTTTTCCCATCACACGCTTGGACATCATGCGTCCCGCGATAGAAACGTTCTTTCCTTCCAGTTGATCATAGTTGTTCTTGATTTCCTGACTGTGATGCGTCTGGTCATATTTCGTAATGACAAAAGGGTCTTTCCCCTCCTGCTGAAGCGCCCGGAGCTTCTCCCTGCGTATCTGTAAAAGCGCATTTAAGTCCTGCGCCGTTTCTTCCCTTTGGTTCTCCTCGGCGCGCGGCGTTGTTTGTTCCTCCATTTTTATTTCCTCCTGTTTTCTCCCTTTTACACGTAAGAAGGCGTGCACAAGGCACGCCTTCGCTTTTTACAAGTCTGCCAGACCTTAACAAAAGTGTGGCGTTCAAAATACGTCGGTATCTTATTTGCCGATTTCCAGCACTTCGTACACAATCGTACCGCCCGGCGTTTCTACTGTGATCTTATCCCCTGGCTTTTTTCCCAAAAGCGCTTTGCCGACAGGGGACTCGTCAGAAATACGCCCTTCCAGCGGATTTGCCTCATTAGAACCAACAATTTTATAGGTGCTTTCCCTGTCGCTCGACAGGTTTTTCACCTTTGCCCTGGAGCCTACATGGATAATCTCCGTGTTGATCTCATTTTCATCTATAAGTTTTACATTTTTCAGCATGGCTTCAATCGTTACAATTCTGGATTCCACCATGGCCTGCTCATTCTTGGCTTCGTCATATTCGCTGTTTTCCGAAAGATCTCCAAACGACAACGCTACCTTAATCTTTTCTGCAATTTCCTTTCTTCTAACCGTTTTCAGAAAATCCAGCTCGTCCTCCAGCTTCCTAAGGCCTTCGTCGGTAAGCAATACCTGTTTTTGCATTTCACATAACCATCCTTTTTTCAATTGACAGCGCGCCGCTTCCGGCGTGCTTTTATCAAAGATATACGTATCCGTTTACATAATAGATTTTATTATAGACAACGCGCAAGTCTGTGTCAAGTATTTATCCCATAACCAGCGCATTTTTATACGCCAGACAGGCAAATCCTTTATTGTCTGCCAGTATTTTTCTTTTTTATGGAAACAAACGCCGGTTTTTAAGCATTTTTGTCTAAAAAAATAGAAAAGACAGCCGGGAAAAAGCATAAAATACAGCTACAAATCCAAATTAAAATGTGGTATGATAATGTGTATTAAAATAAAGTTTTCTCTATAGGAGTGTACTATGGATACGGTTTTATTTGATTTAGACGGCACACTGCTTCCCATGCAGCAGGAGGCTTTTGTCGAAGGTTATTTTTCTGCGCTTGCAAAAAAATTTATTCCGTTCGGGCTGGACAGCAAAACGCTGATCCGCGGTGTCTGGGCAGGTACAAAGGCTATGATAGAAAACGACGGCTCTATGACCAACGAAAAAAGGTTTTGGCAAACGTTTGCCTCGTTCATGGGACAGGATATTTTAAGCCTTACGCCTGAATTTGACAAGTTTTATACGCATGAATTTAACAATGCCAAGCAAACAGTAGGCTTTACGCCGCTTGCGCATACCTGCACACAGCTTCTGAAAGACAAGGGCTATCGGCTCATCGCCGCGACAAATCCCATTTTCCCCGCCAGTGCTACCCAGAACCGGCTGCGCTGGGCCGGCGTGGATCCCAATATTTTTGATTTTATCACAACCTATGAGCACTGTACCTTCTGTAAACCAAACCTTGGCTATTACAGGGAAATCCTGCAAAAAGCCGGAAAAACGCCGGGCGACTGCCTGATGGTAGGCAACGACGTAAACGAAGACATGTGCGCCGCTGCGCTGGGTGTAGATACATATTTGATTACAGACTGTTTGATCAACAGCAAAAACAAAGATATTTCCGCTTACAGGCATGGCAGCTTTGATGATTTCCAGCAATTCGTACAGAAGCTTCCTTCCCTGAATAAAGCGAGTAAGACCAATGAGGAATAGTATGCATTACGATGTCGTAATTGTCGGCGCAGGTCCCGCGGGTATCTTTACCGCAATCGAAATGCTCCGGCGCCATACAAATAAAAAAATTGTCATTATCGAAAAGGGCTGTCCCGTTGAAAAACGCCGTTGCCCCAAGCTTAAAACGAAAGTTTGCGTCAATTGCAAGCCCTATTGCCATATTACCACCGGATTTTCCGGTGCAGGGGCGTTTTCAGACGGCAAGCTTTCTCTCAGCTGTGAAGTGGGCGGCGACCTTCCGCTTCTGGTCGGTGAGGAACTCGTGCAGGATACCATACATTACACGGACAAAATTTATCTGGAATTTGGCGCGGAAGAAAAGGTCGAAGGCGTCGGGCAGGAAGAAAAAGTCAAAGAAATCCGCAAAAAAGCCATTCAGTCCGGCTTAAAGCTTGTGGATTGCCCCATTCGCCATCTGGGCACCGAAAAGGCCCAATCTCTTTATAAGGGGATCGAATCGTACCTACTGGAAAACGGTGTGGAAATCCTGTTTGGCTACGCCTGCAGGGATTTGCTCATTCAAAACGGTGCTTGTACCGGTGTAATTGTGGAAAACGTATATAAAAACGGGCAAACACAAATGATACAAGGTGAAGATATCATTGTGGCAACCGGCCGGAAAGGTGCCGACTGGTTGGAAAAAATATGTTCCGAACACAACATTGCCCATCAGCCGGGCACGGTGGACATCGGTGTGCGCATTGAAGTCCGCAATGAAATTATGGAAGAAGTCAACGACGTTTTGTACGAATCCAAGCTGATCGGCTACCCAAAGCCGTTTAAAAACAAAGTGCGCACTTTTTGCCAAAATCCCGGTGGCTTTGTCAGCCAGGAAAATTACGACAACAACCTTGCTGTTGTCAACGGGCATTCCTATAAGGACATCAAGTCCAATAATACAAATCTTGCCATTTTGTGCTCCCATAACTTTACAGAGCCGTTTAACCAGCCCATTGCATATGCGCAAAAGGTGGGTGAGCTTACCAATATGCTTGCAAACGGGCGTATCCTGGTCCAGCGCTACGGCGATATTCTCGACGGCAAGCGCACCTGGCCCAAAGAGCTGAGCCAGTCAAACGTAAAGCCCACCATACCCGACGCGGTGGCGGGCGACATCACCTCCGCCATGCCGTACCGGTCTATGCTCAATATCATCAATTTTATCCAGTCGGTGGACCACGTAGTGCCCGGCTTTGCCAGCACCGAAACTCTGCTGTATTCGCCGGAGCTGAAATTTTACAGCAACCGCGTAAAGATGGACAGCGACTTTTGCACCAACATCCGTGGCCTGCATTGCCTGGGCGATTCCAGCGGCTGGACCAGAGGACTGATGATGGCATCGGTTATGGGCGTTCTGATGGGCAGAAAACTTTAATTGTATGCTTTTCTGTCTCCATGTCAATTTTTTCGCAGTACTTTAAAGATATATGATTTACACAATATTTTCATACCAACATTTGGCTAATATTGACATTTTCCGCACTTTATGCTATAATTCCTAATCTGTAAAAGGTTAATTTCTGTGTATTTTGCATGCACATTTCCCCAAAAATTTTAATGGGTGGCATTTTTCTGCACCCCACAGGACAGGGTATGGTGAAATGAAAAAAATCAATCCAAGAAAGGTCGTTCTTGCGCTTGCAGATATGTTTATCATCTGTGTAAGCTCCCTTTTAACCAACTATCTGCTTGACCTTTTTAAAATAAAAGCGCTGTGGCCGTCGCAGCTGGGCGTTTTTACAGTACTGCTGGTGTTTTTATGCTTTGCCTTTCTGTTGATGAGCGGCGCTTACGCTAAGCTGTGGCGTTATTTTAATATAAAAGATTACCTTTCCTGCGTGGTGGGCATGCTCTGCGGCAGCCTTGTGGTGCTTCTGATCACCTACCTGCTGTATCCAGAAGCGCAGGTCAGTCAGTTTCTTCACTTTTTAATTCTACAGTTTGGCATCGGCACCTGCGGCATCGTTCTGTTTCGCGTCATGTTCCGCAAAACCTTTTTGGTTTTGGTTGACGAGGGCAAAAACGAAATTAAAAAGCGCACGCTGATCGTGGGTGCGGGGCAGGCCTGCAAAATTATTTTAAAAGAGATTCAAAACGCGGGTAACGACCCCAAAAATCCCTGCAACGACTATTTTCCCGTGTGCATTGTGGACGACGACCCCAAAAAATACAAGACAGAAATACGCGGCGTGCGCGTGCTGGGAACCAGCGAAGACATCATCCGCCTGTGTAAGGAACAGGAAATCGACGTAATTATTTTTGCCATTCCCTCCTGTACAGAGGCCGAGCGCCGCTATATCCTGGATCTTTGCTCCGAAACCTCCTGCAAAATTAAAATTGTTCCGTACCTAAGCCAGCTGCTCTTTGACGGGGACAAGCTCAACATCATGCCGCAGATTGCAGACATCAAGGTGGAAGACCTGCTCGGGCGGGAGCCGATCACCTTTGACAAAAAAGACATTAAGAACTTTATCAACGGCAAGGTATGCATGATCACCGGCGGCGGCGGCTCCATCGGCTCCGAGCTTACACGCCAGATTGCCAAATACCACCCCAAACAGATCATTATTATAGACATCTACGAAAACAATGCGTATGATATACAGCAAGAGCTTCTAATGGAGCACGACGAGGACAGCTTTCATCTTGTCACGCTGATCGCCTCTGTACGCGACCACGAAAAAATGAAGCGTATCTTCGAAAAATACAAGCCGCAGCTGGTGTTCCACGCCGCGGCGCACAAGCATGTGCCGCTGATGGAAACCTCCCCCGAGGAGGCCGTTAAAAACAACGTGCTGGGTACGTTTAACGTAGCTTCTCTTTCAGAATTTTACGGCGCGGAAAAATTTGTGATGATCTCCACCGACAAGGCGGTCAACCCCACCAACGTCATGGGCGCAACCAAGCGCTGTTGCGAAATGATCGTGCAGTATATGGCGCAGTTTGGCAACAGCAAGACCGAATTTGTCACCACGCGCTTTGGCAACGTGCTTGGCTCCAACGGCTCTGTCATCCCGCTTTTTAAAAGGCAGATCGAAAGCGGCAAGCCCATCACCGTCACACACCCGGACATCATCCGCTATTTTATGACCATACCGGAAGCCGTGTCGCTTGTTTTGCAGGCGGCGGCCATGGCGCACGGCGGCGAAATTTTTGTGCTGGACATGGGCGCGCCCGTTAAAATTACAACGCTTGCCGAAAACCTCATCCGTATGTACGGCAAGGTTCCGTATAAGGACGTACAAATCAAATTCACAGGGCTGCGCCCCGGCGAAAAGCTGTTTGAAGAGCTTTTGATGGACGAAGAGGGCCTCAAGGCCACTGCAAACAAAAAAATCTTTATCGGCAACCAAATCCCCATCGACTCCGAGCAATTTACGGAAAACCTGACAAAACTAAAAAAATACGCTTTAAACAACAACGCCGAAAAAACGCTGGAAATGCTAAGCATCATCGTCCCCACGTTTCATCATAAAACAAACGGGGCAAACGAAGATATTTTGGAATAAGCCAAACGCCGCATGCATACAATCAAGCGGTGCAAAATTTTAAAACGGAGGTAGACAAGGTATGTGTGGTATTGTAGGCTATGTGGGCTACAGGGACTGCAGCGACGTACTGGTCAGCGCTTTATCCAAGCTGGAATACAGAGGGTACGACTCCGCCGGGATCGCCGTGTTCGAAAACGGTGAAATCAAGGTGGCAAAATCCAAGGGCAGGCTGAAAGACCTGGAGGAAAAAATGCAAACGCTGGGCAAGCCGCAGGGCCACGCCGGCATTGGGCACACGCGCTGGGCCACGCACGGCGAACCGTCCGACCGCAACTCGCATCCCCACAGCGGCGAAAAGGTCTCCATCGTGCATAACGGCATTATTGAAAATTACAAGGATCTCAAGGAGTTTCTGCTGCAAAAGGGGCAGGAATTTTTAAGCGACACAGACACCGAGGTCGTGGCGCGCCTGCTCGGCTATTATTACGACGGCGACCCCCTGCGCACGATCATCCGCGCGGTGCATGAGCTGGAAGGCTCGTTTGCGCTGGGCATGGTGTTTCAGGATTTTCCAGACGTTGTGTATGCCGTCCGCCGCGAAAGCCCGCTGATCGTGGGCGTGGGCAAGGACGAAAGCTTTATCGCCTCCGACGTCCCTGCCATTTTGAAGTATACCAAGGACTATTACCTGCTGGAACATGACGAAATTGCCATGCTCACACATCAGGGTGTAAAAATATACGACCTGCACGGGCAGGAGATTGAAAAGGAGCTCAAAACCGCCGACTGGGACATGGACGCCGCCGAAAAATGCGGCTACGAGCATTTTATGATCAAAGAGATCCACGAGCAGCCCACGGCCATTAAAACAACCGTCACCCCGCGGGTGGAGCAGGGCCTGCCCTGCCTGGAGGAATGCGGCATTACACTTGAAAAAATCCAGTCCTTCCGCCAGATCTTTGTGGTCGCCTGCGGCACGGCCATGCACGCCGGCATGGTCGGTAAATATGTGATCGAAAAGCTCGCGCGCGTGCCCGTCACGGTGGATATCGCGTCCGAATTCCGCTACAGGCAGCCGCTTGTCGGCCCCGGGGACCTGGTGATCATTATCTCTCAGTCAGGCGAAACAGCCGACAGCCTGGCCGCCATGCGCCTTGCAAAGCAGCTCGGCGCGCAGACGCTTGCAATCGTCAACGCCAAGGGCAGCTCCATCGCGCGGGAGGCAGACATGCTCATCTACACCCACGCCGGGCCGGAAATCGCCGTGGCCTCCACCAAGGCATATATCGTCCAGCTTTCCGTCATGTACCTGTTTGCGTTTGAGCTGGCGCTTGCAAAGGGCGCCATCACCCGTGAGGAATGCGCGGATTTAACCGCCCAGCTGCTGCAAACGCCCGCGCTGATCGAAACACTGCTGCAAAACGACAAGCCGCTGATCCAGTTTGTTTCCAACCAGCTGATCACGGCCGACAGCCTTTTGTACATAGGCAGGGGGCTTGATTACGCGCTGAGCATGGAAGGCTCCCTGAAGCTCAAAGAAATTTCCTATATCCATTCCGAAGCCTACGCCGCAGGGGAACTCAAGCACGGCACAATCTCGCTGATTACGCAGGATATGCCGGTGATCGCCGTGGCAACCCAAAGCGCGCTTTTGGAAAAGACCGTAAGCAATATCAAAGAGGTCAAGGCAAGGGGCGCCAAGGTCATCCTTGTCTGCCGCGAGGATTTATCGGTGGACGAAGAGGCCTTTGATTACCGCATCAACATCCCCAAAACAAGCGAGCTTTTAGCCCCCATGACCGCCGCCGTACCGCTGCAGCTGATTGCGTATTATACCGCCGTGCTGCGCGGCAACGACGTCGACAAGCCCCGCAACCTTGCAAAGTCTGTTACGGTGGAATAACCAAATAACCCCATGCGTGCAACGCATTTTGGAACAAAACAGAAAGACAAGGGCCCTCCAGGCAGCGCAAGCCGCCGGGAGGGCCCTTTTTTGCCATTATGCATGGCTTTTGCTTTTACCGCACAGGCGTATCATTTATTTTGGCTTCCTCCTGTGTGGCCTCCAGCTTAAAAATCACCGGGCGCAGCCCGTCGTTGCAGCTGCATATGGCCACGCCGGGCTTTCTGATCCAGTCGCCATAATAAAACAGCCCATCCCCCGCGCCGTGCGCCAGTGCAAACACATACTGGTATATGGCCTTCCACGCCTCGTCGCACAGGCCCTCCGGCTTTGCATAGTCGGCATAAAATACCTGCCCCTCCTGCAGCATGGGGCATGCGCCCAGCCCTTTAGCGCCGTATTCCTGCGCAAGCTCCTTGTCCAGCGTGGTTTTTAACACGGTAATTTTCACCTTGTTCATAACAGGTGCGCCTCCTTTAAAATTTTTTATGCACAGTGTTCTATAAAAATTGTAAAGGGTTTTGGGGGGGATGTCAAATGCCTGCGGGTTATTTTTTATTAGATCAGCCATACCGGAACGTACCAGTTTTTGGCGTCAATGGGCAGAAGGTCTTTTGCCATGCAGACAACGCTTCCCTCGCCAATGTCTATTTTCAGCTCGTTGATTGCGCCAAATTTTTCCGGCTCCTGTACTGCATCCAACACATGAAAGCTCTTGATCGCCCCTTTTCCGGGGGAGGCCGCCTTTTTTACTTCAATGGGGTAGAGTGTTCCGTTTTGATACAGCAGCAAATCAATTTCTTTTTGGTCTTTGTCGCGGTAATAGAAAATGGGGGGTTCCTTTCCCGCGTTGAGGTAGCTTTTATAAATTTCAGAAAATACAAAGCTTTCAAAAAAAGCGCCGGACATCGCCCCTTTTTCAAGCGCTTCTGCGTTGCCCCACTTAAGCAGATAAGCGGCAAGGCCGGTATCCAGAAAATGCAGCAGCGGCATTTTCACCACACGCTTGAGCACATTGTTATAATACGGCTGCACCAGCGCAACCACGTGGGACGAAACCAAAATAGACAGCCACTTCTTTGCCGTTGGTGCAGAAATCCCGGCCGCACCGGCCAGCTCTTCATAAACGACAGGCTTTGCGGTGCGTGCCGCAACAACCGTCATAAAGTTATAAAATTCCATTTCGTCGGCCACCTGCGCCAAATCGCGGATATCCCGCTGCAAATAGGTGTCAACATAGGAGCGGTAATAGGTTTCCCAATCCACTGCTTCGTCTGCATACAGCGCCGGCATGGAGCCTTTAAAAATTCTTGCGTAAATTTCGTTTAAATTGCGCGCTTTGACAACGTCCAGCCGTTTAAGCAGCTGCTGCGGGTCTGTTGTAAAGGGCTTGCTTGCATAGCCGTATATTTCGGCGTCCGACAGCCCAAGAAGATGCACAATCCCCGCCCGCCCGGCAAGGCTTTCGCTCACGTTTTTCATAAGCCGGAACACCTGCGAGCCGGTAATCCAAAAATCGCCCTTGCGCCCGCTTTCGTCCACGCTCATTTTAATATAAGGCAAAAGCTCCGTTGCATACTGGATTTCATCAATAAACACCGGCGGCGTGTACCGCTGCATAAACAGCGCCGGGTCATGCTTTGCAAGGTAGCGCACGTCGGGGTCGTCCAGCGTAACATATTTTCGCCCCGCTTCTGCCAGCTGTTTTAAAAGCGTTGTCTTCCCCACCTGCCGGGGGCCGGTAACAAACAGCACCGGGAACATGCCGGCCACCTTTGCAATGGTTTCTTCTATTGCGCGTTTTATATACATAAATGCCTTTCTCCTTTCCCTTACAGGGCGGCTGTTGAACAAAAATCGTCTAAACCAAACTGTAATTTTATTATAACCGGGGTTTTAAGCAATTGTCAACTATTTTTCCGGCTATTCTAAATTTTCAGTTTAGAATAGCCGGGATTCTTGTAGTGTTCTATACACCGCTTACAACTTACCCGCCGGCTTTCTGCGTTTATATATCTTTCTTCTAATAAGCCTTTGTTCATTTCTTATGGAAGAAACGAACCAAAGACC
>UQKB01000038.1 GCA_900541565.1 uncultured Oscillospiraceae bacterium
CGAGATCGCTCAGTGTCTCGTGGGCTCGGAGATGTGTATAAGAGACAGATGTAATATTAATTAATTCGACATATTTTTTATGCATTTTACTATTTCACATGCTACTATAACAGCAAGCAACCGGTCGCTTTTATTTTCAATTTTTGGAGGTAAAGTTTCATGAAAAAACATATTAAAGGGATTACAAGCACATTGCTCGCTGTTATTCTAATGGCGACTCTGCTGGCCCTACCGGCTGGCGCAACAGCCACGCAGGGCGTTGACATTTATTTCTGCAAACCCGCATCCTGGAACGATTCTGTTAAAATTCATCTGTGGAATGCAGGCTCCTACAATACAACCTGGCCTGGCGTAGCCATGACAAACCTGGGCGATGGCTGGTACAGATATACAAACAGCGCCCTTAACAGCTGCAGTGTTGTAATCAACGACGGCAATGGTAATCAGACGGCGGATCTGAATGTAACCGATCAGGTAACGATCAAGGACAATAAGGTTGTTCCGCGCGCGCAGAAATACATTGCTGTAAACTTCACACGTCCGAGCAACTGGGGAACAGATATTAAGATTTATTCCTATTCCGACGACAGCAGCCAGCTTGAAATTTACAGCTGGCCAGGCGTATCTATGACTTCCACCGGTTATGCAAACCAGTACACCTACAGAATCACAGAGCTGGAAAAGGCCAGAGTTCTCTTTACAGACGGCGTAAACCAGTATCCTCCGCAGGGACATGCCGGCATTCCCGTTGAGGCAGGTCAGCAGCTCTTCTGTGATACGAACGGAACAGAAAACAGAGTTACCCCCAACATTTCGGTATCTGCAAGCAAAAGCACAGTCAACGTAAACGAGACCTTCACAATCACTATGGATAACATAGGCTTTTCCAATGGTATCAGCTGCCTTACAAACGATATGCAGGTTATCAGCAGCACTGTATCCGGAAATCAAAAGATTTACAATGTTAAATTCACACAGCCCGGCTATAAAATGATCTATACCACCTATCAGAGCGGTTACGGCGGAGATCCCCGCGCACATCAGAAAGACGGCTGTATCGGTGTGGACATTACAGTTGTCTGAGTTGGATTTGTAAAAATAAAAGTATTTACCATCAAAGGTCCGACGCCTTAAACGGCGTTGGGCCTTTCCTTTCAAATAAATATGTTTTCCCCTTGCATCCCGGTCAATCTCCCATACAACACGACAAAACAGCGCGCATCCCTTTGTAGGATGCGCGCTGTACTACTTACTCCTTTTAGCAGAATCAACTGTTACCGTGTACAAACTCGCTTACAACCTTTGCAATATTTTCCTTGCAAAGGCCAAACCTGCAAAGCAGCTCTTTTGCCGGGCCGGAATATCCAAAGCAATCATTTACACCAAGCTTTAAAACCGGAACGGGGCATTCCTGTGCGGTTATGCTGCACACACTGTCGCCCAGGCCGCCAATAACGCTATGCTCTTCCACCGTTACAATTCTGCCGGTTTCCTTTGCAGCTTTTAGAATAATCTCCTTGTCTATCGGTTTGATCGTATGAATATTGACCAGACGCGCACAAATCCCCTGTCCTTCCAGCTCCTGCACAGCCTTTAACGCCTCGTTTACAAGCAGACCGGTCGCAATTACCGTAACATCGCTGCCTTCATGCAGTGTAATTCCCTTGCCCAATTCAAAGCGGTAGCCGGCGTCCGGGTCGTTGAAGCTGTCGGTTGCAAGGCGGCCCAAGCGGATATACACCGGGCCCTTATATGCTGCGGCAGCCTTAACGGCCTCAATCATCTCGTAATGGTCGGAAGGATTTAAAATCACCATGCCGGGCAATGTTTTCATCAGCGCAATATCTTCGCAGCACTGGTGTGTGGCACCGTCTTCGCCGACGGAAATGCCCGCGTGCGATCCTGCAATTTTTACATTCAGCTTTGGATAAGCGATCGAATTGCGCAGCTGCTCATAAGCTCTTCCCGCTGCAAACATGGCAAAAGAGGCAGCAAACGGAATTTTCCCGCAGGTAGCAAGTCCGGCGGCAATGCCCATCATGTTGCATTCTGCAATACCGCAGTCTATAAAACGGTCCGGGTATTCCTTTTGAAAAATGGAAGTTTTGGTTGCAGCAGCCAAATCTGCATCTAAAACGACTATGTCTTGATTCACCTTGGCAAGCTCGCATAAAGCCATACCAAAGCTTTCTCTTGTCGCTTTGCTGATCATCTGTGCCATTACTGCTTCCCCTCCAATTCTTTTAAAGTATTTTCAAGCTCTTTCATCGCTGTTTTATACTGTTCCTCATTGGGGGCGGTACCGTGCCACCCAACCTGATTTTCCATAAACGAAACGCCCTTGCCCTTTACTGTCTGCGCAATAATGACTGTGGGCTTGTCCTTTGTTTGCCTTGCTTTTGTAAAGGCCTCTTCTATTTGTGTAAAGCAGTGCCCGCAAATTTTTATTACAGAAAAACCAAATGCTTCAAATTTTTGATCCAGCGGTTCAAGCCCGGCAACCTCTTCCACCGGACCGTCAATCTGCAGACCGTTGTTGTCCACAATCAGGCACAAATTGTCCAGCTTATGGTGCGCTGCAAACATGGCAGCCTCCCATACCTGGCCTTCTTCACATTCCCCGTCGCCCAAAACAGCATAAACCCTGTAGCTTTTCCCGTCCAGCTTTGCCGCCTTGGCCATACCGCATGCAGCAGAAACGCCCTGGCCTAAAGAGCCGGTGCTCATGTCTATGCCAGGGGTCCCTTTCATATCCGGATGGCCCTGCAGCATAGCGTTTACATGGCGCAGCTTTTTAAGCTCCTCAACAGGAAAATACCCTTTGAGCGCAAGCGCCGCGTATAATCCGGGGCAGCAATGCCCTTTAGATAACACAAAACGGTCTCTGTCCGGATCCTTGGGCTTTTGCGGGTCTATCTGCATCTCCTTAAAATACAGATAGGTGAAAAGATCCGCCGCAGACAAAGAACCGCCCGGATGCCCGGATTTTGCATGAAAGGTTCCCGTTATGGCGCCCATTCTTACCTTGCACGCAAGCTTTTTTAGCATAAGCTTTTCTGTATGGTTCATCGAACTCCGCCCTTTCTAAAAATAAAAAATGTGGCCGGTCAGGCATAAACAAAACCGCCCAGCCGTATTGCAGGCATAAGGCCCATAGCCTTTTTTATGATAGCATAAAGCCTGTCTGCTATTTTTCATATAAAGCAAAATTAAAACAATTAAATGACAAATTCTTCTTGCATACAACGGCTATTATTGCTATAATCAAAGGGCAAAAGGAGGTCTTGGCAGCAATGCTTTTAGTTTTGGACGTCGGAAATACCAATATTAAAATGGGGATTTATCATAGGGATTGCCTGTCGTTTCAGGCGCGCCTTTCTACAGACCGTTTTAAAACGGCGGACGAGTATGCCGTGGAGTTCTATACAGTTTTCCAGGTATATAAGGTCCCTGTTGAGAAAATTACCGGCGTAATTATAGGCAGCGTTGTGCCACAGATTACCTCTGCGCTGAGAAATGCAATGCAAACCCTAACGGGCGCGTCCCCCATGGTGGTAGGGCCGGGGATCAAAACGGGGTTGAATATCAAAATCAATAATCCGGCGACAACCGGCGCAGATCTTGTTGCAAGCTGCGTAGCCGCGTCTGAGCTGTACCCATGCCCATGTATTGTTTTTGCGCTGGGCACTGCGACTACCATTTCTGTGCTTGATAAAGATGGCGCTATGCTTGGCGGCAGCATTTTGCCCGGCGTAGGGATTTCTTTAAACGCGTTGACCGCTAAAAGCGCGCTGCTTTCCGCCATTAGCCTGGAAGCACCTGAAAAGGTCATTGGAAAAAACACAGAAGACTGCATGCGCAGTGGTTCTGTTTTGGGAACGGCTTCCATGCTGGACGGTATGTACACCCGCATTGAACAAGAACTTGGCGCCTGCTGCAGCGCGGTGGCGACCGGCGGTTTTGCAAACGTAATTATACCAAGCTGCCACCGTAGGATTGATGTGCGCGACGACCTTGTCTTACTGGGGCTGAAAAGCATTTATCATAAAAACCAATAGCTTACAGGGCTGCAAACCGGCGTGTTTTTCATATGCATTTGTTGAAATGCCTTTTCAGGCGTTGTACAATTCCATTTGGTTATAGCCAATAAAAAGGTTATAATAAATAAAAATTGCGCTGCATCTTTATGAGCAGCAGCAGGAGGAATGTAAAATGACACAGGGAAAAAAACTTTCAAAGCTGCAGTATATGGTAATTACTGCAGTGCTTGCGGCAATCATTGTATTTCTGATGTTTTCCGGACTTGGGTACATCCCTACCGGCTTTGGATTTACGATCACCATTTTAATGATTCCCGTAGCAATCGGCGCAATTCTTTTAGGCCCGGGCGCCGGCGCGATACTCGGTACGGTTTTTGGGCTGACAAGCCTTGCAACCTGCTTTTTGGGGCTTGATGCGCTTGGAGTAGCACTTTTGGCTATATCTCCGTGGAAAACAGTAATCGTCTGCCTGGTTCCCAGAATTCTTGTCGGTTATTTATGCGGTTTGATTTTCAAAGCGCTCAACGGAAAGATTCTAAAAGGCCGGAAAACCGACCTTTTATCCTACGGCATTGCAAGCGTCAGCGCGGCGCTGCTAAACACATTGTTCTTCTTTGTGGCTTTATGGATCTTTTTTGGCAGCGACCCGGCTGTTACGCAATATACAGGCGGCTCTTCCAACTTTTTTGTCCTGATTGGCGCACTGGGCGGCATCAATGCGATTGTGGAAGCCGTTGCCTGCCTCATTCTGGGTACAGCAATTGCCAAAGCGTTGAACATGGTGATGAAACGGGCGTCAAAAATTTAATTTTAATATATAAAACGGCACGGGCGGTATTTTTCCGCCCGTATTGTTTTGAATATTTGAATATAAATTAAAAGGAATACCATTATGAAAGAAAAAATTCTGCATATTTTAAAAGAGGCACAGGGTTATGTTTCCGGAGAAGCTCTGTCCCGGATGCTTTCGGTTTCCCGCAGCGCGGTCTGGAAAAGTATAAACGCCCTGCGAAAGGACGGCTATGTCATAGATTCTGTTACAAACAAGGGCTACTGCCTGCAGATTTCACCAGATATCCTCAGTGCCAGTGAAGTTTGCAGCGGCCTTGCAACCAAGCAAATCGGAAAAAAGCTTCTGTTTTTTTCACAAGTGGATTCTACCAATGAAGAACTAAAGCGCCAAGCCAGAGCCGGCGCTGAAAACGGGCTGGTTTGCACAGCCGAACAGCAGACCGCCGGGAAAGGCCGGCTTGGCAGAAGCTGGGTTTCCCCGCCGGGAACGGGAATTTTTGCAAGCGTGCTTTTGCGCCCGGACATCCCCCCGACGGAGGTCCCGGGCATTACGCTTGCGGCCGGGCTGGCCGTCTGCAGGGCGGTACAGATCGTTACAGGCTGCCAGGCCAAAATAAAATGGCCAAACGATGTGCTGATCGACAGTAAAAAGCTATGTGGCATTTTGACAGAGATGGCCGCAGAGGCAGACAGGGTCGATTTCGTCATAGTCGGCATTGGAATCAACGCCAATACCGCTTGTTTTCCGGAAGAAATTGCACACAAGGCTACCTCCATCTTATTAGAAACCGGGCGCCGGATTGATCGACGGACGCTTCTGCGCGAGGTTTTAAAGCAGCTTGAAATTTACATCGATGAATTTTTAACCGACGCAACCGGGAGTATTGTAAAAGAATACAAAACCGAATGTGCAACGCTTGGCCGTCAGGTACAGGTCTTACGCGGCAAAAAGACGTTGGAGGGAACGGCCGTGGATATTACCGATACCGGCACGCTTATCATTCAACAGCAAAACGGCGCACGCATAGCGGTAAGCGCCGGCGATACAACGGTTCAGGGCTTATATTGAGCACCCTTTCCCCCCTTTTCCAACAGGGAAAAGTTTACATTAGAATCCTTTTTTTCCTGTAACCTAATTTGTTCGGCATACAAGCCGGCTGCACAATATGCTTAAAACACATGCTTTTCCACACAAAAGGCGGAAAAAGCCGTTCGTTTTGCTTTTTGCGGGCTTTTGCCCACTGTTTTTCCACCACTGTTTGCATCGCTCTTGCAAGTATGTTAAAATAAGATGATAGCCTTTATGGCAATGCTGCCCGGATTTGGATCCGGTAAAATCCCTATGTGGGTATTGCCACCTGCAGTTTTCTATGGATACCGGAGCCGGGGAACCGTTCGCAGGATGCGCCCCTTCTGCCGCTTTCAAACTATTTTTAGCGGTGCAGCCTGCATAAAATCCTAGATTCGACATATGGAGGAACCGTACATGAAACTTGCATTTTCAACCTTGGCATGCCCAGATTTTTCCTGGCCTGACATTTATTCCATGGCAAAGGATATTGGCTTTGACGGTATTGAAATCAGGGGACTGGGCAAAGATATTTTTGCCGTGAATTCCCCTCCGTTTACAAATGCTCAGCTTCCGCAGACCATTAAAAAGCTACATACGCTGCGTCTGGAAATCCCCTGTTTGTCTTCAGACTGTTGCCTCAAATTTGCAGACAAGGCCGAAGAAAACAAACGGGAAATTGTTGAATATATTGAGCTGGCGCAAAAACTTTCCGCGCCGTATATCCGCATCCTTGCCGACCTGTCCCCCATGGCAGAGGGAGAAGTTGACGACAGCGTTGTAATTGCCCAGCTGCAAAAGCTGGCTCCGCTTGCAGAAAAGGCCGGGGTTACACTTTTGGTTGAAACCAACGGCGTTTATGCGGACACCGCCCGTCTGCGGCGGCTGCTCGAGCAGCTTTCCAGCGATGCGGTAGCGGCCCTGTGGGATATGCACCACCCCTACCGTTTTATGGGGGAAAAGCCGGAACAGACGGTACAAAATTTAGGCGCCTATATCAAATATGTACATGTAAAAGACTCTGTTATGACCGAACAGGGCGTAGAGTACCGCATGATGGGCGAGGGCGACCTTCCTATCGACGAAATGATGATGGCCTTAAATTCCATTTGCTACGAAGGCTATATATCTTTGGAGTGGGTCAAGCGCTGGGCAAACCACTTAAGCGACGCCGGTATTGTTTTTCCACAATTTGTCCATTATATGGAAAGCTATACAGGCCGCGACTTTACCAAGAGCGTTCTGCTGGACAACAAGGCAAAGACCGGAAAATACGTTTGGGAGAAAGATACACTGATCGACCTGACATTCCCGCAGGTGCTTGACCGCATGGCGGAAGAATTTCCCGACCAGTATGCCTTCCGCTTTACCACGCTGGACTATACCAGAACGTATTCTGAATTTCGTGAGGACGTGGACACCTTTGCCCGGACGCTAATCGCGCTTGGGGTCAAAAAAGGCGACAAGGTGGCAATTTGGGCTACCAACATTCCGCAATGGTATATTACCTTCTGGTCGACTGTAAAAATCGGCGCCGTTTTGGTTACCGTAAACACCGCCTATAAAATTCATGAGGCCGAATATCTGCTGCGGCAGTCAGATACCCATACCCTGGTGATGATCGACGGATTCAAAGATTCCAATTACGCCGCGATCATCAATGAACTATGCCCGGAATTGAAAACAACACCTCCTGGAACGCCGCTCCACTCTAAAAAGCTGCCGTTTCTGCGCAACATTATTACCACCGGGTTCCGTCAGGACGGTTGTCTGGAATGGGACGAGGCCATGGCGCTTTCTGAAAAAATTCCGGTTGAAATGGTATATCAACGTATGGCTTTGATCCACCGGCACGATGTGTGCAACATCCAATATACATCCGGCACCACCGGCTTTCCCAAAGGCGTTATGCTGACGCACTATAACGTTGTAAATAACGGAAAAAATATTGGCGACTGCATGGATTTGTCCACCGCAGACCGGATGATGATACACGTTCCCATGTTCCACTGCTTTGGCATGGTTTTGGCCATGACGGCCTGCATGACCCACGGCGTTACCATGTCGCCAATACCCGCCTTCTCTCCAAGGCTTTCGCTTGCATGTATCAACCAGGAGAAAATCACCTGCTTCCACGGTGTTCCGACCATGTTCATTGCCATGCTGGAGCACCCGGACTTTGAAAAAACAGATTTCAGCTATATGCGTACCGGCATTATGGCCGGCAGCCCGTGCCCTGTCAAAGTAATGCAGGATGTGGTCGAAAAAATGCACATGACAGAAATTACAATTGTTTACGGCCAGACGGAAGCTTCGCCAGGCTGCACGCAAAGCCGTGTAGATGACCCGATGGACGTCCGTGTGAACACGGTAGGCCGGCATCTCCCCGGTGTGGAATGTAAGATTGTTTCCCCCGAAACGGGTGAAGACCTGCCCGACAACGTAGACGGCGAATTTGTAGCCCGCGGCTACAATATTATGAAGGGATATTACAAAATGCCCGCCGCCACCGCAGCAGTGATTGATGAAGACGGCTGGCTGCACACCGGGGATCTGGCGCGGCGTTTGCCAGACGGCAACTATAAAATTACCGGCCGTATCAAGGATATGATCATCCGGGGCGGTGAAAACATTTATCCCAAAGAAATAGAAGATTTCATTTACCACCATCCAAAGGTAAAGGACGTTCAGGTAATCGGTGTACCTGATCAACAGTACGGTGAAGAAATCATGGCCTATGTGATCTTAAAAGAAGACCAAACCATGACAGAGGACGAACTGAAAAATTACGTTCGGGACCATATGGCAAAGCATAAAACGCCGCGCTATGTCGCTTTTGTCACGGAGTTTCCCATGAACGCAGCCGGAAAGATTTTAAAATATAAAATGCGCGAAATGGCAGTGGAAAGCTTAAAGCTGCAGGAAGCAAGCGAAATTGTAACAGCATAAGTATATTTGCGGCCGCTTTTGCATCTTCTCGTCTTTTTATAATGTAATTTTTAAATTTAAAGAAGAAAGGTCCCGCTTCAGCGGGGCCTTCTTTTGGGTCATAACATACTTTTTTTGTAGCTCAATGTGATCAGACAGGCAAATCAAAATTTACGGAGGGAATAAAATGCTTGAAAATATACCATCTCCATCAACAATGACTGAATTGCTCGGACAATCTTTGTTTGAAGTTTGGCAAGAGCTATGTTCAGTTATTGATAAAAAATATGAAATGGAACGATTATGGAATACTGGTGGTAAGAATTGGACTTACGAGTATAAATATCGCAGAGGTGGTAAAACACTTTGTTCCCTATATGCAAAAAGTAATTGTGTTGGTTTCATGATTATCTTTGGGAAAGATGAAAGAACAGAATTTGAAGAAATACGGGATACGCTTTCTGACTCCATTTGCAGGCGATATGATGAGGCAAAAACCTATCGTGATGGAAAATGGGTAATGTTTGAGCCGACCGATACTTCTGAATTTGATGATTATATAAAGTTGTTGGCTATTAAAAGAAAACCGAATCGGAAATAACAATCCTAATTTGGCGCACAGAAAAACCCCGCTACAGCGGGGCTTTTCCTGTCCTCAGTAAAATAAAAAGATATGTTTTAAGGCTTTTAGAGCTTGTTTTTTGACCGGTGGTGTGTAAGCTGTTAACTGCAGAAAACAAAATATATCTTTAAAAAGGACGTAATCATGCTGCAAATATTGAATTCTGTAGAAAAAAACAAATTCTCCTCCAATGTGGAAAGCGTTAAAAAAACAGATGATTGATAAAAAGCATGAAACGAACTTTAACCCCGCAAAAAGCTGGCAACATATTCGAGCGCCTGCGGCGCGGGATACAGCGAGGATTTGTTGGCGTAGCGGTCGGCGATTGGCAAGGCGGTTTATCCGCCGCAACCAGAGCCGGGTCCCGCAAGAGGGCAGGCAAGAGCGGGCGGATGGCTTATT
>UQKB01000039.1 GCA_900541565.1 uncultured Oscillospiraceae bacterium
TAAACACGTCCTTTTTTCTTTCCCTAATCTGTAACACTTCATTGACAAACCTACAATTGGGCTAATCAATTTTTTTATTTATCTATTGATTTTTGCGCAGATTCGTTATATAATAGTCAAGCGTCAAAAATCAGATACGGAGAGATGTCCGAGCTGGCCGAAGGAGCATGATTGGAAATCATGTGTACGGCTACCGCCGTACCTGGGGTTCGAATCCCCATCTCTCCGCCAGGCAAGAACCCAGATTTTGATACATTTATGTATTGAAGTTTGGGTTCTTTTTTTGCCGAAACAGAAAATTTATAGATGCACAAAAACCAGTTGTTCTATTGAAACGATCGTCTGTTGCAAACCAATGGAAAGCAAAGCCGTTTTAATTTATACTGTAAACGTAAAGGCAAGATGGAAAAATGCAAAAGATAAAATGATAATAAGACATATTTTTAACCGAAACGGTTGTGCGTTCCGGTTTTTTTGTAGAAAACGGACAAACGGCGCATGAAAAGAAAAAAGGCTTCGTATATATTACCGTGTGAAGTATAGACGGGAGTTGATAAAATTTGGATTGGCAAACACTTTCTGGCAATGCATGTGTCAAACAGCTGCATACAGATCCTCAAAAAGGATTAAACACACAACAAGTAAAAAAAAGTACCGAGCAATATGGAAAAAACGAACTGGTACAAAAAAAGAAAAAAAGCCTGATGCTTCGGTTTTTAGCGCAATTTTCTGATTTTATGGTGATCATCCTTCTGCTTGCTGCGGGTATTTCTTTTGTTACCTCCTACATACAAAACGATGCGGACTATATAGATTCTATTATTATCCTGTTAATTGTTGTAATCAACGCCATTACCGGCGTCATCCAGGAAAGCAGGGCCGAAAAAGCAATTGATGCGTTAAAAAAAATGGCTTCCCCGCAAACGCAGGTGCTCCGCAATGGAAAGCAAAGCACGGTTTCGTCTGCAAGTCTGGTTCCGGGCGATATCGTTGTGCTGGAAGCAGGCGACCTTGTCCCTGCTGATCTGCGTATTTTAGAATCGTCCAATTTGAAAGCAGAGGAATCTTCCCTGACTGGCGAATCTACGCCTTCTGATAAGGACGGACAGGTTTTATGTACGGCAAAAACACCTATTGGCGATCAGAAAAACATGCTTTTTGCAGGAAGCAGTATCGTTCAGGGGCGCGCAAAAGGCGTGGTGGTTGCAATCGCTATGTCCACACAGGTGGGCAAAATTGCCCATATGATCAATCAGGAAGAAACACCCGCAACGCCGCTCCAGCAAAAGCTGGCGCATACCGGGAAAATTCTTGGAATTGGAGCCATAATAATCTGCCTGTTCATTTTTATTATGGGAATATTCCAGCATATTCCGCCGCTTGATATGTTTGTGCTGTCGATCAGTCTGGCGGTGGCGGCAATCCCGGAAGGACTGCCTGCCGTCGTTACAATTGTCCTTGCTATGGGTGTTCGCCGTATGGCCGGTAAGCGCGCAATCATACGGCGTTTACCGGCGGTCGAAACGCTTGGAAGTGCCAGTGTAATATGCTCTGACAAGACGGGAACCCTTACACAAAACAAAATGACCGTTGTAGAGCTTGCCAATATGTACGGGAAACTTACAAAAAGCAGCGGTCAGGGAACCCGCCTTTTGCATATGGCGGCGCTTTGCAGCAATGCAACTGTACAGACAAACGGCTCTTTTCACGGAAGCCCGACAGAAGCGGCGATCTTAAACGCGGCGGGCGGTAAAGACAGTTTGGAGAAATCTGCGCCCAGAATAGATGAAATTCCCTTTTCCTCCGCAAGAAAGATGATGACGACCATCCATAAAACAGGGGAAAAAGGATATACAATTATTACAAAAGGCGCGCCGGATCTGCTTTTGGAAAAGTGCAGTGCATTCGATACGGGTTCTTCGGAAGAGCCGCTTACCGACCGGGCAAAAAAGTCCCTGCTTGCAGTCAATGAAGAAATGGCTGAAAGAGCCCTGCGGGTAATCGGCGTTGCATACCGGCAGGTTTCTACGCTGCCGGACAAAAATTCATTGGAGCAAAGGCTTGTCTTTTGCGGCTTTATTGGAATCATTGACCCGCCCAGGCCGCAGGCGGCCCAGGCGGTCCGTCTGTGCAGGCAGGCCGGCATCAGGGCTGTTATGATAACAGGGGACCACGCTGCAACGGCGGCTGCAATTGCAAAGCAGCTGGGGATGATGC
Source organism: uncultured Oscillospiraceae bacterium (assembly GCA_900541565.1). Classification (GTDB taxonomy): domain Bacteria; phylum Bacillota; class Clostridia; order Oscillospirales; family Acutalibacteraceae; genus Scatavimonas; species Scatavimonas merdipullorum. The sequence goes on from UQKB01000039.1 coordinate 2,218, forward strand.
GGCCCGGCGATCAGGTGGTAACCGGCGCGCAACTGGAACAAATCAGCCAAAAAGAGCTTGAAAAGGTCATCAACAGGTATACCGTTTTTGCACGGGTTTCACCAGAGCATAAGGTACGGATTGTCAAGGCGTTTCAGGCAAACGGCGAGGTTGTTGCCATGACTGGGGACGGAATTAACGACGCCCCTGCATTAAAGGCGGCAGATATAGGCTGCGCAATGGGGATTACCGGTACAGACGTTGCAAAAGAAGCTGCAGACATGATTATGACCGACGACAATTTTTCCACAATTGTTTCAGCCGTGCGGGAGGGCAGAGGCATTTATGAAAACATTAAAAGGACCATCCATTTTCTAATTTCCTGCAATATTGGGGAAATTCTAACGGTCTTCACGGCTTTTTTTCTACATTTGCCCGCACCGCTTTTGGCAATACAGCTTTTATGGGTCAATCTTGTAACAGATTCCCTTCCCGCACTTGCACTTGGGGTAGAACCCATAAGCGACGATATTATGAAGCGTAAGCCTGTGCAGCCGAAACAAAGCGTTTTTGCCGGGGGAGCAGGGTTCTCTATCATTATAGAAGGCTGCTTTATCGGCGCATTATCCTTACTGGCCTATACAATCGGACGCGTGTTTTTTGATTTCCCCGGGGCAGAACCGGTCACCGGACGCACAATGGCCTTTGCCGTCTTAAGTCTTTCTCAGCTTGCACATACGTTTAATATGCGCTCACAACAATCGGTTTTCAAGCTTTCGCCTTTTTCAAACCCCAAGCTGCTGTGGGCCGCGCTGGTCTGTATCGTTTTGCAAATCAGCGTCATTGCGGCAGAGCCGCTTTCTCATATTTTTAAAACGGTGCCTCTAACCGGAGGACAATGGGGGATTGTAGCAGCACTTTCCGTTTTACCGCTTCTGGTTGTTGAACTTGAAAAAAAGTTTTTTCCACAGAAAAACGTGCAGGAAAAGCGTATCCGCAACCAAAAATACAAAATCAGGCTTCCTAAAATATTTATAAAACGCTTTTAAAACTTCTTTCTTATTTTTTAGGGGAGGCTTTCGGACAATGAAAAATACCGGCATGGCGAAGAAGAATTAAGAAGGCAGTGGAATATTTAAGATAAAATAGATTAAAAGCAAAAATGAAAATAACATTTTTGTTGCAATTTAAACATATAGTAACGAAAATGTTACCAAGACTTGACTTTTTGTAACTCTTTTGTTATAATTTGATTGTTCAATTTTATGGCAAAAGGAGTTATTATGAGTTTTTCAAGAAAATTTTGTATTCCATTGTTGATTTTTATACTGTTGGTAACCTTTTTTTCAATCACCGTATTTGCCGCTTCTGAAAGAGAGGAAGATATAAAGGCTCATACGGGTGAATCCATCACCGGAGACGTAAACGGGGATGGAAAGCTTACATTATCCGATATCCTGGAGCTGCAAAAGCATATTGCAAATATTGCCGTAATTTCTTCGGAAAAGCTGCAGGCTGCAAACTTGGAAGGGCAAGAAGAAATTTCGATGACAGATGTTTTACGGTTACAGAAAATGATCGCTATGCTTGACCCAGACAGGGAAGCCATGGTCGAGCGCATTGTTTTGGATCAGACAGACGCAACCATTCAGATCAACGAAAGCATACAGCTGGGTGTAAGCATTTTGCCGCAAAAGGCGCAAAATCAGCTGCTGTACTTTTCTTCCAGCAACGAAAAAGTCGCCGCAGTAGATCAGCAAGGCGTTGTGACCGGTATCTCCGGCGGCAACGCGACAATTCTTGTTTACAACGATGCCTCTGGTATCAGCAGTGCCTGTACGATTCAGGTCGAACAACCGGTAGAATCCTTACAATTAAATACGCAGGCGATTAAATGGACCGTTGGAACAAGCGGCTCCTTCAAACCGGTTGTTTCACCGGACGACGCAACGGACAAAACACTGACGTGGTCTTCCAGCAATGAAAAGGTCGCTACGGTCAGCAAGGCTGGAAAGCTCTCTGCACTTGCGCCGGGGAAAGCCATTATCACCTGTGCGACGGCAAACGGGATAAAGGCAACCTGCTCTGTTGCTGTTGTACAGGAAGTCGAAAAAATCAAATTGAACAAAACAAGTGCAACATTGAATGAAAAGGGCCAAACGCTTTCTTTAACTGCGTCGCTTTCTCCAAAGAACGTAACGGATAAAAGTCTGAAGTGGACGACCAGCAACAGTAAGGTTGCAACAGTTTCGGCAAAAGGCGTCATCAAAGCGGTTGGGAACGGCACAGCCACAATCAGCTGCAAAGCGAGCGACAGATATGGCGCAGCAGCCACATGCAAAGTCACTGTTAATACCCTTACAGTCGGCGAAAAGGTGGTCAAAGAAGCAAAATCCTACGTTGGCAAGCTGAACTATGTATGGGGAGGAACAAGCCTGCAAAGCGGTGTTGACTGTTCCGGCTTTGTGTGCGCGCTTTATGATAAACAGGGCTATGACCTGTGGGGATACAGAACCTCTCTGCGTTATAGCGGCACTGGCGTATCGTATGCCAATGCAAAACCTGGTGATATCATCTGTTATCCGGGCCATGTGGCAATCTATATTGGCAATGGACAAATCGTCCATGCGGCAAATTCACAAAGCGGCGTCATTATTTCGGATGTTTCCTGGGGCGGCAGCATTACAGCCGTTAGGCGCATTGCGTAAAGTAACGAATCATTTTATCTTTTTATAACAATAAAACCACCTGTAACAACAGGTGGTTTTATTGTTTTCCTTATAAAAATCTGCTATACTATAAACTTGAATTACAAAATAAAAACGGAGAAACTTTATAGAATGAAAAGAAAGTTATTTACGCTGCTTTTGCTCTTTATTGTGCTGTTTGCAGAAGGCTGCACCTATCTTATCCCTTCTGCCACGCATACCGAAGGCCAGACGACCCAGCAGATTTTTGCGCTGGACACCGTTATTACAATCACGGCCTATGGAGCGCATGCGCAGGAAGGCATAATTGCCGCAAAAGAGGAAATTACCCGTTTGGAAAAGCTTTTTTCCACAACGCTGCCGGACAGTGATATTGCAAAAATCAACCACACACCCCGTCAGAGCAATTTTATTTCTTCAGATACGGCCGCTGTGCTCAAAACCTCGCTGGAGGTTGCGCACAAAAGCGGTGGGGCTTTGGATATCTCCATTTATCCGATTGTAGAGCTTTGGGGCTTTATAAGCGGCGAGTATAGAGTTCCAGATCAAAATGAAATTGAAAAAACACTTGCTTTTGTAGATTATCAAAAAATTGATTTCGATGAAGACAATCAATCAGTCACACTTGCAGAGAATATGCAGCTTGACTTAGGCGCAGTAGCCAAAGGTTATATTTCGCAAAAAGCGGCTGCGGTTATGAAAAAAGCCGGTGTAGAATCTGCCGTAATAAACTTGGGTGGCAATGTACAAACACTGGGAGAAAACCCGGATGAAAGCGGAAATTGGAAAATAGGGATCCAATATTTAGATACCGGCGACTATTTCTGCACATTGCAGATAGGGGAAGGTACGCTTGCCACTTCCGGGGCGTATCAGCGTAACTTTGCATACGACGGTACGCTGTACCATCATATTATTGACCCTAAAACGGGCTATCCGGCAGAAGGAAAGGCGGCGTCCGTTACCGTTCTTTCCAACGACGGTACGCTTGCAGACGCATTGTCAACCGTATTTTTTATTATAGATATTGAAAAGGCATCAGAATATTACAGAGAAAACGACGGGTTTGAATTTGTGATTTTGACAAAAGATAACCGCGTGTATGTAACAGAGGGTATCCGTGGTGCAATTACGCTGTCAAGAGATTATGCGGATCTTTCCATACAGACTGTTAAAAAGACGTAAAGGGGATCAAAGATCAAAATGGCATTTATTTATACTATAGCGCAATTAAAAGATCTGTCCGCCCTGGCGGATTTACAGAGCAAGTTTTTCCTGGGGGAGGAGTCAATCGCAAAGGCCCTGGATTTAAGCGAAGATCTATACAGAAAATATGTAACGCTGATGCTGCCGTTGAGCATTCGCAGGACCATGACGTATATTGCGCTCGATCAGGCACGTGGAAAAATCGTCGGATTGGCGGTCGATTTTCCACAAACTCTTTCAGACGAAGAACTGCCCGCCTTTCCAAACGAAATTTCACAGTTCCTTGCACAATTAAGCACCGTGTTTAAAAAGCTGGAAAGGCCGTTAAAGCAGTACGCCGCATGGAGAAAAGGCAAATGTGCAAAAACCATGTTTATCGGCGTGGACAAGCCTTACCGAAGAATGGGGGTCGCCACAGCACTGCAAAATTATTCAGAGGAAAACAGCAAGAAGCTTGGGTTTGAAATGCTTATAAGCGACGCTATTAATATAAAATCGGAAAAAACCTTTTTGCGTTGTGGGTTCCAGGCCATCAGCCGTGTAGAATACAAATCCTGCGGCCTTCCCGGGTTCAGCCGCCTGTCAGGGACATGTACACTTATGCTGAAATTACTTGTGCCGCAGACTTCGGAGGAGAAAAGTAAAACCGTTTATGGATAACTTAAACGCCGTTTTTTTCCTCTTGCAAAAACTGACGGCCCTGAACAATCTGCCTACCTGTAAATTTCCGTTGAATAGCGTTTAAAACACGTTTTTTATCTGCACTCCACAAAGGCGCCAGCAAAAGCCGCTTTGGCCCGTCACCGGTAAGCCGGTGTATAACCATATCAGGCGGAAGGCGCTCTATACAGTCGCATAAAAGGTCTGTATATTCGTCAAGCGTCATAATATTTACACGGCCCTTTGCATATTCCAGCGCAAGGTCCGTGCCTTTCAAAACATGCAAAAGCTGCAGTTTTATGCCATGTGCACCGCTTTTTCCAACGTATGATACCGTTTTGAGCATCTGCTCTCTGCTTTCCCCGGGAAGCCCCAGGATAACATGTACAACAACCTGCACGCCAATCTTCATTAGTTCCTGCATGGCAAGCGCAAAACAAGAAAGCGGGTATCCTCTGCGGATATAATCGGCTGTTTTTTGGTGAATGGTTTGCAGCCCAAGCTCGATAAAGACAGGCTTGGTACGATTTAAAGCTGCCAGCAGGTCTAATATCTCTTTTTGCAGACAGTCAGGCCTTGTGGCAATAGACAGCGCTACGACCTGTGGGTGCAAAATGGCCTGCCAAAAATAACGTTTTAAATGCGATATGTCCGCATAAGTACTGGTGTATGACTGAAAATAAGCTATATAACGCCCTGTGTGGCATTTGCTTTCTACCTTCTTTTTAGCGTTTTCTATTTGCATTTCTATTGGAAGCGCCGCAGGGGAGGCAAATTCGCCGGAACCGCCTGCGCTGCAAAAAATGCAGCCACGCGTGCCGCATGTTCCGTCTCTGTTAGGACAGGTGTCTGCACAGCTCAGCGCAAGTTTATAGACCTTGCAGCCGAATTTTTCGGTTAAATATTGATGAAACGAATAATATGCCATTATTTTCCAGCCTTCCTAAAGCGCAGAAGCAGTCAAGCGGTAACATCAATGTGTAGGTTTGTCAATGAAGTGTTACAGATTAGGGAAAGAAAAAAGGACGTGTT
>UQKB01000040.1 GCA_900541565.1 uncultured Oscillospiraceae bacterium
AGCAATATAGAGAAAAAGCTTTTCAGAAGCTTTCGCAAAATTTTAAAATAAAAAATACCGACTTCAGGGAAAAGGCCGCTTCTGCGGCCTTTTCCGCAGCCAAGAAAGGTGGTGAGCCGTATGGGTTACCCATACATTACTTTTGCCGATAAAAGCTCCCTGGACTTTGGGCTGATTCTTGGAACTCTTGAGGAAGACAGCTTTGAAAGTGTTTCGGGCGCGGATAACGATTGGATTACAGGTGAAACCGCCTGGGATCCCTGCAAAATTGTTTACGGCGTAAAGCAAAACGGTGCGGTTTCTTTTTCTTTGACGCTGGTATCTGAGGATGTTATCCCCTTTACCGCCATGTGCGAAATACAGCAGTGGCTTTTTAACCACGACAAACCGCAAAAACTGCGGATTATTGACGGGGACAGAAACGATTATTATTACCTGTGTATTTTAAAGCACGACGTAATTTTGCGCGATGCGCGCGGGAGATGCGGCATTCGTTTTGAGGCGGAAAGCATCTCTCCTTACGCGTATAAGGACCCGGTGACTTTGAGTTATACTTTGGGCAGCCAAAAGAATTTTACCGTGGATATAGACACCTGCGAACTTTACGGCGCGCGGCCGACTGTTGTACTCAGGCAGGCGACGCTCCCCTCTGCAAACAGCCATATTTACCTGAAAAACATAACGACCGGCTGCATGATGGACATCAGCCAAGTTGCGGGGACGAGCATGGCGGTAGACTGCGCCAAGGGGGTTATTACAGGAGCAGGTAATGAAGCGATTGTCTCCCTTACCGCGCCTGCATCTGACCCGGACATGGTCATGGGTTTTTTAACCCTTGCAAACGGGCGCAATGAATTGTCTGCCAGCAGCAACACCAGCCAGGTAACGATCACCTATACACCGGCAAAGATGATAGGAGGAATATAACCGGATGGGAACGTTTAAAAGCATAGGCAACCTGATCAGAAGCCAAAAACGGCAGCCGGACATTGCCATTGCAAGGCCTGACTTTACCGTGCTTGGTTACATTACCAATTACCAGAATCTGTCTTTGTCGCTGCGGTTTACGGAGCAATCTCAAATTACTTTTGAGGTTGCGCGCCGCTATTATGACAAAGAAGCGGGCGCATACCAGAAAAACGACTGCGCGCAGCATTTGTCACGCTTAAAGCTTTTGTTCCTGTCCGGTGTCGGCTGGTTTATAATTGATTCTGTCAGAGAAATTTCCGACGGAATTTCTGAAAAGTACGAAGTTACGGCATTTTCTTACGAATACGGCCTTTCCTTTCGAGACGTTGAAATTTACAACAGAATATCTGCCGGCGAAGGCACAATGGAACTGACGCTGGAACGGATTTTAACCCGCGTATGCGCAAGCAGCAACTGGAGCGTTGGGCACCTGGCGGAGGACTGCGGGGCCATGCAGCGAACTTTTGAACAGATTATTCAAAAAAACTGGTACGATTTTTTAAAGGAAGACGTGGAAGATTCCTTTAATGTAATCCTCGTGTTTGATTGCCTGGAATTTAAAATTAATGTGTACACACAGGAGGATATACAGGTTCTTGATAATAGCGGCCTGTATTTAAGCTATGGAAATTTGCTTAAAGACGCAGAGATTGAGCAGCTCAACGACCCGGTAAGCACGGTGCTGACGGTTTCTGGTGAAAACGGGCTGACGATAACGCCTGTTAACCCACTGTGTATTAATAAAATCTACTGTTTTACACCATATATGACCAGCGAATGGATGGAGCCGTCGCTGATTCAGGCAATTACAAAATGGCAAAATAAGGTTGCCGGGTATGAGAGCGTGGTAAAGTATTTATCCTGGGCTGTGCAGAGCATGATGGAAACGCGCAGCGAGCTGGAAAAGGAGCGCTTAAATTATGCAGCGGACGCAGAAAAATACCATGAGCTATACAATACGCTGCCAAGCAGCACTGCTACAAACGCACAAAAAATGATTTACCTGGACAATTATAAGACCTATTCCAATTTAAGGGAACACCGACAAAGCTGGATTGATTTGTATGACGATATGATCTATACGCTGCAAGGGAGCGGATACTCCCCGCTCGAGGGAACCTACAGAGGACAAAATGAAATGAAGGACCTGACCGGATATTTAACCGAGACTGTAGATATGCTTGAGCAGGACTTCAACGGTGAAGGTTCAGGGGGATTTTCTAAATTATCGTACCATGTTTTAAACGATAATCCGAACGCCCCCGGCACTTGGATCGAATATTCTTTTGTATACCAGGAAATCACCTATACCAGGCTGCAGATTCTTTCAAAATGCTGCTCCAGCGCGGCGGCTAGTGGTTTTCAGCAAATGATCAATAACGAAAAGGAAATCCCAAACCTTGCCATGCTGCCGCACATTTGCGCCATAGACAACCGCTGCACAAATGCAAACGGCCAGTTTTTGGAAGTATGCCCTGTAGGACTGGAAAGAAATTTTACAGATGATCAGCTGGAAATTTTAAAGAATTATTTTTTTGAATCCAGCTACGAAAACAGCTTGTACCGCCTTTCAAACGACGACAGCAAGGGCTCTTATTATGGGAAGGTCAACACAGCGGAGAAATTATATCAGGACGCAAAAAGTAAAATTGCAGAAATGGCAAAAATTTCTTATTCCTTTGAGCTGAGCGCTGAAAACTTTCTTGCGGACAAAGCGTATAAAAACATTGCCGACAAGCTGCAGCTGGGTTCAACACTGAACGCAGAGCTGTTTAAGGGCAGCTGGTACAGCGTTGCGCTTGTTGGCGCGGACATCCATTTTGAAAGCCCCGATCACTTTAAAATGCTGTTTGCCAACAAATACAAAATAAAATCGGACAAAGCAACGCTCAGAGAGCTGCTTGCCGGCCGGCAAGTATCATTTTAAAAAAAGAAAGGAGAACGCACATGGTAAATAAACAAATTCATCTATATGCATGGAAGGAGAACAACATCCATTTGCTTGCTGCAAGCGGAGAAGCAAAGGACCGTTGTGTTTCTTTTGTGCTTTTTGACTCCGACAGCTCCTCCCCTGTGGACCTGACAGGTAAAAGCGCCATTTTTATTTGCAAGCACCCCTTGCAGAAAAATCCGGTGCGCATAAACGGTTCTGTAACAGACGCTGAAAACGGCGCGGTAGACGTGGTGATTCCGTCTGATATTTGCTTTGAGCCCGGAAGTGTTGACTGTGTTTTGGCTGTAAGCCAAAACGACGGCTCTGTTTTAAAATTTGTCGGAATCGTAATCCATGTAAAGGAGGGCCTGAATCTGGAAAGCGCTATGCAAAACAGCGGCAAATACGACGCTTACTTAAGCATAGTGGACGAGGTGCAAAATTTAAAAACAATTGTAGAAAGCTCCGGCAGCATTCAGGAGGTTATTGTTGCAAGAGGAGAATACGACAGCTTAAACGCCCGCCTGGAAGCATTTTCTGACGCTGTGGATGATATCAACACAGATTTGGACGACGCAATGGACACGGAAGAAGCGCTCTCTACACGCCTTTCCAAAATGGAAAAGGGTACGCGCGCCGATTTTATGGGGCCCAGAGGGAAAAACCTGTTTAATCCGGACAAGGCGCTGCTTCATACCACTCTGGATGCAAACGGCGCGCCTTATGATAGCGGCGGATATATGCTTACAGATTATATTCCATTCACACCCGGTACGACGCTTTACTTTTTTACTTCCTCAAGCTCCTCTTCTTCAGTCAATAGTGTAAAGGCCGCCGTATATAAGGCGGATAAGAGCTACCGGGCAGATGTAGCTGCTTCGGCTACTTATACCTGTACAAATGAAGAAAACGCTTATATCCGCATTGTATTCCCTTCAAGCTATTTCAATACGCTGATGATCCAGCATGCCTCCACCTATACGGGATGGGAAGCTTATAAGCCTTCTGTTCTGCCGGAGTATCTGCCACAGGGGCTTGACACCGCTGTAGACAGTATTGTAGAAAACACATCCGACATTGCACAGCTGCAAACCGACCTTGCAGACAGGCCGCCGCTGCATTTTATCCCCGGGACAGGATTTGATCTGAATGACGAGGAAACCGTATATTCCAGAGGTTACTATATCTTTTTTCATATTCCACCGCAAAATGGCGCTGTCGGCATGCCGCAGGATGCGCCGCAGGGCATATATAAGCTTGAAAATTTGCAGCTTTCAGACGGCATGCCGTACCGCTTTGTACAGACGCTGACCCTTTTGTTTGGCGGCAGCGTTGGGGATGATGCCTCTGTTACCACAAAAACATACGTGATGAAGCGCACGGCGGTCCTTGACCCGTACCCAACGGTGAAGTTTACCGACTGGGTACAGCCCTTGCCGGAACTGGTCCTTGATGTAATGCAAGATGTGGTTACCAATACGGCCGACATTGCACAGCTGCAGATCGACCTTGCGGACAAACTGCCGCTGCATTTTATCCCCGGGACAGGATTTGATCTGAATGACGAGGAAACCGTATATTCCAGAGGTTACTATATCTTTTTTCATATTCCACCGCAAAATGGCGCTGTCGGCATGCCGCAGGATGCGCCGCAGGGCATATATAAGCTTGAAAATTTGCAGCTTTCAGACGGCATGCCGTACCGCTTTGTACAGACGCTGACCCTTTTGTTTGGCGGAAACATTGGGGATGATGCTTCTGTTACAGCGAAAACATACGTGATGAAACGCACGGCGGTCCTTGATCCATACCCTTCTGTAAAGTATTCCGACTGGGTACAGGCATTGCCGGAGATCATCCCGGAAAACTGTGCGTTTATGCAATTTGACCCGAACGGGCAGCTGCTGTATGAAAGCCAGTATACTTACCTGGGTTATATATACGATCAAAACGGCAACAAGGTTTACGGTAATTATCCAACCATTAAATACGATAAAACATATTTTGATTTTGAAAACCGTATATACAGAATTGCATGCAACACCTATGTTACGTTCTGGACGGCGGACGGGACATTTGTGGACGGCTATGCACGCACATCTGTTTCCGCAACAAACCCGCTTACCATTACAGACATAGACGAGGACTACGACTATATCCTACTGGGGCTTGTGGGCGCAGACAAGCGCATGTACGGGCTGCCAAAGGGTACACTGCTTGCAAAATTCAAGGAAATATTTGCAGCAAATTCTCCAAACCTGTACCGCCTGGAGAATACAGTCCTTGACGCTACATTGCTCAAAGGATATCAGGTCTCTCCCTGCGGCAACCTAATCGACCGTAAAGCCATTACCCAGGGCATCTCCCTCAACAGCTCGGGCACAGGCATATCGGAACATAATGAGACAGATTTTATCCCGGTCGACCCAACAAAGAAATACCGGCTGAATTTTAAAGCGATCCCGGTCTTTTACGATGAAAACAAGGATTTCATCAGCGGCTACAACGAAACCGTGGCAACGCCTGAAAATACGCAGGCGCTGCAGGTACCGGAAAACGCCGTATATATGCGCACGATGATCTATGACAATCAGCTCGACACAGCGGTGCTTGCAGAAAATAACTATTTCCAAAACGACCTTCCAACCTATTATACGCTAAACGGCGTAGGCGACATTGGCGCGCACATTGCAAAAAAGGAAAACGACCCGCTGTATGGTACAACCGCCATATTTTTTGGCGACAGTACAACCGCAGGGTCGGGCGATGCGGCCGGCGGCTGGCCAACGTGGATCTATAAGCGTAATTTGTCCATGCATTGCATCAACTGTGGCGTATATGGGGCTACCTTTGGCAGCGCAAGCGCGCAATGGTTTGATGGAGCAGACAATCAGGCGGGCTTACCGGACGAGGCCGATTACGTCATTATTCAGGCATATACCAACGGCATGTATGGGGAAAGCCCGCAAAAGCCGGTCGGCACAGTCAGTGAATTTGATTATACTGTAACCGCCAGTACGGCGGACACAACCACCTACAGCGGCGAGGCCGAAAAGTTTGTGCTGCAATGTTTGAGCCGCTGGCACGGGAAAAAGCTTGGGATGATCATCGGGTATAAAGCGACAGCGCATCTTGCGCAGAACAGTCCATACCGGCAGTTTGCAGAGCAGATACGCGTATTATGCCGTAAATACAGCATCCCAGTGTTGGATTTGCAAAACAGCAGCACAATCCCATGCTACACGCAGGATCAGATCGACACCTATTTTTATAAAGCCACCGGGCAGGAGCACGGCGACGGAGTGCACTTAAATGCAAAGGGAAACGCGATCGTTTCTGCAAAAATAGAAGCATGGATGAAAACACTGTAAAGGAGGTGAAAAAGTATGACATATAAAAACTGCAAAATTCTGATCGAAGCGGGACGCTATGCGTATGAAAACATGTTTTCAATGCTCGACCTGTTTTTGCTTGTAGGCAGGATCACACAGGAGCAGTACATAGAGCTTACCGGCATGCTGGCAAACACGGATGTACCGCAGACACCTGCAACGGATGAGCAGACGGAAAGCACAATGACAGAAGATCCCGAGCAGACAGAAAGCGCAACAACAGAAGATACCGAGCAGACAGAAAGCGCTACGACAGAAGATACCGAGCAAACAGAAAGCGCTACGACAGACAACCAGCAAACAGAGGCAACTGAATAACAAAGGAAGTGGAACAATGGCAACACAAAGAGAAGCCGTAATTGCCCTTGCAAAAAAAGAATTGGGCTATAAAGAAAGCTCCAACGGCTGGACCAAGTTTGGGCAGTGGTATGCAGAATATATGCATTGTGAAAACCAGGGCTTTGAAAACGCCGACTGGTGCGCCATGTTCTGCGCATGGTGCATGCAGAAGGCCGGACTTACTTCCGGCCAGACGGTCT
>UQKB01000041.1 GCA_900541565.1 uncultured Oscillospiraceae bacterium
TCTGTATGAACTCCTTTATTCCACTAAACTGTTGCACTTGATAGTATAATTCACCAAACAAGCTAAAAGGGCGTATGCTTTGCATACGCCCTTTTATATACGCTCCTGTATGGTCACCTCTACCGTATCCCCCGGCTGTTTTCCAATCTGACGCCGTATATCCTTTCGCAGTCCGATAATGTGCCCCGGCGTTTTCATCCTGACAAGGCTCCCATCATATGGCACACCGTCAAATGTGGCGTGTACCTTGACCCTCCCCTTTCCAAATTCCTCTTTTACATCAAAGGGAAAACACACATAAGCGCCGTCTATATCGGGGACTTTTTCAATTACCGCCCGGAACGTATAAATCTTCCGCTCCACAGACCTGCTCCTTTTCCTTTATTTCTGTACAAGGCCATGGAAAGGCTATTCGTTAAAAAATACGGAAAACGCCTTGTAGGCCATATATACATCCGTTTTTGAAACCACTTCAAACGGCGCATGCATCGAAAGCACGGGAACTCCCAGGTCTACTACATCTACGTTCAAATTGGCAACGTACTTTGCAATGGTTCCGCCGCCGCCCAGGTCTACCTTGCCAAGCTCACCCGTTTGCCACAGGATCTTCTCCTTGTCAAGCATCTGCCGGATCTGCGCCATAAATTCTGCAGAGGCATCTGATGTTCCATATTTTCCGCCGTGCCCCGTATATTTTGTAATCACCACACCGTTATTGATATAGCTTGCATTATTGGCTTCAAATACGCTTGCATACGTGGGGTCAAACGCCGCGTTGACGTCCGCGGATAAGCACCGGCTTTTGGAAAGTACCCGATAGCCCTCCTGCCCTTCACTTTTTGCAAGGTCAAAAATAAAATATTTCATAAAGTCGCTTTGCATTCCTGTATTGCCGTCGCTTCCCGTTTCTTCCTTGTCCACAAGCACCGTAACAACTGTGTTTTTCGGAGTTTTACAATGCAGCGCAGCCATCAGCGCAGGATATGCGCACACACGGTCGTCATGGCCGTAACCGCCGATCATACTCCTGTCAAAGCCAATATCCCTTGCAGAAAACGCCGGCACAAGCTCCAGTTCAGCAGACAGAAAATCCGCCTCTGTAATTCCATAGCTTTCATTGAGCAGTCGCATCACATTCAGCTTAACAAGCTCAGACTCCTTGTCGCCTTTGAACGGACGGCTTCCAATGAGCACGTTTAAATCTTCGCCTGTAAAGCTTTTTGCCATTGTTTTGGTCATCTGCTCCTGTGCCAAATGCGGAAGCAGATCCGTCACGCAAAAGCATGGATCCTCCGCTTTTTCACCCAAGCAAACGCTGATCGTTTCCCCGTTTTTTAAAGCGACCGTGCCGTGTAAAGCAAGCGGGATCGCCGTCCACTGGTACTTTTTAATTCCGCCGTAATAATGCGTTTTAAACAAAGCCAGGTCGTTTGCCTCATACAGCGGGTTGGGCTTTAAATCCAATCTGGGGGAATCTATATGCGCAATGGCAAGGCGCACACCGTTTTTACACCCATCTGTGCCGATGACCGCAAGCAAAATATTCTTATTCCTGTTCACCGTATAGATTCTGTCGCCGGCGCTGTACTTTTTGTCGGGGTCAAACCGTGTAAAGCCCGCCTGCTCTGCAAGGCCTACTGCCGTCTGCACCGCTTCGCGTTCTGTTTTCGCCTGATCTAAAAAAGTCTTATAAGGCTCACAAAAGGTGTCTGCCGCTTTTATCTGTGAAGGTTCCAGCGTAGACACGCCGTTTTTTTTGTCTAAAAACAGCGCTTCCTTCAAAAGTGCCGCTTTTGTTTTTTCTTCTGCCATATCCTATCCATCCTTTCATGCTTTATTCTTACCGGTTTACAATGCCGTTATAATCGATAAAGCTGTATATATTTTTCTTTGGCGTTTTCCACTTTTACCACATACTCTGCCGTTTCCGGGTAAGGAATATTCGTCAGGCTTTTCCCATCGTCTGAATACGCGCTGTCGGCAAGCCATTGGTCCACCGCCCCAAAGCCGGCGTTATATGCGGCTACTGCAGTTTCCTCCGGCTCATACCGCTCCAAAAGGAATTTTAAAAACATTGTGCCATATTCTATATTGACCTGCGGGTCGTACAGCATTTCCGTCTCCATGGTAACTTCCCCGTTATAATAGGTCTGCAGCCATTCAAATGTTTCGGGGATGATCTGCATAAGCCCAAGCGCACCTGCGCTGGAGCCTGCGTTCGGGTCAAACCCGCTTTCAGTCCGAATCACCGCATAAATCAGTGCCTGGTCCACACCGTATTCCCAAGCGGCCGCTTCGACCTCATCCTGATACTTGATAGGATACGCCGCTTTTTCAAAATCATCACTGGCGCTTAAAAATGCATAAAAAGCAACCATTATTGCAATGACTGCAAATAAGATCGTCGCCGCCAGCACGATCATCCCTGTCTTTTTCTTTTTCCTAACCATATACACCGCCCAGTTTTTTCCGCAGAGGGGCCACTACCTGCACAGCCGCCTGCTCTAAATGCGTATATTCTTCCGTGCCGTCAATTACAATATCCGATTGCCGGCGGTAATAGCTTTCAGGCTGCTGCGCAGAAAGGCGCTGTAATGCCTGTTGCCTGGTAAGGCTGTCTCTGTTCATGATTCTCTGGATCCGAACTTCTTGGGGTGCTATTACGGAAACGACCAGATCGCACAGTGCATCTGCATTGCTTTCAAATAAAACCGGCGCATCAAATACAATCAGCCGCCTGTTTTCCCGCCTGTACAGGTTGATCTGCGCAAGCGTTTCTAAAAACACCCATGGGTGCACAATCCCATTTAGCAGCGCTGTGCTTTCTCTGTCTGCAAAAGCCCTGCTTGCAAGTAAGGCCCGGTCTATGCCGCCTTCAGGCGTTTTTATATCTTCCCCAAACGCACCGGCAAGCAGCTGCACACAGGCAGCTTTGGGCGCTGTGGCCTGTCTTGCAAGCGCGTCTGCATCAATTACAGCACAGCCATGCTTTTGCAAAAATCCTGAAAACGTGCTTTTTCCTGATCCCGTAGGGCCGGTAAGCCCAATTACCACAAAATCACGCAAGGGTTTTCACCTCAAATCCTGCCGCCCGTATCAACCGGTTATATACCGCCATTCCCATGCCCTGTGTAACAGGGCAACGAGCATACACAACGGTAATTCCGTCTTCATCTATCTTCCGCAGCTGGGCAAACAGCCGTTTTGCCTGCGCCTGGCTGTCGTTCTTTTTCCCAAGCGGATATGCCTTTACAGAAAGCCTTGGAATATCCTCCTCATAACAGAGCGCAGCGGCGTATGCTTGCGCATGCGCATTCACATAATCAATATATTTTTGATCGTCTGCTTTTATTAACAGCACCTTTGCCTTTGGCGCATAATGCCTGTATTTCATACCAGGGCTTGCAGCCTTCTGCCCACGCGCCAGGCGGTGCAGCACCGCTGCGTCTACATCTATGTTGCCAATTACAGCTTCCATTTGCTCAAGTGTAACGCCGCCCGGGCGCAAAAGGCGCGGCGGGTCCTGTGCCAGGGAAAGGACGGTCGATTCCACCCCAACCGTACATGCCCCGCCGTCTAAAACCGCGTCAATCCTTCCGTATAAATCCTGGTACACATGTTGGGCTGTGGTGGGGCTTGGACTTCCCGACAAATTGGCAGAGGGCGCGGCAATTGGCGTTTTTGCCAATGTAATCAACGCCTGCGCCACAGGGTGGGACGGAAAGCGCACACCTACCGTGTCAAGCCCTGCGCTTACCTGGTCCGGTACAATGCCGGACTTTGGAAGCACCATGGTAAGCGGCCCCGGCCAAAAGGCGTCCGCAAGCATCTGCGCTTTTTCGGGGAACGCGCTTGTAAGCTTTTTCACTGTCTGCACATCCGCAACATGGACAATCAGCGGATTGTCCATTGGCCTTCCCTTCGCCTTGAAAATACCGGCTACAGCCTGGCCGTTTAACGCGTCGGCCCCCAGACCGTAAACCGTTTCTGTCGGCATGGCGACCAGCCCGCCTCTGCGCAGGATCGCTGCGGCCTGTTCAATTTGTGTTTCATTGAGCAATTGTGTTATCATCATACGTCATTCCTTGGTAAAAATCAAAGGATAATTTGTAAACTTTCCCTGAAAGTTCTGTTTTTACGGCGCTTCCTGTTTTAGCTGCCTGGCCCGGTACGCTGCAATCAGCGGGTCAATCACTTCATCCAATGCGCCGTTTAAAATGTCGTCAAGCTTATACAGCGTAAGGCCGATCCTGTGATCCGTAACCCTTCCCTGCGGATAGTTATAGGTACGGATCCTTTCACTTCTGTCGCCCGTTCCGACCTGCGCTTTTCTTTCCTGCGCCACCGCGTCCGCCTGCTGCTGCTGCTTTGCCTGTAAAAGGCGCGCCTTTAAAACTTTTAACGCTTTCTCTTTGTTTTTATATTGGCTGCGCTCATCCTGGCATTCAACCACAACGCCGGTGGGAATATGGGTAATGCGGATGGCCGATTCTGTCTTATTGATATGCTGCCCCCCCGCGCCGCTGCTGCGAAAGGTATCAATCTGCAGGTCCGCAGGGTTAATTTCCATTTCTACATCCTCCGCTTCCGGCAATACCGCGACCGTTACAGTAGACGTGTGGATCCGCCCCTGCGACTCGGTTTCAGGCACACGCTGCACCCGGTGCACGCCGCTTTCAAATTTCAAGCGGGAATACGCGCCTATACCGCTTAGTATAAAGCTAATCTCCTTATAGCCGCCCAGTTCCGTCTGGTTTGCATTGACAAGCTCTGCTTTCCATCCACGCTTTTCGGCATACATGCTGTACATCCGAAAAAGCACACTGCAAAACAGCGCCGCCTCTTCCCCGCCTGCGCCGCCGCGTATTTCCATAATCACGTTTCTGTCATCGTTGGGGTCTTTGGGCAGCAGCAAAATTTTAAGCTCCTCCTCCAAAGCGTCTGCCTGCGCCTTTGCTTCAGCCAGCTCCTGCTCTGCCATTTCCTTAAGTTCTTTTTCCAAACCCGGCTCGTGCAGCAGCTCCTTTGCCTGCTGCTGCTGCTCCAACGTATTTTTATACTCCTTATATTTTAAAGCTACCGGCTCAAGCTCCCGCAGCTCTTTCATAATCTGTGTATATCTTTCCGGGTCTGCCGCAACAGCACCATCATAAAGCTTACGCGTAAGCTCTTCAAAACGTTTTTCAAATACTGCAAGCTTCTCGAGCACTATGTAACCACCTTTTCTGTTATTTTACACCGTTTGACACACACCGCTAACGCGTCTGCCGAACAATTTTTTTTATATTTTTTTCCGCCTTAGCGCGCGGCAGCATAATTTCATGCCCACAGCCACAGCATTTTATTTTAAAATCCATCCCTATACGAAGCACAGAAAACGTTTTGCTGCCACATGGATGCGGTTTTTTCATTTCCAGTATATCGCCTAACCGCACATCCATTGCGCAACCCCTCCTTTTGCCTGTTTTAAATTTTATTATAACATTTATACCAAAAAAATACAACGGGCAGACAATCCCTCTGCCCGTTGCGTTTGTAGGTTTGTCAATGAAGTGTTACAGATTAGGGAAAGAAAAAAGGACGTATTTAGGAGAGCGCCAATTTAAAGGACGTATAGGAAAATAGTTGTATTGACGCTGA
>UQKB01000042.1 GCA_900541565.1 uncultured Oscillospiraceae bacterium
CTGATCATGACAAGGCGCGAGGTTGCAAGGGAACAATACAACGTAAAAAGTGCCGAGATTATAGAAGAAGTCAATTTAGATGCAGACAATATTTTGTTTGAAAGCCAGTATGCGCCGGCAATTATAGCCTGTATGACCAAACAAGAAATTCAATATGCTGCGCAAGAGCAAAATATAGAGGCAGTTTCTTTCTATGAGGTGGGCGAAATATTGGAAGATAGTACGGATGAAGAAGATGTCGAAAAAATTCAATCTGTACAAGAAACCTTAGGAGTAGATAAAATATATGAAACGATTGGTTTGACCGGAGAAAACGTAAAAGTAGGTATGTTTGAGTTGGCGGTACCTCAAGAAAGTGAATATTATGATTTTTCCCAAATTACTATTGTGGGACAGCAGCCCTCTCCGGGTTCTCACGCAGTAAATACAGCAAGAACCTTGTTCAGTTTTGCGCCAGATATAGATTTATATGCGGCAAGTGGGAGGTATTCACAAATATATAATGGGATAGGTTCAAACGAAATTTTTACTTTTGCAAATGTAGAGGCATTGCTTGACAACGGAGTAAGAGTCATTAATGCAAGTACAGGGCCGGCTACTACCGCAGATGTGTCGTATTCGGATTATGATAAATGGTTTGATCATGTTGCACAACAGCATAATGTTTTACTTGTTTGCTCGGCTGGAAACGAAGCGTTAAGTAATACAAAAGTAAGATCTCCTGCGATGGCTTATAATTCTGTAGCAGTAGGAGCGTATAATGAGAAAAAAACGCCGACAAATAAAGCGGATGATCAAATGATGAATTATAGCAGCTATTACCATGGTACTGGATGCTATAAGCCAGATATTATTGCCCCTGCAAATGTATTAGGCGGCGGTACCAGCACATCAGCGCCCATTGTCACTGGCATTGTTGCCTTAATGCTGGAATTCAAACCCTCCCTTGCCTACCAGCCGCATGTTATCAAGGCCATTTTGCTGGCCTCCTGCCAAAGAAAGGTGCAAAACCCCGCAGGTGTAACGGCAGAGACCATGGCCCAGGGCATTACAGACCGCCAGGGCGCGGGCGCGGTGGATGCATGGAACGCCATCTGCATTATTTCGCAGGGGCAATATGGATATGGCACATTTTCCGGCGCAGAAGAAGCAAGGTACTTTGTCCAGCCCCCGTATGGTGCGTCCAACATGAATGTAAGCGTTGCATGGCTGCGCAATAATACTGCGTCGGGCGACCATACCAGTGTAAGCAATGTCACAGCCGGCACACAGCACAACATCAATTTGCAGGTGTACCGTGGCGAAACTCTGGCCGGCAGCTCTGCGCTTGCAAACAGCTCAACAGAAATGGCGTATATCCCGCTTTCCAGCACGTCAACCCAATATAAGCTGCGCCTGTATAAGGCAGATAGTACCAATACCGAGTCTGTCAGATACGCCTATGCTTGGAGCACAGATAATATGCGCTACAACGAAAGTGCTTCCACAACACCACAGGATGAACCGATAGACGGATTTTTCTACATCCGCAATCAAAACAACGGCCAGTACCTCACAGTCAACGAAAGCACCGGGCAGGTGACAAGCGCTCCGTTCAGCGGCGGCAGGAACCAGCAGTGGATTATAGGTAAGACCGACAGCTATGGCTATACAACAATCAAAACGCGCTCGCTAACATACCCGGGCAACCTGTCCAGGGCAGCAAGCGGCAACAATGCAGTAATTGATCAAGATACAGAGTATTTAGTATATTTTAGCATGTTTTCTAGCACAGGTGCGCATTCCATTACACACGGGATGCGAGGAATTGAGTATGTACACCTGCAGCTTGTAGACGGAGCGTTCCAATGGGCCACCTATGGCGCGCCTACAAATTTCCAGTGGCATTTTGAGCGGGTCGGCTACCAAAAAGGGGATGTCAATCTTGACGGCAGCCTAACTGTGGCAGACGCAACGCTCATACAGCAATATACGCTGAAATTGGTAACTTTTAACGACGACCAGCTTTATCTTGCGGATTTAGACAACAGCGGCACGATCACGATTCTAGATGCCACTTTGCTGCAGAAGCTGATTATGGGTTTGTTGTAATACGTATGGTTTATCAGCAATCTTAAGCGATAAAAATAAGATGAAAGCGCAATGAAAATTGCCCCGCTTCGGTTTTTATTCCGGAGCGGGGCGTTTTTTATAAAAGCAAAAAACATGGAAAAAAAGAAGAGATAGCTGTGTGCTTTAACGTAAGAAAAAATATATAGGATATATTTTATTTTTATAAGTTCTTTCTATCAAAAATACGTTGACGCATATGGGGAAATATGGTATAAAATAAGTGTAAAAAAATAAAAAATTGTATATATTGATTGTTTTTTAAAAAATAAAAATAATGCACTGGAATAAAGGAGGTGAAACCGCATTTAAACAACAGGGCAGAACAAAAGCAAGAAACAAAAGGTATGTATTGCTTAGAAGAAACTTTCTGTAAAAAACTGGATTGGAGGAAGAAAAACATGAAAAAACAAAAGCTGGTTTGTGTAATCATAGCCATTGTACTGCTTTGCAGTACGTTCCTGCTGCCGGCAAGCGCACAGGAGCAACAGCCTGACGAAGCCGCGCTGCTGCAGGCGTTTAAGGGGTATTTAGACGCGCAAGGGATAAAGTATATGGATCCATCTATGCCAGAAGTAGAGACAGTTGTTGCTGATTTTCTAACTTACTCAGGGGATTGGGCTGTTTTTTTAGGCTTTTACGGGCCAATAATGCCAATGCCTACCTCAGACAGAATTGGTAACTATGTTTTTTATTCTGATAATTGGTATGAGCCTTATCAAATTGGCCTGTTTGCAGAAAAAGACGGAGTTGTGCTTACACTAAAAGAAGCCTATGAAGCAGGGGAAATTGATATAGATGCTATAGCACAAACGGATTCTCCCTATATCAATGCAAGGTTATCTGACGAAGCCGCGCTGTTGCAGGCGTTTAAAGCATATCTGGATGAAAACAAAGTAGAGTATAAAGATTGGGAAGAGCTAGTGTCTGTGGAACCCATTACACAATCAAACGGCTGGACGGTTTTCTTTGGACATCCTGGGTTTGAAATGCCAATGCCTACTTCGGACAGAATTGGTAAGTATGTTTTTTATTCTAATAATTGGTATGAGCCTTATCAAATTGGCCTGTTTGCAGAAAAAGACGGGACGGTTTTAACGTTAAAAGAAGCCTATGAAACAGGGGAGATTGATATAGATTCTATTGCCTCTTATACACAAACCTATTTGCCTGGCGATACAAATATGGACGGGGAAATAACAGTGGAGGATGTATTAACCGTACAAAAGGTCGCGGCCAAAAGGATAGATATGGAACCGTATTACGCCAGATTTAACCTTTGTGATTATACGGGGGATCAGGTGATCAATGTGCAGGATGTTCTGGCAATGCAAAAATGTGTGGCAAAGGTGGCTTAAAGCAAGACAGTAAAAGGTTTTTCTTTAAGGAGGAAATCATGATGAAGAAGCTGGTGTGTTTTCTGTTGACCTGTCTGCTGCTGTGCAGCATGTTTATGCTGCCGGCAAGCGCGCAGGCGCAGCAGCCCGATGAAGCCGCGCTGCTGCAGACATTTAGTAATTATCTGGATTCTGTAGATGTTGGACATTTAACGTCCGCTGGAGATCAAGTCAAAATTAAATGCTATTCTAATGATTGGATCATATTTTGGGGTAGTAGTGGCCTTGTTGTCCCCGGTTCAACATCGCAAGACATAGGGGGGTATATCTTTTTTTCTATGAATTGCTATGTACCTTATGACCTTGGCCTGTATGCAGAAAAGGACGGGACGGTTTTAACGCTGAAAGAAGCTTATGAAGCAGGGGAGATAGACATAGACCATGTAGTAAACAGCGGAACATTCAACGCATACCTTGCGGGGGATGCAAATACAGACGGTGTTGTCAATGTAAGTGATGTTTTAATGGTACAAAAGGTTATAGCCAATGAAATAGATGGTTCTATCGGGCCGTTTGACCCGTATGCAAGGCTGTGCGATTATGACGGAGATGGAGAGACTACCTTAAAAGACGTTTTAGCTTTGCAAAAGTACGTGGCAAAGGTAGCTTAAAGCAGGACAGTAAAAGGTTTTAAGTCAAAAAATAAAGAAATGGAAAGGGTTTGAGGAGCATGCGGAAACATACAGTCATGAAAAAATGTCTCTCTGTCTGCCTGGCGCTTTTGCTGTGCGGCCTTCCCGTCAGCATCTATGCTTCCAATGA
>UQKB01000043.1 GCA_900541565.1 uncultured Oscillospiraceae bacterium
GTGTTTTTCCATGGAAGCCACAAACACATTTATCTCTATTGGTGGGATAATAGCAGCTACATTAGTTGCTATTCTAATAAAATATATAAGTATAAAAATAAAATACAGAACAAAAATTGTTTATTATTTTTTAAATTTATTTTTTTATATGTTAATAGCAATATCTCTCGTTGCGTGTATAACTAATTTATATATTCCTGGAATAGGAACATTTAACCCTATTATTCCGCAAGCAGCCCATTGAGGTTTTATAAATTGGAAGTACAATAATCTGGAAATTGTCAACACGTTGAAATACATACGGCAATGTGATAAAATAATTAGACAATAATCAATAAAAATTGAGCTGATAGCTCATAGGCTACAGATTCACGTTTTTTAATAAGGGAAGTGAAGACAAGTATGCTGTTTTCGCCTGAATGGGAAAAATTTCTGTGGGAAGGGATTTTTTTTCTTACATATGTACTTATCTGCTCAGGGCTGATGGAGCGCCGGTTTTCAAAAACAGCCAGTCTGCTGGCTGCTGGCGGCACGTTGGTTGGTATTGTTCTGTTGCAAGCAGCGCTGCTGCTTGCCGGGCAGGATAACACGCTGGTGCTCACCATGCTGCCGCTGACTGCTTACCTGCCGGCTGTCATTTGCCTGCATATTCTTTCGCGTTCCGGCTTTTTTCAGACGATGGCCATCTGGACAATAGCCACCATTGCTTACTTTGTTCTGAAAATTTTGTGGAAAATCCTCATGCAGTATTTCGGGCAGCTGACGAGTTTTTCGACCTGGGTCTGCAATTTACTGATGGCGGGGCTGCTGGTATTTCTTGTTTTTCGGCTTCTTCGCAAGCCGTTTCGGACATATGTATTAGAAAACCAAACCAATTGGCTACTGCTCAGCTTTCCGGTTTTGATGGTTTTTTTGCTGTTTTCATATGTCGGCAACAGCACGACGGATGGCACCTTATTGGTTCTTCTGCTTTTAACTGCCTTTTCCATATTCCCGGTGCTCATCCGGGTACTGACGTCGTCGGCGGCCATGGCCCGGATGAAGGAGTCCGAAAAGGCGGTGTCCATCCAGCTGCAAATGCAGCGCCGGGAATACGAGGACGTATGCAAAAAAATGGAGATGGGACGCACATACCGCCACGATATGCGTCATCATCTTCTGGTTTTGGAGGGCCTGGCCAAGCAAAGTGATACAGAGAGCATGGCCCAGTATATCGGCAATCTGAACGGACAGCTTTCCGAGATCGAAAAGGAATCCTATTGTGAAAATTCCACTGTTAACGCCGTGCTGGCCTCCTGTATTGGCCAGGCAAAGGAAGCGCACTGTACCGTAACGGCAAAAATTTATTTACCGGGGGACATTCCGTTTGATGAAATGGATATTTGCGTAGTACTGGCCAACGCCTTGGAAAACGCAGTAAACGCCTGCAAAAAAGTCTATGAAGAAGATAAACGTTACATCCATGTTGCGGCAGAATTGGTGGATGGTCGAAAACTGACCATTTCTGTGGAGAACCCCTGCAATGTGCCGCTATCCTTCCAAGCCGACGGATTTCCGATTGTGCCCGAACGAGAGGGGCATGGCATTGGACTGAAAAGCATTGATGCGGTGACCAAAAAGTATAACGGGATGTTTCACTGCGAATGCAAAGAGGGAGAATTCCGGTTTAAAGCAGTATTGTTCAACCGGCAAAATCCTGACGCACCGGCAGACAAGCGGAACAGAAATTTTTCAAAAAAAGTTGCTTCTTCGGTGCTTCTTTCTATGCTTGCCTTTTTCCTTTTTGTCAACTGTATGCCCGTTATGGCACAGGTGCTAACGCAAGTGCCCGGTCTGGGGATGCTGGTGCGGCTGGCAGATCTGCGTTCTTACGGCTTTCATTGGGGAGATACGTCTTTTGAAGCCGTCCTTCCCGTGCTGGAAGCGGAGGACCCCTTAACCAATTCAAAAGAAGAACAGCCGGAGGAAAGTACCCCAACCGGCCCGCAGACCACACCCAGCCAGCCGGAGCTTACAGAATCAGCGGCTTCCGCTAGCGGATCGGTTTCTTCCGCCAACGAAACGGCTTCTGAACCGGCTTTGCTTTCCGGAACCATTTCCATGGAAAGCAGTGCAACGCCGTCGCGCCCTTCGGCGGGAGAATCCCAGACAAGCCAGTCACCAGCCGAATCGCAACCGGACACGCCGGCAGAGCCTACCCTGCCGGCCTTACCGACAACGCCCACGGAACCGACCTCCCCGCCTTTGGATATCTCTGACGGTGTCGAGGATTTAAACCAGCAGATGGAAGAATACATTTCGCAAATGCGGGAGAAATTTTTGTGGTATGTTGCCCGAAAGTATGAAGGGTATGTGGGGCTGGACACGACCTATCAGGTTCTGCGCAATGACGATATGCTGCTTTCCGTTCGGTTTGAAACCACAATAAATGTTGGAGGGTCCGGCCAGTACAGCCGTAGCTTTACACTGGATAAACAAACCGGCAAAGTACTGGAGCTAGGTGCCTTGTTCCAACCGAACAGTGATTATGTAGGCGTTATCAGTGCGGAAATTCTGCGCCAAATGAAGCAACAAGTGGAGGCCGGTGAAGCGGATTATTTCATCCCGGGCGGCATCTGGTCGGAGGAGGAGTGCTTCAAAGAGATTGATGCCGATCAAAATTTCTATATCAACGATCAAAACCAGCTGGTAATTGTATTTGATGAATATGAAGTTGCGCCGGGCAGTATGGGAATGCCGGAATTTGTTCTCCCGACCGACATACTGAAAGAAATTTTACAGCAGCTGTCCATCCTTGGCTGAGGCTTTGTAAAGAGCGAGGTGAACCCTTTGATTCGAATTGGTATTTGTGATGACAGGCTTGAAGATATAAAGAAGCTGCAGGAATACGCCGAATACTTTTCCAGAGAGCATACGGAAATTCCCCTAAAAACAGAGGCGTTTACGTCACCATATGACCTCTTGCAGGCAATCAGCGAGCACGGCGGGTATGATTTGTATCTGTTGGACATCATCATGCCGCATCTAAGCGGTATCGACATTGCCCGCAAGGTGCGGGAGCGTGGGGAAACGGCAGAGATCCTGTTTCTGACTGCTTCACGGGAATATGCGGTGGAGGCCTTTGGGGTAAAGGCCTCGGGATATTTGATCAAGCCGGTAAAAAAAGCGGATTTTGAGCAGGAGGTGCTGGGTTGCATCCGCAATCTGGCGCCCAGGGAAAACCCCGCCATACTGTTGAAAAACGGGAAGGGCGTCCGCAAGGTGCATATTCAGGAGATAGTTACGGTGGAAAGCTTCAATCACAGCCGTATTTGCACCCTTTCCGACGGGACGACGATCGAAACCTCTGTTACCTTGTCGTCTTTGTATGAACAGCTGCGCGAATATCCGTGCTTTTTTCTTCCGCATAGGGCGTATATTGTAAACCTGGAATATGTAAACGGTCTGACAGCCACGGAGCTTATGATGACCGACGGAAGACATATTCCGATCTCACGCAATATTTATCCAAAACTGAAAGAAGCCTATATGAACTATACCTTCTAAGGTTTCCAGTTAAAATAAAAAATAGGAACTACATTTTATGTAAAAAACGACATCTTACGCAAAAGATCTGCTTTTTTTTGCATTTTTATTTATACTGCGCAGAGAAGAATGCATCAACCGGAACAAGGAAAGAAAATGGCAGCAATAAAGCGGGAAGAACAAACGGCCTGCGCGTTTTAGGCGCATATATGGTTTTGGATGGAGGAATTCCTGAAGAGATGGAAATTTATGTAAATGATGAAAAAGTAAAAATTAAATAGTTTAAAGCAGGCAAACATTGTAAAAAGTAAAGCAAAATATAGAAAAAGTCCTTAAAAACGGCTTGTTTTAACCGTTTTTAAGGACTTTTTCTGGTGGAGATAAGCGGGATCGAACCGCTGACCTCTTGAATGCCATTCAAGCGCTCTCCCAGCTGAGCTATACCCCCTTAGTGGAATAACGGATATTATCTTATCATATTGCGCTGTATTTTGCAAGGCTATTTTTTGTTTTTTTATTTTTGGGTTGTAGGTTTGTCAATGAAGTGTTACAGATTAGGGAAAGAAAAAAGGACGTGTTT
>UQKB01000044.1 GCA_900541565.1 uncultured Oscillospiraceae bacterium
GACGTTTATACAGAGGCGTAAGCGCCTAAGACTCCAACGCTCTGTCAACCGCCCGTTCCGGGCGGTTGACAGAGGAATTCTTCATCATGTTGTAATTCTATGTTTTTTGTTTTGTTCATTTACCTTTCTTTTTTATGTATTTATTTTTGATTACTCCTAAGTTTTTTCATGACTTTTACCATTGTTCCAGTGCCGCCGGCCTTTCTCCATGGGGCCGGCGGCAACCCTTTTATAGAGAAAAACGGGGGCTTTTGCGGCACCTGTTTCGACAAAAAATGACAAATTATCACAGAAAAACGACCAGTTTTCACAAAAGACTGGACTTTTTTTTGGGAATGTATATGATAAAAACGTCGGACAACCACAAGACAGGGGAAGGAGGTGCATGCGATTTAAGCAGACGAATCACAGCGACAGAAAGGGGGGACACACGATGGCTGAGCCAGAAAACCAGATGGCAGCAGAAGCGATTGCGCTTGACAGGCTGTGCCCCTTTGCGGGCCACCCCTACAAGGTTTTGGACAACAAGGATATGGACGAGCTCTGCGCAAGTATTCGAAAGCAGGGCGTGCTTTCCCCGCTGCTTGTTCGCCCAAGCGAAAGCGCTCCGGGGAAATATGAGGTGATATCCGGCCACAGGCGAATGCATGCCGCGAGGAGGGCGGGGCTGCAAACGGTGCCGGCGATCGTCTGCGCGCTTGACCGGGACGACGCCGCTATTGCGCTTGTGGACAGCAACCTCCACCGGGAGCATATTTTGTTCAGCGAGAAGGCGTTTGCCTATAGGATGAAGTTTGAGGCGATGCGCCGGAAGGGGCGGCGGACGGATTTAACTTCGTCGCAGGTTGCGACAAGGTCCGACACGGCCGCGGAGATCGGGCGGTTTTTTCGCGAGAGCCGCGACCAGGTGTTCCGGTATATCCGGCTGACGTATCTTATCCCGGAACTGCTCGATTTGGTGGACAAAAAGCGCATTGCGTTTTTGTCCGGTGTAGAGATTTCTTATCTGCGGGAGCAGGAGCAACGGGACTTGCTGGAGGTTATTTTGAGCGAAGACTGCAGGCTTTTTCTTTCGCAGGCGCAGCAGATGAAAAAGCTTGCACGGAAAGGTGAGCTGACAAAGGACGCGATCTTTGCAATTTTGCACAGGGAAAAGGGAGCGCAAAGTGGGATGCTCCGTTTTAAAGTGGAGGAGATCCAGGGCTTTTTCCCCAAAGGGTACACCGAAGCGCAGATGCATGCGGCGATTATAGAGCTTATGGAAGCCGCGTATATGCGCTGGCAGAGCGAGCGCTTTGGAAGCGATACTGCATAATCCGCCGAGATTTGGAAGCTTTACGTATGACAAATATGTGATTATTTTTCACAAAATTAAAAGAGGGAGTTGTATGCAAGGATGTTCAGCATGTACCAGAATTGGATGAAAAATAAAAAATCATGAAAATATAATAAGGAGAGGTTTAAATGAAAAAAGAAAAAACTTTCTCAGCCGTGATGTGGAGTAAAAGGAGTAAGCGCTATGTAAGTCTTACATTGGTTTTTTCGCTGTTGCTAGGCTTGTTGTGCATGCTTGTGCCTGCAGCGGCCGCAGCAGAAACGGCGGACGGCCTGGTTTATGAGGAAGTAAACGAAGAAATAACCATTACAGGATATACGGGCGCGGGCGGCGAAGTGGTAATACCGGCGGAAATTGACGGCAAACCGGTTGTGGCCATTGGAAGACAGGCTTTTCGTCCCTCTGCAAATCCTTCTGCAAACAATATAACCAATTTAGTCATACCAAACAGTGTAAAAAATATTATAGGAGCAGGTCTTTTTAGAGGATGCGAAAATTTAATATCTGTTACATTTCCGGAAGATGTAGTAATTGATTCTACCGCGAGTATGTTCCGTGACTGCACGGCGCTGCAGTCTATTACAGTCCCTAAAAATGTTACATCATTAGACATGTATATGTTTCAAAATTGCGAATCTTTAGAGACGATCAGTTTTCCGGAAGGGAGCCTGCTCGTTTTAATTCAAATGCTTGCTTTTAAAAAAACGGCTATTCAGGAAATTGAGCTACCCAAGAATTTGGAAAAAATAGAATCACAGGCCTTTGAAGATTGCAAAAATTTAACAGATATTACTATACATGACAAAGTAACATCTATTTCAACATCTGCTTTTAATAACATCCCCAAGGAGCAGCTGACAATCCACGGCATAGCCGGCAGTTATGCGTTTGATTATGCGAACACAAACGGCTATGCGTTTGCGGCAATCCAGGAGGGTGCGGATTTGGTCACCACCTACCTGCAGGCAAAGATTGATGAAGCAAAGGGTCTGGACCCGGCGCTTTATACAA
>UQKB01000045.1 GCA_900541565.1 uncultured Oscillospiraceae bacterium
CCGGGACACCCTGATTAAGAGTCAGGTGCTCTACCAACTGAGCTAATGGTGCATATCCGGTATAGTAAGCCTGATAGATTTCTGACAAAAGCGGCTTTCAACGCTGCGCCGGCAAATATGGCAGGAATCTGAAGATTTTTTGGCTGACTGAGAATTATTATACGATAATCCCAAACCATTGTCAAGTATTTTCCAGTTGTTTTTTCTTGCGGGCACAGTCTGGCATCCCCACAATTGAAAACATGCTTATCCGCTGGCCCGCAAAAGAACAATTAGTTCGATCTGATTTGATTTTTTTGCCGCATGCAGACAAACCAATCCTACAATCAAAGTAAACACCAAAAGGGTTGCGGCAAAAGATGCAAAATGCACCTGCGCATGCATTTCCATAATGGTGTTCCCTACCAGCTCATCCAGATAGGGGTTCACCACCAGCGCGTTAAACAGAGCCGCCAGACCCGTGCCCAACAAAATGGAGCAAAGGTTTATAACGCCGTATTCCGCAAAAAGAATGCCGTACAGATGTTTTGTTCTGTAGCCCAACGCTCTGTACAATGCAAGCTCTTCCGTTCTGCTTTTTAAGCAGCTTAAAACAAACAGCCAAACGCCCGCAATAACCATGACAATAAACATAACCGCAATGGCCAGCAAAACTGCCAAGGCCGTGTTAAAGGTATCTATATCAAAATTGAGCTGATCCTCCTGGTATGTAGCTGTTACAGCCATCGCTTCTTCCTGCACCGCTTCCACATTTTTATAGGAATCCACGCATACACCATACCGTAGTGTTTCTTTTAAAGAAAACGCCTGATTTTCGGTAATTTCGTTTGCCCTTCCGTTATAATGCAAAAGTTCGTCTATTGGAATAAGGATCTGCCTTCCATTAAAGATTGGATCCGCTGTATTATAAACCCCTATGACCCTGAGCCTATGGCTAAGTCCAAAGCTGTCTTCTAATATAAGCTCTTCCCCCAAAAGGCTTTTCCCGCTGACTTCGTTTCTTTTTTGATTCTGTTGCTGAAAGTCTTGAATTTTTTCCGGCACAAGCGCAACATTTTTTTCGCCGCTTTTAAAGCTTCTCCCTGCTGTAATCACGGGAGTATACCCTTTATGCAAATAGTCCATTTCATAATCGCTATATAAAAGGCCGGAGGTTTCCCGCACAGACATAGGCACAGGCTTATGGTATGTACCCGTTACATGCTCCAGGTCTTCCAGTTGTTTAAGACCTTCTTCCACTGCATCGGACGATGTAAAGGTTGCCGTCAGCTCCCGGTTGTACACATGATTATTGACTTTATACTCCATGTTGTACCAAAGCGGTGCCATAACGGCGACTACCGACAACAAAAGCGCCGATGCAAGCGCAATAAATAGAAAGAAAGAAGCGCTTTTTACAATGGCACCTCTGACAGAGGCACAAACAATTCTAAAAAGGCTATACAGCTTCATTTTTCTTTTCCTCAATTCTTCCGTCTTTCATAATATATAATTCGTCTGCATATTCGATCACAGCGTCGTTGTGGCACACGACCAGTACACCCTTGCCTTGTTTGGACAGTTTTTTTAATTCCTGAAAAATTATCTGTTCATTTTTGCTGTCTAAATTTCCTGTTGGCTCATCTGCAAGAATGAAATCCGGCTCGTTGGCCATTGCCCTGGCTATAGCAACCCTCTGCTGCTCCCCGCCGGACAGTTCACCGGGGTAATGCTCCTGGCGCTGTGTCAGCCCCATCATGGCAAGAAGTTCTTTTGCGCGCTTTACCATATTTGCCCTGTGCTTAAACGCTTTGTTAATCAGCATAGGAAGCATAACATTCTCATACGCTTTTAAATGTGCGTTCAGATGAAAAGCCTGAAAAACAAAACCCAATGTTTTCATACGTACGTCTGCAAGCTGATTTTTTTTCATTTGCGCCGTATCTGTTCCGTTAATTGAAACGCTGCCGGAAGTTGGTACGTCAAGCAGACCTGCAATCTGCAAAAGTGTGCTTTTTCCAGATCCGGACTGTCCCATTACGACAATAAATTTTCCGGCGTGTACCGTAAGGTCTACATCTTTTAAGGCCGTCACCTGATGGCCGTATTGCTTAGTGACAGATGTCATACAAATTGTATTCATTACAGAACCTCCTTAGCTTCAAAATGAACCCATTGCCTGTCTGGGCTGAATTTTCACAAGGCGCGGCAGCATAAGCAGCTGG
>UQKB01000046.1 GCA_900541565.1 uncultured Oscillospiraceae bacterium
TTAAGCTCTTTCCAACCCCGCCACTATGGCGGGGTTTTCCTTATACAGAAAAAAGCGGCGGTTTGTAAAAACCGCCGCAGCTTTTTTATGCTTATTTTACCATGCCTGCAACTTCTTCTGCAAAATTGTCCTGCCGCTTTTCAAGGCCTTCGCCCTTTTCATAGCGTACAAACGCTTCGATTGCAATAGAGCCGCCCAGTTCTTTTGCAGTATTTTCCGTATATTTTGCGACACTCAGGTCGGGCTCTTTAACAAATGCCTGGTCTACAAGGCAATTTTCTTTATAAAATTTCCCAATTTTGCCCATAACAATTTTGTCTGCAATTTGCGCGGGCTTTCCTTCGTTGATTACCTGTTCTGTCAGGATCTTCTTTTCATGCTCAATTACATCTGCCGGAACGCTTTCTTTATTCAGGTAAGATGGATTTGCCGCTGCAACCTGCATGGCAATATCCTTTGCATAAGCCTGAAATGCGTCATTACCGGCAAGGTCTGTGTTAAAGCGTACCATAACGCCAATTCTGCCGGCCGCATGGATATACGTTGTAACGACCCCTTCATAGCGTTCAAAACGGCGGATCTTAATATTTTCACCAATGGTAAGCACTTTTTCCTGCAAAAGTTCTGCAATTGTCATATCACTGCCGGAGGCCTTGCACGCCGCAAGCGCTTCCACATCGGCGGGGTTTTGTTCCATAACCGTCATGGCGCAGGTTTTTACAAACGCCTGAAAATCTGCGTTTTTGGCAACAAAGTCTGTTTCTGCATTGACTTCAATCACCACGCCGACGGTACCCTCATCGTTGGTGCAGGCAAATGCAACACCCTCTGCCGCAATTCTGCCGCTTTTCTTTTCCTGCTTTGCAAGCCCCTGCTCCCTTAAAAAGTCAATTGCTGCATCCATATCGCCATTGGACTGGGTAAGCGCCTTTTTGCAATCCATCATACCGCAGCCTGTTTTTTCTCTTAAAGCCTTAACGTCCTGTGCTGTAAAAGCCATTTTTATCATCCTCCTGTATTTATTCCGTAACATAAACATAGATCGGGCAGGCACAAGACCTGCCCGCAAAAATCTTGATTTATTCAGCAGACTCCTGCTGCGGTTCTTCCGCCGTCTGATTGTCTGCGTCTTCTTCTGCCTCTTTTGCCGCGGCGCCCATCTGGCCCTCATGTCCTTCAATAATCGCATTGGCCATTGTCCCTGCGATCAGCTTAACGGCGCGAATGGCATCGTCGTTTCCGGGAATAACATAGTCGATCTCATCCGGGTCACAGTTTGTGTCGACAATTGCGACGATCGGAATCCCAAGCTTTTTTGCCTCGGCTACCGCAATTCTTTCCTTGCGGGGATCAACAATAAAGAGCGCACCCGGCGCCTGCTTCATTTCTTTGATGCCGCCCAGAAATTTTTCAAGCTTTTCAATTTCCAGCTTCAGCTTTATGACCTCTTTTTTAGGAAGCAGATCAAACGTTCCGTCTTCTTCCATAGCCCGAAGCTGCTTTAAGCGGTCAATTCTTCTTTTAATTGTTGTAAAGTTTGTCAGCATGCCGCCAAGCCAGCGTGCGTTGACATAATACGCGCCTGCGCGCTCAGCTTCTTCCTTTACGGAATCCTGCGCCTGCTTTTTTGTCCCGACAAACAGAACACTTTTGCCTTCTACAGAAAGGTCACGAACAAAAGCATATGCCTCTTCAAGCTTTTTAACGGTTTTCTGCAAATCAATAATATAAATACCGTTGCGCTCTGTGAAGATATACTCCGCCATTTTGGGATTCCATCTTCTTGTCTGATGACCAAAATGTACGCCGGCCTCCAGAAGCTGTTTCATAGATACTACTGCCATTTTCATTTTCCTCCTTAGGTTGTGTCCTCCGCCGTGTCCATACCGGAACAACCGCCTTTTAAAGGCAGCACCTGTCCGGCGCAACCCCGGCGTGCGTAATGCCTAAATATTATAACACAACTCATTTTGAAAAGCAACCGTTTTTTTCCATACTTTATTTAGAAGCTGTAGGAGTTACAATGATGTGTGACAAATAAGAAAAAAAGATAGCGAATAGAAA